>NZ_JBITXI010000002.1:0-708560 GCF_044544605.1 Streptomyces sp. NPDC053560 | reverse complement strand
ACGGGGGGGGGCGGGGGGGGGGGGGGGGGGGGGGGGGGGGGGGGGGGGGGGGGGGGGGCGGGGCCCGCCCCCCCCCCCCCCCCCCCCCCACGCCCGCCACCAGGTCGTACACGTCGAATGCCTGGACCCGGCGGACACCCCGCGCTTCGCCGAACTGGGCGTGGTCGCCTGCATGCAGCCCCGGCACGCCGCGCCCGAGATCGCCGGACCGGGCCAGGACTGGGCCGAGAACGTCGGCGCCGACCGCTGGCACAAGGCCTGGCCGCTGCGCAGCCTGCAGGAGGCGGGCGCGGTCCTCGCCTTCTCCAGCGACTGGAACGTCGCCGAGATGGACCCGATGATCGGCATCTACACCGCCGTCACCCGCCGCCCGCTCGGCGGCGGCGAACCCTGGGGCCCGCAGGAGACCATCGACGTCGAAACCGCCGTCCACGGCTACACCATGGGCTCGGCCTACGCCAACTTCCTGGAGGACGAACGCGGTTCACTCACCCCCGGCAAACTCGCCGACTTCGTCACCCTCTCCCGGGACATCCTCCGCACAGCCCCGGAGAACATCCCGGGAACGGTGGCGGAGACCGTGGTGGTGGGAGGAAAGGTGACCCACTCGGCCGCCTGAGTCTCTACCGGCGGGGCAGCCGGGCAATCTGCCCCGCCGCCCATCGTCCACCGGCCGGGGCCGCCGGCTGCCTCACCCGCCCTCGGGGGCCCGCCGCTCCGTCAGCCACGGGAATCCCGCCGCCACCGTCCGGATGCCCCGTACCGCCAGCTCGGCCGGTGACTCCTCGCTCTCGCCTGCCGCCCATACCTCGACCGCGGCCCGCAGCGCACCGTCCGCCGCGGCCGCGGTCAGGCGCACCTCCAGCGGTCCGGCCGTGGTCGTCCGGGCCAGCACCTCGATCAGCGCCAGCTCGGACTCATGGTGCGCGCGGTGCCACACCGCGCGCAGCGCCGGGTTGTCCTGCATCGCGTGCAGCAGCCCCCGCGTCCACTCCAGCGCCTCCTCGGCCCGCGCGCCGGTGGGGGTCAGCGCCGCACGGGCCGCCCGCTCCAGCACGTCGCCCAGCGGCAGCTCCGGCTCCCGTGCGGCCAGCTCCGCCAGCCCCTCGGCCCAGTCCCGTACGCCACCGGTCAGCATCGGCGCGACCGCGTCCTCCTTCGTCCGGAAGTAGCGGTAGAAGGTGCGCGGCGCGACGCCCGCCGCGCGGGCGATGTCCTCGGCGGTGACGGCGGCGCCGCGCTCGGCGAAGAGCGCCGCCGCGGTACGGGCGATCTCCAGCTCGGTCGCGGCCTTGCGGCGCTCGGTGAGAGACGGGCGGGCGGCGGGTGCGGTGGGCATGGGCCGAGTCTACGTACCTGTACGTCAAGGTGGCGCGATATGCGTGTGTGGCACAGTGTGCCACTTAGGCGTACTGTGAAAACGCGGCTCGACGGTGAGCCGCGAGTGAACGAGAAGGAGAACGCCCATGCACGCCCTGAACCGCTTCGAGGGCCGCCGTGTACTGATCACCGGCGGTGGGTCGGGCATCGGCCGGGCCACCGTCCACCGGGTCCTCGCGGAGGGCGGCCGGGTCGTGGCCGCGGACGTCAGCGAGGAGGGTCTGAAGGGCACCGCCGGGCAGGCCGCCACCGACGGCACCGCCGACCGGCTCACCACCGCGGTCCTGGACATATCCGACGAGGCCGCGGTCGCCGCCGGCGTGGCATCCGCCGTGGAGGCGCTGGGGGGCCTGGACGTGCTCGTCAACGCGGCCGGCATCCTGCGCTCCGAGCACACCCACAAGACCACCCTGGACTTCTGGAACCGGATCATCACGACCAACCTGACCGGCACGTTCCTGATGATCCGCGAAGCGCTGCCCACCCTGCTCACGGGCGAGAAGCCGGTGATCGTCAACTTCAGCTCCACCTCCGCCTCGTTCGCGCACCCGTACATGGCGGCGTACGCGGCGAGCAAGGGCGGCATCCAGTCGATGACCCACGCCATCGCCAGTGAGTACGGCAAGCAGGGGCTGCGCGCGGTGTGCGTCGCGCCCGGCTCCATCGCCAGCGGCATGACGAGCGGCCGGGGCCCCGGGCTGCCGGAGGACGCAGACATGAGCCTGTTCGTGAAGCTGGCCCCGGCCATCGGCGAGGGCTTCGCGGGCCCGGAGACGGTCGCGGGCGTCATCGCGATGCTGGCCTCCGAGGACGGCGCCTTCGTCACGGGCACGGAGCTCCGGATCGACGGCGGCACACACATGTGAGCCGCCGTTCGGGGGCGGGCTGTTCGGGGGCCGGCCCGCCCCGTATCCCTGTCCCTACTGCCGCGCCTCGCTGCGGTCGACCGTGCCCCGGCCCACCGAGAGCGCCGCGAAGAGCAGCGTCAGCGCCGCGGCGACCACCGCCCAGGCCGCGAGCACCAGCAGCGGCCCGGTCAGCGCCTGCCCGTCGAAGTACGCGATCGAACGCGCCGCCCAGGTGCCCGCGCCCGGCGGCAGCGCGGGACCGATGGCGTGCCAGAAGGGCGGCAGCAGCGGATACGGGTACGCGCCGCCCGCACTGGGATTGCCCCCGATCACGACCACGAGGATCGTCAGCCCGATCCCGACGATCCCGGCGATGCCCTGGAACGCGAGGGTCGCGGCGCCCACCGCGAACACGATCAGCGCGCCCAGCCCCCACAGCGCCACCACGCTGCCGGGCAGCGCCCCGAGCACCGGACCGATGACGAGCGCCCCGGCCAGCCCCGCCAGCACCGAGTACAGCAGCAGCGTGCCGAGCCGGATGACGGCCCGCCGGCCGTTGGTGGGGCGCGCCCCGTAGCTGATCGCGAGGATCGCGGCGCACAGGTAGCCGCCCACGCACCACCCCACCACCAGGTAGAACGACGACAGCCCGCGGGCGTCCTGCGGGTCCGCCGGGGCCACGTCGGTGGTCCGGACCGTCCGCCCCTCCGCCTGCTCCGCCTTGGTGAGGACCTTCTGGACCGCGTCGGAGAGCGCGCTGCCGCTGCCGCCGGCGACCAGCAGCTCGTCCTGCTTGCCGCGCGGGTCGTACACCAGCGCCCCGTCGATCTCCCGGTCCTTCAGCTGCCGGACGGCCTCACCCCGGGACGCGGCAGGGCGCGCGTCGAGCGGCGAGCCCGCCATCCCGTCCAGCTTCGCGACCAGCTGTCCGCGCGCCTGCGGGGGCGCGACGACCGCGAAGGCCACGTCCCTGGGCTTGGGGGAGTGGAAGGCGCCCGCGTACGAGGCGATGAACGCGGCCGTCAGCGCCAGCACCCCGATGATCAGCAGTGCGGCCCGCGCCGACACCGCGTCCCGCAGCTCTCCGGCGAAGGTCCTGCGGGTGCCGTCGCCGCCGCCTCCGGTGCCGGCCCCGCCCTCGGCCCCGGTGCCGGTACCGCCGTCCGCTGTGGCCATGTGCCGCTCCTCGTATTCGTAGCGATTCGTCACATATCTTCCGTTTTGCGAGGGAGATATGCGGACGGGCGGGCATATCCCGGCGCGTCGCGTGGGCACCTGCGTGCGAGCGTGTTCGTACGAACGTTCGAAGAAAGCGTTATGGTGGAAGTGAGACGGGGGATGCAAGAGAAGTCAGGGGGTGCTCACGCGGTAGGAGGTGCGAATGTCCCGGTTCACGCACCTGCACACCGCATCGGGATTCTCCGTGCGGTACGGCGCCTCACACCCCGAACAGCTCGCCGAGCGCGCCGCCGAACGCGGCATGGACGCCCTCGCCCTCACCGACCGGGACTCCCTCTCCGGCGCCGTACGCTTCGCCAAAGCCGCCGCCGAAGCCGGCATCCGCCCCCTCTTCGGCACCGAACTGGCGATCGGCGCACCCCAGCCGGAACCCACCCCCACCACCCGCCGCCGCACCCCCGTACGCGGCGGAGCCTTCATCGACGAATCAGCCCCCCGCGCCGTCTTCCTCGCCCGCGACGGCGCCCGCGGCTGGGCCACCCTCTGCCGCCTCGTCTCCGCCGCACACGCCACCGACCGCGAACGCCCCCTCCTCCCCTGGGAAGCCCTCACCGCCGGAACGGACGGACACACCACCGGCACCACAGGCATCACCGGAACCACCGACGACATCCACCGCGCCGCTGCCCACCTCGGCGACCCCACCGACGGCGTCCTCGTCCTCCTCGGACCCGACTCCGACATCGGCCGCGCCCTGGCCGCCGGCCGCCCCGACCGCGCCGCCCGCCTCCTCGCCCCCTGGCGCGAGCTCTACGGCGACGCACTCCGCCTCGAAATCGTCCACCACGGCCGCACCGGCACCGGCCCCGGCTCCCTCCGGCTCGCGGCCCGCACCCTCGGCTTCGCCGTCGACCAGGGCATCCGCGCCGTCCTCAGCAACGCCGTCCGCTACGCCGACCCCGGCCAGGGCCCCGTCGCCGACGTCCTCGACTCCGCCCGCCGCCTCGTACCCATCGACCGCCACCGCCCCGAAGCCCGCGACAGCGGCGAACGCTGGCTCAAGGGCGCCGACACCATGGCCCGCACCGCCGAACGCGTCGCCGAAGCCGCCGGCCACCGCCGCGACACCGCCCACCGACTGCTCACCATGACCGAGGAAACGGCGGGGGAGTGCCTGGTCGACCCCCAGGACGACATCGGACTCGGCACCGTCCACTTCCCCGAACCCCGCCTCGTCGGCGCCGCACACCGCACCGCCTCCCGCGTACTCGGCTCACGCTGCGCCGCCGGAATGGTCCGCCGCGGCCACGACCGCGGCCCGGCGGCCCGCACCTACTGGGAACGCCTCCACCGCGAACTGGACATCATCGACCACCACGGCTTCGCGTCCTACTTCCTCACCGTCGCCCAGGTCGTCGAGGACACCCGACGCCTCGGCATCCGCGTCACCGCCCGCGGCTCCGGCGCCGGCTCCCTCGTCAACCACCTCCTCGGCATCGCACACGCCGACCCCGTCGAACACGGCCTCCTCATGGAACGCTTCCTCTCCAAGCGCCGCGCCGTCCTCCCCGACATCGACATCGACGTGGAATCAGCGCGCCGCCTGGAGGTCTACCGCGCGATCTTCGACCGCTTCGGCGCCGAACGCGTCGCCACCGTCGCCATGCCCGAGACCTACCGCGTACGGCACGCCGTACGCGACGTCGGCGCGGCACTCGGCATGGACCCCGCCGAAGTGGACCGGATCGCCAAGGCCTTCCCGCACATCCGCGCCCGCGACGCCCGGGCCGCCCTGGAAGAACTGCCCGAACTGCGCGACCTCCGCGAGAACCCGCCGCCCCCGCCCTTCTGGGACCTGGTGGAAGGCCTGGACGCACTGCCGCGGGGCATGGCCATGCACCCGTGCGGCGTACTGCTCTCCGACGCCACGCTGACCGCACGCACCCCCGTGGTCCCCACCGGCGGCGAAGGCTTCCCCATGTCCCAGTTCGACAAGGAGGACGTCGAAGACCTCGGCCTGCTCAAACTCGACGTACTCGGCGTACGGATGCAGTCCGCGATGGCCCACGCCACCGCCGAGATCGGCCGCGCCACCGGCCGCCCGGCACCCGACCTCGACGACCCGGCGCAGGTACCGCCCGGCGACCCCGCCACGTACGGCCTGATCCGCTCCACCGAAACCCTCGGCTGCTTCCAGATCGAATCGCCGGGCCAGCGCGACCTGATCGGCAGGCTCCAGCCCGCCACCTTCCACGACCTGGTCGTCGACATCTCCCTCTTCCGCCCCGGACCCGTCGCCGCCGACATGGTCCGGCCCTTCATCGAATCCCGGCACGGCCGCAAACCCATCCGCTACCCCCACCCCGACCTGGAGGAAGCCCTGCGCGAGACCTACGGAGTCGTGGTCTTCCACGAACAGGTCATCCGCATCATCGACCGCATGACCGACTGCGGCCTCGACGAGGCCGACCGGATACGCCGCGGCCTGTCCGACCCCGAATCGCAGGGCCGCATCCGCGTCTGGTTCGCCGAACAGGCCGCCCAGCACGGCTACTCCACCGAGGACATCGCCCGCACCTGGGAGATCATCGAGGCGTTCGGCTCGTACGGCTTCTGCAAGGCGCACGCGGTGGCCTTCGCCGTACCGACCTACCAGTCCGCCTGGCTCAAGGCCCACCACCCGGCCGCCTTCTACGCCGGACTGCTCACCCACGACCCCGGCATGTACCCCAAGCGACTCCTCCTCGCCGACGCCCGCCGCCGCGGCGTCCCGATCCTCCCGTTGGACGTGAACCACTCCGACGTCGCTTATCGAATCGAACTGGTGTCTGGTGAATCTCGCCCAACTGTGACCGAACCGCACGTTGAGCCGCACGTTGAGCCGCACGTCGAAGCGCACGCCGAGCCGCACGTCGGGCCGTACGCCGAACTGCACGCCGAGCCGCATGCCGAAGCGCTTGTTGCGGGCGTTGCGGGCGTTGCGGGCGTTGCGGGCGTTGCGGGCGTTGCGGGCGGTGGAGCACGTGCCGCGCGTACCGACTCGCGCGTTGCGGGCGGTGGAGCACGTGCCACGCGTACCGACTCGCGCATTGCGGGCGCCGAATCGCGTACCGCTCGCACCGGATCGCGCATGCCGGGGGAGCGCGTGGCGGCAGCCTCCGGCGCAGCCGGCCGGTGGGGGCTGCGCCTCGCACTCTCCGAAGTGCACGGCATCAGCGAGGCGGAGGCCGACCGGATCGCCGCCGGCCGCCCCTACACCTCCCTCCAGGACCTCTGGCGCCGCGCTCGCCCCGGCCGCCCCGTACTCGAACGCCTCGCCAGGGTCGGCGCGCTGGACTCCTTCGGCGCCAACCGCCGCGACCTGCTGCTGCACATCGCCGAACTGCACCGCCAGCAGCGGGGCGCACCGGCCGACACCCAACTCCCGCTGTCCGCGGCGGCGTTGGCACCGGCCGGGCTCCCGGACCTGAGCGACGCCGAACGCCTCAGCGCCGAACTGGGCGTACTCGGCATGGACGCCTCCCGGCACCTGATGGGGGACCACATCCAGTTCCTGAACGAGCTGGGAGTACTCCCCGCCAAGCGGCTGCGCGAAGCCCGGCACGGCGACACGGTCCTGGTCGCCGGGGCCAAGGCGGCCACCCAGACACCCCCGATCCGCTCCGGGCGGCGGGTCATCTTCACCACCCTCGACGACAGCACGGGGCTGGTCGACTGCGCCTTCTTCGACGACAGCCACGAGACATGCGCCCACACCGTCTTCCACTCCTGGCTGCTGCTGGTACGCGGCACGGTCCAGCGCCGTGGCCCGCGCAGCCTCAGCGTGGTCGGCACGGCGGTCTGGAACCTGGCGGAACTGGCGGAACTGCGGGGGCGGGGTGGGCTTCGGGCGGTTACGGCTCATCTGGCTTCCCATCCCCCCCTCCCCCCGCCCCCCACCACCCCCACCCCCGGCCCACCCTCCACCTCCACCCCAGCCCCCGCGCCCACCCCACCCCCCGGGTCCGCCCCACCCCCCGGGGCCGCCCCGGTCCCCACCTCCGCCCCGGTCCCCGCGGCCGCTCCGGCGTACGTCGCCGCCGGGGGCAATCCCGGTGCGCGCGTCACCGGTCACCCCCACAGCCGGAGCGGCTCCGCCGACCGTGAGCTGTACGCTGCCGCCGAACCCGGCACCGCTCCGGCCGGCCCGGGCGGCGCCCCGGCCAGCCCCGGCGGTGCCCCGGCCGCCCCCGAAGGTGTCCCGGTCGACCCCCGAGGCGCTGCCACCCCCGGAGGTGTCCCGGCCACCTTCGCCCCGGCGGCGGCAGCGGCATCCGATGACTCCGCGTCCCCGGGCGACGAGCGGGTCATCCGTCTGCCCACCGGCTACACCCTGCATCCGTGGGCCGACCTCCAGCCCGCGGGCGAACGCGCCGCCACCGGCCGCAAGCTCTGGCACGCCAGCCCAGGGAGCGCAGGATGACCACCTACCGACGCCTCTCTCCCTCACCTCCTTCCGTTGGTTCTTCCATGAACGCTCCGGCGGATGTCGCCGGCGCTCCGTCCCCCGCGACCCGGGGCACCCGGCCCGGAGCCGCCGCGCTGTACGTACGTTTCCTCCCTGCCGCTCCTGCCGCTCCTGCCGCTCCTGCCGCTCCTGCCGCTCCTGCCGCTCCTTCCGGTCCCGCTGGTCCGGTTGATCCCGCTGGTCCGGCCGGCGCTGCCGCTCCGGGCGAAGCGGTGTCGCAGGCTGCCCCTGCCCCTGCCCCTGCTCCGGGTGCCGCTTCCGGAGCGGCCGCTGCCTCTTCCCGTGGGAGGAAGTCGGCCGTCCCTCCCCTCGGAGAGGAGACGTACGAGCGGCTGATCTCGCTGCTGGGGGAGTTCACCCCCGTGGTCGAGGCGCTGCCGCCCGATGCCGCGCTCGCCGATGTGCGCGGTGCGCAGCGGTACTTCGGCCGGGATGCCGCCGGCATCGCCGAGCTGCTCCGGTTGCGCGCCCTGGCCTGGTACGACGTCGAGTGCGCCATTGGTATCGCCGGTAACCCCCTGCTCGCTCGGATGGCCGCCCAGGACGCGGCACCCGGGGAGATCCACGTCGTCCCCGGTGACCCCGAGGGCGTCGCGGCCTTCCTGGACCGCAGGCCCGCCGCCGCTCTGTACGGCATCGGCCCCGCGGCGGCCCGTGCCCTGTGCTCGTACGGGCTCGACAGCGTCGGGCGGATCGCCGCGGCACCGCCCGCCACCCTGCAGCGCATCCTCGGCTCGAAGGCCGGCCGTCGGGTGTACGAGCGGGCTCGTGGTGTCGATCCGACGCCGGTGACCCCGAACGCCCCGGCCCGCTCGATGGCCGCCGAGCACCGTTTCGCCCACGACGAGCTGGACGAGGCACGGCGCCGCAGGGCGCTGCTCTCGCTCGCGGACGAACTCGGCTCCCGGATGCGCACCGGCGGTCAGGTGGCAGGTGCGCTCACGCTCACCGTTCGCTATGCCGACCGCTCCACCACGACCCGCACTCGCCGGCTGGCCGAGCCGACCGCGCACGGGCCCGCGCTGACCGAGGTCGCCTACGCGTTGCATACCGCGCTCGGTCTGCAACGCGCGCGCGTCCGTGCGGTGGCGCTGCGGGCCGAGGACCTCTGCCGGGCCGAACGCGCCGCTCGTCAGCTGTCGTTCGACCCGGCGGACGACAAGGCCCGTCGTATCGAAGCCGCTGTCGACCGCGCCCGTACCCGCTTCGGTCCGCAGGCCGCCCGTCCCGCCGCCGCGTGGGCCGCCCCCGCGTCGGCCGCCCCCGTGCGTGCCGGGAGCCATCGGCTCTACGGTCAGCCGTACAGCCGCTCGGCGTACCGCGGGCCGTAGTGGGCCTCCAGGGCTTCGAGCGAAAGGTCCGAGGCCTCCAGGGTCTTGCATATTCGGGCCCGGGAGGAGACTGCTTCGGGATGCCAGGTCTCCGCCCGCCACAGGGCGGAGCGGAGGAACGCCTTCGGGCAGTGGTGGAAGACCTCTTCGATCTCCACGAGCAGTGCGAGCGCCGGGCGGTGGCCGTTGACGACCAGGTCGTCGAAGAAGGGGGCGTCGCGCAGCAGTCGGGCGCGTCCGTTGATGCGGAGAGTGTCGTTGCGGCCGGGGACGACGTACGCCAGCCCCACGTGCGGGTTGGCCAGCACGTTGAGGAAGCCGTCGACGCGCTTGTTGCCGGGGCGGTCGGGGATGACGATCGTGGTGTCGTCCAGTACGAGGGTGAAGCCCGCGGGGTCTCCCTTGGGGGAGACGTCGCACCGTCCCTCCGCGTCGGCCGTGGCGACCAGGCAGAACGGGGAGTTGGCCAGCCACTGCCGGTCCAGCTCGTGCAGCGCGGGGCGGATCTTGTGGGCGGCGCGGTCGTTCGGCTTGCCGACCAGGTCGCGCAGTTCCGCTACGGAAGTGACCTCTACCAGGCCCTTCAGCGGTCGGCTTTCGCCTGCCCGTTCCGCTGTCCCGGCCGGTGTTGTACCCGCGGAGGGTGCGCGCACGGGCGTTGCGGTCGCGGCTGCTGCCGCGGATGCGGGTGAGGTGTCGACCGACTCCGGTTCCACTGACGTTGTTTCCACTGCTGTATCCCCCTGTCACAGCGGGCCCGCGTGGCTCGCGGGCGGCGTGGAAATGACTCTACGCCGGGTCGCCGACAGCGGTCGGAGCCTGTGGATAACCCGTACGTCCGGTGAGAATCGTGTGGCACTTCTTTCACCGTCGCACGACTGGACCCTCGGATCTACCCGGTCGTAACTTGACGGTCAGTCACAGCGTTGAGCCATGCGATCCGGATCGCAGGTGATGACTCGGCGAGCACTTCGGAGTCCCCTCACCTCCCGCAAGGAGCATCGCATGAACACGTCCACGCACCGATCGCTGTCCTGGAGACGTGCGGCCACCGCCGTCTCCGCCCTCGCTCTCGCCCTCGGCGCCGCCACGGCGGCCACCCCCACAGCGGCAGCCGCCGGCCGGCCGGACGCCGCCGCGAGCAACGTCGTCTCCGCCGGCTGGAACGACTACTCCTGCAAGCCGTCCGCCGCCCACCCCCGCCCCGTCGTCCTCGTTCACGGCACCCTCGGCAATTCCGTGGACAACTGGCTCGCCCTGGCGCCCTACCTCGTCGCCCGCGGCTACTGCGTCTTCTCCCTCGACTACGGGCAACTGCCCGGCGTCCCCCTCTTCCACGGCCTCGGCCCGATCGACAAGTCGGCCGAGCAGCTCTCCGCGTACGTCGACCGGGTGCTGGCCGCGACGGGCGCGGAGAAGACCGACCTCGTGGGCCACTCGCAGGGCGGCATGATGCCGCGCTACTACCTCAAGTTCCTCGGCGGCGCGGCGAAGGTGAACGCCCTGGTCGGCATCGCGCCCGACAACCACGGCACCGACGTGAACGGGCTGACCCGGCTCCTGGACCAGGTCCCGGGTGCCAAGAAGTACCTCGAATCGTTCGCGCCGGGCCTCAACGACCAGATCGTGGGCTCGGACTTCCTCAACCGCCTCAACGAGGGCGGCGACACCGTGCCCGGCGTGCGCTACACGGTCATCGCGACCAAGTACGACGAGGTCGTCACCCCGTACAAGAGCCAGTTCCTGAACGGCCCGAACGTGCGGAACGTGCTGGTCCAGGACCTGTGTCCGACCGACTTCTCCGAGCACGTGATCATCGGCCTGGCCGACCGGGTCGCTTTCCACGAGACGGCCAACGCCCTGGACCCGGCCCACGCGACACCGACGACCTGCTTGTCACCCTGACCGGCAGTACTCCCCTCTCCATACCGGTACCACTGACGGTGCGCTGCTCCTCGTGGAGCAGCGCACCGTCGGGCTGTTGGCGCCGGTCGGCCTCAGCCGCCGTTGCGGGCGGCCTTGCGGCGGGCGACGGCGAAGAGCACCGAGGCGCCCAGCGCCAGCACGGCCGCTCCGCCGATGGCCAGTGGCCCGGTCGAGCTGTCACCACCGGTCTCCGCGAGCTCCGTGGTCACCTCCTTGCCCGAAGAACCGGCGGGGCGCGCGCCCTCCGTGGCCGCCCGGGTGTCCTCGCCCGAGTGCGTGGTGCTGCCCGCGTCCGGGTGCGCGCCGCCGTCCGCGTGCGTGCCCTCGTTCGCGCCGCCGTGATGCATGTGGGTCATGGACGACTTGTCCGCGCCGACCGCGAGCTGCTGCTCGGTCGGGGCGGTGGCGGCAGGCGCCGACGCGGCCTCCGAGCGAGTCTCCTCGCCGTTCCCCGCCGCGGTGCCCGAGCTGCCGCCGTCCTTGCCGAAGACCACGTCCGAGCAGGTGTAGAAGGCTTCGGGGCTGTCCGAACGCTGCCAGATGCTGTAGATCAGGTGGCGGCCGGAGCGGGCCGGGACGTTGCCCTCGAAGACGTAGTCACCGTTGGCCAGCTCGGGGTCGGTGACCTTCGCGAACGGCTTCTCCTCCAGGTCCGACCACTTCAGGGGCTTGCTCGGGTCGTAGCCGCCCTTCGTGATGTACAGCTCGAACGTCCCCTTGTGCGGCGCGGTGGCCTTGTACCGGAAGGAGTGCGCACCCGCCGCCATCTTGCTCGCCGGCCAGTCGGCACGCGCCAGGTCCAGGCCCTTGTACTCCTCGCTGTTCGCGCTGCACAGCTTGCCGTCCGGGATGCGTGTCCTGGACTGGCCGCCCGCCGCGCCGTCCCGTACGCCGTTCCAGTCGTACAGGGCCTGCACGCCGCCCGCCGCGACCATCGCCTTGCAGGCGGCGGAGTCCGGGGACTCCGGGCCTTCGGCGTAGCACGCGGAGATCCGGCTCACCGGGTCCGTCATCGAGCCGTGCGCGGCCGCCGGGTGCGCGGCGAACACGGTGAGGGCGAGCGGGGCGAGGCCGGCGACGGCTATCCCTGTGGCCTTGCGGAGAACGGTCATTGTGGGGGCTCCTTCATCACGTACGGGGAGGTGCGCGTGGCGGAGCCGCCGCTGTACGCCTGTGCCGTCCCCCGGGAAGCGGCACCGGTGTGCGGCGACTCCGCCCGGCGGGCAGCACGCTAGCCGCGCCGACCAGCGAATTCGCCGTCCGGAGCGGCACTACGGCGATCTTTAGGGGTGGCTTAAGGAACCGCTCAGTGGTGATTAAGTCCTGCGGTGGGGACCACGACTTCGCGGGAGTGACGCCGACTTCGGCCCCGAGTCAGGCTCCGGACCCGGCACCGTCTTCTTCGGCTCCCTCGGGGAGCGAGCGGCGACGCATCCGAAAGGCGACGGGTCAGGCGATCCACCGGTAACGACGTTCGGGGCGGCCCGTGCCCCCGTAGCGGAGCGAGACCTCCGCCTGCCCGGTGCCCGTGAAGTACTCCAGGTAGCGCCGCGCGCTCACCCGGGACAGCGCACCCGCCGCGGCGCACTCCGAAGCCGAGAGCCCGTCCTCGTGCTGCCGCAGCGTCCGTTCGATCAGCTCCGCCGTATGGGCGGCGAGCCCCTTGGGCAGACCTCTGGAGGCGCGCGGACGAGTGCCGAAGATCTGGTCCACGTCCTCCTGGCTGGCGTCGCCCAGCCGCTCCAGCCGCGCGCGCACTGAAGCCACGTGCCGCAGCTGCTCCTGAAGGGAAGCACGGTCGAACGGCTTGATGAGGTAGTGCAGCGCACCGGCCCGCAGGGCGTCCCGTATGACGTGCGCGTCGCGCGCCGCGGTGATGAACAGCGCGTCGGCGTGCGTGCCGCCCTCCAGGGCCCGCAGCTGCCGCAGCACACTGATGCCGTCCATGTCCGGCAGGTAGACGTCCAGCAGGAGGAGGTCGGGACGGAGCCGCTCGGCCGCGCGCAGCACCTCGGCACCCGTGTGCGCCACCCCGGCCACCGTGAAGCCCTCCGTGGCGTTCACGTAGTGGCTGTGCAGCTTGGCCACCATGAAGTCGTCGTCGACGACCAGCACTTTGGTCATCGAACGATCCCTCCCATGACCACAACATTCACAACGACCCTTAATACCGGAAGCGAGACGCGGAGTTAACCCCCGGGCAACATGTGCCCTCACCACGATCTCCCCCCCCACAGAGCCACGAAGTCACACGCAAGAGAAGGGTGGTGTCATCTGTGCGTGCGCGCACACCCCTCGCCCTCTTGGGGGCGGTTCTGATCGTCCTCCTGGGGCCGCCCCTGCTCACATCGGGCAGCGGCACCGACACCGGTACCAGCATCCCGGGACTGCAGTTCATGGTGCCCAACACGCCGGGCGGCGGCTACGACATCACCGCCCGTACGGCGGCGAAGAGCATCGAGGACGCCGGCCTCAACCACAACGTCGAGGTCTTCAACCTCCCCGGCGCCGGCGGCACGGTCGGCCTCAGCCGCATGGTCAACGAGCACGGCAACGGCAAGCTCGCGATGTCCATGGGCCTCGGCGTCGTCGGCGCCGTCCACACGAACCACTCGCCCTCCGGGCTCGGCGACACGACCCCCATCGCGCGCCTCACCGAGGAGCCGGACATCGTGGTCGTCGCCAAGGACTCCAAGTACAAGACGTTCGAACAGCTCCTCTCGGACTGGAAGAAGAACCCCCGCAAGATGCCGGTCGGCGGCGGCTCCTCGGCCGGCGGCCCCGACCACCTCGCACCGATGCTCATGGCCAAGGCCGCCGGCATCACCCCCAAGTCCGTCAACTACGTGCCCTTCGACGGTGGCGGCGAACTACTCGCCTCCGTGCTGGGCGGCAAGGTGGCCTTCGGGGTCTCCGGCGTCGGCGAGTACCTCGACCAGATCAAGTCCGGCGAGCTGCGCCTCCTGGCCGTCACCGGCCCGAAGCGCGTCAAGGGCCTCGACGCACCCACCCTCAAGGAAGCCGGCGTCGACACCGAGTTCACCAACTGGCGCGGAATCGTGGCGCCTCCAGGGCTCAACGACGTCGAACGCGAGAAGCTGACCCGCCTCTTCACCGAGCTGCACCGCTCCAAGGAGTGGAAGGACGCACTCAAGCGCAACGGATGGAGCGACGCCTTCCTGACCGGCGACAAGTTCGGCAGCTTTCTCGCCGCCCAGGACCGGCGTGTCGACACCGTACTGAAGGAGCTGGGGCTGTGAGCACCGCAGGTACCGATCCCGCCGCGCCACCGAGAGACAGCGGCCTGCGCGCACGACTGCGCGGCCGCTCCGAACTCGGCGTCTGCCTGCTCCTCCTGGTCCTCGGCGTCCTCGTGCTCACCGACGCGATCACGATGGACACCGACATCACCCAGCGCGGCCCCATCGGGCCCACCACCGTCCCGATCGTCGTCGGCGTGCTCCTCCTGGTCGTCGCCGTCCTCCTCGCCGTCGACGTCCTGCGGGGCGGCCGCGGTGAAGCGGAGGGCGGCGAGGACATAGACCTCACCGAACCCGGCGACTGGCGCACCGTCGCCCTCCTGACCGGCGTCTTCCTCGCCAACGCCGTCCTCATCAAGCCCCTCGGCCTCCCGATCTCCGGCGCACTGCTCTTCTGGGGCTCCGCGTACGCACTGGGCAGCCGCAACCTCACCCGCGACCCGCTCATCGCGGCCGTCCTGTCCCTGGTGACCTACGCCGTGTTCAACAACCTGCTGGGCGTGCCACTGCCCGGCGGACCGCTCATGGGGGTGCTGTAAACGATGGACTCCCTGTCCTCACTCATCGACGGCTTCGGTACGGCACTGACCCCGCTCAACCTCCTGTGGGCCGCCATCGGAGTACTGCTCGGCACCGCCATCGGAGTCCTGCCGGGCATCGGCCCCGCCATGGCCGTGGCCCTCCTCCTCCCCGTCACCTACGGGCTCGACCCGACGGGCGCGTTCATCATGTTCGCCGGGATCTACTACGGAGGCATGTTCGGCGGCTCCACCACCTCCATCCTGCTCAACACCCCCGGCGAGAGCGCCGCGGTGGTCGCGGCCATCGAAGGCAACCCCATGGCCCGCGCCGGACGCGGCGCGCAGGCCCTCGCGGCAGCCGCCTGCGGGCACTTCGCCGGCGGCATGATCGGCACGATCCTGCTGGTCGTCCTCGCCCCCACGGTCGCTGCGCTCGCCGTGGACATCGGGGCGCCCGACTACTTCGCCATCATGGTGCTCGCCTTCATCGCCGTCACCTCGGTACTCGGCAGCTCCCGGATCCGCGGCTTCGCCTCCCTGCTCATCGGCCTCACCCTCGGTCTCGTCGGCCTGGACCAGATGACCGGACAGCAGCGGCTGACATTCGGATCGCTCGAACTCGCCGACGGCATCGACGTCGTCATCGTCGCCGTCGGACTCTTCGCCATCGGCGAGGCACTGTGGGTGGCGGCCCACCTCCGGCGCACGTCGGGCGAGTCCATCCCCGTCGGACGCCCCTGGCTGGGCAAGGCCGAGCTGAGGCGCACCTGGAAGCCCTGGCTGCGCGGACCGCTCATCGGCTTCCCCTTCGGCGCGATCCCGGCCGGCGGCGCCGAAATCCCCACCTTCCTCTCGTACGTCACCGAGAAGCGGCTCTCGAAGCACCGCGACGAATTCGGCCGCGGCGCCATCGAAGGCGTCGCCGGACCCGAGTCCGCGTCCTCCGCCTCGGCCGCCGGCACGCTCGTGTCGATGCTGACCCTCGGCCTGCCGACGACCGCCGTCGCCGCCGTCATGCTCGCCGCCTTCCAGCAGTACGGCATCCAGCCCGGTCCCCTCCTCTTCGAACGCGAACCGGACCTGGTCTGGGGCCTGATCGCCTCGCTGTTCGTCGGCATGGTCCTGCTGCTCGTCCTCAACCTGCCACTGGCACCGGTCTGGGCGAAGCTGCTGCGCATCCCGCGCCCGTACCTCTACGCCGGAATCCTCTTCTTCGCGGCGGTCGGCGCGTACGCGGTCGGCGGCGAGCCGCTGGACCTGGTCATCCTGCTGATCATCGGGCTCATCGGACTGGGCATGCGGCGGTACGGCCTGCCGGTGCTGCCCGCCGTCATCGGCGTCATCCTCGGCCCGGCCGCGGAACAGCAACTCCGGCGCGCGCTGCAGATCAGCGACGGCAGCGTCACCGGCCTGGTCAACACCCCGTTCTCGGTCACGGTGTACGCAGTGATCCTGGTGTTGCTGGCATGGCCGTGGATCAAGCGGGCGTTCTCCCGCGCGCGTACCGCGCGCGCGGAGAACTGAGCACCGACGAGACGCCGGCCGGGGCGCCGTCCCGGCCGGCCTGGCGGCCCGCCCCCGGATCTGTCCGGCACTCCGGATCTGTCCGGCGCTCCGGGCCTGTCCGGCACTGGCCGACGACTGAGTTATCCACAGGCAAAAGCGAATGTCAGTGGGGCCTGTCACTATCCGTACATGGCTACCGACACACCGGTCACCGAGGCCGGATACTGGGACTCCGCCGCCGAGCGGTTCGACGACGAGCCGGATCACGGACTCCGCGATCCGGCGGTACGGGCCGCCTGGGCGCACCGGCTGCAAGCCTGGCTGCCGACCGAACCCTCCGACGTCCTCGACCTCGGCTGCGGCACGGGCAGCATGGCCCTGCTCGCCGCCGAGCAGGGCCACCGCGTCACCGGCGTCGACCGCTCACCGCGCATGGTCGAGGCGGCCCGCGCCAAACTCGCGGGACGGGAAGCCCGGATACTGATCGGTGACGCCGCCCGACCACCGGTAGCAGCGCGGCAATTCGACGTCGTCCTCGTACGCCACGTGCTGTGGGTGCTGCCCGACCCGGAGGCGGTGCTGAGGAAGTGGGTGCGGTTGCTGCGCCCCGGAGGCCGCCTGGTCCTGATCGAGGGCCGGTGGGGCGAGGCGGACCCGGTCGGCTTCACCGCCACCGACCTGGAACGGCTGACCGCGCCCCTCGCCCGCCGAACGCACCTGGAGCGGCTCACGGAGGACGCCGCACTGTGGGGCAGGGAAGTGCGGGACGAGCGATACGCCCTCGTGGTCCACCCCGCGCCCCCGGCCCGCCATACAGAGGTGATCGATGTCCATCTGATCCTGCGCCGCGGGGACGAGGTGCTCCTCGCCCGCCGCGCGAACACCGGGTATGCCGACGGGCTGCTGCACGCACCCAGCGGACACGCCGAGGACGGCGAGGACGTCCGGGAGGCGATGGCCAGAGAAGCCGCCGAGGAGCTCGGGCTTCGACTGAACCCCTCCGACCTGCGCGTCGCACTGGTCATGCAACACCGCAGCCCCGAGGGGCGCCCGCGGATCGGCTGGTTCTTCGAGGCGACGTACGGCGCGGGCGGCGAGCCGGTCAACCGTGAGCCGGAGAAGTGCTCCGAGCTGGACTGGTTCCCGCTGGCCGCACTGCCGGACGACATGGTCGCGTACTGCAGAGCGGGCCTGGACGCGTACCGCGCGGGGGAGCGCTTCGTCCTGCACTGGCACCGGCCCGGCGACACCATCGCCTACGACCCGACGGGCCCGCACCGCGCGGTGGCCCTTCCCCCGAGCCCCACCGACAGCAGCACAGCCGAGAACGCGCACCACGCCGGGGCAAGCGTCACCACACCACGGTGAACAGCGCGCACGAGTCGAACGCGCGACGGGGAGGAGACGCACGATGACACCGGCGACGACGACATGGGTGACGACGGCGGCGGAGCGGGCCGGGACACGAATACCCCCGGCGCTTCACTCGGCTCGGCCTTGCGGGGCGTCGACCTTCCGGTGGAACCGCCACTCGGTGGCGTACGGCTCGTAGCCGAAGGCCCGGTTGATCGCGAGCATCGGCGTGTTGGTGGCGTCGTTGCCCGTGAACGCCTCGGTACAGCCGGCCGCCCGGGCCTCGTGCAGCGCCCGCAGCTTGGCGAGCTTGGCCAGGCCACGGCCGCGGAAGGCGCGCTTGGCACCGGTCATCGCGGACAAGCAGCGGCCGAGACCGTCGGCGGCCACCGCACTGAACGCGGCCGGTTCACCGTTGACCATGGCGACGGTGGTGAGACCGAGGTCGATGTCCGGGTGCTCCCAAGTATGGGTCAGCCAGCTCTCGTACGACATGGCGTCGGCCGGTACGTCGCCCGGCTCGTCGCAGGAGGCCTCGGCATCCAGCAGGTACAGCGGATAGGGATCGGCGCCGAAGCCGGCGGCGGTGCGCAGCTCCACACCGGAAGGGAGGTGATCGGGGAGCGGCGGCAAGGGAGTACGGGCCAGGTCGAGGCGAAGATAGCGGGACGTGCGGCTGCGGTGATAGCCGTTGCGCTCGGCGAACCCTGTTGAGCGGTCGTCCTCGTGAACGTAGGCGAAGATCCGGGTGGCGCCGAGGGCGGCCAGGCGTTCCTCGGCGGCGCTGAGCAGGGCGCGGCCGACGCCGTGGCCGCGGTGTGCGGGGTGGACCATCGGGTTCGCGACTGCTTGGCCGGGGACGGTGCTGTCGTGGATCAGGCCGGTCTTGGCGGCGCCGACGAGCCGTTCGTCCAGCTCGGCGACGAGGATCCGGAAGTGCTGGGCGGCCGGAGCGCTGGCGGTCTCCCAGGCCACGGACTGCGGGGTGCAGACGAGGAAGGGTGCGACGGCCCGCCGTACGTCGGCGACGGCCTTGGCATCGGAGGGGCGGAACGCGCGAACGGAAAGCGACATGCCGCCGGACGCTACGCCGCGCCTGCATCATGCGCCTCCGAATAACGGGCGGCGGGAGGAGCGCGGCGGGAGGAGGGGCGGGGAGGGTGGGGGCCGAGGAGGGCGAGGGGAGGGGGTGGGGGTGGGGGGGGGAGGGGGAGGCCCCCCGGAAGGAAGGAGTAAAGGAAGGCAGGAGGGGAGGAGAGAGGAGGAAGGCAGTCGGGCGAGGCGGCAGGGGTATGTCCCGGCAGCGAGAGGCGAGAGGCGAGAGGCGAGAGGCGAGAGGCGAGAGGCGAGAGGCGAGAGGCGAGAGGCGAGAGGCGAGAGGCGAGAGGCGAGAGGCAGGGGTACGCGCCTCCGGGGTGGGGGAAGCCGGGGTGTGCGGCTCCTGGAGGGGGAGCCGGTGCTGCGGCCTGCGGCTTTCGGGCCGCGGCTCGCGGTTCGCGGTTCGCGGCGCTGGGCTTTGGGTGTGGTGGCGTTGGTTTGGGGTGGGGGCGGAGCACAATGGGTGGGACAAAAGTTCTGTCGCCTCGGCCTATTGGGAGTGTCACTGTGGTCCTGGACCCGCTGCAGCTCGTTGTCGATCAGGATGCGGCGGATGCGCCGTACGAGCAGGTCCGTACCCAGATCGCCGAGCAGGCGCGGAGCGGTCGGTTGCCCGCCGGGTTCCGGCTGCCGACGGTGCGTGGGCTGGCGGGGGAGTTGGGGCTGGCGGCGAATACCGTGGCCAAGGCGTACCGGGCGCTGGAGAGTGACGGTGTGATCGAGACGCGGGGTCGCAACGGTACGTTCGTGGCGGCTGCCGGGGACGCGGGGGCTCAGCAGGCCGCCGAGGCCGCCCTGGCGTTTGCGCAGCGGGCCCAGCGTCTCGGGCTCGATCATCAGGCCGCGTTGTCCGCCGCGGTGACCGCTCTGCGCGCCACCTACGGTGACCCTGAGAAGGGGGCGGGAGGGGAGCGGTAGGCCCACCTCCCCAGGTTCCGGAAGGGGAGCGGTAGCCACGCCCCCACCCAGGCTCTGGGAGCCGGGGGCGGGAGCCGCACGCGCCTAAGGTCTCCGGGAGAGGGAGCCGCACCCACCAAGGTCTCCGGGAGAGGGGCCAGGGGAGCCCTCCCGGGAGCTGCACCCCTGGTCCCCTGGAAGACGGGGCAGGCGGGGCCGTATGGCGGTTGACGGTCGGGGGGTGGGGTGGGGTGGGTTTTCGGTGGAGAGTGGGGCGCGTAGGGTGCCTTTGCTAACTCGTCGTTCAGTAACGGTCGGGCGGGCCGTGCCGGGCGGCTCGGGCCGCAGGAAGGCGGAGGCGATATGACCAGAAGGACGGCCCGCGTGATGACCAGCAAAAAGGCCCTTGTGCGTCGGCCGAGTCCGGGGCTCGCCGACGGGCTGGTCACGCACATCCACCGGCAGCCGGTGGATGCCGGGCTCGCGGTGCGGCAGTGGGAGACGTACGTCGGCACGTTGCAGGCGCACGGCTGGGAGACCATCGAGGTGCCGCCCGCCGACGACTGCCCGGACGGCGTCTTCGTCGAGGACACCATGGTGGTGTACCGCAACGCCGCGCTGATCTCGCGGCCCGGCGCGGACGAGCGGAAGCCGGAGACCGCGGCCGCCGCCGAGACCGTGGAGGCCCTCGGCTGCTTCGTGGGCCGGGTGCGTGAGCCGGGAACGCTGGACGGCGGGGACGTACTGAAAATCGGCGACACGGTGTACGTGGGCCGGGGCGGCCGCACCAATGCCGATGGAGTGCGCCAAATCCGTGCAGCATTCGAGCCATTGGGGGCGCGGGTCGTCGCCGTACCGGTCCGCAAGGTCCTGCACCTGAAGTCGGCCGTTACCGCACTTCCCGACGGCACCGTCATCGGATACCCCCCGCTCGTCGACGACGAGGCGCGGGCGCTGTTCCCCCGCTTCCTGGCCGTCCCGGAGGAGTCCGGCTCCCATGTCGTCCTGCTGGGCGGGGGAAAACTGCTGATGGCGGCCAGTGCGCCCAAGAGCGCCGAGCTGTTCGCCGATCTCGGGTACATGCCCGTGCCCGTCGACATCGGAGAGTTCGAGAAGCTGGAGGGGTGCGTGACGTGTCTGTCCGTACGCCTGCGGGAGCTGCCCGCATGACCGCCATATCGTGACGGTATGAGCAACCTCGATCTCAAGCCCGCGGCCAGTCTCTGCGGGGGTGGCGGCCGGACCGGACCGGTCCGGGACGTCCAGCCGGGCAAGCAGGTGCCGTTGGGGGAATCCACCCTGGTCCGCAGACTGCTGCCCAACCTCGGCCGCAGGATGGTCGGGGCCTGGTGCTTCGTGGACCACTACGGTCCCGATGACATCGCGGGGGAGCCCGGGATGCAGGTGCCGCCGCACCCGCACATGGGCCTGCAGACCGTCAGCTGGCTGCGCGAGGGCGAGGTGCTGCACCGCGACAGCCTCGGCTCGCTCCAGACCGTACGGCCGCGCGAGCTGGGACTGATGACCTCGGGGCGGGCGATCGCGCACTCTGAGGAGTCGCCCCGCGACCACGGCCGTGTGCTGCACGGCGCGCAGCTGTGGGTCGCGCTGCCGAACGAGCACCGCGGGAAGGCGCCGACGTTCGAGCACCATGCCGATCTGCCGGTGATCACCGGGGGCGGCGGGCTGAGCGCGACCGTGATCCTCGGGGAGCTGGCGGGCGCGCGGTCACCCGGTACGACCTACTCGCCGCTGGTCGGTGCGGACATCACGTTCCGCGCGGGGACGCATGTACGGCTGCCGCTGGAGAGCGACTTCGAGTACGCCGTGTTGACGATCGAGGGCGAGAGCGAGGTGGACGGCGTACGGCTGGCGCCCGGCTCGCTGCTGTATCTGGGGTGCGGGCGGGGTGAGCTGCCGGTGCGGGCCGACGTCGACAGCAGCCTGATGCTGCTGGGCGGCGAACCGTTCGAGGAGCAGATCGTCATGTGGTGGAACTTCGTCGCGCGCAGCGGTGACGAGGTGGCCGCGGCGCGGGAGGCGTGGATGGCGGGGGAGCGGTTCGGGACGGTGCACGGTTACGACGGGCCGCCGCTGCCGGCGCCGCCCCTCCCGCCGGTACCGCTCAAGCCGCGCGGGCGGCAGCGGTCGCCCGGCCCGCGGAGGTGAGCCGGAGGACTGGAGAGCCGGCGAGCCCGAAAGTGGGAATTCCGGTGCCGCGAACGTGTGCCGAGCCGGAGAGCCGCGAACATGGGCTGAGCCGGAAAGTCGCGAAGGCGGGCCGAGCCGGAGGGCCGGAAAGTCGCGAAGGCGGGCCGAGGTGGAGAGTCGGAGAGTCCGTGCCGTCGGCCCGGCCGGTGGTCGGACGGCACCGGTCCGGCCGCGACGCGCGACGGCCGGGCCGCAGGCCTCCCCCTCAGCTCTGATCGGTCGGCTGACCAAGCGCCTCCGCGAACAGCGGGACGACCGTCTTGAGTGCGTAGGACGTGGACAGCACCGAGTCGGTCGCGAAAGCGGAGCTGAGGGTGGTGTCGTCGAAGACGACGGAGTGGCCCGCCTTCACCGACGGCACGGCCCGGTACGGCGGGTCGCCGCTGATCTTCTTTGCGCTGATGCCGCTCGGTGCCATGACCGTCAGGTCCGCGTCGAGGAGGGCGAGGATCTCGTGGGAGACGGCTTCCTCGACATCCTGGAGAACCCGCACGTCGGCCTCGTCCACTTCGTCCCCGGCAGCAAGGAGATCCTGCGGATCAACGGGCGGGCCCGCGTCCTCACCGACGCGCCGTTCTTCGACCGCATGACGGTCAAGGGGCAGCGGCCGCGGCCGGCGCTGCTGGTCGAGATCGACGAAGTGTTCCGGCACTGCCCCCCCCGGTCGCTGCGCCGGGCCGGCACAGGGGAACCGGATACCTGGCCCGAACCGCCCCGGCCGCTCAGCGGCTGACGGCGGCGCGGGTCACAGGTACAGCCCCGCGTCGGTGCCCGTGTCCTGGGCGGGGACGGCGGCGGGGCGGGTGCCCCGGCGGAGCGCGTACAGCTCGGCGAGGCTCGCGCCCTCGCGGCCGACGCCCTCGTCCGTCCCCAGCCAGCCGACCGCTTCGGTACGGGTGAGCGGGCCGACCTCGATACGGGCCAGGCACCGGCCGGGCCGGACCACTGCCGGGTGCATCCGCTCCAGGTCCTCGTTGGTCGTGACGCCCACCAGGACGTTGCGGCCCTGGCCCAGCAGGCCGTCGGTGAGGTTCAGCAGCCGGGAGAGCGCCTGGCCCGCGGTGTGCCGGGCCTCGCCGCGGATCAGCTCGTCGCAGTCCTCCAGGAGCAGCAGCCGCCAGCGGCCCCGGCCCGACGCGTCGTCCTCGCCGATGGCGATGTCCATCAGATAGCCGACGTCGTTGAAGAGCCGCTCCGGGTCCAGGACGCAGTCCACCTGGCACCAGTCGCGCCAGGACCGGGCGAGGGTGCGCAGCGCCGACGTCTTGCCGGTGCCGGGCGGGCCGTGCAGGAGCAGCAGCCGGCCGGCGATCTCCTCGGGGGTGACCTTCATCAGGCCGTCCAGCGCCTCGGCGACCGGCGCGGTGTAGTTGGGCCGGATCTCGTCCCAGGTGCCGGCGGAGATCTGGCGGGTGGTGCGGTACGGACCGCGGCGCGGGGAGTAGTACCAGAAGCCCATCGAGACGTTGGCGGGCTGCGGCTCCGGCTCGTCCTCGGCGCCGTCAGCGGACTGCTCCAGCACCTTCTCCGCCAGCTCGTCGCTGACGGCCGTGACCGTGATGTCGGCGCCGCGGCTCCAGCGCGAGATCAGCAGCGTCCAGCCGTCGCCCTCGGCGAGGGTGGCGCTGCGGTCGTCGTCACGGGCCGAGCGCAGCACCTCGGCGCCGGGTGGCAGCAGCGTCAGGCCCGGCTTGACCCGCTCCACGGAGCGGCTGCGGGCGTACGGCTGCCGTCCGTTGGCGAACCGCCCCAGGAACAGGGCGTCCACCACATCGGACGGGGAGTCGCTGTCGTCCATCGTCAGACGGATCGGCAGCGACTCCTCGGCGGCGGCCGGCGGAAGGTGATCGGCACACATGGGGCCATGATCGGGCATGACCCGCACGCCGTACACGGAATTACGCGATTGCCCGGGCCGGTCCGGAACCGGACACGCTCTTGACGGGCACTTGACAGACGGCGGCCGAGGGCGTGTCCAGGACGTACCCGTTACACGGGATTGCGGCTCAACAGGCGGAAATGTGGCTAGGCTTGCCCGTTGTGGGACGTCATGGGGGGTTACGGGTGCCGATACCGGGACGAGCGGGGTGGGTGATCGCCGCGCTTCTCGGAACGGGGGCGATGGTTCTGGCGCTGCTGCTGGTCATGTGCGGGATGTCGCCGGGCGGGCAGCGGGGCGGGGGAGCGGACAACGGGGTGCTGGGCGGCTCCGAGGCCATGGAGCAGCTGGGCTGGGGGTTCACGCACACCGAGTTCAGCGCCGACCGCGGTGAGCCCGCCGCCGAGGTGGAGGCCGACCGGCTGCTGACCGGCGATCCGATGCCGCAGAACCAGCACATCATGGGCTGGGGCGCGCGCAATCCGGAACCGAGCCCCGGAAAATACGACTTCCACGACCTGGACCGGCGGCTGGCCCTCATGCGCAGCACCGGCGGCACACCCGTACTCACTCTGTGCTGTTCGCCGGACTGGATGAAGGGCGGAAAGGCCGGCAGGACCGACTGGGGCGAGCTGGAGAAGGCGCCCGACGCGGACCACTACGAGGACTTCGCGAAACTGGCGGGGAAAATAGCGAAACGCTATCCGGAGGTCCGGCACTTCATCGTCTGGAACGAACTCAAGGGATTCTTCGACGAGGACCGGAACCGCTGGGACTACGAGGGCTACACCCGGCTGTACAACCTCGTCCACAAGGAGCTGAAGAAGGTCGATCCGGCGATCCAGGTCGGCGGCCCGTACATCGTGATGGACAGCTACCGGCCGGGCGAGGACTCCTACGCGTCCGACCTCGCGGGGGACTGGGGATCGGTCGACCAGCGGGTACTGGACGCCATTTCGTACTGGAACGAGCACAAGGCGGGGGCCGACTTCCTGGCCGTCGACGGCTCCAGCTACACCCGCGACAACTCCTACGCGCCGGACGAATTCGGGGCGACGAAGAAATTCGGCGACGTCACGCGCTGGCTCCGTGAGGAGACCGGGCTGCCGGTGTGGTGGACGGAGTGGTACGTCGAGGTCGCCGACGAGAACGACGACCGGCACGGCTGGAGCGAATCGCACCGCACCGCGGTGCAGGCCACCGCCATGATGGAAATGGCGGAGGCCGGCGTCGCCACAGCGCTGTACTGGAATCCGCAGAACGAGGACACGGACTGCCCCGGCTGTCTGTGGAGCAGCACGGAACTGGACGACGGCGGCGCGGAACTGCCGATGATGAAGCTGCTCGCCCGGTTCGGCAAGGAATTCCCGCCGGGCACGGAATTCCGCTCCGTCTCCGTCGCGCCGGACGACCGGCCGAACGTACGGGTGCTCGCCGACGACGCGGCCGTACTGGTGGTCAACACCGTCGGCAGGCCCATCCAGGCCAAGGTCGACGGCCGCACCTTCGACCTGCCGGCCTACGGGCTGCGCTGGCTCGAGCGGAGCTGACCCGTGCGAACGGCGGGCGGGGACGCGCCCCGCCCGCCGTTCGCGCCTCGCCGTACCGCCGCGGCCTACGACATCGTCACGAACCGCTGGACCAGGGCCGCGAGGAACACCACGAGGAACGGCATCGCGAACCAGAACGTGCCCTGCACCCAGCGCTGCCTGCCCACGCTCGCCGGGAGCGCCACCCGGACGATCTCCCGGGTGCCCAGCAGCAGGAGCAGCGCCACCGCCGCCAGACCGCCCGCCACCGACCACGGCGTCCAGGTGACCAGCGGGCCGGCCGGCCCCGGAGCCGGCTGCCGCACCTCGCCCGCGGGCGGGTCCGTCAGCGCGTACAGCACGGCGTCGTCGTTGACGAGCACCTGCCGCAGGTCGGCCCGGCGGTCCAGGGACGCCCGCAGCCGCTGCTCCCAGCCGTCCGGGTAGCCGCCGTCCAGCCGCAGCGCCTCGGACTGGCCGCGGTTGACGATCAGATACGACCGCGGGCCGGCCTCCTCCAGCGCCTTCACGAGCGGGCCGACGCGCGCCGGGTCGCGCGGCGCGAGGGTCGGCTCGTACTGGACGCGCTCCATGTCGCGGGCGCCCCACGGCATGTCCGGGGTGACGTTCTCGACGGGGTCGTCGGTCAGCCACAGCAGGCGCGCGGTCGGCCGGTCGTGCGCGTAGACGTACTCCATCGCCGCGACCTCGCCCGTCCGGGTCCGCTCGAACGGCTCGTTGCCCCAGCGGGCCACGAGGAAGCCGAAGACCAGCACCAGACCCGCCAGCAGGGCGGCGAGCGGCCCGAACCCGCGGCGTCCCCCGGCGGGGCGCGGGAACAGCGCGAGCGCACCGAGGACGCAGGCGCCCGGCAGCGCGAACATGAAGACGCGCAGCGCCATCTCGCCGCCGTAGGACTGCATGCCGAAGGCGAGGAACGGCACGCACGCGAGGACGAGCAGGGACCGTTCGGTGAAGCCCGCGCGACGGCGCCGCAGCACGCCCCAGCACGCGAGCGCGAGCACCGAACCGGCCAGCAGGACCCGGGTGTACAGGACGAGCTTGTGGGTGCTGCTGCCGCCCTCGATACGGCCCGACACCGAGGAGGTGAAGTTGGAGCCCAGGCCGCCGATGCCGCCGAACAGCTCGTCGAAGTGGCCCGACCAGTAGGGCTCGGCGAGGAAGCCGATCCAGAAGACGACCATGACGCCGAGCAGCAGCGGCAGGCCGCGCAGCGTCGAGCGGCGGACCAGCACCAGGAAGATCAGTACGCCGAGCATCACGAACGGCGTGAGCTGGTGGCCGGCCACGGACACCGCGAACAGTGCGATCAGCACGCAGAGCAGGACAGTGCGCTGCCTGCGGTCCGCCGGCCGCACCTCGGTCTCGCCGGGGCGCAGCTTGCCGGGCAGCACCCGCGGGTCGCGGAACCACACCAGCAGGACCGCCACGAAGGCCAGGTAGAGCAGGTACGTGAAGCCCTGCGGCGAGAAGTAGTCCTGGCCGACCCAGCCGCACAGCGCGAACAGCCATGCCGCGCTCCACTTCGCGCGCCAGTCCGCGCGTACGGAGCGCAGCAGCAGGAACACCGGTGCGAGGTAGAGGAGTTGGACGGTCAGCGGCCACCAGCGGAGCAGCGTGCCGAAGTCGGTGAGGCCGCAGGCCTCGGCGAGGAACTGCGCGCCGGCGAAGAAGCCCGGCCAGCTCCAGCGCGCGTCCAGGTCCGGTACGGCGGTGCCGGTCCGGCCGATGTAGTCCAGGAAGCCCAGGTGCTGCCAGGCGGTGGCGAAGCGCGGCTGGGCCTCCAGCAGGGCGGGCAGCGAGTGCAGCGCCACGACCGTCAGGACCAGCGTCACCGCCAGCAGGACCCGGCGCGGCCGGGAGAGCCACAGCGCCGCGGCGAACGCCACGGCGAGCAGGGCTGCGCCGGTGAGCGTCGCGACGGGCAGGACGGAGACCAGGCCGAGTCCGCCCATCCGGTCCAGATCGGCGTCGCCCATCCCGCGCAGTGGCAGCCAGAAGAGCGCGAGCGCGACGCCGAGCAGCGCCCAGACGCCGAGGTCGGGACGGCCGGTGAGGAAGGCGCCGGCTCCGCCGCGGCCCGGAGCGGCCCCGGCGGTACCTCCGGCGGCCGTACCTCCGGCGGCCGTGTCCTTGACGGCCGTACCGCCGAGGGCTGTTCCGCCGCCCGCCGCGGCGCCGCCGGGGGCCGCGGGGACGACCGGCAGCCGCACCGTGTGCGCCTCGGACGTGTCCACCGGCGTGACGGCGGGCAGCCGTACGGTGTGCGCGTCCGACGGCCCGACGGCCGGCAGCCGGAGGGTGTGTGCCTCCGCCGCATCGGCGCCGTCCGGCCCGGCGCCCGGCGTGCCGTTGCGCGCCGGGCCGGGTGCCGGTGTCCCGGCCGCCGGCCGATCCGTTGCCCAGGACGGCTTCCCGGCGGCGGGCGGTGCCGCGTCCGCGCCGGCACCGCCGCCCTTCGCCTCCGGTTCCCGGTACGCCTCCGCCACCTGTTCCTCCGTCAGCGGCGGCCGCACATCGGGCCGCCGTTCCATGTGATCGAAATCCACGTGCACGCCCAGTGGCATCGTGTCCACGTCGAGGCGGGCCCGCTGCGCCCATGTGGGGCGGTGCGCGCCGTCCCTCTCCGGCGCCGCCGCCCGGTCGTCCGGGAGCGTGCGCACGGCGTCCCCCAGGTCGCCGTGGACGGCCAGATCCGCCAGGTCGCCGTCCGGGGCGACCCCGTCGGCCGGGGCCTTGGCGAGCGGTGCCGCCGGCCGCCCCCGGGCCACGCCGTACAGCTTCACGGCGGCGATCGACGCGATCACCGCCACGCTGCAGATCTCCGCGACGCCCGCGCCGGTCAGCCCCATCCGCGGCAGCAGGAGCAGCGTCAGGCCCAGCACGAGGACGCACAGCAGGCCCTGGAGGTACGCCAGTCCCGAGGTCCGGCTCTGCGCACGCAGCACCGCGAAGTAGGTTTCCATCACCACACGCAGCGCGGCGCCGACCGCGAACCAGCGCAGCAGCGGCGTCGCGGCGTCCGCGTACCCCTTGCCGAAGACGCCGAGGACGTACGGCGCGCACACGAAGAGGAAGAGGCACACCGGCAGCATGATGCGGGCCATCCGGCGCAGCGCGGCGCGGGTGTTCTCCGCCAGCCGGGCCGGGTCGTGCGAGCCCTCCACGGTCAGCGAGGCGCCCATGTTGATGGCGAGCAGGTTGACCGTGCCGCCGATCGTGGTGGTGATGTAGAAGTACGCGTTGTCGGCCGCGCTGACCTGCGAGGCGACCAGGACGGGTACGAGGTAGACCACCGCGAGCGAGAAGAGGGAGCCGGTGTAGTCGCCGGCCAGGAAGCGGCCCATCTCGTGCAGGGAGGGCGGCCGTGCGGTGTGTGCGGTGGCCGCCTCGTGCCGGGGCACCAGCCGCCGGAACACCAGCCAGCCCAGCGGGATCACGGACACCGCGATGGCCGCGACCCAGGACACGAAGACGCCCGCGGTGGGGATCGCCGCCGCCATGAAGATCAGGAGGCCCAGCTTCACGGTGGAGAAGGCGAGGTTGCCCAGCGGTACCCACACCGCGCTGCGCAGCCCGGTCAGCACCCCGTCCTGGAGCGTCAGCAGCGACCACGCGATCACCGCCACGATGAAGCCCAGGCCGTTCAGCGTGCCGTGCAGGAAGCGGTAGGACGGGCCCCACAGGTCCAGCGTCAGCAGGAACACGCACGCGGCCAGCGCGACGATCACCGAACTGCCCGCGTACGTGCGCAGCACCAGCCGGCCGGTGTGCCGCCCGGCGACCGGGATGAAGCGGGCCAGCGCACCGGTCAGGGTCACCGCGGTCAGCCCGGCCAGCAGCTTCATCGCGGCGATCGCCGCCGAGCCCTGGCCGACCGCGGACTCGGTGTAGTAGCGCGCGGCGACCAGCCAGAATCCGAGGCCCAGCAGCCCGGAGATGCCCGTGTTGAGCATCAGGGCGTAGGCGTTGCGGAAGAGGGGCGTGCCACCGCCCCCGCTCCCGGGGAACCGCAGCTTGCGCCCGCCCGTCGCCCGCTCGTCCTGGGTACGCTCCTCGGTGCGGGTGGTCGTGTCAGACACTGGCTCGGTTCCCTTTCCTGAGGCCCGGCACTGTGTCACCGGGCCCCACTGACGGCCTTTCATCGGCGCTGCGCGCGGGGTCAGTCCCCGGGAGCGCAGCGCCTGATCGCCTGGCGCGATCTGCGGAGCACGGCGTACCCCTTGGTGAGCGCACGGTCCTTGGCGAAGGCGCGCCCGAGGGCCTCTCCGGCGACGATCCGCCGGAACTCCGCCAGTTCCGTGCTGCGCCGCACGGTCAGCCTGCGCAGTGCGTACGGGCCCTGCCGGAAACCGGCCAGGCCGTTGCCGACGGCCAGCGACTGCCGGAAGCCGGCGGCGCGCACCGTCCGCCGCACCCGGCGGTCGGAGTAGCCGTAGGGGTAGGCGAAGGACACCGGGGCCGCGCCCAGCTGCTCGGCGACGATCCCCTTGCAGCGCAGTACCTCGGACCAGAGCGCGTCGTCGGAGAGCTGGTCCAGCTCGGGGTGGGTGTGGCTGTGGCCGCCGATCTCCACGCCGGCGGCGGCCAGCTCCCGTACCTGGTCCCAGCCGAGCATGGTGTCCAGCGCGCCGCCGGCGTCGTACGGGCCGGGCAGCCAGCCGGTCGACACGAACAGGGTGGCCGGGAAGGCGTACTTGGCCAGTACGGGCAGGGCGTAACGGTGCACGCCCTCGTAGCCGTCGTCGAAGGTGATGAGGACGGGGCGGCCGGGCAGCGGGGCGCCCTCCCGCCAGGCCGCTGCCAGGGCCGCGGTGGTCAGCGGGTGGTAGCCCTCGTCGTGCAGGACCGCCATCTGCTCGGCGAACGCGCCGGGGGAGACGGACAGGCCGTGCGTCGCGGGGGCCGGCTTGTGGGCCACCGCGTGGTACATCAGGATCGGCACGGGCTCCGGGGGGTAGGCGGCGGTGTTCACGCGACCGCCCCCTCGCCGCCGTGCAGCACCGTCTCGCCGGGCAGGCCGCCGTCGCCGCGCACCGGCTTCTCGGCCCGCGCGGCCAGCCGTACGGGCTCCACCGGGGGACGGCCGGCGGCGGCCACCGGCTCGGCCGGCGGGCGGTCGGCGGCCACGGGGGGCACGGGAGGACGGCCGGCGGGGACGGGCGCCACGGGCGGGCGTTCCGCCGCCACGGGGTCCGCGCCCCATGCCGCGGTGTCGTCCGGTACGGGCGTCGGCCCCGGCACCGCGGCGATCACGAACGAGCCGCCCGAGCGGCGGGTACGGGCCGTGCCGACCAGATAGCCGCCGGCCGCCGCCGCCACGCCCGCCACGATCGCACCCGCCCGGCCCGCGCCGCCCGGCCTGCGCAGCAGCGCGTCGCGCAGGCCGCGCGCCACCCCCGCCGGCAGGACGCGGGTGGTGTAGCGGCGCTCCGTGGCCAGCCCCTCCTGCGCGCCGACGCTGCGCGCGACCAGGGCCTTGGACAGGCCCTCGGCGTAGGCGCGGGTACGGAAGTAGGAGAAGCGCTCGCGCCCCGCCGGTACCCGGTGGTGGATCACCGAGCGGTCGTCGATGAGCAGGACGGCGTCCGGGCAGGCGCGGGTGAGCCGGATGCACATCTCGGTCTCCTCGCAGCCCAGCGGCCGCTTGTCGCCGTCCCGGCCGATGCCGGTGGCGAACCCGCCGGCGATCTCGAACGCCTCGCGGCGGAACGAGGCGTTGCCGCCGAGGACGTTGCGCACCCGCGTCCGGCCCGGCGGCAGGCCGCGGTAAGTGCAGCCGACGACCCAGTCGAACTCCCGGGGGAACCAGTCGGGGCGGCGCCCGGAGGCCCAGACCGGCTCGGTACGGCCGCCGATGGCCATCACGTCGGGGTCGGCGTAGCCCTCGGCGAAGTGCAGCAGCCATTCGCGTTCGGCGACCGCGTCGTCGTCGAGGAAGGCGATGACCTCGCCGGTGGACTCCGCGACGCCGGTGTTGCGGCCCGCCGAGAGGCCTCTTGGACCGGCGTTCGGCAGCACGCCGATGTCGGTGGCCCCGGCGAACTGCGTGCGCAGCCGGGTGAGCAGGGCCGGGTTGTGGTCGACGACGAGCAGGATCTCGTGTGCCGGGTGGAGCTGGTCACGCACGGAGGCCGCCGCGGCGAGAATGTCGCCCCAGCGGTCCTCGGTGTACACGCAGATCACCACGGAGATGCGGATGCTCAAGACACCTCTCCCGTGATCATCGCGGGGCGCACCGCACGCTTGCGGGTGCCGCGTTCACGCAGGATGACCTTCAGGACGCGGATGCCGTCGCGGACCGCGCGCAGGTTGCTGACGCCGTGGATGCGGTTGTACTCGTGGCTGGGGATCTCCTGGACGCGTAAGCCGGCCTTGACGACGCGGATGTTCATCAGCGTCTCGACCTCGAAGCCCGCGCAGTCCAGCGCGATCTCGTCCAGGCAGTGCCGCCAGAAGGCGTTGTAGCCGTAGCACAGGTCGGTGTAGCGCGCGCCGAACTTGGTGTTGACCAGGGTGGTCAGCACGCGGTTGCCGAGCTTGCGGATCGGCGTCATGTCGTCGGTGCCGCCGCCGTTGGCGAAGCGGGAGCCCTTGGCGAAGTCGGCGCCGCCGACCAGCGCCGAGACGTACGAGACGATCTCGCCGCCGTCGGCCGAGCCGTCCGCGTCGATCATGACGATGATCTCGCCGGTGCACGCCGCGAAGCCGCTGATGAGGGCATCCCCCTTGCCCTTGCCGCGCTGCTTGACGACCGTGACGTCGGGGCGCAGGTCCTGGGCGACCCGCACCGTGTCGTCGGTGGAATTCCCATCCACCAGGACCACTTCATGGATCCAGTCCGGAAGTGTCTTGAAAACGTACGGGAGATTTTCCGCCTCGTTCATCGCCGGAATGACGACGCTGACCGGCGGAGCAATCGCCAGGTGCGATGAAACGGGTCGGTACTGCGCCTGCGCGGGTATCCGCGGGATGGCAGTTTTCGGGTCCGGTTCCGTTTTCGCAGGGCGAAGGAACGAGCTCATGAGTCTGTTTTCCCTCTCGTCCGGTGGACCGCCCACCCCCGGGCGGCCCGGATGTGTATCCGGTTCGAAAAGGGGGTTCACACCCTGTTCAGCACGGCAGGAAACACCGGGCGAACAGAGCGAGCTGGCATGCGTGAATCCGCGGCTCGTCACCCGACGCCGGCAAGCGCGTCGAGCACGGCACCCCCCTACCGCGCTCCGCCCCGGTCCTCGTCGCGGCTTCTGAGCCCTCCCCTAAAGCCGCTGAGTGACGATCCGGTGCGGATGGATTGTACGACGGTATTGATGAATGACACTCTATGGCAAGAGCTGGAACTACATATCCCCTTTTGTCTTTCCGATGGAAATGGAGCGGGCTGTTCCGTGATTTCCGGCACGGATTCGGCCCATCCGTTTGAGCAGCCGGTCGGCTGGTTCGAACAATTCCGGCCGGGTCACCACGGTGTTCCGCAGTGCTTTTACCGGCGCCCGTCGCGCGCGGTGCCCGATCGCCACCGGATGGCGCCGGGTCACCCACCCTTCCGACACCTGGATTTCGCGTGTCTTGAAGGAGTCCTTGTATTCCTTCTCGCCGCGCCCGAGGTCGAGATGGCTCATCCCGTCGGCGGCGGCCCCCTCGGCCATCCGCAGATGCAGGATCAGCCCCGGCGAGAACTTCGCGTACGCCGGGTCGTAGGCGGGGAACCAGCACGCCAGGATCCGCTCGGAGCGCAGTCCGAAGTGCGCGGCGACCGGCCGCTCGCCGGCGTACAGGACCGACAGCACGCCCGCGAACGAGTCGGTGCGGGTGTGGAACAGCTGCTCCACGAGGTGCGTGATCCAGGGCCGGGCGAAGCGGTCGCTGCGTCCCGTTCTTCGGTACTGCGCGGACTTCCAGTCGATGAGCGTCTGCAGGACGGCCGGATCCCGCTCGTCGTGGACGTACCGCACCTCGCCCACGTCCCGCCCGAGCTTGCGCTCCTTGGCGAGCGTGGTGCGGGTGAACTTCGGCGACTGCTTGCGGAGCCGGGCGAGGTAGGTCTCGAAGCCCTGGTCCACGTCGATCACCGGGGACGGGAACGTCTGCAGCGGGTGCTCCTCGAAGGGCTTCTGGCCCTCCACCAGGTGATCGAACTCCAGCACCGCGAGCCCGCAGGCGTACAGCAGCTCGCGCGAGTCCCACTGGAAGCCGGGCCGGTGCACCAGGCCCTGCGCGTCCGAGACGCCCAGGCCGATCGCCCGCCCGACGCCCAGCGCCGTCCGCTGGAAGGGCAGGAAGGCGGCCGGCTCGCCGTCCTCCTCCTTGATCACCGCGATGCGTACGCCTCGGCGGCAGCGGCCCACCGCGAGCGCGAACTCCGGTGCGAGGAAAGGGTTGCCCAGGTCCGGCGCGCCCAGGAGGTGCGCCTGGGACTGCACGGCGGTCCACGCCGCCCGGGCGGCGCCGCTCAGCTCGCCGGGGCGGTACACGCTGATGTCCACGTTCAGTCCGTCCGTGCATCTGGCGCGGACGCCCCCCGGCGCCGCACGCTCGCCAGCAGGAAGATGGTGCCGCTGATCACCGCGACGGCGAGGACCCCGCCGCGCACCGACCAGATGTGCAGCGACAGCATGGTCTGGGCGACCAGCAGATCGACGGCGAAGGCCCCGGTGCCCGCGACCACCGTGCGGCTGAGCGGGTCCAGGCGTCCCAGGGCGGCGGCGAGGGCGGCCGCGGGTGCGGCCAGCAGGAAGAAGAGCGCGAACGGAGCGCGCAGCGGCGAGGCGAGGTCCGCGAGCGCCAGCACGGCACCCACGCCGCCCACCGCGACGGCCGCACCCGCGAGCAGTGGTGTCGACTCCCGTCGTGCCGGTCTGCTGCCGGTGGATCTGTTGCCGTTGATGGTCTTGGTCTGCATTGGCAGCTTTGCCCCCCATAAAGCGGCCTGATGCTCATACGCACCCGATGCCGGGCTTCAATGTGGCGCGCCTGCCGGGTGCGCGTCAAGGTGCACAGAAGGTGTGAACGAGCCACGTCCGGGACGCCGTTCACACCGGGCGTGGCTCGTTCCTGATCGGTGCCGCAAGGCCGCGAAGCAGTCATTCCGATTGCGCTGGAACGATGAAGGGTGGCGGCCGGTCCGTGGTCCCGGAGGCTACGGAACGATCTTCAGAAGCTTGTTCGGCGAGCCGCTGCCCGGAGAGGTGACGACGCCGGAGGTGGCACCGGCGACCAGCGCGCTGGACACGGCCGCGGGCGAGGCGGAGGTGTGCCCGGCGAGGTAGACGGCGGCGGCACCGGCCACGTGCGGGGTGGCCATCGACGTACCGGAGATGGTGTTGGTGGCGGTGTCGGAGGTCCGCCAGGCGCTGGTGATGCTGCTGCCGGGCGCGAACAGGTCGAGACGGGAACCGTAGTTGGAGTAGCTGGCGCGGGCATCGGTGCTGGTGGTGGCCCCGACGGTGATCGCCTCGGGAACGCGGGCCGGCGAGGAGGTGTTCGCGTCCGCGTTGCTGTTGCCCGCGGCGATCGCGTACGTCACGCCGCTGGCGATGGAGTTCTTGACGGCGTTGTCCAGCGCGGTGCTCACGCCGCCGCCCAGTGACATGTTGGCCACCGACGGGCCGCTGTGGTTCTTGGTGACCCAGTCGATACCGGCGACGACCTGGGCGGTCGTGCCGGAACCGGAGTTGTTGAGCACCCGTACGGCGACGATCTTCGCCTTCTTCGCGACGCCGTAGCTCGTGCCGGCCGCGGTGGCCGCCACGTGGGTGCCGTGGCCGTTGCCGTCCTGCGCGACGTTGTCGTTGTCCACGGCGTCGTAACCGTTCACCGCGCGTCCGCCGAAGTCCTGGTGCGTGATGCGCACTCCGGTGTCGATGACGTAGACGGTGGTACCGCTGCCGGCGGTGTCGGGGTACGTGTAGCGCTGGTCCAGCGGCAGATTCGTCTGGTCGATGCGGTCCAGTCCCCAGGACGGGGGATTCGTCTGAGTACCGGTGGCGTGCACCGTGGTGTCCTGGAACACCTGGTCCACGGCCGGGTCGGCGGCCAGGCGTCTCGCCTCCGCCGCCGACAGGTGGGCCGCGTAGCCGTTGAGCGCGGCGGTGTACGTGTGCGTCACGGTGCCGCCGTGCGCGGATATCAGGCGTCTGCCGTCGGCGGACGCGGCCTTGAGGCCCGCGCCCTTCTTGAGCGTGACGATGTAGCTGCCCTGGACGGCGTTCTTCGCGCCGGCGCCGACGACCGTGCCCTCGGCGGGCGCCGCCTGGGCCGGGGCCACGACCGCGCCGAGCGTGACCGCGGCGGTGGCGGTGGTGAGCGCGGTGGCGATCCGGAGCTTGGCCGGGATCCGGCCGAAAACCTTTGCGGTGGTACGCATCACTGCCATGCGAGGGGGTCCTCCTCATCGGTGCGCGTGGTGCGTGCGCATGGGGGGTGGCGCACGGATTCGTGCGCTGCGGGCGGTCCCTGAGGGTGCGTCGGGACCGCCCGGACGAAAGATTCGCCGAGAGGTACTCAAGGATTCAAGAGGACGTGGCTTGATGTCATATGCACGACATAACGCGGCAATCTGCCGTAACGCATGGCCAGTAATGCTCTACGCGAGTAGCAAAGTTGGCATGAACACTTCCGCCTACGCGTCGGTACTGCTACCACAGTTGCGGCAGAGATCCTGCTATTGGAGGTTCCATGAGAGTTTCCAGACGAGCGGGCGTGGTGTCCGCTTTCGTTGCCGCAGCGTCCCTCACGCTCCTCGGTACCGCTCCCGCTTCCTCCGCCCAACTCCCCGCCGCCACCGGCTATGTGGCGCTCGGTGACTCCTACTCCTCCGGCCTCGGAGCAGGCAGCTACGACAGTGGCAGCGGCTCCTGCAAGCGCAGCAGCAAGGCGTACCCGGCGCTCTGGGCCGCCGCGAACTCACCCTCCTCGTTCACTTTCGCGGCCTGCTCGGGGGCCCGTACGGGTGATGTTCTCAACGGTCAATTGGGGGCGCTGAACTCCGGCACCGGCCTGGTCTCGATCACCATCGGAGGCAACGACGCCGGCTTCGCCGACACCATGACGACCTGCGTGCTCCAGTCCGAGAGCACCTGCCTCTCCCGCGTCCAGCAGGCCCGGACGTACATCAACAACACCCTCCCCGGCCAGCTGGACCAGGTCTACAACGCCATCTCGGCGAAGGCCACGGCCGCCAAGGTGGTCGTGCTGGGCTACCCCCGCTTCTACAAGCTGAGCGGCGACTGCATCGCCGGCCTCTCGGAGAAGGAGCGGGCCGCCATAAACGCCGCCGCCGACGACATCAACGGCGTCACCGCCAAGCGGGCCGCCGACCACGGCTTCGCCTTCGGCGACGTCAACACCACCTTCACCGGACACGAGATCTGCTCGGGCAGCGCCTGGCTGCACAGCGTCACGTACCCCGTCGAGGAGTCCTACCACCCGACCGCCGCCGGCCAGTCCAGCGGCTACCTGCCGGTCCTCCGCTCCGCCGCCTGACGCCCACGGGCCCGCCGGAACCCTTCCCCCAAGAGGACGGGCCCTCGCCTAAGAGGACGGGCCCTCGCCGTACGAAGGGGAGCCCTCGCCGTCGGACGGGGGCTCCTCGCCGCCCTGCGGGGGCGAGGGGCCCCCGTCGGCGGGAGGGCTCTCGCTGGTGACAGGCGGGCTCTCGCTGTATGTGGGGGAGGGGCCGGTGTCCGAGGGGGACGGCTCCCAGCCCGTCTCCGTAGGGCGCGGCTCCTCGTACGTCGGACCGGGGGAGGCTCCGCCGCCCGGGGCCTCCCCCTCGCACGTCACGGAGAAGGCGGCATGGCGCGAGGTGACCGTCCGCGCGCCCTTCACCTCCAGCGCGACGCGGCCCGCCCTGGTGCCCTCCGGGGCGTGCGCCGTCTCCGTGTGGCCGACCGTCACCCGCTGTGCCCCGCTCCCGGGGAAGCGGGCCGTCCGCCATGCCCGGTCGGAGCTCCGGCCGCCGGTGTCGGTGTGCCAGCGGTAGGCCACCTCGGCCGGGCCACGGCTGACCGTGATCACCCCGGAGAACGCCGGTGCCGCGTACAGGGGCGGCGGACAGCGCCCCACGTAACTGCCGCGCACGGTCGACACGGAGACCCCGACGGAGACCGCGGGCCCCGTCGTGCGCTCCCCGCCGCCCTGCCGCTCCCCCGAACCGTCCGCCCCGCCCCCGCCGGTCTCCCGTCCCGCGTCCTGCTCGTCCGCCCCCGGCCCGGCGCTCCGGGACGCCGCTGGCCCGCCGGGACCGGGACCGCCGTCCCCGTTCAGCAGCGCCCACGCCGCACCGCCGGCCGCCAGCGCGACGGCCAGCGCGGTCGCGGCCAGGGACGGGACGGAGCGGCGCCGACGGCGCGCGGGGGACGGGGCTGGCGACGGTACGGCAGCCGTGTGCGAACCGTGGACACCCGGCGGAGGCGGCGTCCGGCCGCCCCCGGCCGTACTCGTGCCCCGGGTCGCGCCCGCGCCGCCGCCCGGGCCCGTCGCCGCGATCGTCGGGGAGTACGGGGGAGGCGGCGGGGCGGCCGTCACCGTGGTCGGCTGCCCGCCGCCCGCGACCGCCGCCAGCAGCTCCCCGGCGCCGGCCGCCGGCAGCCGCTCCGCCGGGTCCTTGCGCAGCAGCCCCTCCAGTACGGGCGTCAGCGGGCCCGCCAGGCGCGGCGGCGGCAGCTCCTCGTCCACCACCGCACGCAGCGTGCTCAGCGCGGTGTCCCGGTGGAAGGGCGAGCGGCCCTCCACCGCGGCGTACAGGGTCACGCCCAGCGACCACAGGTCCGACTCCGGGCCGGGCGTCCGGCCGAGCGCCCGCTCGGGCGCGGTGAATTCGGGCGACCCGATCAGCTCGCCGGTCAGGGTCAGCGCGGCCGAGCCCTCGACGGTCGCGATGCCGAAGTCGGTGAGCACCACCCGGCCGTCGTTCGCGAGCAGGACGTTGCCCGGCTTCACGTCGCGGTGCAGGACGCCCGCCGCGTGCGCCACCCGCAGCGCGGCCAGCACCTCGGCACCGATCTCGGCCGCGCGCCGGGGCGGCAGCGGCCCCGCGGTCTCCAGGGTCTCGGCGAGGGAGAGGCCCCGGATCAGCTCCATCACGATCCACGGGCGGCCGCCCTCGGTGACCACGTCGAAGACGGTCACGACGCCGCGGTGCGCGATCCGGGCCGCGGCCAGCGCCTCCCGCTCCAGGCGCGCGTACAGCAACCGCTCCTCGCGCGCGGGAAGTTCGCGGGGCGCCCGGACCTCCTTGACCGCCACCTCGCGGTGCAGCAGTTCGTCCCGGGCCCGCCAGACCACGCCCATGCCGCCGTGGCCCAGTTCGGCCAGCAGGCGGTAGCGGTCCGCCAGTGTCCGTCCGTTCCCCGTACCTGCGTCCATGGCACGAGCCCCCTCGACTCCGCAAATGGAGCGATGTGGGGAAAACGTACCTCTCCCGGGGGCCGTTGCAGCCCCCTCGGCGGCAATCCGGGGACGGCCGGGGCGAGTCGGGGCGGCCGCGGCGGTGACGCTGCGTCATGGGGGGCGCACGCTCGGGGCCAGTGTGTGCTCCCGTACGCCCGCCGTCCCGGGTCGGAGTAGGTGCGGTGCGCTGACGTTCCGTATGGTGTTCGTCAACGCCCTTGCAGGGCAGGTGAATATGGATACCGGGCTGCGCGAAGGGCGCGCGGGAGCGATAGGGTTACCCTGCCCGGGCCGGGTGCCCTCGTACGGGTGGGGAGTGTCATGGAACAGATTGCAGTACGCAGCAGGCCGCGAGTGCCTGCCATCACATGCGGCGGCGCGTCCAGCGCCCGCCTGGACCGCCATCTCGCGGTGCTCGGCGGGCCGGCGATACCGCAGCGTGAGACCGAGGGTGCCACCTCGCTGATGCAGGAGATCACCAAGCGTGACCACGCGCGGACGCGGAAGAGCCGCGGCGCACGGGTGTCGCTCTTCGCTCCGCTGCGCCGGCTGCGCAGGTCGCTCTTCGGCGGTCACGGCTGAGCCGAGCCGTGCCGAGTGGTGTTCCGGTGCGCCTCCTGTGCGCCCCGTCAGCTCCCCGCCGCTGATCCGGCCCCGCCCGCGGGCTGCCGGTCACCCCACGGCCCGGCCATCGCGCCACAGCACCACAGACGTACGCGTCCGCCCCGCTCCCGGTGAGTCCGGTGAGCGGGGCGGACGCGTTCGGCGTTCCCGGTGGCCCGTGCGCGTCCGGCCGGTGGCGACCGGACGAGGTACCGAGGTACCGGCCGGCTCGTTCACTCGTCACGGTGATCCGCGCCGGGCTGTTGACGTGACGATCATTCCGCGCCAGGGTGCAGTCGCTTGCCCCGTACAACCATCCTGCCGCGGGAGGCGCCTGTGTGTGATCTGCATGACGACCACGAGCACAAGCACGACATGGGGGCAGCGGCCCCCGGCGGACTGAGCAGACGCAGGATCGTTCAGCTGCTGGGCGCGGCCGGGGTGAGCACCGCCGCCATGAGCGCGGCGGCCGATCCCGCGATGGCCGCGGCGTCCGACAGGGCCGCCGCCGACCCGGACGGGTACGCACCGCCGAAGGGCCTGGCCGAGGACAGCCCGGCCAAGGCGGCGGCGCTGGCCTGGATCGACCGGCAGCGGGCGGAGATCACCGGCCTGGACGACGAGATCTGGGAGAACGCCGAACTCTCGCTGCGCGAGTGGAAGTCCTCGCTCGCCGAGGCGGACTTCCTCAAGGCCGCCGGCTTCGACGTGGAGTTCGGCACGGCCGGCTTCCCGACCGCCTTCACCGCCACGTTCCGGCACGGCAGGGGCGGCCCGGTGCTCGGCTTCAGCGGCGAGTACGACGCGCTGCCGGGCCTGTCGCAGAAACGGGGCGTGGGCCACCACGATCCGCTGGAGTACGTCCACGACCCCTTCGCGCCCGGCTACGGGCCCGGCCACGGGTGCGGCCACTGCGCCCTCGGGACCGCGGCGGCGGCCGCCGCCGCTGCCGTTGCCAAGGCAGCCGAGGCGCACGGCCTCGACGTCACCGTGAAGTTCTTCGGCTCCACCGCCGAGGAGCAGCTGATCGGCAAGACGTACGCGGTGAGCAAGGGCGTGTACGACGGGCTGGACGCCTTCCTGGACTGGCATCCGTCCACCTCCAACGCCACCGGCTGGGGCTCGTCCACCGCGATGACGGCGGTCACCTTCACCTTCCTCGGCGTGGCCGGCCACGGCGGCACCCCGCTGGGCAACAAGAGCGCGCTGGACGCCGCGGTGATGATGGCGACGATGTCGGAGTTCCTGCGGGAGGAGAACCTCGCGCCCTCCGGCCGGCTGCACTGGGTGATCAACAACGGCGGGGACATCCCGAACGTCACCCCGGAGATCGCGGAGATCTCGTACTACGTGCGCGAGGGCAGCCCGGAGCGGGTGCAGGTGCTGCTCGACAAGGTGATCGAGGTGTCGGAGGCGGCGGCCAAGGCCAGCCGGACCACGGTCCGGCACAGGATCACCTCGGCCTGCTGGAACCAGCTGCCGTCCCGGTCCTTCGCCGAGCTGATGCACGACAACATGCGCACCATCGGCCCGCCCGAGTTCAGCGACGAGGCCCAGCGGCTCGCCAAGGATCTGCAGAAGTCGCTCGGCCTCCCCCAGAAGGGCCTGCACGACGAGATCGGCGAACTGTCCCCGCCCAACCCGGTCTTCATGGGCGGCGGCTCCACCGACGTCGCCGACATCAGCTGGAACGTGCCCACCGTCTCGATGGGCGCGGCCCTCGCGCCCATCGGCACGAAGATGCACACCTGGTCGACGGCCGCCTGCGCCGCGGCGGCACCCGGGCACGCGGCCCTGCTCGCGGCGGCGAAATACCTGGCAGCGACCGCGGTGGACCTGATCACGCAGCCCGCGCGGCTGAAGGCGGTCAAGGACGAGTTCGCCGAGCGGACCAAGGGCGTGCGCTGGAAGACGGCGCTGCCGGACGGCTACGAGCCGCCCATGTACGAGCCGCCCGCCTGGTTCCTGGAGAAGACCGGCCAGTCCTGGCCGCCGCCGAACATCACCTGGCCCCCGAAGCGCGTGGTCAGCCAGGAGACGTTCAGCTCCGTGGGGCCGGACCTGGCGCCGCAGAAGTAGCCGGAGCGCGGCCCGAAGCCCGTCGGGGCGGTACCGCCCGTCAGAGCAGCGCGAACTGGCCTTCGGGGCCCTCCTCGTGGTGATCCAGGACGGAGGCCGGGCGGCGGGCCGCGGCGGGGGCCGGGAGGACGCCGGCGGCGGCCAGCTCCCCGGCGTCGATCAGCGGCGCCGCGTCGAGCGCGGCGGTCAGCCGCTCCTGGTCGGCCAGGACCTCGTCGAGCAGGGCCAGTACCGTGATCAGCTCCAGCAGGTCGGTGGTCCACTCCTGGGGCCAGGCGGCGGGACGCACCGCGTCCAGCGTGCCCGGTTCGACGGCACCGGTGCGCCGCTCGCACCACTCCGCCAGGACGCGGACGCCGCCCGCGTGCGCGTCCCAGGCCGCCGCCGGCACGGGCGAGATGCGGCCCTCGCCGATGAACAGCGCTTCCTCGTCCGGGTCGTAGGAGATCTCCGTGGGCAGTCCGCGCGCGGGCAGCGCGGCCCGGACGTACGGGCGGCGTCCGCCGGGCAGCCGGGGGCGCTCGCCGGCGCCCGCGCCGCGGGTGTGCAGCCGGATCAGCTCGCGTCCCAGCGTCACGGCGCGCGTCCACAGGTCCGGGTCGGCGGTGAGGGGGACGGCGAGGTCCTTGCCGCCCGGCCGGGCTGCGGCGGTCAGGTAGGCGAAGGCGTCCTCGGCGGTGATCGGGTGCCCGAGCCGGTCCCCCAGGAGGCCGAGGAGGCCGGGGGCGAGGTTCGGCTCGGTGCCCCGGGGGCGGCGGTAGAGGGGGCGGACGCGGGCCTGGCGGCCGACCGGCAGCACGGCCGAGACGGTGAGCGCGGGGCCGGGGTCCTGCGGGACGCGGGGCTGCTCGACGGCGAAGAGCTGGTGGTCGTCGGCGACCCGCCACAGTTCGGTGCGGGCCGCGTCGATGAGGCGGTGGTCGGGCAGCAGCCACTGCTGATCGTACGCGCCGTGCCGGACCCGCACCGGCTCCGGGCAGGGCGCCTCGCCGGGGACGAGGCGGGCCAGCCGGCCGGTGGCGGTGGCCTGGCCGGGCAGCTGGCCGACCGCGGTGTCCAGGGTGCGGGCCCTGGACGGACGGAACAGCCGCTCGCGCTCCGCGGCGCCGTCGGCCCGCAGCAGCGCGTCCCAGCGCGCCCGCAGCGACCCGGTGTCCGGGGCCATGATCCAGGCCCGGCCGAGCCGCGGCGCGGCGACGGACCACGGCATCAGGTCGGACAGCAGGGGCACATCCTGCTTCGCCGTCACGCGGCAACCCTCCCGGACGGTTCGGATGACCCGGGCATCGTAACCACGCGCCCGGCACCGCGCGGCGGGCCGCCCGGTACGGCTCCTCCTCGGGACCGGCCCGTCCGGCCCGGCCCCTCAGTCCGCGTCCAGCGTGACCGTGAACGAGAAGCGGTCGCCCCGGTAGTGGATGCGCGCGACGTCGATCACCCTGCCCGCCTCGTCGTAGGTGATGCCGGTGTAGTGCAGGATCGGGCTGAGCAGCGGGACATCGAGGAGCCGCGCGGTCTCCGGCTCCGCGAGCCGCGCCTCGACGGTGTCGGTGATCCGGCTGATCGTCACGCCCACCGAGTCCCGGAGCACCTTCGTCATCGGGTGCCGCTCCAGTTCGGCCGGGTCGATGCGGGCCGCGAGGTCGGGGCGTACGTGGTTGACCGCGTGGTTGGTGGGCTCGCCGGTCCGCTCCTCGCTGCGCAGCCGCCGGTAGAAGCCGGTCCGGTCGAGGCCGGGGAAGTGCTCGGCCAGCTCCGGCGGGACGGGGCCCGTGCCGTGCTCCAGCACCTCGGTGACCATGCCGGACTGCTGGGCCACGATCGCGTCGACCGAGCCCAGCAGCCGGACCGGGGCGCCGCGCCGGGCGGCCGGCTCGATGAACGTGCCGCGCCGCCGGTGCCGGCTGATCAGCCCCTCGGTCTCCAGTTCCTTCAGCGCCTGCCGCATGGTCAGCACGCTCACCCCGTAGTGCGCGGCGAGCGCGTCCTCGGTGGGCAGCCGCAGCGGTGCGTCGGGGTGGCGGCCCAGTATGGAGGCCCGCAGCGACTGCGAGACCTGGTACCACAGCGGGAGCTTGCGGTTCAGGGCGAGCGAGTCGGGCGCGAAGGTCGTCACGGAGTTGTCCCCACTGCGGCTATGAAGAGAAGTGGCGTTCCAGACCCTGCCACACGCCGTCGTAGCCGCTCTGCAGGTGGTCGGCGGTACGGGCCTGCTCCGTGAGCAGCACCGGCCAGCGCGTCTCGAACATGAACGCCAGCCCGTCGTCCACCTTCTGGGGCTTCAGCTCGGCGCTGCTGGCCTTGTCGAACGTGGCGCGGTCCGGGCCGTGCGCGGACATCATGTTGTGCAGCGAGCCGCCGCCCGGGACGAAGCCCCCCTTGCCGGCCGCCTTGGCGTCGTACGCGCCCTCGATCAGGCCCATGTACTCGCTCATGACGTTGCGGTGGAAGTAGGGCGGCCGGAAGGTGTCCTCGCCCACCAGCCAGCGGGGCGCGAAGACCACGAAGTCGACGCCTGCGAGGCCCGGGGTGTCGGACGGCGAGGTGAGCACCGTGAAGATCGACGGGTCCGGGTGGTCGTAGGAGATGGAGCCGATGACGTTGAAGCGGCGCAGGTCGTAGACGTACGGGGTGTGGTTGCCGTGCCAGGCGACGACGTCGAGCGGGGAGTGGCCGTAGGTCGCCGACCAGAGGTTGCCGCAGTACTTGTTGATCACTTCGTGCTCCCCGTCGGCGTCCTCGTACGCGGCGACGGGCGCGAGGAAGTCCCGGGGGTTGGCCAGCCCGTTGGCGCCGATCGGGCCGAGGTCGGGAAGCTGGAAGGGGCGGCCGTAGTTCTCGCAGACGTAGCCGCGGGCCGTGGTCTCCAGCGGTACGACGCGGAAGCGCACGCCGCGGGGGATCAGCGCGATGTGCCCCGGCTCGGCGGCGAGCAGCCCGAACTCGGTGTGCAGCAGCAGCCCGCCGTGCTCCGGGACGATGAGCAGTTCGCCGTCGGCGCTGCTGAACACCCGCCGTTCCATGGGGGCGTTGGCGTGGTACAGGTGCACGGCCATGCCGGTGCGCTGCGTCACGTCGCCGTTGCCGCCGAGCGTCCACAGTCCTGCGACGAAGTCGGTGCCGGGCGGGGGCTCGGGGAGCGGGTTCCAGCGGAGCCGGTTGGGGTCCGGCTCGGTCGCGGTGAACGGGGCGCCCCGTACGCCGCCGTTGTCCGTCCGCACGAAGGGCGGGTGGGCGGCCGAGGGGCGGATGCGGTAGAGCCAGGAGCGGCGGTTGTGGGCGCGCGGCTCGGTGAACGCGCTGCCGCTCAGCTGCTCGGCGTAGAGGCCGAGCGGGGCGCGCTGGGGGGAGTTGCGGCCGAGGGGCAGCGCGCCGGGCACGGCCTCGGAGGAATGCTCGTTGCCGAAGCCGGGGGAGTGGTTCAGCCCCTGTGCCGTCTTCCGCGCCTGCTCGCCGACCGTGCCTGTCATCGCGTGCTCCCGCCGCTCAGGGACAACCTCAGGGAATCCTGTGCAAGACAATAGGATTGGTGGCGGGGGCCGTCAACGGGGCGCCCGGGGGACGCGCCGCGGGGCGCGGTAATCCGGCCGGAGGGCAGGATGGGTACGTGGATACCCCGTCACTCCGCCGCGCCCCGGTCCAGCGCCGCAGCGCGGAGCGCCTGACCCGCATCCTCGACGCCTGCGCCGAAGTCCTCGACGAGCAGGGGTACGAGGACCTGAGTACCCGCGCGGTGGCGGCCCGCGCCGAGGTGCCCATCGGCTCCGTCTACCGCTTCTTCCCCAACAAGCGCGCGATGGCCGAGGCGCTGGCGCTGCGCAATCTCGACGGGTACACGGACCGGGTCACCGCCGGGCTGGCAGCGGCCGGCGACCGGCTGGACTGGCGGTACGCCATGGACGTGGTGGTCGACGAGTACCTCGCGATGAAGCGGTCGGTGCCCGGTTTCGCGCTGGTGGAGTTCACGGTGCCCGCACCGCAGGCCACCCGGGAGGCGAACCACCGGGTGGCGGACCGGCTGCTGGCGCTGCTGGCCGGGCCGCTCGGCCTGGACCCGGCCGACGCGCGGCTGCGGACCGCGTTCCTGGTGGGCGTGGAGGCGGCGGACGCGCTCGTGCAGCTGGCGTTCCGGGTCGCGCCCGAGGGGGACCCGGCGATCGTCGCGGAGACCAAGGAGCTGCTGCGGGCGTACCTGGGGCGGGTGCTCGACTGAGCCGGTCCGGGTGGCCGCTCGGTGCCCTCCGGGTGGCATCCCCGTATTGACCTGGGGTTTTGCTCGTATTGCTCGCACGTCAAGGTCTTGTTAACAAAAGTTGGCCGCCCCTAACGTCGCCTCGACCGCCACCCCCCTGGCAGGTGTTCAAGGGCGAACGTGAGGTACCCCCAATGCTGACAATCCTCGGGTTTGTCATGATTGCCACCTTCTTGGTGCTGATCATGATGAAGAAGATGTCGCCGATGGCGGCGCTCGTGCTCATACCGGCGCTGTTCTGCGTCCTGGTCGGGCAGGGCGCGAACCTCGGTGACTACGTCATCAAGGGCATCGGCGATCTTGCGCCGACCGCCGCGATGCTGATGTTCGCGATCATCTATTTCGGCGTGATGATCGATGTCGGCCTCTTCGACCCGATCGTCCGGGGCATCCTGAAGTTCTGCAAGGCCGACCCGGTCCGCATCGTCGTCGGCACGGCCCTGCTCGCGGCGATCGTCTCCCTCGACGGGGACGGCTCCACCACCTTCATGATCACCGTCTCGGCGCTCTACCCCCTCTACAAGCGCCTGAAGATGAGCCTCGTGGTGATGACCGGTGTCGCCGCCACCGCCAACGGCGTGATGAACACCCTGCCCTGGGGCGGCCCCACGGCCCGCGCCGCGACCGCGCTCAAGCTGGACGCCGGCGACATCTTCATCCCCATGATCCCCGCGCTGGCCACCGGCCTGCTCGCCGTCTTCGCCCTGGCCTACGTCCTGGGCCGCCGCGAGCGCAAGCGGCTGGGCACCCTCACCCTGGGCGAGCCGGGCAGTGCCGAGGCCGTGGCCGTCGAGGAGATCACCGAGAAGGAGACCGAGCAGGTCCTCGTCGGCGCGGGCGCCGGCACCAAGGGCGGCGCCACCGGCCGCGCACTGCACGCCGGCGGCGGCTCCGCCGGTACCGCCGGCACCGGCCACGGCCCGGCGGCCGAGGAGTTCCAGGGCCTGGACCCGCACCGCGCGACCCTGCGCCCCAAGCTGTACTGGTTCAATGCCGCGCTCACCGTCGCGCTGCTCACCCTGCTGATCATGCAGGTGATGGACATCCCGGTGCTGTTCCTGCTCGGCGCGGCCATCGCGCTCACCGTCAACTTCCCGCACATGAAGGACCAGAAGGCGCGCATCGCCGCACACGCCGAGAACGTCCTGAACGTCTCCGGCATGGTCTTCGCCGCCGCCGTCTTCACCGGCGTGCTCACCGGCACCGGCATGGTCGAGCACATGGCCCGCTGGCTGGTCAGCAACGTGCCCGACGCGATGGGCCCGCACATGGGCCTGGTCACCGGCATCCTCAGCATCCCGCTGACCTACTTCATGTCCAACGACGGCTTCTACTTCGGCATCGTCCCGATCCTCGCCGAGGCCGGCGCCGCGCACGGCGTCTCCTCCCTGGAGATCGCCCGCGCCTCCCTCGTGGGCCAGGCCCTGCACATGTCCAGCCCGCTCGTCCCCGCCGTCTACGTCCTGGTCGGCATGGCCAAGGTCGAGTTCGCCGACCACACCAAATTCACGGTGAAATGGGCCGCGCTCACCTCCCTGGTCGTACTCGGCGCCGGCCTGCTGTACGGGATCATCTAGGGAGCCCCGACGGAACGGCACGCGAACGGAAACCACCGACTCATGAACGCTCCGACGCCCGGCAGGGGCTGGCTGCTGCGCCTCGTCCTCACCTTCGCCTTCGCGCAGACGGCGGTGAGCATGGCGCGGCCCGCCGTCTCCTACCGGGCGCTCGCGCTGGGTGCCGACGAGACGGCCGTCGGCGTCATCACCGGTGTGTACGCGCTGCTGCCGCTGCTCGTGGCCGTACCGCTCGGCCGCCGTACCGACCACGGCCGCTGCACGCCCCTGCTGATGGCCGGCGTCGCGCTCATCACCGGCGGCTGCGCCCTGAGCGGCGTGGCCGGCTCGCTGCCCGCGATGGCCGCGTGGAGCGGCGTCATGGGCCTCGGCCACCTCTGCTTCGTGATCGGTGCCCAGTCCATCGTCGCCCGGCGCAGCGCGCCCGACGAACGCGACCGCAACTTCGGCCACTTCACCATCGGCGCCTCGCTCGGCCAGCTCATCGGCCCGATCGGCGCCGGACTGCTCATCTCCGAGCACGACGGCGCGATGGCCCGCACCAGCGCCACGGCGCTGCTCGTCTCGGCCGCCGCCGCGGCCTGCGCCTGCACCGCCCTGTGGCGGCTGGAGCGGCGGGACGCGAATCGCGGGGGAGGGGCGGCGAGCGCCGCCGGCGGCCGCGTACCGGTCCTCGGCATCCTGCGTACGCGCGGGGTCACCGCCGGCATCTTCATCAGCCTCTCGGTGCTCTCCGCGACCGACATCCTCACCGCCTACCTGCCGGTCGTCGGCGAGGCCCACCACATCGCGCCCGCCACCATCGGCCTGCTGCTGAGCCTGCGGGCCGCGGCGACCATCGCCTGCCGGCTGGTGCTGACGCCGATGCTGCGGTTCCTGGGCCGTACCGTGCTGCTGACCACGACCTGCGCGGCGGCCGCCGTCCTGTGCGCGGCCATCGCCGTGCCGCTGCCGGTCTGGGCGCTGGCGCTCGTCCTGGCCGTGCTGGGCTTCTGCCTCGGCGTCGGACAGCCGTTGTCCATGACCACCGTCGTCCAGGCGGCGCCCGACGACGCGCGCTCCACGGCCCTCGCGCTCCGCCTCACCGGCAACCGTCTCGGCCAGGTCGCGGCGCCGGCCGGTGCCGGGCTCGCGGCCGGGGTGGCCGGTGCCGCGGCGCCGTTCGTGCTGCTCGGCGTGCTCCTGCTGGGGTCGGCAGCGGTCGCGCTGCGGGCGCCGAAGGAGGCGGGCGGCGCCCGGCGCAGGGCCGGAACGGTAGGCCGGTCCGATTCGCGGAAGGCCTCCTCGGGCAGAAGCGGCGCGTGATGCGCCGCACCCCCGATGGGGGTGGCGCCCCGCAAACTAGCACCGATAGTTTGTGGGGCGCGACGCATGGCCCGCACCGAACCGCACCGGAGGACGCCAGATGAAGGCACACGACGGCATGTACATCGACGGAGCCTGGCGGGACGCGGTGGGCGACGGCACCATCGAGGTCCGCAACCCCGCCGACGAGCAGGTGATCGCCACCGTTCCGGCCGGTACCGCCGCCGACATCGACGCCGCCGTACGCGCGGCGCGCGCCGCACTGCCCGGCTGGCGCGCCACCGCCCCCGCGGAGCGCGCCGCGAAGCTCACCGCGCTGGTCGAGCAGCTCAAGGCGCACGCCGAGGAGATCGCCGCGACCATCACCGCCGAGCTGGGCTCGCCGACGGCCTTCGCCACGAACGTGCAGACCGCCATGCCCATCGCGGTGACCGCCTCGTACGCCGAACTCGCCGCCGAGTACTCCTTCGAGGAGCAGCTCGGCACCTCCACCGTGCTGCACGAGCCGGTCGGCGTGGTCGGCGCGATCACCCCGTGGAACTACCCGCTGCACCAGATCACCAACAAGGTCGCCCCGGCGCTCGCCGCGGGCTGCACCGTCGTCCTCAAGCCCGCCGAGGACACCCCGCTCACCGCGCAGCTCTTCGCCGAATGCGTGGACGCGGCCGGCCTCCCGGCCGGCGTCTTCAACCTGGTCACCGGCCTCGGCACGGTCGCGGGCCAGGCGCTGGCCGAGCACGAGGGCGTGGACCTGGTCTCCTTCACCGGCTCCACCGCGGTCGGCAGGAAGATCGGTGCGATCGCCGGCGGCGCGGTCAAGCGGGTGGCCCTGGAACTGGGCGGCAAGTCCGCCAACGTCATCCTGCCCGGCGCCGACCTCGCCAAGGCGGTGAAGGTCAACGTCGCCGACGTGATCCGCAACTCCGGCCAGTCCTGCAACGCGCTGACCCGCATGCTGGTCCACGAGGACCAGTACGAGGAGGCCGTGACGCTGGCCGCCGAGATCGTCGCCAAGTACCTGCCCGGCGACCCGAACGACGACGCGAGCCGGCTCGGCCCGGTCGTCAACGAGAAGCAGCGCGACCGCGTCCGCGGCTTCATCACCAAGGGCCAGGAGGAGGGCGCGCGGCTGGTCGCCGGCGGCGCCGAGGCCCCCGAGGGCCTGGAGAAGGGCTACTACGTCCGGCCCACCGTCTTCGCCGACGTCACCCCGGACATGACCATCGCCCAGGAGGAGATCTTCGGTCCGGTGATCTCGATCCTGAAGTACCGCGACGAGGACGAGGCCGTGGAGATCGCCAACGGCACGGTCTACGGCCTCGCCGGCGGGGTCTGGGCCGCGGACAAGGAGACCGCGGTCGCCTTCGCCCGGAAGCTGGACACCGGCCAGGTCGACATCAACGGCGGCCGCTTCAACCTCCTCGCGCCCTTCGGCGGTTACAAGCAGTCCGGCGTCGGCCGCGAGCTGGGCCCGCACGGTCTGACCGAGTACCTCCAGACCAAGTCGCTCCAGCTCTGACCTGATCCGACCGGGGCGCCGGCCCGGCCGGCGCCCCGCCCGCCACCCGCAGTTCCCGCCCGTACACCGCACTCCCCACCGAGGAGACCGCACCGTGGTCCGCGCTGCCGTACTGCCCGCCGTCAACGCCCCGCTGGAGATCGCCGAGATCCAGCTGCCCGACCCCGGACCCGGCCAGGTCCGGGTCAAGCTCGCCGCGGCCGGGGTGTGCCACTCCGACCTGTCACTGTCCAACGGCACCCTCAAGCAGCCGGTCCCCGCGGTGCTCGGCCACGAGGGCGCGGGCACCGTCACCGCCGTCGGAGACGGCGTCACCGGCCTCGCGCCCGGCGACCGGGTCGTCCTCAACTGGGCCCCGTCCTGCGGCGACTGCCACTTCTGCGGGCTGGGCGAGGTGTGGCTGTGCGCCAACTCGGCAGCGGCGGCCGCGAAGCCGTACGCCACGCGGGCGGGCGGCGGCGAGCTGTACCCGGGCCTGGGCACGGCCGTGTTCGCCGAGGAGACGGTGGTCGCGGCCCACGCCGCGCTGCCGCTCCCGGAGGGCGTGCCGCTCACCGAGGCCGCGCTCCTCGGCTGCGCGGTCCTCACCGGCTGGGGCGCGGTCCACCACTCCGCACAGGTGCGCACGGGCGAGTCGGTCGTGGTCTTCGGCGTCGGCGGGGTGGGCCTCGCGACCCTCCAGGCCGCGCGGATCGCGGGCGCGGGCCGGATCATCGCCGTGGACGTCTCCCCGGCGAAGGAGGAGCTGGCGCGCGCGGCGGGTGCCACCGACTTCCTCGTCGCCGCTGACGACACGGCGAAGTCGATCCGCAAGCTCACCGGCGGCATCGGCGCCGACGTGGCCCTGGAGTGCGTCGGCCGCGCCGACACGATCCGCACCGCCTGGTCCTCGACCCGCCGTGGCGGCCGTACGACCGTCGTCGGCGTCGGCGGCCAGGACCAGCAGGTGACCTTCTCGGCCCTGGAGCTCTTCTACTTCGGCCGCACCCTCTCCGGCTGCGTCTACGGGAACAGCGACCCGGCCAAGGACCTGCCGGTCATCGCCGAGCACGTACGCAGCGGCGCGCTGGACCTCTCCGGGCTGGTCACCGAGCGGATCGGCCTGGAGGGCATCCCCGCCGCCTTCGACGCCATGCTCGCGGGCAAGGGGGGCCGCGCGCTGATCGTCTTCTGAGGGGCCGACGCCCACCGCCGAGCCCCCCGGAGCGCCGCGCCCCGGGGGCCTTCGGGCTGCCCGGAAGCCCCTCGCCGACCTGGGCAAAGGCTCACCCATGCAGGCGTAAAAACTGCTGTTGCGCGGACCGTTGACCCCGTACCAGCCGGTCGGTACGGTCACCCGCAATCACGGCGCCGCCCCCCTTCCCGCACCCCTCGGAGCGTGCACGCATGGACACGGCCTCCTCCGCGACACCGAGCACCACCCCGCAGCCCACCGCCCGGCACCGCCGCAAGGTGGCCACCGCGGCCGCCCTGGCGTCCGCCGTCGAGTGGTACGACTACTTCGTCTTCGGCATCGCCGCGGCCCTCGTACTGGGCCACTCCTTCTTCCCCTCCGGCAGTCAGGTCGCCGGCGTGCTCGCCGCGTTCGCGACCTTCGCCGTCGGCTTCCTCGCCAGACCCATCGGCGGTGTGATCGCCGGCCAGCTCGGCGACAAACGCGGCCGCAAGCCGATGCTCGTCCTCGCACTGACCCTGATGGGCATCGCCACCACCGGCATCGGCCTGCTTCCCACGTACGACACGATCGGCATCGCGGCCCCGGTCCTGCTGGTGACGCTGCGCATCGTGCAGGGCATCGCGGTCGGCGCCCAGTGGGGCGGCGCGATGCTGATGGCGACCGAGTACGCCCCCGAGGGCAAGCGCGGGCTGTACGGCTCGCTCGTGCAGCTCGGCGTGCCGATCGGCGTGGTGACCGCCAACAGCGTCTTCCTGGTGGCCGGCGCGGCCGTCGGCGACGAGGCGTTCGCCTCCTGGGGCTGGCGGCTGCCGTTCTTCGTCGGCGTGCTCGTCCTGATCCTCGCCTGGTACATCCACACCCGTGTCGAGGAGACCCCGGAGTTCCGGGCCGCCGAACGGCAGCTGGCCGCCGCCGAGAAGCAGGCCGACACCCAGCGCTCGCCACTGCGCTCGATCCTCCGCCACCACCTCGGCACGGTCCTGCTGGCGGGCGGTTCCTTCGCGGTGAACACCGCGACGTTCTACATCCTGATCACCGGCGTACTGGACTACGCGACCCGTGAACTGGACATGCAGCGCACGGCCGTACTGACCGTCTCCCTCCTGGTCAGCCTCACCCAGCTCGCCCTGATCCCGGCCGCGGCCGCGCTCTCGGACCGGATCGGCAGGCTGCGCGTCTACACCCTCGGCGCGATCGGACTGCTGGTCTGGGCGGTGCCGATGTTCCTGCTGATCGACACCGCCTCGCTGGTGTGGCTGGCCGTCGGCACGTTCGTCACCAGCTGCTTCCTGAGCATCATGTACGGGCCGCAGGCCGCGCTGTTCGCCGAGCTGTTCTCGGCGGAGATGCGCTACACCGGGGCCTCGCTCGGCTACCAGATCAGCGCCGTCCTGGGCGGCGGCCTCGCGCCGTTCCTCATGGTCCTGCTGCTGGAGGCGAGCGGCACCTCGATGGCGGTCTCCGGTTACATCATCCTGCTCTCGGTGGTCGCGCTGGCCTCCATCGCGGTACTGGCCAAGCGCGCCCGGCGGGCGGCCGCCGAGGAGGCAGCCGCCGCCGGCCCGGCTACGCGGCCGCAGCCGGCGGAGTAGCGCGGCCCGGCGCCGCGGCGGCTTCCGGCGCGCCGGCCTTCCGCAACCGGGGGAAGGCCGGCACCGCCACCAGGAACGCCAGCGTGGTCAGCACGAAGGGCCAGGTGAAGGTGTGGCCGCCGGACGGCGCGAAGAGCGCGGCGGTCGCCGAGGTCAGGATGGTCGCGGCGGCCGCACCGGTCACCGCGTACGCCAGCGACCAGCCGCCCGCGGAGAGGAAGACCCCGCCCAGCGCCATCGTGACGAGCACCGCGTTGTATCCCATCCCGCCGTCGGCGATCTGCGACGCGGGGGCGCCCAGCAGCCAGCTCGCCACGATGCCGACCACGCTGCCCAGGCAGGCCAGTGCGCCCAGCCGGCGGTCGGCGACGAAAATGCCGAGGAGGAAGAGCGCGCCGACGTACCACTGCGGCATGAAGAAGATCTGGGCGATGTTCGAGAAGAACGCGTGCCACAGGTCGGTCCAGGAGAGCGAGGTGCGGCCGACTGCCGGGCGGGCGAGGGCGGCCAGTCCGCCGTCGTGGTGCCAGGTGCGGGTGAAGCCGGGCGCCGCGATGGTCATGGCGCTGGCGGAGAGGCAGTACGGCAGGGTCAGCGTGGGGAGGTTCCAGGGGCGCAGCAGCGTCCCGATGGCTCCGGTGAGCACGGTGACGACCACGCAGCCGCCCGCCGCCAACAGCGCGGTGGAGAGGTGGTCGGCGCCCAGGAACGCGGCGAAACCCACCGCCACCAGGCAGGAGTTGAAGCCTTCCAGGCCCGCGGTGACCCGGTCGCGGGCCACCCCGAGGACCTGCGCCGTGGCGGTGCCCAGTGCGGTGCCGCACAGTCCGTAGACGCCGTACTCCCAGCCGGCGGCGCTGAGCGCGACGGTGAAGACGAGGCCGGCGAGCGCGCTGGGCAGGAAGTCGACCTGTGCCTGGCCGCGCAGCACGCGCACCACGAAGGCGTAGTACCGCCGGTCCGTTATCGGCTCCTGCACGTGGGTTCTCCTGTCGCGCGCACTACGTCACGGGCGTCCCGGATATTACATGCGTGTTACAAATAGATGACAGGGGAGGTCGGCGAATGCCGCGGACGGGTCCGGCCGGGAGGTCGGCGAACGCCGTGTACGGGTCCGGCTAGGAGGCCGGCTGGAACTGCAGGGCGAGGCCGTCGACCAGCGCCTGCAGGCCGGACTCGAAGGCGCCCTCGTCGACCTGCTGCTGGTGTTCGGCGAGCAGATGGGCCTGGCCGAGGTGCGGGTAGTCGGCCGGATCGTATGCGGCCGCGTCGTCGACGAAGCCGCGCGCGAAGGACCCCAGCGCGGAACCCGCGACGAAGTACCGCACCATCGCGCAGACCTTGGTGGCCTGGGCGGGCGGCCAGCCGGCCTCGACCATGCCGCCGAACGCCTCGTCGGCCATCTTCAGGCCCGCCGGGCGGCGGCCGGGGCCCTGGGCGAGGAACGGCACGAAGTTCGGGTGCGCGGCGAGCGCCGCGCGGTAGGAGCGGGCCCACTCCACCAGGCCGCGCCGCCAGTCCCGGTCCGGGCCGAACCCGGAGACGTCGACCTTGGCGATCACCATGTCCGCCGCGGCGTCGAGGATCTCGTCCTTGGTCGTGAAGTGGTTGTAGAGCGAGGGGCCGCTCACCCCCAGTTCGGCGGCGAGCCGCCGCGTGGACAGCGCCTGCAGCCCTTCCTCGTCGATGAGCGCGAGGGCCGCCGTGACGATGCGCTCACGGTTCAGCAGGGGCTTGCGGGGTCGGGCCATGACGCACATAGTAGAGGCTGCCGCCGAAAAACTAGCAGTGATAATTAAGGCGCGGGCGTCCGCACGGGCACCGCCGCCGTCGCCCCCACTGCCACCGTTCAGAGGAAGACGCATCATGAACCTCGAACTCACCGAGGAGCAGGCCGCCGTCCGGCAGCTCGCCAAGGACTTCGTCGACCGCGAGGTCGCCCCGCACGCCACGGAGTGGGACCGCGCCGAACAGGTCGACCGCTCCCTCGTGAAGACCATGGGCGACCTGGGCTTCCTCGGCCTGACCATCCCCGAGGAGTACGGCGGTTCGGGCGGCGACCACTTCGCGTACGCGCTGGTCACCGAGGAGTTGGGCCGGGGCGACTCCTCCGTGCGCGGCATCGTCTCGGTATCGCTCGGTCTGGTCGGCAAGTCCATCGCCGCCTGGGGGAGCGAGGAGCAGAAGCAGGAGTGGCTGCCCCGGCTCACCTCGGGCGAGGCCATCGGCTGCTTCGGCCTCACCGAGCCCGGCACCGGCTCCGACGCGGGCAACCTGACCACCCGTGCCGTCCGTGACGGTGACGCCGGGGACTGGGTGATCAACGGTACGAAGATGTTCATCACCAACGGCACCTGGGCCGACGTGGTGCTGCTCTTCGCCCGCACCGGCGCCGAGCCCGGCCACAAGGGCGTCAGCGCCTTCCTGGTGCCCACCGACACCCCCGGCCTCTCCCGCCGGGAGATCCACGGCAAGCTGGGCCTGCGCGGCCAGGCCACCGCCGAGCTGGTCCTGGAGGACGTCCGGGTGCCGGCCTCCGCGATGATCGCCCCCGAGGGCAAGGGCTTCTCCGTCGCCATGTCCGCGCTGGCCAAGGGCCGGATGTCGGTCGCCGCCGGCTGCGTGGGCATCGCCCAGGCCGCGCTGGACGCGGCGGTCGGCTACGCGACCGAGCGCGACCAGTTCGGCAAGACCATCGCCCACCACCAGCTCGTCCAGGAACTGCTCAGCGACATCTCGCTGGACGTGGACGCGGCCCGGCTGCTGACCTGGCGGGTCGCCGACCTCATCGACCGCGGCGAGCCGTTCGTCACCGAGGCGTCCAAGGCCAAGCTGTTCGCCTCCGAGGCCGCGGTGCGCTGCGCCAACAACGCCCTCCAGGTCTTCGGCGGGTACGGCTACATCGACGAGTACCCGGTCGGCAAGCTGGTCCGCGACGCCCGCGTGATGACGCTCTACGAGGGCACCAGCCAGATCCAGAAGCTGCTCATCGGGCGCGCGCTGACGGGTGTCTCGGCGTTCTGAGCGGACGGTGGCACGTACGGTACGTACGCGCACCCACGGGCCCGGCACGGTCTTCGGAGGGCCGGCCGGGCTCTCGCACGCTAAGCGCTTGCTCAGTTCTGCGGGTATGGTGTTCGATCTGATGGCCCCGCCGCGGACGGACCGCGGCGGACCGCGGGATCGGAGTGCGCGATGGGTGCCGAGGCGGAGCGGACGGACCAGGTCGCCGAGGAATGGGCCGGCGTGGCCCCGGACGCCGCCCAGCGGCTGGTCGGAGCGGCCGTCGAGGCGTTCGCCGAGCGCGGCTACCACGCCACGACCACCCGCGACATCGCCGGGCGGGCCGGCATGAGCCCGGCAGCGCTCTACATCCACTACAAGACGAAGGAAGAGCTGCTCTACCGCATCAGCGTCACCGGCCACGAACGGGCGCTGAAGATCATGGCGGCCGCGGCCGGAGCCGAGGGCACCGCCGCCGACCGGCTCTGCCGCGCGGTACGCGCCTTCGCCAGCTGGCACGCCGAGCGGCACACCACGGCCCGCATCATCCAGTACGAGCTGAAGGCGCTCGGCGAGGAGCACTACACCGAGATCGCCGACCTGCGGCGGCAGACCGACCGGCTGCTGCGGGAGATCATCCAGGACGGCACGGACGCCGGGGAGTTCTCCGTGCGCGACGTGCCCGGCACGACGCTGGCGGTGCTCTCGCTCTGCGTGGACGTCGCGCGGTGGTTCACCGCGGACGGCAAGCGCACGCCCGACCAGGTCGGTGAGCTCTACGCCGACCTGGTGCTGGGCATGGTGGGCGCGCGCCGCCCGTAGCGCAGCCCTACAGGTAGAAGCGGCTGACCGACTCCGCGACGCAGACCGGCTTGTCGCCGCCCTCGCGCTCCACGGTCACCGTCGTGGTGAGCTGCACGCCGCCCGCCACCTCGGCCACCTCGGCGATCTTCGCGGTGGCGCGCACCCGCGAGCCGACCGGCACGGGGGAGGGGAAGCGCACCTTGTTCGTGCCGTAGTTGATGCCCATCTTGACGTTGTCGACGCGCATCAGCTGCGGTACCAGCGCGGGCAGCAGCGACAGCGTGAGATAGCCGTGCGCGATCGTGGTGCCGAACGGACCGGCCTTGGCCTTCTCCTGGTCGACGTGGATCCACTGGTGATCGCCGGTGGCGTCGGCGAACAGGTCGATCCGCTTCTGGTCGACCTCCAGCCAGTCGCTCGGGCCGAGTTCCTCGCCGACCGCTCCACGCAGCTCGTCCAGCGAACCGAACACTCGGGGGTCTGCCATGTCCGTATGCCTCCTCATCGACTAAGCGCTTGCTCAGCTTGCTGTGCGGAGGCTCCGCTGTCAACGGACCGGCCGGTTAGGCTGGCGGACGTGCCCCAGCTATCCCGTCAGCTCACCGTCGGCCAGCTCGCAGCGCGCAGCGGCGCCGCCGTCTCCGCCCTGCACTTCTACGAGTCCAAGGGCCTGATCAGCAGCACCAGGACCGCGGGCAACCAGCGCCGGTTCACCCGCGACACGCTGCGCCGGGTCGCCTTCGTACGGGCGGCGCAGCGCGTCGGCATCCCGCTCGCCGTCATCCGGGAGGCGCTCGCCGAACTGCCGGAGGAGCGCACCCCCAACCGTGAGGACTGGGCCCGGCTCTCCGAGGCCTGGCGCGGCGAGCTGGACGAGCGCATCGGCCAGCTCCTGGAGCTGCGCGACCGGCTGACCGACTGCATCGGCTGCGGCTGCCTCTCCCTGGAGAAGTGCACGCTCTCCAACCCGTACGACGAGCTCGGCGAACAGGGGCCGGGCGCGCGGCGGCTGCGGGTCGACCGGGCGGTGCGGGAGCGGGACGACGCCGGCGCGTGCGCCCGGCCGGGCACGTGACCGTCATGCGCCAGCCCGTGAACGGCTGACGCATGACCGGTCGTGTCAGCCCGTGAACAGCTGCGTCATCTTGAGCGCCAGCTCGTACAGCCCGTAGGCGAAGGGCAGTCCGACCCACAGCCAGGCGAGGGCGAGCAGGGCGCGGCGGCGGCCGGTCACAGGGCGGCTCCTTCTTCCCGTTCCTCCTGGCTCCGCGGCTCCACCGGTTCGTGGTGGCGCGGATGCACCGGCCGGATCAGCTCGTTGGCGACGAAGCCGATCACGAGCAGGCCGATCATGATGAAGAACGATGTGGTGTAGAGGTCGGGACCGTGGTGCCCGGCGGCGTGCCGGGAGTCCGCGATGGCGTTGACGATGAGCGGGCCGAGGACGCCGGCGGTGGACCAGGCGGTGAGCAGCCGGCCGTGGATCGCGCCGACCTGGTACGTGCCGAAGAGGTCCTTCAGGTATGCGGGGGCCGTGGCGAAGCCGCCGCCGTAGAAGGACAGGATGACCGCGGCGCAGGCCACGAAGAGCGGCTTGGACGCGTCGCCGGTCGTGGCCAGGACGAGGTAGAGCAGGGCGCCCACGCCGAGGTAGAGGCGGTAGATGTTCTTCCGGCCGACCAGGTCGGAGGTGGTGGACCAGGCGAACCGGCCGAGCATGTTGGCGAGCGAGAGCAGGCCCACGAAGCCGGCCGCCGCGGCCGCGCTCACGGGCGTCGAGGTGTCCGCGAAGAAGTCGGCGATCATCGGCGCCGCCTTCTCCAGGATGCCGATGCCGGCCGTGACGTTCATGCAGAGGATGACCCACAGGCACCAGAACTGCGGGGTGCGCAGCGCGTTGCGGGCGGAGACCTGTGCGGTGGTGACCAGGGCGCGCGGCGCGCTCCCGGCGGGCGCGGCGCCCGGGGGCCGCCAGTCGTCCGGCGGTACGCGGACCAGCAGCACGCCCAGCGACATGAAGACCGCGTACACCAGCCCCATCACGAGGAACGTCTGCGCGATGCCGGCGGAGTCGGTGCCCAGCGCGTCCAGCAGCCCGCTGGACCAGGGGGAGGCGATCAGGGCGCCGCCGCCGAAGCCCATGATGGCGATGCCGGTGGCCATGCCGGGGCGGTCCGGGAACCACTTGATCAGCGTGGAGACCGGGGAGATGTAGCCGATGCCCAGGCCGATCCCGCCGATGAAGCCGTAGCCGAGGACGACGAGCCAGTACTGGCCGGTGGCGGCGCCGAGCGAGGCGACGAGGAAGCCGGAGCAGAAGCAGACGGTGGAGACGAGCATCGCCCAGCGCGGCCCGCGCCGTTCGACGAGCGTGCCGCCGAACGCCGCCGACAGGCCGAGCATCACGATGGCGAGCTGGAAGGGGAGCGCGGAGGCGGTGCCGGAGAGTCCGAGGGAGGACTCCAGGGGCGGTTTGAACACGCTCCAGGCGTAGGCCTGGCCGATGGCGAGGTGGATGGCGAGCGCGGCCGGCGGTACGAGCCAGCGGCTCCAGCCCGGCGGGGCGACGGTGGCGGAACGGGCGAGCGCGAGCATGCAGGTGAACGTAGTGCCGCCCGGCGAGCCAGGGGAAGATCTCGTCAAAGAATCAACCAAAAAAGCCCGTCCGGTGCGGCGGGAAAAGGGCACCGGCGGGTCCCCCGTGCCCGGTGCGGCCGTGCCGCGTCGGCCCTTCGGGTCCCCCGTCCCGAAAGCGGCTCCCCGGTGCGTCCCGCGCGGTGATCCGTGCGAGGGCGTGCGGCGACGGCAGCGGCGGGTGCGCCGCTCAGGCCGCCGCGAACGCGCGCTCCGTGCGTGCCCGGCGGGCCGCGGAGAGCGTCGCCGCCGTGAGGACCGCGGCCGGGGTGACCACGCCGCACTCCTGGCAGACCGGTCCGGTCATCGGGCGCTCGGCGTCGGTCTGCCAGACGAACCGGTGGCCGCCGCACACCGGGCAGTCCTCGCGTGCCCGGCCCGACTCCATGGCCGCGATCACCCGGCGCAGGACGTCCGCCAGCCGGGCGGTGGGGTGCCGGTCCGGGGACTCGCACGGCACGATGTCGCACCCTCCCCAGGTGCGCAGGTGCCATTCGTGCAGGGCACCCGGCTGCCGGATGCCGTCGTGCTTCTCGCGCCGCCTGCGGGCGGCGAAATCCTCTTCGTACGCGAGCCAGAGGTTACGTGCTTCCTCCAGTTCCGCCAGGGCGGCCACGAGCCGGCCCGGGTCGGGGTTGCGGTCCTGCGTCCCGATGCCTGCGCGGGTGCACAGATGGTGCCATGTCGCGCGGTGCCCGTACGGGGCGAACCGCTCCAGGCACTTGCGCAGTGCCGTCCGCCGCTGAGTCGCGACGAGACGGGGGTTGCGGACCTGTTCGGCGAGAGCTCTGAAACCGGCCATTTCATCCCACCTCCGTGGGGAGGACCCGACTGGACATGGAATGGACGTAGCGGACCGCCGTCCGGATCCATCGAACTGACGTGCCCATTCGGCGTGTTGGCCATGTGTCGTAAGGGGTCTGTGGGTTGAAGGAAAGTTGACTGTTGTTCATCTTCCGTCGCGCCTTTACCGCCGGTAACCTCCTGCGCACCCGCCTCCCAAGGAGCAGGAATGCGACGACGTACCGGAAGGCGCGCCGCTGCCGCCCTGGCAGCAGTGTTCGCCCTGGGCGCCAGTGCCCTGGCGCCCCTCCCCGCCGCGGCGGCCACCGCGGACCCCGCCCCCGCCGACCACTGCAAGGGCCAGTGCGCCGACATCCTGCCGCCCGGCGAGAACGGCAACGCCACCCTCGCCGAGGTCCTCGGCAACAAGGTCTTCGGCACCCGCCCGGCCCACGCCTCCGACCAGCTCGGCCCCTACGACGCGCTGAACGGCGGCCACCAGTCGCTCACCGACGACACCCTGAAGAACTTCTTCAACGACGCCTCCTTCGGCGTCCCCGAGGACCAGGTCGGCAAGGTCACCTCGCCCCGCGACGACGTCACGATCACCCGCGACAAGAAGACGGGCGTCCCGCACATCAAGGGCACCACCCGCTACGGCACCGAGTACGGCGCGGGCTACGCCGCCGCCCAGGACCGGCTGTGGCTGATGGACCTCTTCCGGCACATCGGTCGCGGCGAGCTGACCTCCTTCGCCGGCGGCGCGCTCGCCAACCAGGGCCTGGAGCAGGAGTTCTGGCCGAAGGCCCCGTACACCGAGCAGGACCTCAAGGACCAGGTCGAGTCCATCCGGAAGAACAACGGCCCGCGCGGCGAGCAGGCCATGGCGGACGCCCAGGCGTACGTCGACGGCATCAACGCCTACCGCGAGAAGTCCAAGAAGGGGCGCTACTTCCCCGGCGAGTACGTGCTCACCGGGCACGTCGACGCGATCACCAACGCCGGGGAGATCAAGCCCTTCGAGCTGACCGACCTGATCGCCCTCGCCTCCGTCGTCGGCGGGCTGTTCGGCAACGGGGGCGGCGGCGAGGTGCCGCAGGCCCTCGCCCTGCTCTCCGCCCAGCAGAAGTACGGCGTGGAGAAGGGCACCGAGGTCTGGGAGTCCTTCCGGGAGCGCAACGACCCCGAAGCGGCCATGACGCTCCACGACGGCCAGTCCTTCCCGTACGCGGCCAAGCCGAAGAACGCCAAGGGCACCGCCCTGCCCGACCGCGGCTCGGTCACCGCCGAACCGCTGGTGTACGACCGGACGGGCGCGGCCACCGCCAAGAGCGACCCGCCGCAGGCCGAGGTGAAGACCCCGAAGAAGCTCAAGCCCATGAAGGGCGTCTTCAAGGACGGGGTGCTCCCGAAGGGCAGCTTCGACGCCACCCAGCACCGCGGCATGTCCAACGCCCTGCTGGTCTCCGGCAAGCACACCGCCTCCGGCAACCCGGTCGCCGTCTTCGGCCCGCAGACCGGCTACTTCGCCCCGCAGCTGCTGATGCTCCAGGAGATCCAGGGGCCGGGCATCAGCGCCCGCGGTGCCTCCTTCGCGGGCGTCGGCATGTACGTCCAGCTCGGCCGCGGCCAGGACTACGCCTGGAGCGCCACCTCCGCGAGCCAGGACATCACCGACACCTACGCCGTCGACCTGTGCAACACCGACGGCTCGGCGCCGAGCAAGGACTCCACCGGCTACCGCAAGGACGGCACCTGCGTCCCCATGGAGAAGCTGGAGCGCAGCAATTCCTGGAAGCCGACCGTCGCCGACCCCACCGCCGCCGGGTCCTACCGGATGCAGGTCTACCGCACCGACTTCGGCGTCGTGACGCACCGCGCGACCGTCGACGGCAAGCCCGTCGCCTACACCGCGCAGCGCTCCACCTACCGCCACGAGGCCGACTCCATCATCGGCTTCCAGATGTTCAACGACCCGTCCTACGTCAAGGACGCGAAGTCCTTCCAGCAGGCCGCCCAGCACATCGGCTACGCCTTCAACTGGTTCTACGCCGACTCCAAGGACATCGCGTACTACAACAGCGGCCTGAACCCCGTCCGCAACCCGGACGTCGACCCGTCCCTCCCCGTCCGCGCCGAGAAGGCGTACGAATGGCAGGACTGGGACCCGAAGGCCAACACCTCGGCCTACACCCCGCCCTCGCAGCACCCGCAGTCGGTCGGCCAGGACTACTACATCTCGTGGAACAACAAGCAGGCCAAGGACTACGACTCGGCCGGCTTCGGGAACGGGTCCGTGCATCGCGGCAACCTGCTCGACGACCGGGTCAAGGAACTGGTCCAGGAGGGCGGCGTCACCCGCGCCTCCCTCACCCGCGCGATGAGCGAGGCCGCAGTCACCGACCTGCGCGGCGAGGACGTGCTGCCGGAGCTGCTGAAGGTGCTGCGCTCGGCTCCCGTCGACGATCCGAAGATCAAGACGGCTGTCCAGCAGCTGGACGCCTGGCGCAAGGACGGCGCGCAGCGCCGCGAGACCACCCCGGGGTCCAAGACGTACGCCCACTCCGACGCCGTACGGATCATGGACGCCTGGTGGCCCCTGATGATCGAGAAGGCGTTCAGGCCCGGCCTCGGCAACGGCCTCTACGACGCGCTCAAGGCCAACATCACCGTCGACGAGTCGCCCTCGGCCGGCCACGGCCCGACCGGCAGCCACGCCGGCTCCGCCTTCCAGTACGGCTGGTGGTCCTACGCCGACAAGGACCTGCGCGCGGTCCTCGGCGAGAAGGTGCGCGGCGGACTGGCCGACCGGTACTGCGGCAGCGGTGACCTGAGCGCCTGCCACGACACCCTCGTCGACACGCTGCGCGAAGCGGCCGGGAAGACCGCCGAGCAGGTCTACCCGGGCGACGACTCCTGCAAGGCCGGCGACCAGTGGTGCTCCGACGCGATCATCCAGCGCGCCGTCGGTGGCATCACCCACGACCCCATCAGCTGGCAGAACCGGCCCACCTACCAGCAGGTGGTGGAGTTCCCGAGCCACCGATAGGTGGTCCGGGCGAGCGGCACGGTGCGCGGAGCTGTGGGGGCTCCGCGCACTGTGCCCGGCTGTGCGCGCCGTTCAGTCGCGGCCGATCCGGCCCGCCTCCAGCACCACCCGGGCCAGTTCCGGGTGGCAGATGTCGCTGTGCGCGCCGGCCGGCGGCCCGCCGCGCCGGACCACGGCCGAGGCGTCCACGCTCACGCAGCCCGCCGCCGGCACCGCCTCGCCCAGCCGGATCCGCCGCGCCCCGTCCACCGCCTGGATGCCGTGGAAGCCGATGGCGCCCCAGCGGTCGAACAGGCCCAGGAAGCTCGTCGCGTCCCCCGCCATCTTCGACGCCAGCGGGTAGAACGTGCCGAGCGCGTCGTCGTGCGAGGAGTGGCAGGCCACCAACGGGCCGTCGATGCGTTGCTGCACGCCGTTCAGCGCACCGGAGCGGTCCCGGTCGAACGGGAGCCGCGCGGCGAACGTGTAGTGCGAGAACGCCCCTTGCAGCAGCGTCACCGACTTCACGTTCCGTGCCCCCGACGGCATCCCGCTCAGCGCGTACGAGACGAGCCGGGCACCGAAGGAGTGGCCGACCAGGTGCACCCGTACCGCCGGCGCGCCGTCCGCCAGTTTGCCCAGCACCGGGCCCAGCCCCAGCCGGCCCACCGTGCCGGAGCGCCGCTTCATGGCGTAGTAGCCGCCCTGCCGCAGCATTTCGTGCGCGCCGTTCCACAGCCGGGTCAGCCCGCCGCCGAACAGCGGCTGCCGCTCGGCGTCCACGGCCTCGCCCGGCCACACCCCGGCGCCGGCCGACCGCAGCGCCGCCGTGAGTACCTCGCAGACCTCCAGCGCGTCGTCGGTGAGCATGCCCGGCGTGCCGTCCCCGCTGTCCGCGCCGTACCGGAGGTCGGGACTGTCTTCCGGAACCGCGATCAGCTCCCGCACCAGCCGCGCGAACTCGTCGAACGCCGAGCGGGCGTCGGGCCGTTCCGCCAGCAGCTGCGCGATCCGGTCCAGTACCACCTCCCGGCCGGGGAAGGCCACCGCCAGCTGCCGCCGCAGGGAGTCCGTAAGCTCCGGCTCGGGCGCGGCCGCGGCACGGGCGGTGGCGCGGGCCTGTGACGAGGGATCGAAGTCGGGGATCGGCTCGTCGGTGAAGCGCAGCGCCGGCCAGAGCACGCCCACGTACCCCACCCGGGCCCGCCCGTCCACCAGCAGCTCGGGGAAGGGCTCGAAGAACCGTGTGTACAGGCGCGTGGCCATCGACCGGTCGTTGTTCCACCCGTGCGAGAACACCACGAGATCGGTCAGCCGCTCCCGTACCGCGCCCGCCAGCAGCGCGTCCCGCTGCCGCCGCTCGACGTCTCCGTCGGCGTCAAATGTGAGTTCCCAGTACGGCCGCACCCCGACACCCGCCATGACGACCCCTTTCGCTGCCGCTCGTGCAGCGATCGTCCTGCGCAACGGCCGTCACCGCCATACGCAGGACGACGGAGGCGGGTGTCCTACCGGAAGCCGGGGGCGGCGCACCACCGGGCCCCCGGGTCAGGCGAGTTCGCGCTCCCGGGTCTCCGGCAGCGCCAGGACACACAGCAGGGAGACGACGGCCATCGCGGAGACGTACCAGCCGACGGAGGAGGAACCGAAGGCGGACTGCAGGCGGGTGGCGATCAGCGGGGAGACCGCGCCGCCGAGCACCCCGCCGAGGTTGTACGCGAGCGAGGCGCCGGAGTAGCGCACCTTCGTGCCGAACAGCTCGGGCAGGTACGCGCCCATCGGCCCGTAGACCACGCCCATGCAGAACAGCGCGCCGCCGAGGGCCAGGGCCACCAGCACCGGCGACCCGGTGTCCAGCAGCGGGAAGAGGATCAGGCCCCAGACGGCCGCGAGACCGCAGCCGGCCAGGATCAGCTTGCGGCGGCCGGCGCCGTCGGAACGGGTGGCGGCGAGCCAGGTGCCGGCGGCCAGGAAGAGGCAGGCCACGAGGGAGAGCCCCAGCATGGTGCTGCGGGAGACGCCGAGCGTGCCGGTGGCGTAGGAGAGGCAGTACGTCGTCGCGGTGTAGAACAGCCCGTACGCGATGATCATGCCGCCCGAGCCGAGCAGCAGCTCGCGCCAGTGCCCGCGGATCACGTCCAGGGTGGGGACCTTGCTGGCCTCCTGTTCGTCCATCACCTTCGCGAAGACCGGCGTCTCACTGATCTTCAGCCGGACGAACAGGCCGACGGCGACCAGCAGGAACGACAGCAGGAACGGGATGCGCCAGCCCCACGACCGGAACGCCCCGTCGGCCAGGGACGAGGAGAGCAGCCAGAAGATGCCGGTCGCGGCGAAGAACCCGACGGACGGCCCCAGTTGCGGGAAGGCGGCGTACAGGCCGCGGCGCTTCTTCGGGGCGTGCTCGACCGCGAGCAGCGCCGCGCCGCCCCACTCGCCGCCCAGCCCGATGCCCTGCACGAAACGCAGCAGGATCAGCAGGATCGGCGCCCAGATGCCCAGCGTGGCGTAGCCCGGCAGCAGACCGACGAACGCCGTGGACAGGCCCATCAGCAGCAGCGAGACGACCAGTACGGACTTCCGGCCCACCCGGTCGCCGAAGTGCCCGAAGACGATCGAGCCGAGCGGCCGGGCCGCGAACGCCACCGCGTAGGTGGAGAAGGAGGCCAGGGTCGCGTTGACCGGGTCCAGGGTCGGGAAGAACGCCTGGTTCAGTACGAGCGCGGCCGCGGTCCCGTAGATGTAGAAGTCGTAGAACTCGATGGCCGTGCCGATGAACGAGGCCACGGCCACCCGCCGCAGGCTCTCCGGACTGCCGTCGGGCGCGGCGGCGCCGGCCGTGGTCTCTTCTGCTGTCGCTTCGCTGTGCACGAGCCGCATGCTCACGGTCGTTGTACTGGGCAGTCAATAGGTGGGACATGTGGTCTCGGTTGCTGAGACGGCCGCCGGACGGCTTCCCGCCCGGCCCGCTCAGTGGTACGGCAGTGACGCGCTCTCAGCGGTAGCGCAGGTAACGCGCCCGCAGCGCGCGGAACTTCGCCAGCTCCGTCTGCCAGGCGCCCACCACCTCGGCCGTGCCGGCGCCCGCGTCGATCATCGTGCGGACCCTGTCCGTGCCGGCCAGCCGGTCGATGCCGTGGTCCGCCCGCCACGCGAAGTCCTGCCATGCCTTCTTCGCCGTCACCAGCAGCGCGATGCCGGTGCGCACCGGGTCGAACGCCGCCCGGTCCTCCACGTGCAGCTGCACCCCGCCGATCGTCTTCCCCTGGAACTTGGAGAAGGTCGGCGCGAAGTACGCCTCCCGGAACCGGACGCCGGGCAGCCGCTCCGCGTTGGCCGCCGCCGCCCACTTCCGGTCGATGCCCTCGGCGCCGAGCAGCTCGAAGGGGCGGGTGGTACCGCGGCCCTCGGAGAGGTTGGTGCCCTCGAAGAGACAGGTGCCGGAGTAGACCAGTGCGGTGTCGGCGGTGGGCATGTTGGGGCTGGGCGGCACCCACGGCAACCCGGTCGCGTCGAAGAAGTCGCCGCGCCGCCAGCCCTTCATCAGCACGGTGTCCAGCCGCACCTTCTTGCCGGCCGCCGCGGGCACGAACCGGTCGTTGAACAGCAGCGCCAGCTCCGCCACCGTCATCCCGTGCGCCTGTGCGATCGGCTCCCGGCCCACGAACGAGGCGTACTTCTTGTCCAGCACGGGGCCGGTGGCGGACCGGCCGGTCACCGGGTTCGGCCGGTCCAGCACCACGAAGCGCTTGCCCGCCACGGCCGCCGCCACCATGCAGTCGTACAGCGTCCAGATGTAGGTGTAGAAGCGCGCGCCGACGTCCTGGATGTCGAAGACCACCGTGTCGACCCCGGACTCGGTGAAGATGTCCGCCAGCGCCTTCCCGCTCTTCTGGTACGTGTCGTACACCGGCAGCCCGGTCGCCGGGTCGTCGTGCTTGCCCTCCGAACCGCCCGCCTGCGCCGTGCCGCGGAAGCCGTGCTCGGGCCCGAAGACCGCGGTCAGCCGCACCCGCTCGTCCCCGTGCATCACATCCACGATGTGCTCGACTTCCGGGGTGACGCCGGTCGGGTTGGTGACCATGCCGACCTTCTGCCCGGACAGCAGCGCGTAGCCGTCGGCCGCGAGCAGGTCGAAGCCGGTCCGTACGCGGTGGCCGTGGCCGCGTGGCGCCGCCGCGGGGGATAGCGCGGCGGCCGGGCCGGCGCTCGCCGCCGACGCGGCACCCACCGCGCCGGTGACGGCCAGCAGGCTTCTTCTGGACAGGGACATGCGCACACCTCCGGGATCGGAATTTGTGTGCCCTGCACGCTAATGCGCCGGGCCGCCCGCCGCCGGGGTATTGCCCCGTACGGCTGCGCCCCGGGGGCTTCCGCAGCGACATACCGACTGGTTAGTCTGCCTGCTGACCGTGGTGCCGGCGAGGCGAGGGAGAGACGAGTGGAAGCCGTGCGGGACAAGGCCGTCGTGGTGACGGGAGCGGGCGGCGGCATCGGCGCCGCGCTCGCGGCCCGCTTCATCGCCGAGGGCGCCCGGGTCGTCATCAACGACCTCGACAAGGAGAAGGCCGAGCGCACCGCCGCCGAGCTGGGCGCGATCGCCGTCCCCGGCGACGCCTCGGCCGTCGTCCCGGCCGCCCGCGAGGCCCTCGGCGGCCGCATCGACATCTTCTGCGCCAACGCCGGCGTCGGTACCGGCGGCGGCCCCGAGGCCCCCGACGAGGACTGGCAGCTGGCCTGGGACGTCAACGTCATGGCCCACGTACGGGCGGCCCGCGCGCTCATACCCGAGTGGCTGGAGCACGGCAGCGGCCGGTTCGTCGCCACCGTCTCGGCGGCCGGCCTGCTCACCATGATCGGCTCCGCGCCGTACAGCGTGTCCAAGCACGCCGCGTACTCCTTCGCCGAGTGGCTCTCGCTCACCTACAAGCACCGCGGCATCGACGTGCACGCCATCTGCCCGCAGGGCGTCCGCACCGACATGCTCGCGGGCACCGGCTCCGCCGGCGACCTCGTCCTCACCCCCGGCGCCATCGAGCCCACGGCCGTCGCCGACGCGCTCTTCGACGCCATCGCCGAGAACCGCTTCCTGGTCCTGCCGCACCCTGAGGTCGCCGGCTACTACGCGACCCGCGCCGCCGACCCCGGCCGCTGGCTGGGCGGCATGAACCACCTCCAGCGCAAGCTCGAAGCCGCCGAGGACGCCGGCGCCTGAGCGGCACGGACCACCACCCACCCGTACGGCACGGCGGGGACGGCCGCGCCGTACGGGACGCCGGGGCCCGGCCGCAGGGCGCGCCGGACCCGCGTTCCGCCCCCCCCGGGACCAGAAGAGAGAAGGGCCGCACGCCGATGACGTCGTACCAGGACATGCCGTGGCTGTCGCAGCTGAACGAGGCCCAGCGCGCCCCCGTGCACCCACACCCCTCCACGCTGCACGCCTTCCGGGACGCGGCCCGCCGGGTCCCCGACCGGACAGCCCTGGCCTACTTCGACGGCCGGCTGTCCTACGCCGAGACCGACGCGCTCTCCGACGGCATCGCAGCCCACCTCGGCGACCGGGGCTTCCGGCCCGGCGACCGGGCCGCGATCATGCTCCAGAACACCCCGCACTTCGTGCTCGCCCTCTTCGGCGTCTGGAAGGCCGGCGGCATCGTCGTCCCCGTCAACCCCATGTACAAGTCCGCGGAGATGACGCACGTCCTCACCGACGCCGAGGTCACCGCCGTGATCTGCGCCGACCGCACCTGGGACGGCTTCCTGCGCGACACCGCGGCGGCCGCGCCCTCCGTACGCATCGCGCTGACCGCCTCCGAACGCGACCTGCAGACCAGAGACGACGCCCGTGTCCTGCGCGGCGAACGGCTCGGCCCGCGCGAGGGCGCCGACGACCTGCTCACCGCGGCCCGGGAACACGCCGGCCGCGGCCCCGCCGCCGGCACCCCCGAACCCACCGCCGACGACATCGCGCTGATCAGCTACACCTCGGGCACCAGCGGCACGCCCAAGGGCGCCACCAACACCCACGGCAACATCGCCTACAACGCCGAGCGGCAGCGCACCGGCCTCGGCCTCCCCGACGGCGCCACCTACTTCGCGCTCGCCCCGCTCTTCCACATCACCGGCATGGTCTGCGAACTGGCCTCCTGCGTCACCGGCGGCGGCACCCTCGCGCTCGCCTACCGCTTCGAGGCCGGCGTCGTCCTGGACGCCTTCCTGGAGCACCGCCCGGCCTTCACCGTCGGCCCGTCCACCGCCTTCATGGCCCTCATGGCCCACCCGGACGTCTCCCGCGACCACTTCTCGTCCTTCGCCACCCTCGCCTCCGGCGGCGCGCCGCTGCCGCCCGCGCTGGTGGAGAAGTTCCGTGCGGAGTTCGGCCCGTACATCCGCAACGGCTACGGCCTCACCGAGTGCACCGCGCCGTGCGCCAGCGTGCCGCCGCACCTGGAGGCCCCGGTCGACAAGGTCTCCGGCACCCTCGCGGTCGGCGTCCCCGGCCCCGACACCGTCGTACGGATCATCGACGACCAGGGCCGGGACGTGCCCTTCGGCGAACAGGGCGAGATCGCCGTACGCGGCCCCCAGGTCGTCCCCGGCTACTGGCGCCGCCCCGACGCCACCGCTGAGGCGATACCGGAGGGCGAGCTGCGCACCGGCGACATCGGCTTCATGGACACCGACGGCTGGCTGTACGTCGTCGACCGCAAGAAAGACATGATCAACGCGTCCGGCTTCAAGGTCTGGCCGCGCGAGGTCGAGGACGTGCTCTACGGCCACCCCGCCGTCCGCGAGGCCGCCGTCGTCGGCGTTCCGGACGCCTACCGCGGGGAATCGGTCAAGGCGTACGTCAGCCTGCGTCCCGGCCAGTCCCCGGCCCCCGACGAACTGGCCGCCTACTGCAAGGAACGGCTGGCCGCGTACAAATATCCCCGGGCGGTCGAGGTCCTGCCGGAGCTGCCGAAGACCACGAGTGGGAAGATCCTCCGACGGGAGCTGCGGGACCGCGGCTAGCCTCCACAGCACGCGAACAGTACGGAGAAGGACAGGTGAGGGCGATGGCCGGCACGACGGACGGGAGCACGAAGCCCGTGGCACAGCGGCTGCTGGCCACCGCCACCCGGCTCTTCGCCGAGCAGGGGTACGACCGGACCTCGGTCCAGGAGATCGTCGAGGCGGCGGGCGTCACCAAGGGCGCCCTGTACCATTACTTCGGCTCCAAGGACGACCTGCTGCACGAGGTCTACGGCCGGGTGCTCCGCCTCCAGCAGGAGCGCCTGGACCACTTCGCGAACGCCGACGCGCCGGTGGAGCAGCGGCTCCGCGAGGCCGCCGCGGACGTCGTCGTCACCACCATCGAGAACCTCGACGACACGAAGATCTTCTTCCGCTCCATGCACCAGCTCTCGCCGGAGAAGGACAAGCAGGTGCGCGCGGAGCGGCGCCGCTACCACGAGCGCTTCCGCGCGCTGATCGAAGAGGGCCAGGAGGCGGGCGTCTTCACCGCCGACGTCCCGGCCGACCTGATCGTGGACTACCACTTCGGCTCGGTCCACCACCTCGGCACCTGGTACCGCGAGGGCGGCCCGCTCACCCCGAGCCAGGTCGCCGACCACCTGGCGGATCTGCTGCTGCGGGCGCTGCGGCCGTAGGGGCGAAGAAGCGCCCCCACGTCCGGCGTGGGGGCGCTTCCGTATGCGAACTACAGGTACTTCTTGATCTCCCGGCGGGCCAGGGAGCGCTGGTGGACCTCGTCCGGGCCGTCCGCGAGGCGGAGGGTGCGGGCGCCGGCCCAGAGTTCGGCGAGCGGGAAGTCCTGGCTGACGCCGCCCGCGCCGTGCAGCTGGACGGCCTGGTCGATGATGTCCACGACCGTGCGCGGCGTGGCGATCTTGATGGACTGGATCTCGGTGTGCGCGCCCTTGTTGCCGACCGTGTCCATCAGCCACGCGGTCTTCAGGACGAGCAGCCGGAGCTGCTCGACCGCGACCCGCGCGTCCGCGATCCAGTTGTGCACGACGCCCTGCTGGGCGAGCGGCTTGCCGAAGGCGGTACGCCCCACCGCCCGCTTGCACATCAGCTCGATGGCCCGCTCGGCCATGCCGATCAGCCGCATGCAGTGGTGGATGCGGCCCGGGCCGAGGCGGGCCTGCGCGATGCCGAAGCCGCCGCCCTCCTCGCCGACGAGGTTCGACGCCGGGACGCGTACGTTCTCGAACAGCACCTCGGCGTGGCCGCCGTGGTAGTGGTCCTCGTACCCGTAGACCTGCATCGCGCGCTTGACCGTCAGGCCCGGCGTGTCGCGCGGCACGAGGATCATCGACTGCTGGCGGCGGATGTCCTCGCCGTCCGGGTCGGTCTTGCCCATCACGATGAAGATCTGGCAGAGCGGGTTCATCGCGCCGGAGATGTACCACTTACGGCCGTTGATGACGTAGTCGTCGCCGTCCCGCGCGATGTGCGTCTCGATGTTGGTGGCATCCGAGGACGCGACCTCCGGCTCGGTCATCGCGAACGCGGAGCGGATCTCACCGGCCAGCAGCGGCTGCAGCCACTGCTTCTTCTGCTGCTCGTTGCCGAACTGGGTGAGTACCTCCATGTTGCCGGTGTCCGGCGCCGCGCAGTTCAGCGCGGTCGGCGCGAGCTGCGGGCTGCGGCCGGTGATCTCGGCGAGCGGCGCGTACTGGAGGTTGGTGAGCCCGGCACCGTACTCCGCGTCGGGGAGGAAGAGGTTCCACAGGCCCTGCTTGCGGGCCTCCGCCTTCAGCTCCTCGACGATCGCCGGGGTGTCCCACGGCGAGGCGAGTTCGGCCCGCTGCTCGTGCGCGACCTGCTCGGCCGGGTACACGTGCTCGTCCATGAACGCGAGCAGCTTCGCGCGGAGTTCCTCGGTACGGGCGTCGAATGCGAAGTCCATGAGCGGCCTCAGCCTTCCTTCACGGCGGACAGGGTGGACAGGGTGCGGTGGCCGTTGTCGATGAAGCGCGGCACGACCTCGCCGATCCGGTCGAAGCCCGCGCCGACGGTCTGGCCGAGCGTGTACCGGTAGTGGATGCCTTCGAGGATCACCGCGAGCTTGAAGTACGCGAACGCGGTGTACCAGGCGACCTGCGAGACGTCGCGCCCGGAGCCGGCTGCGTACCGCTCGATCAGCTCGCCCGGTTCGGGGTGCCCCGGGGCGCTGCGGGTGGTGGTGACGGGCGAGTCGGGCGACTCCTCCTGCTCGCTGTACATGGCGAGCAGGCCGAGGTCGGTGAGCGGGTCGCCGAGCGTGGACATCTCCCAGTCCAGCACCGCCGCGATCCGGTCGTCCGCGCCGACCAGGACGTTGTCCAGGCGGTAGTCACCGTGCACGACGGCGGGCGCGGGGGAGGCGGGCAGCTTCCGGCCCAGCGCCTCGTGCAGCTCGTCGATGCCGGGCAGTGCGCGGTTCTTGGACGCGGCGAGCTGCTTGCCCCAGCGGCGCAGCTGCCGCTCCAGGAAGCCGTCGGGCCGCCCGAAGTCGCCCAGCCCCACCGACGCCGGGTCGACGGCGTGCAGGTCCACGAGGGTGTCGACGAGGCGGAGCACGATGTCGCGGGTGCGCCCGGGGCCGAGCGGCCGCAGCTGCTCGGCCGTGCGGTACGGCGTCCCCTCGACCAGCTCCATGACGTAGAAGGGCGACCCGATGACCTCCTCGTCCTGGCACAGGAGCAGTGTCTCGGGCACCGGCACCGGGGTATCGTGCAGCGCGCTGATCACCCGGTGCTCGCGGGCCATGTCGTGCGCGGTGGCCAGGACATGGCCGAGCGGCGGGCGGCGGACCACCCAGCGGCCGGTGCCGTCGGTGACGCGGTACGTGAGGTTGGACCGGCCCCCCTGGACCAGCTCGGCGCTCAGCGGGCCCGCGACCAGGCCCGGGCGTTCCCGGTCCAGGTGGGCGCGGAGCCGCTCCAGGTCGAGGCCGGGCGGGTTGTCCTTGCTCATCGTGCGCCTCCGTCTGCCGGTCGGTGGAGTGTGACCGTCCACGATCATGCCGACTAGTCGGTATGGCGTCCAGAGGGCGACGCGAACACGTTGCGCGGCGGGGGTGTTCCGCGCGTCACATGCGGCGCTCGGGCGGGTCGGGGGAAGGGAGGACCGGCGGTCCCTCGGTCGCGTCGGAGGAGGGGGCGGTCCGCGCCGGAAAATGGGATGCGGTGACGGACAGTGACGAGGATCATCGGTCGCATGACCGAACTGCGCGTTCTCGCCCCCGACGGCGTCCCGCTCTCCGCCGTCGACGACGGGGGCAGCGGGCCCACCGTGCTCGTCGTTCATCCGGGCGGCCGGGGCCCCGAGTCCTGGGACGAGGTCGCCCGCCTGCTGACCGACGGCTTCCGGGTGGTCCGCATACGCCGCCGGATCTACGCGCCCGGGGTGCGCATCGGCCGCGGCCACTCGATGGCGGTCGAGGCGGCCGATGTGCTGGCGGTCGCCGAGTCGCTGGCCGCGGACGGGCCCGTGCTGCTCGTCGGGCACTCCTCGGGTGCCGTGGCCGCGCTGGAGGCCGCGCTCCGCGACCCGTCCCCCTTCGCCGGGGTGGTCGCGTACGACCCGCCGATACCGACCCGGTCGCCGCTCGTGGGGGAGGCGGGACCGCGGGCCCGTGCCGCGCTGGACGCCGGCGACCCGACGGAGGCGATACGCATCCACTCGCGCGCGATCACCGGCATGCCGGCCGAGGCGGTCGAGGAGATGCTCAAGGACCCCCGCGTGCAGGCGCTCATCGCCACGCATGCCGAGGCGCAGATCGTCGAGGACGAGATCATCGACGCGCTCGGCCTCGGCGTGGACCGGTACGGCGCGCTCGGGCTGCCGGTGACCCTGCTCCAGGGCGAGCAGAGCTTCCCGCACCTGCGCGAACGCGTGGCCGACCTGGCGGCCGTCCTGCCGGACGCCCGTGTGGTGACCCTCGCGGGCCAGGGCCACGGCGCGAACGCCACCGCACCCGAGGCGCTGACGGAGGAGATACGCAGGGCGGCGAAGGGGGCTTTTGGGGGGTGAGGGGGCTTATGGCCGGGATCGGGGCTGGACCTCCCAGGGCCGCGGTTCTGCGGCGCCCGCCGTTCTGCGGCCCCCGCGGCGCTACAGCGTGATCGCCGCGCCCAGACCCACCAGGATCAGCGTGCAGCCGGTCGCCAGCAGTGCCGTGCGGGTGCCCATGGTCCGGGGCGGTCCCGCCGACGCGGGGGCGGCCAGCCGGCGCATGCGCGTGTGCGCGGCGGTGAGGAAGGCCAGCCCGGCGAGGACCAGCAGCGCGACGAGGACGACCTCCGCCGCGGTGGGCTCGCCGGTGACCAGCACCTGACGCCAGGCCAGTACCACCGCCACCGCGCACGACAGCGTCGTACGCCGCCACGCCATCCGGGTCCGCTCGGGCTGCAGGCCGGGGTCCCTGACCGGCGCCGGGCGTTCCTCCGCACCGCTCATCGTCAGCGCGTCCAGCCCAGCAGCACGACCACCGCGATGGCCACCGCCAGCAGCCCGACGCCCGCGCCCAGCAGCGCCGGGAAGCGCGAGGCCGGCAGGTCCTCGCCGCGCCGCATCGCCCGCTCGCAGCGCACCCAGTGGTTGACCGAGCGCACGGCGCACAGCGCGCCGCCCGCGAGCAGCGCCACCGTGAACACCGTCCGTACCGTCTGGTGCAGCGACGGCAGGAACTGGTCGACCGCGAAGCCGCCGCCGATCAGCGCGAACGCGGTACGCAGCCAGGCCAGGAAGGTGCGCTCGTTGGCGAGCGAGAAGCGGTAGTCGGGGGTGGTGCCCTCGCTGCGGAGCCGCCCGGGCGCGAACCACAGACGCAGGTCGGCGGCGAGCGCCCGCACGCGGTCCGTGAAGATCATGAGGCGTACCCTATCCGGCGGCCGGCCGCCCGGCGGCCTCCCGGTCGCGAGGCCGCCCGGCGGCCTCCCGGTCGCGCAGCCGCCGGAACGCCTCCAGGCCGTCCGGCACCCACTCCCACTCCGGCAGCCGGGCCGCCAGCTCCTCCGCCGTGAGGAACGCGTGCCAGGCCACCTCCTCCGTCTGCGGGGCGACCGGCAGCGTGCAGCGCACCTCATAGACCGCCGACCACCAGGTGTGCTCCGGCGTCTCGTAGAGGAACTTGAAAAGCGGTTCGGGGCGGGGGAGTCCGGTCACGCCCAGCTCCTCCTCCGCCTCGCGCAGCGCCGCGTCGTCGTAGGACTCGCCCGCGCCGACCACGCCGCCGACGAACATGTCGTAGTGCGAGGGGAAGACCAGCTTCTGCGCGGTGCGGCGGTGCACGAAGATCCGGTCCTGCGCGTCCCGGGCGAGGATGAAGGTGCAGCGGTGCCGCAGCCGGCGCGCGTACGCCTCACCGCGCGGGGCCTGCCCCACGACCCGGTCGTGCTCGTCGACGATGTCGAGGATCTCGTCGGCGTTGAGCGGCTGCTGCGGTCCGGTCCCGTCCGGCTGCTGATCGGTCATGGGGCCATGCAATCAGACGGCCGACGGCCGACGGCCGACGGCGGGCGGTCGGCGGCGGGGCGGTGCAGCGGGCCACCGCCCCGCCGGGTCCCGCGAGCCCGCCGCCTCTCCGCGTGCCGCACCGGGGCCCCGCCGGGCGTCGCATCGGGCGCCCGGCCGAGTGCCCCACCGGCCGCCCGGCCCGCCTCACTGCCCCATCACGTACTTCACCGTCGGCCCGGTGGTCCAGCCGCCGTCCACCGCGAGTTCGGCGCCGGTCACGTACGACGCGGCGTCGGAGAGCAGGTAGACCACCGCGCTCGCGATCTCGTGCGGCTCGCCGACGCGGCCCATCGGGGTGTTGGGGTAGTTGCCCTCGCCCTGCTGGATGCCGACGCCCGCCGTCATGGGGGTGTACGTCATGCCCGGGTGCACGGAGTTGACGCGGATGCGGTCCGTGCCCAGCTCCACGGCGGCGACCTTCGAGAGGCCGCGTACGCCCCACTTGGAGGCGCCGTAGCCGCCGGTCATCGCGAGGCCCATCAGCCCGGCCGCCGAGGAGATGTTGACGATGGAGCCGGCGCCGCGCTCGCGCATCAGCGGGATGACGGTCTTCATGCCGATGAAGACGCCGGTGAGATTGATGTCGATCACCTTGCGGAAGAAGTCGACCGAGATGGTCTCCAGCGGCTGGCCTGTGGATATGCCCGCGTTGTTGACCAGCCCGTCGAGGCCGCCGAACTCCGCGACCGCGAAGTCCGCCACCCGCTGCCAGTCCTCCTCGGACGTCACGTCGTGGACGAGGAAACGGGCCCGGTCGCCCAGCGCCGCCGCGGTGGCCGCGCCCTCCTCGGCGAGCACGTCGGTGAGGACGACGCGCGCGCCGGCCTCGACGGCCTGCTTCGCCGCCTCGGCGCCCAGCCCGCGCGCGCCGCCGGTGATGAGGATGGTCCTGCCGGTCAGATCGGTCATCGTGCACTCCTGTGTCGGGGAGCGGGTCACCCCTGCTCCGGGGCGGGGGCGCGCAGCAGCGCCACCGTGGTCGTGACGAGGTCGGCGAGGAAGACGGGCTCCGTGGTGAGCGGACGCGCGCCGTCGAGGTACTGCCGGGCCCGGTCGGCGAGCGCCGCGCCGATCAGCGTCAGCGCCAGGTCCGTACGCTCCAGCCGGACCGGTTCGGGCAGCTCCGCCGCCGCGAGGGCGGCCTCGATCCGCTCGATCAGCCGCCAGTACGCGGTGCCCGCCAGCGTGGGGTGCGGCGTCCGGGTACGGATGCCGCTCTCGTGGCTGAGCTGCGCGGAGATCCGCAGGCAGCGCAGTCCCCGTACGTCGCTCAGCTGGGTCGCCTCGGCCGTGACCAGCGCGCGGACCAGGTCCTCCAGGCCCGGGTCCGGCAGCTTTTCCAGGACGGGCGCCAGCGCCGCCTCCGTACGCCCCAGCCGGCCGGCCATCACCGCGTCCAGCAGGCCCGCGCGGGACCCGAAGTGGTACTGCACCGCCGACGGGTTGCTCTGGCCGGCCAACCGCACGATGTCGCGGGTCTGGGCGCCGTCGACGCCCTGCGCCGCGAAGATCTCCTCCGCGGCGCGGATCAGCTTGTCCCGGGTCTCGGTGCCCGCCGTTCTCGCCATGGCCTCCATATTAATACTCGCCATTATTAATTGCGCGAGGGTGGGAGGCGGAGGGTGTGAGAGGGGGGACGTGGCTGCCATGGAGTGCTGCCGAACGGGCGTTGTCCGTGGGGGTGTTGGTGTCCACGAGGTCACTCGGGCGGGGGTTGACGGAGACCCCTGGGGGCCGGTTTGCTGTCTGTGATCACCCCGTGTCGATCCGTTCATCAAACCTGCACATGTCCGCCCCGCGCGGGGTTCCGGAGGGAAGAGCGCCGTGGAGAGACGCCTGGTATGACTCCACCGCCCCCACCCCCACCTCTGGGGCGCCCCCGCCGCAAGGACCCCGCCGCGGTCCGTCCCGCGCTCGACGACGCCGAGCTGGCCGCGGCCCTCGACGCCCTCGCGCAGGGCCGCTGGATCGTCGCCCGCTCCCTCCTCGCCGCGACCGGCACGGACTGGGACCGCCGAGGCCACCGCCTGATGGCGCTCGGCGCCGCCCGTACCGGCGCCGTCTGGGCCCGCGAGTGGCAGCTCGCCGAGCCCGACAGCCCCGACGCCGCCGCCTTCGTCGCCGCCGCCATGGTCCACCGGGCGCTGCGCGGCGGGGAGCCCGCCGAGATCGCCCGCGAGAGCTGCCTGACCGCCGCCCGGATGGCGCCCGCCGACCCCACCCCCTGGCTCGCCGCGCTGCTGCTGGCCCGCGCCACCGGCACCCCCGACGCGCGCGAGCACGCCTTCGACCAGGTGCGCGCCCGGCATCCCGGCCACCACCACGCCCACCACCTCATGGCCGCCTGCCTCGCCGAACACCAGCAGGGCGACACCGACGACCCGCTCCACCAGGTCTACGACTTCGCCGCCTGGGCCGTCGAACAGGCTCCCGCCGACTCCCCGCTGGCCGTCCTGCCCGTCGTCGCGCACGCCGAGCGGTACCGCGTCCTGGCCGCCGCAGGGCTGGAGCCCGCCGACCCGGTGGCGTCGGGCCACTGGGCCACCCGCCGCGCTCGCCAGGCCATGAAGACCGCCTTCGACTGGTGGCTGGAGTGGGAGGGCGACTCCGGCCACCCGCGCGGCAAGGTCGACCTGAACTTCCTCGCCCACGCCAAGTTCTGCGAAGGGCGCCTGGCCGAGGCCGCGGCCCTCTTCCACCGCATCGGCCCGTACGTCACCGCCGAACCGTGGAGCTACCCCGACCGCGACCCGGCGCGCGCCTTCAGGGCCGCCCGCGACACCGCCCTGCGCACCACCTGATCCCGCCGTCCCCCGAGAGGACCGTTCCGCCATGCCGACCGGCAGTACGCACGAGATCAGCACCTTCAAGGGACAGGAACGCGCCCTGCGCGCGGGCCGCATCGGCACCGCCGGGCTCCTCCTGTCCGTACTGGCCGCCAGCGCCCCGCTGATGGTCGTGGCCGGCGTCATGGCCACCACGTACCAGGTCATGGGCATCGTCGGGCAGCCGCTGCTGTTCGTCATCCTCGGCGTCGTGATGGCGCTGTTCAGCGTGGGCTACGCCGAGATGAGCCGGCACGTGCACAACGCGGGCGCCTTCTACGCCTACATAGCCAGGGGGCTGGGCGGCACCGCGGGCGCCGGCGCGTCCTTCGTGGCGCTCGCCGCCTACTGCGCCCTCCAGGTCGGCATCTACGGCATCTTCGGCTTCGAATTCGCCGCGCTGCTCGGCACGTTCTTCGGCATCACCATCGTGTGGTGGGTCCCCGCCCTCCTCGCCGTCCTGCTCACCGGCGCCCTCGGTGCCCTGAAGATCGATCTCAACGCCCGAGTGCTCGGCGTCCTGCTCCTGATCGAGGTCGCCCTCATCGTTGTCTTCGACCTCGCGTTCGCCACGCAGCCCGGCCCGCAGGGCCTCTCCCTGCACGCATTCGACCCCGCGACGCTCGGCGGCGCGGGCCTCGGCACGGCCCTGTGCTTCGCCGTCGCCGGCTTCCTCGGCTTCGAACAGGCCCCGGTGTACGCCGAGGAGACCAGCCGGCCCCAGACCGTCGTGGCCCGCGCGATGTACCTCGCCGTCGGCTTCTCCGCGGTCTTCTTCGCCCTCAGCTCCTGGCTCATCGGCGTGGCCACCGGGCCCGACCGTGTCGTGGCCGCCGCCGGCAAGGAGGGCCCGGGCCTGATCTTCGCGCTCGCCGAGCCCTGCCTCGGCGGCGTGTTCACCGACGTCCTGCACGTCTTCTTCGTGACCGGCATCTTCGCCTCGATGCTCAGCTTCCACAACGTCGTGGCCCGCTACGCCTTCGCCATGGGCCGCGAGGGCCTGCTGCCCGCGCCCCTCGGCCGCACCTCCAAGGCCAGCGGTGCCCCGGCCCTCGGATCGCTCCTGCAGACCGTCGTCTCGCTCCTGGTCGTCGTGGCGTTCGCGGTCACCGACCGGGCACCGGCGGGCGACCCCACCACGCCCGTCCTGCGGCTCTTCACGTGGGGCGGCAACCTCGGCGCCCTCGGGGTCATCGCCCTGATGGCCACCGCATGCGCGGCGGTCATCGCCTTCTTCGTACGCCGCGGCGCGGGCCGCGCCCAGGCCGGCCGGCTCACCGCTGCCGCCGTCGCCGGACTCGCCCTGCTGGTCGTCCTGGTCTACGCGGTCAAGGACTTCGGCGTCCTGGTCGGCGCCGGGGCGGGCTCCCCGCTGAACTGGCTGCTGCCCGCCCTCATGGGGCTTGCCGCCGTCGCCGGACTCGTGCACGGGCGCGTACTGCGTGCCGTCCGCCCCTGGGTGCACGCCCGGATCGGCCTGGGCAACGAGGCGTTCCAGCTGGAGAAGGCGGCCACCGCCGAACCCGGGCCGCACCTCGGAACCGCCGTACGGGAGGACAACCGCCGATGACCGCCGCAGCCGTACAGGACGAGGCCGCCGATGACCGCCGTAGGGCAGGAGAACCGCCGATGACCGCCGCAGCCGAAGCCCCCGCCGAGGTCCGGCACCCGCTCGACCCGCTCACCGCGCACGAGATCGACACGGCGCGCGAGGTGCTGACCGCGTCCGGCCGGGCGGGCGGCACGACCCGCTTCCCCCTCGTCCTCCTCGACGAGCCGGACCGGCACACCGTCTCCGCGCACCGCCCCGGTGACCCCGTCGTACGGCGGCTCCGCGTCACCCTCCTGGAGCCCGCCACCGGGGAAGCCGCGGAGGCCCTCGTGGACCTCGCGGCGCGCGCCCTCGTGGCGTACCGCCCGCTGGACCCGGTGGCCGACGGGCAGCCGCCGCTGCTCTTCGAGGAGTTCGACCGCTGCGACGAGGTCGTCAAGGCCGACGCGGGCTGGCGCAAGGCCATGGCCGACCGCGGCATCACCGACCTGGACCTGGTCATCGCGGCCCCGCTGGCCGCCGGGAACTTCGGCAGGCCCGAGGAGACCGGCCGGCGCATGCTGCGCTCGCTGACCTTCCTGCGCTGCTCGGAGTCGGACAACCCGTTCGCGCACCCGGTCGGCGGCCTCGTCGCCGACGTGGACCTCACCGAGGGCCGCGTCCTCCGCCTGATCGACACCGGCGCCGTCCCCGTGCCCGCCGAATGCGGCCGCTACGAGGCGGAGTTCAGCGGCCCCGCCCGTACGGACCTGAAACCGCTGGAGATCACCCAGCCCGAAGGGCCCTCCTTCACCCTGGAGGACCACGTCCTCACCTGGCAGAACTGGCGCCTGCGGCTGGACTTCAACGCCCGCGAGGGCCTGGTCCTGCACGAGATCGGCTACCGCGACGGCGACCGCCTACGGCCCGTACTGCACCGCGCCTCGCTCGCCGAGATGGCCGTGCCGTACGCCGAGCCGGACCCCGCGCGCAACTGGGTCTGCTACCTCGACGTCGGCGAGTACACCCTCGGCCGGAACGCCAACGCGCTCCGTCTGGGCTGCGACTGTCTCGGCGAGATCCGGTACGTCGACGCCGTCGTGGCCGGCGACACCGGGCACCCCGAGACGCTGCCGAACGCCATCTGCCTGCACGAAGAGGACCACGGCCTGCTCTGGAAGCACACCAACATGTTCGACGGCTTCACCGCCGACAGCCGCCGCTCCCGCCGCCTCGTCCTCTCGTACATCGCGACCCTCGGCAATTACGACTACGGCTTCTACTGGTACCTCTACCAGGACGGCACGATCGAGTTCGAGGTGAAGTCCACCGGCCTGGTGCAGACCTCCGCCTCCGAACCCGGTACGGAGTCGCCCTACGCCACCGAGATCGCGCCCGGCCTCCAGGCGCCGTACCACCAGCACCTCTTCTGCGCCCGGCTGGACCCGGCCGTCGACGGGCACGCCAACACCGTCGAGGAGGTCGACGTCGTCCCGCTGCCCATGGGCCCGGACAACCCGAACGGCAACGCCTTCACCGTCCGGGCCACGCCGGTCACCGACTCCGGGGACGGCGGCCGGCTCGCCGACCCGGCCGCGGGGCGCCGCTGGCGGATCACCAACCCGGGCTCCCGCAACCGCATGGGGCAGCCCGTCGCGTACACCCTCCAGCCGCAGTCCGGGCCCACGCTGCTCGCGCGGCCGGGCTCACCGGTCGCGGCCCGCGTCGCGTACGCCACCAAGCACCTGTGGGTCACCGCGGGCCGGCCCGAACGGCGCTACCCGGACGGCGACTACCCCAACCAGCACCCGGGAGGCGCGGGCGTCAGCGCCTGGAGCGCGCCGGGCGAGTCCCTTTCGGACACCGCCCTCACCCTCTGGCACACCTTCGGCCCCACCCACCTGCCGCGGCTGGAGGACTGGCCGGTCATGCCCGTCGACCGCTGCGGGTTCACCCTCAGGCCGACCGGCTTCTTCGACCGCAATCCGGCGCTGGACCTGCCGCGGGAGGGCGGGGGAGAGGGCCACTGCCACGCGTGAGGCGGCTTCCGGGCGGGACGGGGCCGGCACCGGCGCGGCGGCCCCGGACGGGCCGCACGCGCCCGTGGGGCCGTTCCCGCCGTCAGCCCGGCAGGCCCTCGCTGACGCGGCGGGAGACCTTGATCGCGTAGAGGTCGAGGATGCCGGGCGGCTCGGCGATGCCCGGGCCGCCCGCCCGGATCCACGCCGCGATGTCCGCCAGCGCGTCGTCGTCGTTGACCAGGCCCAGCCATACGGGCCGGCCGCCCGCCGCGCGCCCCTCGGGCGACGGCTGGACCACGACCACGTTCGCCTGGTCGCAGACGTCCAGGCACTCCGAGGCGCGCACCGGGGCCGCGCCGTCCAGCGCCGCGCGCAGCCGCGGGATCTGCCCCGCGTGGTCGACGCCGGGGATCTTGCTCGCGTCGCCGCAGCAGCAGCCGCGGCACACCGTGACACGGCAGGAGGCGGCCCGGTCGGCGGGTCGGCGGGAACGCTTGTTGATCACCGGTCCATCGTACGGGGCACCGGGGCCGGTGCGAACGGCCCCCGTGTGGGGCCCTCAACTCGTCGTATCGAGACGGGCTTTGGGGTAGGGCCCGGGGTATGAATGCCACCACTGACCATGATGCGCACACCGCTGCGGGCCCCGTAGCGGCGATACCCGGACCCAAGGGGCTGCCGCTCCTCGGGGCGATGTTTGAACTCCAGCAGGACTCCCTGGGGGCCTTCCTCCGGGCCCGCCGCGACCACGGTGACGTGGTGCGGATCTCGGCCGGCCCGCCCGGACTGCGGACCGTTGTCCACGGCGTGTTCTCCGCCGAGGGCGTGCAGCAGGTGCTCGGCACGGAGGCCGCGAATTTCCGCAAGGACAACCCCTTCTACGCAGAGGTCCGCGCCGCCTTCGGGAACGGCCTGCTGACCAGCCAGGACGCCGACTATCTGCGGCAGCGCCGGCTGGTGCAGCCGCTCTTCACCAAGCGCCGGGTCGACGGGTACGCCGACGCCATCGCCCAGGAGGCCGCCGCGGTCGTCGAGCGCTGGCGCGCTCGGGACAGCGTCGACCTGGTCGGCGAGATGAGTCGGCTGGCCCTGCGGACGGTCGCGCGCATCCTCTTCGGCGCCGATGTCGAGGCCGCCGTCGAGGTCATCCACCGTTCCTTCCCGGTGATCAACGACTATGCGCTGAGCCGCGCGTACGCGCCGGTGAACCTGCCGCGCGAGTGGCCGACGCCCGGCAACCGCCGCGCGATGGCCGCGATCCGCGAGGTGTACGCGGTCTGCGACCGGATCATCGCCGAGCGCCGCGCGGCACCCGACGGCCCCGCGGGCGACGACCTGCTCACCCTTCTCGCGCAGGCGGGCAGCGAGGAGGACGGCAGCCTGGACGCGACCGAGATCCGCGACCAGGTGCTGGTCTTCCTGCTCGCCGGCCACGAGACCACCGCGACCTCCATGGCCTTCACCCTCCACCTGCTCTCCCGCCACCCCGAGGAGCGGGCACGTGCCCAGCGGGAGATCGACGAGGTGCTGGGCGACCGTGCGCCCACCGCCGCCGACCTGGAGCGGCTGCCGTACCTGACGCGGGTGCTCAAGGAGGGCATGCGGCTCTACCCGGCCGCTCCCGTGGTCGGCCGCCGGGCCGTCGCGGACACCGAGATCGGCGGCTACCGCATCCGGGCCGGCTCGGACGTCGTGGTCGCCCCCTGGGTCACGCACCGCAACCCGGACCTGTGGGAGGACCCGGAGCGCTTCGACCCCGATCGGTTCACGCCCGAGCGGTCGGCCGGGCGGCACCGCTACGCGTGGTTCCCGTTCGGCGGCGGCCCGCGGGCCTGCATCGGCCAGCATTTCTCGATGCTGGAGTCGGTCCTGGCGCTGGCGACGCTGCTGCGCGCCTACGACCCGGAGGCCGCCGACGACGCCGAGGTGCCGGTCGGCGCGGGCATCACCCTGCAGGCCAAGGGCCCGGCGCGGGTCCGCCTGCGGCCGCGCGCGTAACTCCGCGGCCGCCCTCGCCGCCTCCCGGCGAGCGTCGTCCCGCCGGGCGCGCGGAAACCGTTCCTCGCTAACGCTACGAAAATAGCGTTTGCGTTTTCGTCGCGCTCGGCGTAGCGTCATTTCCGGCCCCATTGCCGTCGATTGGAGAAGGCCGTTGCTCGTCTGAGGTCCTGAGACGCCGCGCTGATCCCAGCGCACCGTGAACCGACCTCGGCGTGCCATCGTGCCCACGACGGCCGACCAGCCGCCCCGCGTACGCGGACATGTACGCGGAATGCGTACGACAGCTCCGTACGCGTCCTCGGTGGCCGGCACCTCACGGTCCCCCGCTTCAGCGGTGTCTCCCTGCGCTGTTCCTCATCAGCCCACGCCCGCTCCAGGAGACCTGTATGTCTACGAACGACCGTTCCGGTCGCGCCGCCTCCGTCGTCTGCACCGGCCTGACCTTCGCCTGGCCCGACGGCACACCAGTCCTAGACGACTTCCAGCTCACCGTCGGCCCCGGGCGTACGGGCCTCATCGGCCTCAACGGCGCCGGAAAATCCACCCTGCTCAAGCTCCTCGCCGGTGAGCTCAGCCCCACCGCGGGCAGCGTGAAGAGCACCGGCGACATCGGCCACCTCCCGCAGAACCTCACCCTGGACGCCGCCCTTCCCGTGGACGAGATCCTGGGCATCGCCCGCACCCGCGCCGCGCTGCACGCCATCGAGGCAGGCGACGCGAGCGAGGAGCACTTCACCGCCGTCGGGGACGACTGGGACGTCGAGGAGCGCGCCCGCGCCACCCTCGACCAGCTCGGCCTGGACGGCATCGAGCTGGACCGCACCCTCGGCGAGGTCTCCGGCGGCGAGTCCGTACTGCTCCGGCTGGCCGCCCTGCTGCTGCGCCGCCCCGACGTGCTGCTGCTCGACGAGCCCACCAACAACCTCGACCGCCGCGCCCGCGCCCGGCTGTACGAAGCGGTCGCGCGCTGGTCCGGCGTGCTGGTCGTGGTCAGCCACGACCGGGAGCTGCTCGACCTGGTCGACCAGATAGCCGACCTCCGGGCCGGCGAGGTCCACTGGTACGGCGGCAACTTCACCGCTTACGAGGCCGCGCTCGCCGTCGAGCAGGAGGCCGCCGAGCGCATGGTGCGGGTCGCCGAGGCCGACGTGCAGCGTCAGCGGCGCGACCTGAGCGACGCCCACGTCAAGCTGGCCCGCCGGGTCCGCTACGGCAACAAGATGTCGGCCAACAAGCGCGAGCCGAAGGTCATCATGAACGAGCGCAAGCGCCAGGCCCAGGTCTCGGCCGGCAAACACCGCATCATGCACACCGAGAAGCTCAAGGAGGCCAGAGAACGGCTCAGCGAAGCGGCCGAGGCGGTCCGTGACGACGAGACGATCCGCGTCGACCTTCCGCACACCGCCGTGCCGCCGGGTCGCGGCGTGCTCACCCTGCGGGACGTGACCACCCGCTGCGGCACCCACGTCAACCTCGAACTGCGCGGCCCCGAGCGGCTGGCGCTCGTCGGCCCGAACGGCTCCGGCAAGACCACCCTGCTCCGTACGGTCGCCGGCGCACTCGCGCCGACTGCGGGCGAGGCGACGGTCCACGTACCGCACCGCTTCCTGCCCCAGCGGCTGGACGTGCTCGACGACGGGCTGTCCGTCGCCGAGAACGTGGCCCGCTTCGCCCCGCAGGCCACCGACAACCACATCCGGGCCCGGCTGGCCCGCTTCCTGTTCAAGGGCGCCCGGGCCGATCAGCCGGCCGCCACCCTCTCCGGGGGCGAACGCTTCCGCGCGACCCTCGCCGCCCTCATGCTCGCCGAGCCCGCCCCGCAGCTCCTGCTGCTGGACGAGCCCACCAACAACCTCGACCTGGCGTCCGTGCGCCAACTGGTCGCCGCACTCGACGCCTACGAAGGAGCGCTGATCGTGGTGAGTCACGACGAACGATTCCTGGCCGAAGCGGGCATCACCCGCACGCTCGACCTGGGCGATCCGCCCCAGGGCCCCGGCGCGGGGGAGGGCGCGCCGCCCATGGAATAGCCGCCTCAGAAGTGGTGCAGCAGCTCCGGGAAGGCGGTGAGCCGCAGCACCTTCTCGTCCGCGGGATCCAGCTCGCTGTGCTCCAGCACCCACGTGTGGTCGTTCGGGATGAACACCGCGTTCATCCCGGCGGCACGCGCGGGCAGAATGTCGGATTTGGGGGAGTTGCCGATCATCCAGGCCGACTCCGGCGCCAGCGCGTACTCCCGCACCAGGGCGCGGTAGGTCGAGACGTCCTTCTCCGCGACGATGTGCACACCCCGGAAGTGGTGCGCCAGCGCGGAGTTGTCGACCTTCCGCCGCTGCTCCTCCGCGTCTCCCTTGGTCAGCAGCAGCAACTCGTGCCGGGCGGCCAGCTCGGCGAGGGTGGTGGCGACCCCGGGAATCAGCTCCACGGCGCCCCCGTCGAACGACGCCGCCCACGCCGCGATCCGCGCCAGCTCCTCCGCGGTGGCTTCCCTGCCGTGCAGCTGCGCCAGACACTCGCCCAGGCTGCGCAGGAACACCTTGCTGCCGTAGCCGTGCGCCTTCGCGTTCGCCGCCTCGACGGCGTCCAGCGCCGCGCGTACGCCCTCCCGGCCGAGCCGCAGCCCGATCTCCGGGTCGGTCATCCAGTCCAGGAACTCCTCGATGATCCGCTCGAAGACGACGTTGTTCTCCCAGAGAGTGTCGTCCGCGTCGAATACGAGAACCTTCTCCGTGCCGCCCAAGGCAGCCCCCTCCCGCGCTGTACTGATCCGTCGGCCGTCCGGCCCGCGCAGCGTAATGAGCGCGTCCGGCGTGACGCACGGGGTTATTGCGGAGAGCCGCCCGCCGGGGTCGTGCACGGAGGACCGGCCTCCGCTGGACACGCACGGGTCCGGAAACGACGATTCCCCACGGTCTGCGGGAGACCGTGGGGAACCGGTTGGTGTCCGAGGGGGGACTTGAACCCCCACGCCCGATAAAGGGCACTAGCACCTCAAGCTAGCGCGTCTGCCATTCCGCCACCCGGACAAGGTGTCTGTCGGGCGGGCCGTCTGCGCCCTTCCGACGTGGAAAACCATAGCAAACATTTGGGGGTGGTCGATCACGCGCTCGGCCGAGGGGGCGGCGCCGGCCACCTCGGAGGGGAGTGGGCGCGGCAGCGGCGGGTGCCGGACCGGCCGCCACCCGCACGCCCGTGACCAGCGTGTGTCGGGAGGATTGCGGCCTTGGGCCCGGGCCGGGGGAGAGGGAGGATGGCAGCGGACCCCGCCGCGGTGACCGCGCGTACCGGCGCGAGCCGCGGCCGTGAACCATGAGGAGGCAGCGTGAGCGAGTCCAAGCCCGCACCGGCCACATCGAAGCCGGCCCCGGGCGTCACCGGCGAGGACGAGGTCGTCGACCTGTGCCGCGACCTGATCCGGATCGACACGAGCAATTACGGCGACCACTCGGGCCCGGGGGAACGGGCCGCCGCCGAGTACGTCGCGGAGAAACTGGCCGAGGTCGGCCTGGAGCCGCAGATCTTCGAATCCCACAAGGGCCGGGCCTCCACGGTGGCCCGGATCGCGGGCGAGGACCCCTCGCGCCCCGCGCTGCTGATCCACGGGCACACCGACGTCGTCCCCGCCAACGCGGTGGACTGGACGCACGACCCCTTCTCCGGCGAGATCGCCGACGGGTGCGTGTGGGGCCGCGGCGCGGTCGACATGAAGGACATGGACGCGATGACCCTCGCGGTCGTCCGCGACCGGCTGCGCTCCGGCCGCAAGCCGCCGCGCGACATCGTGCTGGCGTTCCTCGCGGACGAGGAGGCGGGCGGCGTGTACGGCGCGCGCTACCTGGTCGACAAGCACCCGCACCTCTTCGAGGGCGTGACCGAGGCCATCGGCGAGGTCGGCGGCTTCTCCTTCACCGTCAACGAGAACCTGCGGCTCTACCTCGTCGAGACGGCCCAGAAGGGCATGCACTGGATGCGGCTGACCGTGGACGGCACGGCCGGCCACGGCTCGATGACCAACAACGACAACGCGATCACCGAGCTGTGCGAGGCGGTCGGGCGGCTGGGCCGGCACAAGTTCCCGGTGCGGGTGACCAAGACCGTGAAGTCCTTCCTCGACGAGTTGTCGGACGCCCTGGGGACCGAGCTGGACCCCGAGAACATGGACGAGACGCTGGCGAAGCTCGGCGGCATCGCGAAGATCATCGGCGCGACGCTGCAGAACACCGCGGCCCCGACCCAGCTGGGCGCCGGCTACAAGGTCAACGTCATCCCGGGCCAGGCGACCGCGCACGTCGACGGCCGTTTCCTGCCCGGCCTCGAAGAGGAGTTCCTGACCGACCTGGACCGGATCCTCGGGCCGCGGGTCAAGCGCGAGGACGTGCACGCGGACAAGGCGGTGGAGACCGACTTCGACGGCGCGCTCGTCGACGCCATGCAGTCCGCGCTGAAGGCCGAGGACCCGATCGCGCGGGCCGTGCCGTACATGCTCTCCGGCGGTACGGACGCCAAGTCCTTCGACGACCTCGGCATCCGCTGCTTCGGCTTCGCGCCGCTCAAGCTGCCGCCGGAGCTGGACTTCGCCGGCATGTTCCACGGCGTGGACGAGCGCGTCCCCGTGGACGGCCTCAAGTTCGGCACGCGGGTCCTCGACCGGTTCATCGAGCAGAGCTGACGGCTTCGTCGAGCAGGGCTGACGACCGGCTCACCGAGCGGGGCCGGCCCCTTCGCCGTACCGGGCCCAAGGGTCCCCGAGCAGGGGCAAGGAGGTGCGCGGGGCTGACGCCGACGTCCACCACGGACGTCAACTCAGGTCAGCCTTTCGTGAGCATTTAACTGAAAAGAGTGAATGCAACCATAGGCTCGTAGCTTCATTACGCCTTCCTCGTTACAGGAAATGCGACCCGAGGTTTGCGGTCGCATTGCCTACAAGGAGGAACAATGATCAAGAAGGTCGTCGCTGCTGCGGCTGCTGCTGGTGGTCTCGTGCTCGCCGGTGCGGGTCTGGCCGTTGCCGACTCGGGCGCGCAGGGTGCTGCCGTCCACTCGCCGGGTGTCCTTTCCGGCAACGTCGTTCAGGTCCCGGTTCACGTGCCGGTGAACGCCTGCGGCAACACGATCTCCGTGATCGGGCTGCTGAACCCCGCCTTCGGCAACACCTGCGTCAACAAGTGACGTTGGGCATCACCCCCAGGGGGGAGTGATCCGGTCGGCTCCGCGGCGCATGCCATGCGCTCCGGGGCCGACCGGCTTTCGGCGGGCGGACACCCACGACCGTCCGCCCCGGGGGGACGGAAACCCACGCTCCGTCCGCCCTTCGAAATGCGAAATGGGGAAGGGACGACCTATGCGTAAGGTCGCGAGAAAGAGCCTGATCACTGTCGTGGCCGCGGGCGGCGTACTCGCCGTTTCGGGTGGCTACGCGCACGCCGATTCGGGCACGAGCGGCTCGGCCGCTCATTCGCCGGGGGCGCTGTCGGGGAATTCGGTCCAGGTCCCCGTGGACGTCCCGGTCAACGTCTGCGGGAACACCGTGAACGTGGTCGGCCTGCTCAACCCGGCGGCGGGCAACAGCTGCGGGAACGCCTCGGGCGGCGGGCAGCACGGCGGCTCGGGCCCCTCGGCAGGGGCTCAGGGGGGCACGCACGACTCCCCGGGCGTCGGCTCGGGCAACAGCGTGCAGGTGTCCGTGAACGTCCCGGTCAACATCTGCGGCAACAGCGTCAACGTCATCGGCGGGCTCAACCCCGCCACCGGTCAGGACTGCGGCAGCGACGGCTCCACCAAGCCGCCGGGCAACCCGGACGAGCCGGGCCCGTCCCAGCCGCCGGGCGGCGACGACACGCCGCCCCCGCAGGAGCCGGACCACCCAGGGGAGCCGGACAACCCCGGGAACCCGGACAACCCAGGAAACCCGAACAACCCGGATCACCCCGGAAACCCGGCGGAGCCGTCGCACCCGGGCGGCGGTGACCAGGGCGGGGACATCCATCCGCAGACGCCGCCGCACTCGCACCACGAGATCGTCACCACGCCCGCCGCCGATTCCCGGCCGGCCGGGAGTCAGCAGCTCGCGGAGACGGGCCCGGGCCCGGTCGGCGCACTGCTTCCGGCCGGTGCGGCGCTGCTCGGTGCGGGCGTGATCCTGTACCGCAAGGCGCGTACGGCGAGCGGGGTGCGCGGCTAGCAGGCGGCCGGAAGAAGGGGCTGCCGCTTCCGGTCCCGTTGTGCTGCGGGGATGCCGGGCCGGCGGGATCGCCGGTGAGGCCGCCGAGGGGTCACGCAGGGGCGGTTATCGGCCGCCGCGCGTACGGAACTGGCCTTTTTCGGTGAGACGGCAGACGGACCGAATTCTCGTCGCGCTACTTCTCGAAGTGGAACAAACCGGGAGAAATACCCGCACCTTCGGGTGATGCCCCGCCTCCGGATATCCGGGGCGGGGCAGCTTTCGGCTCTCGACCGGCGTGGCGAACGGAGTGCGGCACGGACCCCTCACGGGCCCGTGTCACCAGGTCGCGCGAATCTGGCGGATGATCCGGCGGCGCAGCCGCACCTTGCGGCTGCCGTCCGGGTTCAGGCGGAGGCGGTCCAACTCCCAGTGTCCGTACTCGGCGTGGTCGGTCAGCAGGCGTGTGGCGGCCTTGCGGGAGACGCCCCGCGGCACATACACATCGCAGAATTCATATTCCGGCATCGCATCTATTGTGCGGGACCGGCCCGGGTACGGATAGCGTCTGCACTATGTCTGATGCTGCGCAGCCCTCCGCTGCCGAGGTACGTGCCGCCGCCGAGGCGGTCAAAGCCGCGCTGGACCGTCACCTCGACGCGGTCGAACGCCGCTCGGGTGAGGACGATGCCGCCGTCTACGCCGCGTTCGATCAACTGGCCGCGGCGGCCGAGGCGTACGACGAGCTGCTCTACGACACCTACGACGAGGTCACGCCCTTCGAGATTCCCGGCAGCGACGGGCTGCCCGCGTACGCGGGGCCCGAGGAGCCGAGCGCGCTCAGCGTGCTGATCCGCCGGGACTACACCGTCGTGGAGCCGCAGCGGCTGCTGTCGCAGGCGCAGCGCATCGCCGACCTCGACCCCGGGTCGGCCACGGAGCCGGGGGCCGCGCAGAGCCCGGCGAAGCCCGGCGGGAACGCCGCGTCCGCCGTCGTCGGCAGCAGTGTGCACGCGGCGCTCGGCGTGCTCTTCGGGGAGTACGAGCCGGACGAGATCGCCTCCCGGCACAAGGAGTTCGGCCTGGAGGAGGGCGACTCCACGCTCTGGGTCGCGGCGGCGGAGGAGCCGCCGGAGCCGGGCGAGTGGCTGGCCGCCCCCTTCGACCAGGCCGACCCGCAGCGCGTCGTCTGTCGCTTCGACGTCAGCTCCGTCTTCGACGAGGAGCTGGACTTCGACGACGAGGACGATCACGCAGCGCACGCGTCCGACGACCCCGACAACGATCTCCTCGACCCCGACCCCACCGAGGGCCCTGTCCGCCCCCGCAGCCGCCCGGTCTCCGGAGCCCGCGGCAGCGGACCGGGACTGGAGGCGATCGAGGCGGCCGACCGGGAACGCTGAGGGGCGGCGCGGGCGGCTGACCGAGGGCGCCGATGCAGGGCGCGGCCGGCCGACCGGGAGCGCTGAGGCAGGCCGGCCGGTCGGCCGACCGGCTTAGCCGCGTGGCCCGCGAATGAGCCGAGGTGACGGGGCCCGTCCGCTGTGGTGCGGGCGGGCCCCATCACGTCGGCGTTATCGGCGCCATCGGCGTCAGGCCGGGGGCGCTTCCCACTGGGTCTGCTGGAGCTGGAGCAGCGTACGCAGGCGGGTCGTGCGTTCCTTGGCGGGGATCTCGGCCACCGCGCGGGGCAGCGCCTGGTCCGCGCCCTGGACCACGGACAGGTGCCGCTCGCCGCGCCCGAAGGCGGTGTAGACCCACGAGCGGGTCAGCCCCGGGGCCGCGTCGCCCGGCACCACCACCACGGCCGCCGGCCAGCGCATTCCCACCGCCTGGTGCGCGGTGAGCGCCCAGCCGTGGCGCAGCGCGCCGCTCGCCACCTGGTCGCGGGGGACGACGACGGGCGCGCCGCCGCATTCCAGCCGCAGCCCGTCCGCTTCCGCACCGGTGACCCGGCCCGGCACCGTACGGCCGGGGACCGGGCTGTACGCCACCCGGTCGCCGGGGTCGAAGCCGCCGAACTTGCCCGGGCCGGGGTTGAGACGCTCCTTGAGCGCGGCGTTGAGCGCGCGGGTGCCGGCCGCTCCGCCGTGCCCCACGGTGATGACCTGGGTCTCCGCCGTCGGCACGCCGATCGCACGCGGTACGGAGTCGGCGACCAGCTGGACCGTACGGTGCACCGCCTCGCCGGGGTCCCGCACCGGGACGATCACGACCTCCTTCTCCGGCGCCTCGACCTGCGCCAGTTCGCCGATGCCGATGCCCGAGACCAGCTCGCCGATGGGGCCGAAGTCGGGCGTGCGGGAGGCGATCTGCGGGCAGCAGCGGGCGGCGAGCACGTCGGCGAAGAGCCGGCCGGGACCGGCGGACCAGAGCACGCCGGGGTCGCCGCTGAGGACGAGGCGGGCACCGTCGGCCAGCGACTCGATGAGCAGCGCGGCGGTCTCCAGGTCCAGCTGCGGAGCGTCCAGGACGACGAGCAGGTCCAGGGCGAGCGAGCCGTCCGCGTCCCGGCCGGGGCCTTCGCGGCCCGCGAGCAGCCCGCTGAGGGTGACGGCGGGGGAGGACTCCGCCGCCGCGCCGGCCTGCGCCGTGGGGGCGGACGCGGGGAGGCCGGAGGCGTCGTAGTGCGCGGTGGCCTCGGTGACGAGATCGGCGAGCCGGCGGCGGCCGTCCGCCGTGTGGGCGGCGCCGGCCGCCCGCAGGCCGAGTGCGCGGGCCGCGGCGATCAGCGCGGCGGGTTCGGCGCGTGCGGCCTCACCGCCGGTGTGCGCGACCAGGCCGCTCTGCGCAGCGGCCCGGATCAGCGTCCCGGCGGAGGACGACGGCGCGGCCGCCGCGACGGCCTCCCAGCGGGCGGCCGACACCCGGACGGGACGCGGGGGGATGTCGTCGGCGGGCCGGGCACCGGCCTGCGCTTCGGTACCGGTCTGCTCGTCGATACCGGCCCGCTCGTCGGCATCGGTCTGCTCTGCGGCGCCGGCCTGCGCTTCGGTGCCGGCTTCCGTGTCCGTACCGGCCGATGTGTCCGTGTCGGCTGACGTGTTCGTGCCGGCTTCGGGGGACTCCGTGTCCGCTTCCGCGGGCGTCCCGGCAGCGTCGGCGGCGGCTTCCTCGTCCGTCTCCGGGAGCGGTTCGAAGGTGTTGAGCAGGCGGGAGAGGCCGTCCGCGACGCTCTCCTCGGCCATGGCGAAGCGGTCCAGGCCGAAGAGCAGCCGGACGGGCTGTTCCTCGTCGTCCTCCGCGTCCGCCGGGCGCGGCGGCGCGGACGGGTCGTCCAGGGCGTCCTGGAACACCAGCACTTCGCCCTCGGCGATCGCGGTCTGCATGGCCTCGTCCGGGTCCGGAACGGAGCGGGCGGCCAGCGCGGAGCGCAGAGCGCTCGCTTCCAGGGCGGAGTGCCCCGCCAGCGCGGCCTGCTCCAGGAGCCAGCCGATCAGGGCCTGGGCACGGCGCTCGTCGCCGGGGCCGCACTCGGGGCCGAGCAGGGTGCGGGCGAAGGTGTCGGCCTGCTCGGGCCGGACACCCGCGACGGAGAGGAGCCGCCAGGGGTCCTCGCGCAGCGTCTCACCGGCCTGCTCGCCGAGTGCGCGTACGGCCTGCTCCGCGAGGGCCTCGGGCGCGCCACCGGCCGTGAGGACGTGCCGCACCCCGGCGATCCCGGGCGCGACGGGCCCACCCGGCGCCTGCCGCGCCGCATCCCCGTACGCACCGGCCCCCTGCGGCCCGTCCGGCCGCGCCCCCTGCGGGCCGCCACCGGGCCCGTAGGCACCGCCGGGACCGTTCATGCCGCCCGAGGGGCCGCCGCCCGGGCCCGCGTGACCACCGGTCCCCGGACCGCCCGTACCCGGGCCTCCCACGGGGCCGCCGCCCGCAGGTCCCCCGGCGCCGGGGCCGCCCGCTCCCGGGCCACCTGCTTCCGGGCCCGCAGCCGGTCCCGACGCGTACCCGGAAGGTGACGGAGCGCCCTGCGCACCGGCCCCCTGTCCACCGGGCCCATAGCCGCCAGCACCATCGGGGCCCGTCGCCGGGCCTGCCGGGCCATGTGAATCACCGGTGCCGGGTCCCGCCGGCGGACCGCCCTGGCCGCCAGGGCCTCCCGGACGGCCCGCAGGGCCCGCGCCCGGAGCCCCGGGAGCCGGAATCCCGGGCGACCGCTGCGCGCCCGGTGTCCGCAGGGCGCCCGGGGCGGACGGAGCCGGCCCGCGCGGGGCCTCATTGAAGAACGAGGCCGCCGACCGTTCGCCGCTCTCGACCGCCCGTACCGCGGCGGCCAGCGCGGCCGCGGACGCCTTGCTGCCACCCGCGCCGGCACCCGCAGCGCCGGCCGGGCCGCCCGCGGCTCCGCCGCCGGCCCCCGCCGAGCCGCCCGCGCCCGCGGTGCCACCCGCGCCATCCTCTTCCCGCACCGCACCCGCCGAGCCACCCGCAGCGCCGGACGAGCCGTCAGCACCCGCCGAGTCGCCCGAGCCGGTCGAAGCGCCCGACGCGCCGTCAGCACCCGCCGGGCCCCCCGCAGCACCGCTCCCGCCCTCAGCGCCCGCCGCGCCGCTCGTGCCCGTCGCGGTCGCGTCGCCCGAGCCGTCGGCGCCCGCCGGGGCCGGCGGGTCCGGGGCCTCGGCAGGGGCGGGGGCGCCGGTGGGCTGGTCGGTGTTCACAGGGTGCTCCAGTCGTGGTCGGGGTAGCGGTGCACGGGCGCGGAGACGTCGTCCAGTGCATGCCGGATCTCGTCAGGAAGACTAAGGGTCTCCACTGACAAAGCCGCCCTGAGCTGCTGCGCGGTGCGTGCGCCGAGGAGCGGGGCGGTGACGCCGGGACGGTCGCGGAGCCAGCACAGGGCGACCTGGAGCGGGGTGACGGCGAGACCGTCCGCCGCCGTGGCGACCGCGTCGACGATCCGGCCGGCCGTGTCGTCGAGATACGGCGCGACGAAGGGCGCGAGGTGCTCGGAGGCGCCGCGCGAATCGGGCGGCGTGGCATGCCGGTACTTGCCCGTGAGGACGCCGCGGCCGAGCGGGGAAGCGGGCAGCAGGCCGAGGCCGAGGTCGAGGGCGGCGGGCACCACCTCGCGCTCGATGCCGCGCTGCAGGAGGGAGTACTCCATCTGCGCGCTCGCCAGCCGGGTGCGTACGGCCGGCGCCGCCAGCTGCCAGGTGGCGGCCTTGGCGAGCTGCCAGCCGGAGAAGTTCGTGACGCCGACATAGCGGGCGCGGCCGCTGGTCACGGCCGTGTCCAGGGCTTGGAGGGTCTCCTCCATGGGGGTGAACGGGTCGAAGGCGTGGACCTGCCAGAGGTCGACGTAGTCGGTGCCGAGGCGCTGCAGGGAGTCGTCGAGCGCCGCGAGGAGATGGCGCCGGGAGCCGTCGACCCGGCGGTCCGCCTCCAGCACGCTGCCGGCCTTGGTCGCGACGACGAGGTCGCCGCGGGGGATCAGGCTCTCCATGATCCGGCCCAGGAGGTACTCGGCGCCGCCGTCGGCATAGACGTCGGCGGTGTCGACGAGGGTGCCGCCCGCCTCCCAGAACGTCTTGAGCTGGTCGGCGGCGTCGCGGTCGTCCGTGTCGCGCGCCCAGGTCAGCGTGCCCAGGCCGAGACGGGACACGCGCAGGCCGGTGCGGCCGAGGTGCCTTTGCTCCATGGGCCCTGAGGTTACTGGCCTGTCCCGGGCTCGCGGGGACCTGTGGACAACGCCGTGCGGCGACCTGTGGACAACGCCCGGAACGGGGTCCGCCACAGCAGGTCTTCGACAGATCTCCGCCAGGTCTCCGGCAGGTCTTACGCCCCGTCCCGGCGCCGCAGTACAGTCCCCGGACAGCATCACTACTGATGAGTAATCCGATGGATCCGGAGCTACCCGTAGCGCCGGCCACCGGACATCGCATATGACGGCGGATGATCGTCATCGATGAGTGAGGGGAGCCGCATGAAGCTCGGGATCAACCTCGGTTACTGGGGTGCCGGCATGGACGGGGACAACCTCGCCGTGGCGCAGGAGGCCGACCGGCTCGGGTACTCGGTCTGCTGGGCGGCGGAGGCGTACGGCTCCGACGGGCCGACCGTGCTGTCCTGGGTGGCCGCGCAGACCGAGCGGATCGACGTCGGCTCGGCGATCTTCCAGATCCCGGCCCGCGCGCCCGCCATGACGGCGATGACCGCCGCCACCCTGGACTCCCTCTCCGGCGGCCGCTTCCGGCTCGGCCTCGGCGTGTCGGGGCCGCAGGTCTCCGAGGGCTGGTACGGCGTCAAGTTCGACAAGCCGCTGGCGCGCACCCGGGAGTACGTGGAGATCGTACGGAAGGCGATGTCGCGCGAGCGGCTGTCCTACGAGGGCGAGCACTGGACGCTGCCGCTGCCCGGCGGCCCCGGCAAGCCGATCAAGCTCACGGTGCACCCCGAGCGCGAGCGCATCCCGCTCTACATCGCGGCGATCGGGCCGAAGAACCTGGAGCAGACGGGTGAGATCGCCGACGGCGCGCTGCTGATCTTCCCGGCCGCCGAGCATCTCCAGGACACGGCGATCGCGCCCCTGCGCGCGGGCCGGGAGAAGGCCGGGCTGACCATGGAGGGCTTCGACGTCTGCCCGACGCTGCCGATCGCCGTCGGCGAGGACAAGGACGTGCCCACGCTCGCCGACGCCTTCCGCCCGTACACCGCGCTCTACGTGGGCGGCATGGGCAGCCGCAAGCAGAACTTCTACAACCGGCTCGCGCAGCGGATGGGCTATGAGCAGGCCGCCGCGGAGATCCAGGACAAGTACCTGGCCCGCGAGAAGGACGCAGCGGCGGCGGCCGTGCCGCACGAGCTGATCGACTCCACCACCCTGCTCGGTTCGGTGGACCGGATCGCGGACCGCATGCAGGCGTACGCGGCGGCCGGGGTGACGACGCTGACGCTGTCCCCGGCGGGCTTCACGCTGGAGGAGCGGATCGCCGCGCTGCGGGCGGGCACCGAGGCGCTGGAGCGGGCCGGCCTGGCCTGAGGGCCGCCCTAGGGGCCGGTCCGGGGCAGGAGAACGGCCCTGGGGGAGGGGGGACGGCCCCAGGGCCGGACGGCTGCGGCCGTGGTGGGGGCTCGGGGGTCTTCCCCGCCACGGCCGTCACACAGCACAACGCGCCGACGTCCGGGGTGGTTACGCCCCGCATATGTGCCCACGGTCCATCGTTCGGGGGAGTTCGAGGGGCTTCGTGTTGCCGCGGACACCGCGGCGCACTTGACTTTTCCTTTGCGGGTGTCCTGTTCGAGGTGGAGTCATGGAGGTCCGTCGATGCTCACGGCGAAAAGTCTCTTCCAAGAAATCCTGGACCACGACGAGTCCTTCCGGCTGTTCTGCTCCATCGCCGCGAGCGGCGAGACCCAGGGCGGGTGGGAGAACGGGCGGATCGCCGTGCTGGTCCCGGAGAGCCAGCGGGCGATGGCCCGCAAGGTCGCGCGGCACGGCGCGGACGAGGAGAAGCACGGCCGGATCTTCAACGCCCTGCTGCGGCGGCGCGGGCTCCAGGCCGTCGCGGTACCGGCCGCCGCCGACTACACCATGCTCCTGGAGCGGCGCGGCATCGGCCTCGCGCACGAGAAGCTCCAGCGCGACGAGCCGCTGACGGAGTCGGACATCGTCACGTACCTGGCGCACAGCCGGATCACCGAGGAACGGGCCGCCGCCCAGATGGCGCTGCTCGTGAAGCACTTCGGTGACCACCCGGAGGTCGGCAAGGCGGTACGGATGATCGCCAGGGACGAGGACAACCACCTCGCGTACTGCCACGAGGAGCTGCTCCGGCTGTCCGACGAGGGGCACGCCGAGGAGATCCGGCGGATCCTGCACGAGAGCGTGCAGGCCGAGATCGCCGTCTACCGCGACGTCAGCCTCGCGGTCATGGAGCGGATGGGCCACATCCTGCGCTGGCCCCGCGCGAAGCGGGCGGTGCTCACGGGCGGCATCCACGCCGTGTACGCCTACGAGCGGGCCGTCGGGTGGCGGCGGATGGTCAGCCTGCGGATGCCCGAACGGCGGGACGCGCTGGGCGGCCCGGCCGCCGCGGCGCCGGAGTTCGCCTGACGGCTACAGCCGCCCCCGGGGCCCTACAGCCGCCGCCCCAGGCCCCCTCCCGGGCCCCACAGCCGCCGCCCAGGGCCCTACAGCCACCCGCGCCGCTTGAACATCCGGTAGAGCAGCACTTCCAGGACGGCCATGACCAGCAGGCACCCGGGATAGCCGTAGGTCCACTTCAGTTCGGGCATGTGTGTGAAGTTCATGCCGTAGATGCCCGCGATCATGGTCGGTACGGCGGCCAGCGCGGCCCAGGCCGAGATCTTGCGCATGTCGTCGTTCTGCCGCACGCCCATCTGGGCCAGGTGGGCGGAGAGGATGTCCGACAGCAGCCGGTCCATGCCCTCCACGGACTCGTTGGCCCGGGTGAGGTGGTCGTCCACGTCGCGGAAGAACGGCCGCGCCTCGTCGTGCACAAACGGTACGCCCGGGTTCTGCAGCCGCGACATCGGCTCGGCCAGCGGCCCCGTGGCCCGCCGGAACTCCAGCACCTCACGCTTGAACGCGTAGATCGTCTGCGCGGTGTTCTTGCTGCTCGTGCCGCTCCTCACGTCCGAGCCCACCGGCGCGAAGACGTCGGCCTCCAACTCGTCCAGGTCGAGCTGGAGTTCCGCGGCCACGTCGATGTAGTGGTCGACCACCGCGTCGCTGACCGCGTACAGGACCGCCGTCGGGCCGTGCTTGAGGACCTCGGGCTCGTGTTCCAGGCGGCGGCGCACGGCGGCCAGCGGGCTGCCCTCGCCGTGCCGCACGGTCACCACGAAGGAGTCCCCGATGAAGAGCATCAGCTCGCCGGAGCTGATGCTGCTGTCCTCGTCGTCGTAGGCGATCGGCTTCAGAACCATGAACAAGGAATCGTCGTACACCTCCAGTTTCGGCCGCTGGTGGGCCTTGAGCGCGTCCTCCACGGCCAGCGGGTGGAGCCCGAACTCCTCGCTGACCTGCTCGAACTCCTCCTCGCTCGGCTCGTGCATACCGAGCCACAAAAAGGAGTGCCCCTCCGCGCGGGCTTCGTCGAGCGCGGTGGAGTATCCCGCCGGCTTCTCGATCCGCCGGCCGTTCCGGTAGATGGCACAATCCACGATCACATGGGGCATTCTCGCTGCCCCGGTCCACTCCCGCCAGATCGGCCCCGGGCGGCACGTCCTCCGCTCGCGGCAGGGACGTAGGGTGGTCGCCATGCCCACGCTGATCCTCGTACGGCACGGCCGCTCCACCGCCAACAACTCCGGCGTCCTCGCGGGGCGCACGCCCGGCGTCGCCCTGGACGAGCGGGGCGCCGCGCAGGCCGCCGCGCTGCCGGACAGGCTGGCCGGCCTGCCGCTGGCCGCCGCGGTCGCCAGCCCCCTGCAGCGCTGCCGCGAGACGCTGGCTCCGCTGCTGGCGGCGCGCCCGGACCTCCCGCTGCACATCGAGGACGGCATCAACGAGTGCGACTACGGCGACTGGTCGGGGCGCAAGCTCGGCGAACTGACCGACGAGCCGCTGATGACCACCGTGCAGCAGCACCCCTCCGCCGCCGGCTTCCCCGGGGGCGAGACCATGCGCACCATGCAGAACCGCGCCGTGGACGCGGTCCGGGCCTGGAACGCGCGCATCGAGGCGGAGCACGGCTCCGAAGCGGTGTACCTGATGTGCTCGCACGGGGACATCATCAAGTCGCTCGTCGCCGACGCCCTCGGCATGCACCTGGACCTCTTCCAGCGGGTGTCCGTCGAGCCCTGCTCGGTGACGGTCGTCCGCTACACACCGCTGCGCCCGTATCTCGTGCGGCTCGGCGACACCGGGGATCTCGGTTCGCTGGCCCCGAAGGAGGACGGCTCCGGCGCCTCCGCGGAGCGCGACGCGGCGATCGGCGGTGGCGCGGGAGCATCGTGATCAGCGGGCGCAGTAGGGTGGTGCGACGGCGCTGCCCGCCACGCCACCTGTGATCCTTGTCCGTGACCACAGATCCCCGCAGTCGAGCAATCGGAGCAGGACCTTGTCCCGTCAGGTGTTCTTCTACGACGCGCCGGACCGCTTCGTGGCCGGCACGGTCGGGCTGCCTGGCCGCCGCAGCTTCTTCCTTCAGGCCACAGCGGCCGGCCGCACCACCAGCGTCGCCCTGGAGAAGACCCAGGTGGCCGCACTCGCCGAGCGCATGGACGAGCTGCTGGACGAGGTGGTGCGCCGCAGCGGCGGCAATGCCCCGGTGCCGGCCGTCGCCCCCTCGGAGATCTCCGACACCGCGCCGCTGGAGAGCCCGGTGGAGGAGGAGTTCCGCGTCGGCACCATGGCCCTGGCCTGGGACGGCGACGAGGAGCGAATGATCGTCGAGGCCCAGGCGCTGGTGGAGCTGGACGCCGACAACGACGAGGACCTCGCCGAGGCCGAGGAGCGGTTGCTCCAGGACGACGAGAACGGCCCCCCGATGCTCCGCGTCCGGCTCACCGGCACCATGGCCCGCGCCTTCGCCAAGCGGGCCCTGGAGGTCGTGAACGCCGGCCGCCCGCCGTGCCCGCTGTGCAGCCTGCCGCTCGACCCGGAGGGACACGTATGTCCGCGCCAGAACGGATACCGTCGGGACGCCTGACGCCCGCCGAGCTCGAGAAGCACCTTGAGCACGGCGAGCTCACCGTCCTCGGCCGGGTCCGTGAGGCGTCCAACGCCGTCCTGTACTGCTCCGTCACGTACCGGGACCGGACCGGCCACTGCGTGTACAAGCCGGTCGCCGGGGAGCGCCCGCTGTGGGACTTCCCCGACGGCACGCTCGCCCAGCGCGAGGTCGCCGCGTACGAGATCTCCCGCGCCACGGGCTGGGAGCTCATCCCGCCCACGGTGCTGCGCGACGGGCCGTACGGGCAGGGCATGGTCCAGGAGTGGGTGGACCCCTCCGACGAGGGCGACAGCCCCGAGCTGCTGGCGCTGGTCGAGACCGAGGAGCCGGAGCCGGGCTGGAAGGCCGTCGGCTTCGCGCAGGTCGGCGAGGGGCGTACCGCCCTCCTCGTGCACGCCGACGATCCGCGGCTGCGCCGGCTCGCCGTCCTGGACGCGGTGATCAACAACGGGGACCGCAAGGGCGGCCACCTGCTGCCCACCGCGGACGGCCGGGTCCTCGCCATCGACCACGGCGTGACCTTCCACGTGGAGGACCGGCTGCGCACCCTCCTGTGGGGCTGGGCCGGCGAGCCGCTGACCGAGGAGGCAGTGGCGGTGCTGGAGCGGCTGGCCGCGGAGACCGCGGACGGGGAGCCGCTCGCCGCCCGACTGGCCGAATGTCTCACCGCCGACGAGATCGCCGCACTGCGCGAGCGGATCGCCGGAATGCTGAATTCCAAAGTCCATCCGCAGCCCGGTGGCGAGTGGCCCGCGATTCCCTGGCCCCCGGTGTGACCGGTACGGCCCGGTGACGCACAGCCGGGCCGAAGACGCAAGAGCGCCTATCAGGCCAAGACCCACACTCCGGTTCGTATCCGGAAGCTGCGTCCGGTTACGCTCATGTCATGCATGCATGGCCCGCTTCTGAGGTCCCCGCCCTGCCCGGTCAGGGCCGCGACCTGAGGATCCACGACACCGCGACCGGCGGACGGGTAACTCTCGCCCCCGGTCCCGTCGCCCGTCTCTATGTCTGCGGCATCACGCCGTACGACGCGACCCACATGGGGCACGCGGCGACCTACAACGCGTTCGACCTCGTTCAGCGCGTGTGGCTCGACACGAAGCGGCAGGTCCACTACGTGCAGAACGTCACCGACGTCGACGATCCGCTCCTGGAGCGGGCCGTGGCCACCGGCGACGACTGGACCGCGCTCGCCGAGCGTGAGACCGCCCTCTTCCGCGAGGACATGACCGCTCTGCGGATGCTCCCCCCGAAGGACTACATCGGCGCCGTCGAGGCCATACCGGGCATCGTGCCGCTGGTGGAGCGCCTCCGTGACGCGGGCGCCGCGTACGACCTGGACGGCGACGTCTACTTCTCCGTCGAGTCCGACCCGCACTTCGGCGAGGTCTCGAACCTCGACGCCGAGGCGATGCGGCTGCTGTCCGCCGAGCGCGGCGGTGACCCGGAGCGCCAGGGCAAGAAGAACCCGCTCGACCCGATGCTGTGGATGGCCGCCCGCGACGGCGAGCCCAGCTGGGACGGCGGCTCGCTCGGCCGGGGCCGCCCCGGCTGGCACATCGAGTGCGTCGCCATCGCCCTGGACCACCTGGGCATGGGCTTCGACGTGCAGGGCGGCGGGTCCGACCTGGCCTTCCCGCACCACGAGATGGGCGCCTCGCACGCCCAGGCGCTGACCGGCGAGCACCCCTTCGCCAAGGCGTACGTGCACGCCGGGATGGTCGCCCTGAACGGCGAGAAGATGTCCAAGTCCAAGGGCAACCTGGTCTTCGTCTCCAAGGTGCGGCAGGACGGCACCGACCCGGCCGCGATCCGGCTCGCCCTGCTGGCCCACCACTACCGCGCCGACTGGGAGTGGACCGACCAGGTCCTGCAGGACGCCGTCGACCGGCTCGCCCGCTGGCGCGCCGCGGTCTCCCGGCCCGACGGCCCGTCCGCCGAGGCGCTCGTCGAGGAGATGCGCGAGGCGCTCGCCGACGACCTGGACTCGCCGGCCGCGCTCGCCGCCGTCGACCGCTGGGCCGAGCGGCAGCAGGCCGAGGGCGGCACCGACGAGGGCGCGCCGGGCCTGGTGTCCCGGGCCGTGGACGCGCTGCTCGGCGTGGCGCTGTGACCCGCTGACCCGGCAGACGTAACGGGGCGCTTCCTCCGAGGAGGAAGCGCCCCGCTGGTTTTCCGGTACCCGGGTCACCGGTCAGCCGGTGACCCGGTGTGCGCCCGGTCCGCCGGTCAGAACTTGCGGATCTGGATGCTGCGCAGGATGTGCGGGGTCTGCTGCTCCCAGACACCGATGACCTGGAAACCGCTCTTGAAGGCCTCGGAGACCTGGTCGAAGGTGGTGTCGTTGGGGTTGTTCAGCACGCGGATCTCGTTCTCGATGCGCAGGAAGATCGCGCGGGGGTGACCCGGGATCGGCTGGGGAACGGCGACGAAGCCGTTCGCCTGGCCGGCCCGCAGCTGCTGCTGCTGGACCTGCTGCACGACCTGCTGCACAGCCTGCTGCGTGACCTGCTGGAGGTGCTGCAGGACCTGCTGCTCCTGCTGCTGCGACTGGCCCATCTGCTGCCCGAACTGCTGCAGCAGGCCCTGGAAGGGCTGCTGCTGGCCGAGCTGCTGGAGCTGCTCCAGCATCCCGCCCTGCTGCTGGGGCTGCATCTGCCCGAACGGCTGCTGCTGCTGGCCGAACGGCTGCTGCTGCCCGTAGGGCTGCTGCTGGCCGTACTGCTGGCCCATGCCCTGCTGACCGAACGGGGAGGTGCTGGGCTGCTGCTGGCCGAGCTGACCGAGCTGCGCGAGCGGGTTCATCTGAGTGGTCATTGCTACCTTTCCCTGACTTGTTGGTGTGCTTCAGCCGGTGACGACCAGCTCGTCAGCCTGTGATGACCAGACCCACGACCTCGTCGTCGGAGTACCACACACGTACGTCGGGCCGTCCCCCCGCGAAGGCGGAGTGCACCGCCTGGCGCACCTCGGGCGCCGGCCGGTTCAGGTTCCGCCAGGCGCCGGCCACGAACAGCCGGAGCCGCGGGGGGAGTTCTCGGGGGTACGGGAGCAACTCGTCCCAGTACCGCTCGGCCTGGCCGGAGCCGACCGAGGTGGGCACCAGGTGCGTTACCGCCGCCCTGATGTCGGGCCGGTTGCCGATCCTCTGGGAGGCCGGCCGGCCCGGTGCGTCCTGCTGCGGGGACCCGGTGTTCCGCAGCACGTCACGTGCCTGCTCGGGACCCATCGGCTCCAGGCCCGCGGCCTTGAGCATGCCCTGGAGCGACGCCACCGCGCCGACCACGATGGGGGATGCCGATGAGGTGCCCGAGAAGCTGTCGGTGTACCAGGCGATCTCCTCGGTGCCGCCCTGGAGATCGCCGGGCCGGTCCCAGAAGCCGCCGGTCGTGGTGACCTCGCGGCCCCAGCCCTGGGCGTCCAGCCGGTTGCCGTAGTTGGAGAACCCCAGCCGGGACCGGTCCGGGCCGTGATCGCGGCCGTGGGTACCGGGCGGCGGGGCGCCGGCCCCGACGAAGATCGCGCCGGACGCCTGGTTGGAGGGGTTGAAGGGGTTGCGCCACCACTCCGGGAAGCGGTCGGGGCGGCGCTCGTAGAGCGCGTCGTCCAGGCTCTCCGCGCCGTTGCCGGCGGCCTCCACCACGACCACGCCCTTCGCCGTCGCCCAGCGGATCGCGGCGAAGTCGTCCGGCCACCACTCCAGCGCGATGTAGCCGCGCTGGTCGTCGCGGTGCTCGTAGTCGAACCGGGGGCCCGGCCGGTGCAGTTCGATCAGCAGGATGTCCCCGCGGGAGAGCCGCTCGGCCGCCGCGTGGATCGCGGCCGCCGAACCGATGCCCTGGATCGAGGCGGCGGCGGTCACGGCTCCGGGCGCGATGCCCACCACGCCCTTGTCGTTGCGGTCGCCCCCGATGACACCGAGGACGGCCGTACCGTGGTTGCGCCAGGCCAGGTCCTGGTACGGAGTGCCGACCACGACGCCGGCGAGCCGCTCGGACAGGTCCTCGTGGCCCAGCTGCCAGGCACCCTCGACGTCGATGATGGTGACGCCCTCGCCGTCGCCGCCCTGCCGCTGCCAGGCCCACACGGCGTTCACGCCCTCGGGCGCCGCACCGAGATGGCCCTGACGGCCCGTGAAGTCGGGCGTCGCCGGCGCACCCTCCTTGCGCCCCTGGCCCTCCTCGGGGTCGCGGGCGGCCGAAGAAGCGGGCACGGCCCCCGGCTTGAGGTACGCCGTCTCGATCTCCGGGAGGGCGGAGAGGCGGGCGGTCAGTTCGACGGCCCGGTTCTCGCCGCCCCGCACCCGGTAGAAGAGGGTGAGGTCCGGGAGCGTACCGGTGCCCGCCGTGGGCTCCTGGGGCATGGCCGCCCGGATCCGGTCCTCGTTGCCGAACAGCGGCTCGAAGGTGAGCTGCTGGTCACTCAGGAACATCTCCAGCGCGGAGATGTCCGCGCCCGAGGCCGACCGTACGCCGCCAGCGCCGGCGCGGAGCCGGGGCTCGGCCCGCGCGACGACGATCAGCTCCGGTTCGGCTCCTTGGTAGGTGAATCCCGCTCCGTCGGGTCCGGGGCCCGCCATACCGGGGCCCGTACCGGGAGGTGCCTGATCGGTCATCGCTGGGACCGCTCCCTTCGGGTGCTGCTCCGTGCCCTGCCCTGCCGCTCGTCGGCTGCGCACCCGGCACACGCCGCTACGTGCAACAGCGGTGTGCACCGGATGTTGCGGCGCTGTGTCGCCGGGGCTCCGGGGCGTCACCCTGCTACCTCCGTCCGCCTTCGTCCAGCGGGTGAGGGCCCCTGCGTTTGGGATCCGGCCGAAGTGGGAACCGTGGGCAAATCGGCCGGAAACCTATGACACCCCGTCAAGCGGTCAAACACTACGGAGACGTACGCGGGGTGCTGGGACGGAAGTGCCCGCTGACCACCTGTTCGGGGGCGGGAACGACGAAGCGGGGCGGTGCAAATGCACCGCCCCGCTCCGTTCCGGTCAGTCCTCCGAGGTATCGGGATCCGCAGAGTCCGGCGGATCCGCCGGCGCCGCCGGGTCCGTACTCCCGGGCCCCTTCGGGGCCGTTCCCCCGGAGCTCTTCGTGTCCGCGTCCTCGGAGGCTTCGGCGGCCCGCGGTCCGGTGTCCTGCTCCTCGTCCTGCTCGCGTTCCGGCCTGCCCTGCTGTTTCGCGGAACCGTCGTCCGCGCGGGCCGGGCCCTGACCGCCGTCCGGCTTCGGCGGCCTGGGCGGCCGGGTCCGTCCGCTGGGCGAGTCGCGCAGGTAGGAGCCGTCGCGGCTGTCGGCGAGCCCGCCGTCGGTGGCCAGGCCGGGCCCGGCCTGCGGGTCCCGCCGCCGCAGATAGCGCTCGAATTCGCGCGCGATGGCCTCGCCCGACGCCTCCGGCAGCTCGGCGGTGTCCCGGGCCTCCTCCAGCGACTGGACGTACTCGGCGACCTCGCTGTCCTCGGCCGCGAGCTGGTCCACGCCCAGCTGCCACGCCCGCGCGTCCTCGCTCAGCTCGCCCAGCGGGATGCGCAGGTCCAGCAGGTCCTCCAGGCGGTTCAGCAGGGCCAGCGTCGCCTTGGGGTTGGGCGGCTGCGAGACGTAGTGCGGCACGGCCGCCCAGAGGCTCACCGCGGGCACCCCGGCGTGCGTGCAGGCCTCCTGGAGGATGCCGACGATGCCCGTCGGGCCCTCGTACTTGCTCTCCTCCAGGTCCATCGTGCGCGCCAGGTCGGGGTCGGAGGTGACGCCGCTGACGGGGACCGGGCGGGTGTGCGGGGTGTCGCCGAGCAGCGCGCCCAGCACGACGAGCATCTCCACGCCCAGCTCGTGCGCGAAGCCCAGGATCTCGTTGCAGAAGGACCGCCAGCGCATGCTCGGCTCGATGCCGCGCACCAGCACCAGGTCGCGCGGCTTGTCGCCGCCCACCCGGACCACGGAGAGCCGGGTCGTCGGCCACGTGATCTTGCGTACGCCGTCCTCCATGAAGACGGTGGGGCGGTTGACCTGGAAGTCGTAGTAGTCCTCGGCGTCCAGCGCGGCGAAGACCTCGCCCTTCCACTCCCGGTCCAGGTGCGCGACCGCGGCGGAGGCGGCGTCGCCGGCGTCGTTCCAGCCTTCGAACGCGGCCACCATGACCGGATCGATCAGCTCGGGCACCCCCTCCAGCTCGATCACCCAACGCCTCCTTCCGGCCGGTGGGCCCTTCTTCGGCGGCCACCGGTTGCTGTTCCCGTTCCGTGCGCCCCCAGCCTACGGCGTCCGTGGTACCCGAACGCAGCCCCTCTGCACTAACGAGTGCTCATTCATCCGATCTGTTCCTGTCAACCACCAGCCGTTTGACCGGCGATGACGAGGCACCGAGGCCATACATCGGAGCGCGGCACAGATCGGATGTCCCTCCGTGCCACCGCCCCGCTCCGGCCGCCGCGCGGGCCCGGCGGCGGTCGCCGGCCGCCCGGCACGACGGCCGGTTTCCACGGCTCGCCGGCCACCCCCGGAACGGCCCGCCGGCCTCACCCGCGAGCGCCCGTCACAGTGACGCCCGCAGCCACTGCTCCACGCTGGCGATGTGCACGGTGGCCCAGGCGCGGGCGGCCTCCGCGTCGCGGGCCCGCAGCGCGCCGACGATGGCCCGGTGCTCGGTGAGGGTGCGGGCCACCGCGTCCTTCTGGGTCAGCCCGCGCCAGATACGGGCGCGGGTGGTGGGCCCGGAGAGGCCGTCCAGCAGCGAGCAGAGCACCGAGTTGCCGGAGGCGGCCACGATGCTGCGGTGGAACTCCAGATCGCAGGCGACCAGGTCCTCCACCGGTGGCGCCGTGCCGAGCGCGTCCAGCTGTGCGTCGAGCGCGTCGAGCTGCTCGGGCGTGATCCGGGCCGTGGCCATCGCGGTGGCGGCGGGCTCCAGGATGCGGCGGACGGCGAGGAACTCCAGGACGGTGTCGTCGCGGTGGAAGTCCACGACGAAGCTCATGGCCTCCAGCAGCAACTGGGGATCCAGGCTCGTGACGTACGTGCCGTCGCCCTGGCGGACGTCCAGGATGCGGATCAGCGCCAGGGCGCGGACGGCCTCGCGCAGGGAGTTGCGGGACAGGCCCAGTTCGGCGGCGAGTTCGCTCTCCTTGGGCAGCCGGTCGCCGGGGCGCAGCGCGCCGGAGACGATCATGCCCTTGATCTTCTCGATGGCCTCGTCCGTGACCGCCATGGCCGACCTCCCCGCTCGGAACGCCTGAAAGCCCGAAAACTGCCGCCAGACATCGGATGTCTGATGGGAGGCCATTATGCCCACGGGAACGCCTCGGGGCGGGACCCCGGTACCCGGAATCCCGCCCCGTCCTCGCCGGCGGACCGCCACCGCCGGGCGGTGCCTCAGCTCTTGCGGGCCGCCAGCACGTCCGTCACCTTCGCGCGGACCTCGTCCGTGGCCAGGCCCCGGATCGTCAGCGTCGTACGGCGGCGCAGCACGTCGTCCGCGGTCTCGGCCCACTCGTGGTCCCGGGCGTACACGACCTGCGCCCAGATCTCGGGCGCGTCGGGGTGGATACGCTCGGCCAGCGCCGGGTCCTCGTTCGCCAGGCGCGCGATGTCGAAGGACAGCGAGCCGTAGTGGGTGGCGAGGTGGCGGGCGGTGTCGGCGGACATCCGCGGGCCGGGGGTGCCGCCGTCGACCAGCAGCCGGTGCGCGACCGCCTGCGGGTTGGCGATGCCGGGCAGCGGCAGCTTCTTCGGCAGCTCGGAGACGGGCTCCATGTTCTCGCCGAGCGGGTGACCGGGCAGCGCGGCCAGCTTGCTCATGACCGTACGTCCGATGTGCCGGAACGTCGTCCACTTGCCGCCGGCCACCGAGAGCATGCCGCCGGCACCTTCGGTGACGACCGTCTCGCGCTTGGCCTTGGAAGTGTCACCGGGGCCGCCCGGCAGCACCCGCAGGCCCGCGAAGGAGTAGTTGATGAGGTCGCGGTCCAGCTGCTGGTCGCGGACGGAGAAAGCGGCCTCGTCCAGGATCTGCTTGATGTCCTTCTCGGTGACCGCGACGTCCGCCGGGTCGCCCTCGTACTCCTCGTCGGTGGTGCCCAGCAGCAGCTGGTCCTCCCACGGCAGCGCGAAGGTGATGCGGTACTTGTCGATCGGGGTCGCCAGCGCCGCGTTCCAGGGGGAGGTGCGCTTGAGGACCAGGTGCGCGCCCTTGGAGAGGCGGATGGAGGGGGCCGCCGCGGGGTTCTCCATCTTGCGCAGGTGGTCCACCCACGGCCCGGTGGCGTTGAGCACCAGGCGGGCGTTGACGCCGAACTCGGTGCCGTCGGTGCGGTCCTTCAGGTCGGCTCCGGTGACCCGGCCCTGGGTGAAGCGCAGCCCGGTGACCTCGGCGTGGTTCAGCACGGTCGCGCCGGCCGCGGCGGCCGCGCGGACCGTCATCAGAGCCATCCGGGAGTCGTTCATCTGGTCGTCGCCGTACACGGCCACGGCCTTGAGGTTCTCCGTACGCAGCTCCGGCACGTCGCGCTGGGCCTTGGCCGGGCTGATGACGTGGCCGACGCCGTCGCCGAACGCGGAGAGCGCGGAGTAGGCGAAGACGCCCGCGCCGAGCTTGGCCGCGCCGTGCGGGCCGCCCTTGTAGACCGGCAGGTAGAAGGTCAGCGGGTTCGACAGGTGCGGGGCGACCTGGCGGGAGACGGCGCGGCGCTCGAAGTGGTTCTCCGCCACCAGCTTCACCGCGCCGGTCTGCAGGTAGCGCAGGCCGCCGTGGAGCAGCTTGGAGGAGGCGGAGGAGGTGGCGCCGGCGAAGTCGCCGGCGTCCACCAGGGCCACCCGCAGTCCCGACTGCGCGGCGTGCCAGGCGGTGGAGATGCCCAGGATGCCGCCGCCGATCACCAGGAGGTCGTACGTCGCCTTGTCGAGCCGCTCCCGGGTCTCGGCGCGGCTCGGGAGTGAACCGTCGGCCGGGTGCGTCCCGAGTGCCGGGACGCTCTGCAGGGTGCTCATGTGATTACTCCTCGTCCTCGATCCAGCCCATGGTCCGCTCGACGGCCTTGAGCCAGCTCTTGTACTCGCGGTCACGGGTGGCCGCTTCCATGCGGGGGGTCCATTCGGCGGCCCGCCGCCAGTTGGCGCGCAGCTCGTCGGTGCCGGACCAGAAGCCCACGGCCAGGCCGGCCGCGTAGGCAGCGCCGAGGCAGGTGGTCTCGGCGACCATCGGGCGCACCACGGGGGCGTCCAGGAAGTCCGAGATCGTCTGCATCAGCAGGTTGTTGGAGGTCATGCCGCCGTCGACCTTCAGTGCGGTCAGCTCGACGCCGGAGTCCTTCGTCATGGCGTCGGTGATCTCGCGGGTCTGCCAGGCGGTGGCCTCAAGGACGGCGCGCGCGATGTGCGCCTTGGTGACGTACCGGGTCAGGCCCGCGATCACGCCGCGCGCGTCGGAGCGCCAGTACGGGGCGAACAGGCCGGAGAAGGCCGGTACGAAGTAGGCGCCGCCGTTGTCCTCGACCGTGGAGGCCAGGGTCTCGATCTCGGCGGCGGAGTTGATCAGGCCCATCTGGTCGCGCATCCACTGCACCAGCGAGCCGGTGACGGCGATGGAGCCTTCCAGGGCGTAGACCGGGGGCTCGTTGCCGATGCGGTAGCCGACGGTGGTCAGCAGGCCGTTGTAGGAGTTGACGGGCTCGCCACCGGTGTTCATCAGCATGAAGGTGCCGGTGCCGTACGTGGACTTGGCCTCGCCGCTGGCGAAGCAGGTCTGGCCGAACAGGGCCGCCTGCTGGTCGCCGAGCGCGGAGGCGACCGGGACACCGGCCAGCACACCGGAGGCGGTCTCGCCGTACACCTCGGCGGAGGACTTGATCTCCGGCAGCACCTCGGCGGGGATGCCGATGGAGCTGAGGATCTTGGGCTCCCACTGGAGGGTGCGCAGGTTCATCAGCAGGGTGCGGGAGGCGTTGGTGACGTCGGTGACGTGCTTGCCGCCGTTGACGCCGCCGGTGAGGTTCCAGATGACCCAGGAGTCCATCGTGCCGAAGAGGATGTCGCCGCGCTCGGCGCGCTCGCGCAGGCCCTCGACGTTGTCCAGCAGCCAGCGGATCTTCGGCCCGGCGAAGTACGAGGCGAGGGGGAGGCCGGTCTCGCGGCGGAAGCGGTCCTGGCCGACGTTCCGGCCCAGCTCCTTGCAGAGCGCGTCGGTGCGGGTGTCCTGCCAGACGATGGCGTTGTGGACCGGCTCACCGGTGTTCTTGTCCCACATCAGCGTGGTCTCGCGCTGATTGGTGATGCCGATGGCCTTGACGTCGTCGGCGGTGATGCCCGCCTTGTCGATGGCGCCGGCCACGACCTGCTGGACGTTCTCCCAGATCTCGGTGGCGTCGTGTTCGACCCAGCCGGGCTTGGGGAAGATCTGCTCGTGTTCCTTCTGGTCGACCGAGACGATGCGGCCGTCGCGGTCGAAGACGATGCAGCGGCTGGAGGTCGTGCCCTGGTCGATGGCCGCGATGAACGGGCCGGTGGTGTGGGTGTCGCTCATGGTGTGTGCTCCAGGAGGTGCTGTGGGGAGTGCGGCTCTTGTCTCGTACGGCTTCTGCTGCGGCGGCTCAGGCGAACGCGAGCTGGTAGATGCCACCCGCGAGGGCGCCGCCGATCAGCGGACCGGCCACCGGGATCCAGGCGTAGCCCCAGTCGGAGCCGCCCTTGTTCGGCAGCGGCAGCAGCGCGTGCACGATGCGCGGACCGAGGTCACGGACCGGGTTGATGGCGTAACCGGTCGGGCCGCCCAGCGAGAGGCCGATGCCGACCACCACGAACGCGACCAGGAGGCTGCCGAGCGGGCCGACGCCCTTGCCGTCGTCGCTGAGGCCGAGGGTCAGGATCGCCAGCACGAGCACGATGGTGGCGATGATCTCGGTGACGAGGTTCTGCCACGCGTTGCGGATCTCCGGGCCGGTGGAGAAGACGCCGAGGACCGGGCCGGCCTTGGGCGCCTGGGCCTGGTCGACGAGACCCTCGTCACCCCGCGGCGGGTTGATGACCTCGGGGTCCGTGAGGTGGGCCTTGAACTGGCCGTGGTAGGAGAGCCACACACAGACCGCGCCGATCATCGCGCCGAGCAGCTCACCGGCGAAGTACACCGGGACCTGGCTCCACTCGATGCCGCCCTGGATGGCCAGGCCGACCGTGACGGCGGGGTTCAGGTGCGCGCCGGACTTGGCGGCGATGTACGCGCCGGTGAGGACGGCGAATCCCCAGCCGAGCGAGATGGCCACCCAGCCGGCCTCATGGGCCTTCGAGCGCTTGAAAGTGACGGCGGCGCACACGCCACCGCCGAGCAGGATCAGCACAGCGGTACCGATGGTTTCGCTGATGAAGATGTCGGAGCTGGACACCCGCGACTCCTTTGTCCTTCGTCCAGATGGACACCGAGATGCGCCGTACCCCGGGTCCCTCCGGTGGTCCGAGCCCTCGGTGAGGGCGTTGGTCGGCGATCCGGCACTGACCACCATACGACAATCGTCGTATTGCGTTCGACAATGCCGACCGACGAACGGCAGTTTTGTTTACGGCCAGTAGCCCGTCAAGGGTTCTGTGAGGGAAAACCTAAGCTGAAATACCGGACAAACCGGTTAGAAGCGCTGTGCGCCAAGATCCCTGGACACGGCACGCGCGCAGTCCCGCACGGCCGCGATGATCTCCGGCCGCAGCTCCCCTTCCCGTCGCACCCGCTCCACGGCGCCGGAGATCCCCACCGCGCCCACCGGCATCCGCCGCCGGTCGTGGATGGGCGCGGCCACCGCTGCCACGCCCTCCCACGTCTCCTCCACGTCCGCCGCCCAGCCCCGGGCGCGGGTGAGATCCAGCACGCTCTCGAAGTCCTCCAGGTCGGTGAGCGTGTGCGAGGTGAACGCCTCCCGCGGCGCTTCCACCGCCTCGCTGTGCGCCACCGGGTCGTACGCGGAGAGGACCTTGCCCAGCGCGGTGCTGTGCAGCGGCTGCATGGCGCCCACCTCCAGCACCTGGCGGCTGTCGTCCGGCCGGAAGACGTGGTGCACGATCAGCACGCCCTGCTGGTGCAGCACGCCCAGATAGACGCTCTCGCCGCTGGAGCGCGCCAGGTCGTCGGTCCAGACGAGGGCGCGGGCCCGCAGCTCGTGCACGTCGAGGTAGCTGTTGCCCAGCCGCAGCAGCTCGGCGCCCAGCTGGTACCGGCCCGACGCCGCGTCCTGCTCCACGAAACCCTCCTGCTGGAGGGTGCGCAGGATCCCGTGGGCCGTGCCCTTGGCCAGGTCCAGCGCGGAGGCGATGTCGGAGAGCCCGAGGCGCCGTTCGCCGCCGGCCAGCAGCCGCAGCATGGCCGCGGCGCGCTCCAGCGACTGAATGGTCCGTGCCATGGAGCTACCTCCGGGAAGAGCGGTTCGACAATGCCAAACGATATCGGTCGATGCCGACCCCAGGGGAGTGGGTCGCGCACCGGACCATGATCATGGCCCGGCGGACGCCACGCCCACCGCCCCACCCCGCGCAGGTCAGCCGCGCGCCGCGGCCACCCCTGCCGTACGAGTGCCCCGCCGTCCCACGCCGTGGGACGCCCGCCACCGAAAGGTGCCCGCCAGCTAGGCTGGCCCGGTGCGCCCTCGTACCGGAAGGCGCAAAGCCGACAGCCGTCGCAACCACGGGAGCATCTCCATGGCCTCGCACACGCCTACGACCACACCCTCAGCCCGCATCGAAGCCTTCCGTGAGGCCCTCGCCTCGCGCGTCGTGGTCGCCGACGGAGCCATGGGCACCATGCTCCAGGCCCAGGACCCCAGCCTGGACGATTTCCAGCAGCTCGAGGGCTGCAACGAGATCCTGAACCTCACCCGCCCCGACATCGTGCGTTCGGTCCACGAGGAGTACTTCGCCGTCGGCGTCGACTGCGTGGAGACCAACACCTTCGGTGCGAACCACGCGGCGCTGGCGGAGTACGACATCCCCGAGCGGGTCTTCGAGCTGTCCGAGTCCGGCGCGCGCATCGCCCGCGAGGTGGCCGACGAGTTCACCGCCTCCACCGGGCAGCAGCGCTGGGTGCTGGGCTCCATGGGCCCCGGCACCAAGCTGCCCACCCTCGGCCACGCCCCGTACACCACCCTGCGGGACGCCTACCAGCAGAACGCCGAAGGCATGATCGCCGGCGGCGCGGACGCGCTGCTGGTGGAGACCACCCAGGACCTGCTGCAGACCAAGGCCGCCGTCCTCGGCGCCCGCCGCGCCCTGGAGGCCACCGGCACCCACCTGCCGATCATCTGCTCCGTGACGGTGGAGACCACCGGCACGATGCTGCTGGGGTCGGAGATCGGTGCGGCGCTGACGGCGCTGGAGCCGCTGGGCATCGACATGATCGGCTTGAACTGCGCGACCGGCCCGGCCGAGATGAGCGAGCACCTGCGCTACCTGGCCCGCCACTCCCGCGTCCCGATCTCCTGCATGCCCAACGCGGGCCTGCCGGTGCTGGGCAAGGACGGTGCGCACTACCCGCTGACGGCGGGCGAGCTGGCCGACGCCCAGGAGACCTTCGTCGCCGAGTACGGCCTGTCCCTGGTCGGTGGCTGCTGCGGTACCACCCCCGAGCACCTGCGCCAGGTCGTGGAGCGGGTCCGCGGCACCGCCCCGACCGAGCGCCGCCCGCACCCCGAGCCCGGCGCCGCCTCGCTCTACCAGACCGTCCCGTTCCGGCAGGACACCTCGTACCTGGCGATCGGTGAGCGGACCAACGCCAACGGTTCGAAGAAGTTCCGCGAGGCGATGCTGGAGGGCCGTTGGGATGACTGTGTGGAGATGGCCCGGGACCAGATCCGCGAGGGCGCGCACATGCTGGATCTGTGCGTGGACTACGTGGGCCGCGACGGTGTGGCGGACATGACCGAGCTGGCGGGCCGGTTCGCCACCGCCTCCACCCTGCCGATCGTGCTGGACTCCACCGAGGTCCCGGTCATTCAGGCGGGGCTGGAGAAGCTCGGCGGCCGCGCGGTGATCAACTCCGTCAACTACGAGGACGGCGACGGGCCGGAGTCGCGCTTTGCGAAGGTCACGGCGCTGGCCCGGGAGCACGGGGCTGCGCTGATCGCGCTGACCATCGATGAGGAGGGCCAGGCCCGTACCCCCGAGCACAAGGTCGCCATCGCCGAGCGGATCATCGAGGACCTCACCACCAACTGGGGGATCCGCGAGTCCGACATCCTCATCGACACCCTGACCTTCACCATCTGCACCGGTCAGGAGGAGTCCCGCAAGGACGGCATCGCCACCATCGAGGCGATCCGGGAGCTCAAGCGCCGCCATCCGGAGGTGCAGACCACGCTGGGCCTGTCCAACATCTCCTTCGGCCTGAACCCGGCCGCGCGCATCCTGCTGAACTCCGTGTTCCTGGACGAGTGCGTCAAGGCGGGCCTGGACTCGGCGATCGTGCATGCCTCCAAGATCCTGCCGATCGCGCGGTTCGACGAGGAGCAGGTCACCACCGCCCTGGATCTGATCTACGACCGGCGCGCGGAGGGCTATGACCCGCTGCAGAAGCTGATGCAGCTCTTCGAGGGCGCCACGGCGAAGTCGCTGAAGGCGGGCAAGGCCGAGGAGCTGGCCGCGCTGCCGCTGGAGGAGCGGCTGCAGCGCCGCATCATCGACGGCGAGAAGAACGGTCTGGACGCCGACCTGGACGCGGCGCTGGAGACGCGCCCCGCGCTGGAGATCGTCAACGACACGCTGCTGGCGGGCATGAAGGTGGTCGGCGAGCTGTTCGGTTCGGGACAGATGCAGCTGCCGTTCGTGCTGCAGTCCGCCGAGGTGATGAAGTCCGCGGTGGCCTACCTGGAGCCGCACATGGAGAAGACCGACGACGACGGCAAGGGCACCATCGTGCTGGCCACCGTCCGCGGCGACGTCCATGACATCGGCAAGAACCTCGTGGACATCATCCTGTCCAACAACGGCTACAACGTCGTCAACCTCGGTATCAAGCAGCCGGTCTCCGCGATCCTGGAGGCCGCTGAGGAGCACAAGGCCGACGTCATCGGCATGTCGGGGCTGCTGGTGAAGTCCACGGTGATCATGAAGGAGAACCTGGAGGAGCTCAACCAGCGCAAGATGGCGGCCGACTTCCCCGTCATCCTCGGCGGCGCCGCGCTGACCCGCGCCTATGTCGAGCAGGACCTGCACGAGATCTACGAGGGCGAGGTCCGCTACGCCCGCGACGCCTTCGAGGGTCTGCGCCTGATGGACGCCCTCATCGCGGTCAAGCGCGGCGTGCCCGGGGCGACCCTGCCCGAGCTGAAGCAGCGCCGGGTGCCCAAGCGGGACACCGCTGCGCTGGAGGTCGAGGAGCCCGAGGGCGCGGTCCGCTCCGACGTGGCCACCGACAACCCGGTCCCGGAGCCGCCGTTCTGGGGCACCCGGGTCGTCAAGGGCATCCAGCTCGCCGACTACGCCTCCTGGCTGGACGAGGGCGCCCTCTTCAAGGGCCAGTGGGGCCTGAAGCAGGCCCGTACGGGTGACGGCCCGACGTACGAGGAGCTGGTGGAGACCGAGGGCCGGCCGCGGCTGCGCGGCTGGCTGGACAAGCTCCAGCGGGACAACCTCCTGGAAGCCGCGGTCGTGCACGGGTACTTCCCCTGCCACTCCAAGGGCGACGACCTCATCCTGCTGAACGAGGACGGCACCGAGCGGACCCGCTTCACCTTCCCGCGTCAGCGCCGCGGCCGCCGGCTGTGCCTGGCGGACTTCTTCCGCCCGGAGGAGTCGGGGGAGACCGACGTGGTCGGCCTGCAGGTCGTCACCGTCGGCTCGAAGATCGGCGAGGAGACCGCCAAGCTGTTCGCGGCCGACTCCTACCGCGACTACCTGGAGCTGCACGGCCTCTCCGTCCAGCTCGCCGAGGCCCTCGCGGAGTACTGGCACGCCCGCGTCCGCGCCGAGCTGGGCTTCCAGGGCGAGGACCCGGCCGAGATGGAGGACATGTTCGCGCTGAAGTACCGCGGCGCGCGCTTCTCCCTCGGGTACGGCGCCTGCCCCGACCTGGAGGACCGCGCGAAGATCGCGGACCTGCTCCAGCCGGAGCGGATCGGCGTCCAGCTCTCCGAGGAGTTCCAGCTCCACCCGGAGCAGTCCACGGACGCCATCGTCATCCACCACCCGGAGGCGAAGTACTTCAACGCGCGATAGCGCATTTGCAGTGTTCCCGGAGGTCCGAAGCCGGGCCTCCGGTCGGGGACCGAAGCGTACGGACCGGCACAGTCGTACACTTATCGGTCCGGTAGCGGCCGGTCGTCTTTCCCCGCGGGAAGGCGGCCGGCCCTTTTGTCCCTCCGGGGACCCCTGCAACGGAGGTGTACGGATGACCAGCAGCATCCCCGCCGTCGGCACCCGAACGGCCGAAGGCTCCACCCTCCAGGCCGTCTTTCTCGATCTGGACGGCACCCTCGTCGACACCGAGAACTTCTGGTGGGAGGCGGAGGCCGAGGTCTTCGCCGACCTGGGGTACGTCCTGGACGAGGCGCACCGCCAGGTCGTGGTCGGCGGGCCGATGAGCCGCAGCGCCTCGTACCTCATCCAGGCCACCGGTGCCACGATTGCGCTCGCCGAGCTGACCGTGCTGCTCAACGCCCGTTTCGCCGCCCGGATCGCCCGCGGCGTGCCGCTCATGCCCGGCGCCCGCAGGCTGCTGGCGGAGCTGGCGGCACACCAGGTGCCGACCGCGCTGGTCTCCGCCTCGCACCGCGACATCATCGACCGCATGCTCGAATCGCTGGGCGCGGAGCACTTCCACCTCACCCTCGCCGGTGACGACCTCGCCCGCACGAAGCCGCACCCCGACCCGTACCTGACCGCCGCGGCCCGGCTCGGCGTGGACCCGGCGCGGTGCGCGGTGGTGGAGGACACGGCGACCGGCGTGACGTCGGCCGAGGCGGCCGGCTGCCGGGTGGTCGCCGTACCGTCGCTGCTGCCGATCGAGCCGACCCCCACGCGGACCGTCGTGGGTTCCCTGGAAGAGGTCGACCTGCCCTTTCTGCGGTCCCTCATCACGGAAAAGCGATGAGCCGGCACTGAGCGTCGTCGGAGGAAAGGCCGAAGGGACGCTGAGGAGCGGACTGCTCATTTTCCGTGACTAATACAGCCACTGAATTCCCATGCTGCTGGTTGCATTGTGATCCGTGACGTTTATCACGCCTCCGCCTCTCGACAGTCGGGGGGAATGCTGTTCCAAGGGGGTGAGTGAAGGGGGTGGGCGGGGGTAAGTGTCCGGATTGATGAATCGGCGTACGAATCGTTCCAGTGTCCGGATATCGGTCACCCCGGGAGTGTTATCCCGGCGTGATATGCGCTCAACTCTGCTGTGTCACGGACCCGCTGACCGTTCCTACTAATGTCGACGCGAGCAACACCTCTGCGCTGATAAGGAACCTGCCGACGATGAATCGCAAGACCTTGGTGCTGCCGGCCCTGGCCGGTCTGCTCGCCCCTGTGCTGGCCGCCTGCGGCGGTGGCGACAGCGCAGGTGGAGACGGTAAGGCGATCGTCGTCGGTACCACCGACACCATCGAGGCGTCCAAGGCTGCCCCGGCCCCCTTCGACCCCGTCCAGACGTACGACGTCGGCGCCTGGAACGTCCTGCGCGGCACCTACCAGACCCTGATGCGGCTGCCCCGCACCGGCACCGAGCCGGTCCCCGAGGCGGCCCGCTCCTGCGGCTTCCGCGACACCCGGAACGAGCAGTACCGCTGCACCCTCCGCGACGGCCTGAAGTTCTCCAACGGCGACTCGCTGACCGCGGCCGACGTGAAGTTCTCCGTCGACCGGATGCTGCGCATCAACAACACCAACGGTCCGGTGACGCTGATGAACAACATCGACACCGTGGAGACCTCAGGGCGGCACGAGGTGGTCTTCCACCTCAAGAAGCCCGACGCCACCTTCCCGCAGAAGCTCGCCACCCCCGCCGCCGCGATCGTCGATCACAAGGTCTACCCGCGCAACGCCCTGTACAAGGGCTTCGACCTGGTCGGCTCCGGCCCGTACCAGCTCAAGGCCGAACACAGCGGCAACCGCGTCACCAAGGCCGTCTTCACCCGCAACCCCGAGTACAAGGGGGGCATCGAGCCGCAGAACGACGAGGTCGAGATGCGGTTCTTCGACGACTCGGAGGCCATGGAGAAGGCGCTGCGCAAGGGCGACATCGACCTGATGAACCGCACCCTGTCGCCGCATCAGATCGAGGGCCTGCAGAACGCCCGGGACTCCCACGTCGTGCTCCAGGAGATGCCCGGCCAGGAGATCCGCTACCTCGCCTTCAACACGGACGCGCCCGTCGTACGCAACAAGGCGGTACGCCAGGCCATGGCCCAGCTGGTCGACCGCCCGGCGCTGGTCCGCGACGTGTACGCGCACACCGGCGACCCGCTGTACTCCCTGGTGCCGACCGGCCTCACCGGCCACATCAACTCCTTCTTCAGCAAGTACGGCAACGCCGACCCGGCCGAGGCCAAGCGCGTCCTGCGCAGCGCCGGCATCCACACGCCGGTGAAGATCACCCTGGCCTACACCGAGAACCACTACGGCTCGACCACGAAGGACGAGTTCGAGGAGCTGCAGAAGCAGCTGAACAAGGGCGGTGTGTTCGACGTGAGCCTCAAGGGCGTGGACAGCTGGCAGACGTTCCGCGAGGACTCCGGCAAGGGCAAGTACCCGGTCTGGGGCATGGGCTGGTACGCCGACATCCCGGACGCCGACAACTACCTCGCGCCCTTCATCGGCAAGGGCAACTTCCTCGGCTCCCCGTACCGCAACCGCGAGATCGAGGACCGGCTGATCCCCGCCACCCGCCAGCAGGCGGACCGCAACGCCGCGGCGGGCAGCTTCAAGCAGGCACAGAACATCGTGGCCGACGACGTTCCCGTCCTCCCGCTGTGGCAGGGCAAGCAGTACGTCGCCGCGCGTGATGACATCACCGGCGTGGAGTGGGCACTGAACTCCTCCTCCGCGCTGCAGATCTGGGAATTGGGCCGCGGCGTCGCCGACTGACGCCGGAGCAACGGCCGGCCGGCACCCACCAGGGCGCCGGCCGGCCCGCCCGCAGAGCGAGCCTCTCGCTCTCATCGGCCGGCGGCCTCGTCGGCAGGCAACCGCGACACCAACTGTGAGGAACGCGCACGTGAGGAAACGTGACCAGCTGCTCGCCGCCCCCTTGTGTGCGGGGCTGGCCGCAGCCCTGCTTGCCGGGTGCGGCTCGGGCGACGACGAGGGTGCCGGGGTCGGCGAACCTGTGGTCATGGGCATGACGGACACGATCCAGTCGATCGACCCGGCGGCCGGCTACGACCCCGGCTCCTGGCTCCTGTTCAACAATGTGTTCCAGTCCCTGATCAGCTTCCCCAAGGGCAGCACCACCCCCCAGCCGGAAGCCGCCAAGAGCTGCACCTTCACCGACGACAGCAGCAAGGTCTACCGCTGCACCCTCAAGGACGGGCTGGAGTTCAGCAACGGGGACCCCCTCACGTCCAAGGACGTGAAGCACTCCTTCGACCGCACCCTGCGGATCAACGACAAGAACGGCCCCGCCGTCATGCTCGCCGGCCTGGACAAGATCCAGACGCCGAACGACAAGACCGTGGTCTTCCACCTCAAGACGCCCGACGCGACCTTCCCCATGAAGATCGCCTCCGGCGCCGGCTCCATCGTCGACCGCAAGGAATACCCGGCCGACAAGCTCCGCACCGACGGCAAGGCCATCGGCTCCGGCGTCTACAAGCTCGACAGCTACGGCACCAAGCAGGCCGTCTTCTCGGTCAACCCCTCCTACAAGGGGCCGGCCAAGGTCAAGAACTCCGGCATGACCATGAAGTTCTACGACTCCCAGACGACGCTGAAGCACGCCGTGCAGGACGGCAAGGTCGACCTCGCCTACCGCGGCCTCGCCAACAAGGACATCGCCGGCCTCGACCAGGCCGTCGACAGCGGCCGTACCCAGGTCGTCGAGGGCGACAGCGCCGAGACCATGAACCTGGTCCTCAACACCAAGGACCCGGTCGCCGGCAAGCTCGGCGTCCGCAAGGCCATGGCGTACACCATCGACCGCGCCGCCCTGGTCCGCGACGTCTACCAGCGCACCGTCGAGCCGCTGTTCTCCATCGTGCCCGCCGGCATCACCGGCCACAGCACCGCCTTCTTCGACACCTACGGGTCCCGCCCGCAGCACGACAAGGCCGAGGCCGCGCTCCGCGGCGCCGGCATCCAGGGCAAGGCGAAGCTCACCCTCTGGTCCACCCCGACGCGCTACGGCCCCGACACCGACGCGGCCCTCCAGGAGATCGCGCAGCAGCTCAACTCCAGCGGCCTCTTCGACGCCAAGGTCAAGAGCGTGCCGTTCGACCAGTACGAGAAGGGCGTGGCGGCCGGGAAGTACCCCGTGTACGTCAAGGGCTGGGTCCCCGACTACCCGGACCCCGACAACTTCACCCAGCCGTTCTTCGGCAAGGGCAACGTCCTGAACAACGGCTACGACTCCGCGCGCATCGCCCGCGGCCTGCTCCCCAGGACCGCGGCCGAGCCCGACCGCGGCGCCGCCAAGAAGGACTACCGCGAGGTGCAGCAGATCGTCGCCGACGAGCTGCCGGTGATCCCGCTCTGGCAGGGCAAGCAGTACGCCGTGGCCCGGGACACCGTCTCCGGCCTGGAATGGACCCTGGACTCCTCGACCGTCTTCCGCTTCTGGGAGATCAGCAAGAGCTCGGAGGAGTGAGCACGGCCCTCGCCCCCGCCGCATAGCGGCACGCACGGCGAAAGGCCCGGCGCGGTTCTCCCGCGCCGGGCCTTCGTGCCAGCTGCCGCCCCGAGTGCCGGCGGCGCGGGCGGCGTCACTGCGCGCCGGGACGCACCAGCCCGCTCTCGTACGCGTACACCGCCGCCTGCACCCGGTCCCGCAGGCCCAGCTTCGTCAGTACATGCCCCACGTGCGTCTTCACCGTCGTCTCGCTGACGAACAGGTCCGCCGCGATCTCCGCGTTCGACAGGCCGCGCGCGACCAGCTTCAGCACCTCCACCTCACGCTCGGTCAGCGTGCCGAGCGTGTCCGGCACCGGCTCCTCGCCCGACGGGAGATGCGTGGCGTACTTGTCCAGCAGCCGGCGCGTGATGCTCGGCGCGAGCATCGCCTCACCGGCCGCCACCACCCGGATCGCCTGCACCAGCTCGTTCGCCGGCGCGTCCTTCAACAGGAAGCCGCTCGCCCCCGCCCGCAGCGCCTCCACCACGTACTCGTCCAGATCGAACGTGGTCAGCACCAGGACCTTCGCCGGGCCGTCCTTCGCCGGACCGGTGATCCGGCGGGTCGCCTCCACGCCGTCCATCCGCGGCATACGGATGTCCATCAGCACCACATCGGGCTGGAGCGCCCGCACCTGATCCAGCGCCTGCACGCCGTCACCGGCCTCGCCGACGACCGCGATGTCCTGCTCCGCCTCCAGGATCATCCGGAAGCCGGTACGCAGCAGCGGCTGGTCGTCGACCAGCAGGACGCGGATAGTCACGAACTCTCCTTCGATTGGCCTGCGGCCCCATTCTGCCCTGCCGCGCCGTCCCCGGACTGCGGCGACGGGATCACCGGCAACGTCCCGTCGGCGGCCGGCGCCCCCGGCGCCAGCGGATACGGCGGGGGAGTGCCCCCGAACTCCGGACACACCGCCTGGTGATCGCACCAGTTGCACAGCTTCGTCGGCCGCGGCCGCCAGTCACCCGAATCCGTCGCCCGCTGGATCGCGTCCCACAGCGCCAGCAGCTTGCGCTCCACACCCCGCAGATCCGCCTCGGACGGGTCGTACGTCAGCACGTCGCCACTGCCCAGATAGACCAGCTGCAGCCGGCGCGGCACCAGCCCGCGCAGCCGCCACAGCACCAGCGCGTAGAACTTCATCTGGAACAGCGGGCCCTCGCTGTACTCCGGGCGCGGGGCCTTGCCGGTCTTGTAGTCCACCAGGCGCACCTCGCCCGTCGGCGCCACGTCCACCCGGTCGATGAAGCCGCGCAGCCGCAGCCCCGACTCCAGCACCGTCTCCACGTACAGCTCGCGGTCGGCCGGCTCCAGCCGCGTCGGGTCCTCCAGCGAGAACCACCGCTCCACCAGCGCCTCGGCGTCCGTCAGCCAGCGCGCCAGCCGCTCGCCCTCCGGATCGTCGGCGAACAGCTCCGCGAGCTCCGGACGCTTCTCCAGGAGCTTCGCCCACTCGCCCGGCACCATGGCCCGCGCGCTCGGCGCCGTACGCTCCGCCGCCGGCGCGTCGAAGAGCCGCTCCAGGACCGCGTGCACCACCGTGCCACGGGTGGCCGCCTCGCTGGGCTTCTCCGGCAGCTTGTCGATCACCCGGAAGCGGTACAGCAGCGGGCACTGCATGAAATCGCTCGCGCGGGAGGGCGACAGCGCCACCGGGCGCGCCGCGGCCGGCGCTGCCCGTACGGCCTTCTCGGTGCTCGTGTCCATAGCCATAGACCCTACGGCCCGCCACCGACAGCATTCCGCATACCATCGACGCGGACCGCTTCGCCCTGCATGATCGTGGTACTGAGAGCGTGGTACCGAACCGGACAGGCCGGTCAGGGCGAAGGCCGCACACCGACGAGGGGACACCGTGGACGAGAGCGGGAAGCCGCAGGGCCCGCAGGACGCCCAGGAGTCCGCCGCCGCACCGGAAACCGCAGACGACGGACCGCGGGACGGAGGAGCGGAGCCCGGCAAGGACGCACCCGAGAAGGAGGCGCCCGAGAAGGGCGTGGCCGGCGAAGCCGCACGCGGCGAGGATGTTCCCGCGAGGGACGTACGCGGTGAGGACGTGCCGGAGAAGGCCGTACGCGCCGAGGACGTACCCGAGAAGGAAGTACGCGCCGAGGACGTACCCGAGAAGGTGACGCCCCCGCCGGCCGGTGGCCGGCCCGCCGTCACGCCCGGGTCCGTCGACGGCGCCGCCAACGGACGCCGCGGCCCCGGCGGCGGCATCCTCATGGGCAAGCCCTTCGGCGTGCCCGTGTACGTCGCCCCCAGCTGGTTCCTGGTCGCCGCCCTCATCACCTGGGTCTTCGGCGGCCAGCTGGAGCGGGTGCTGCCCGAGCTGGGCGCAGCCCGCTACCTCGTCTCCCTCTTCTTCGCCGTCGCCTTCTACGCGTCCGTCCTGGTGCACGAGCTGGCGCACACCGTCGCCGCGCTCCGGTTCAAGCTCCCCGTACGCCGCATCCAGCTCCAGTTCTTCGGCGGCGTCTCGGAGATCGAGAAGGAGTCCGAGACCCCCGGCCGGGAGTTCGTCCTCGCCTTCGTCGGCCCGCTGCTCTCCCTCGTGCTCGCCGGCGTCTTCTACGGCGCGATGTACCTCGTCGAACCCGGCACGGTCCCCGGCGTCCTGATCGCCGGACTGATGATCTCCAACCTCATCGTGGCGATCTTCAACCTGCTCCCCGGCCTCCCGCTCGACGGCGGCCGGATGCTCCGCGCCGTCGTCTGGGCCGTCACCGGCAAGCCGATGACCGGCACCGTCGCCGCCGCCTGGGTCGGCCGCGCGCTCGCCGTCGCCGTGCTCATCGGACTGCCGCTGCTCACCCACACCGGAGCGCTCGGCAACGAACGCCCCGAGATCGGCGGCGTCGACTCCCTCACCGACGCCCTGCTCGCCGCGATCCTCGCCGCGATCATCTGGACCGGCGCCGGCAACAGCCTGCGCATGGCCCGGCTCCGCGCACACCTCCCCGACCTCCGGGCCCGTACGCTCACCCGGCGCGCCGTCCCCGTGGAGCCGAGCCTGCCGCTCTCCGAAGCGCTGCGCCGCGCCAACGAAGCGGGCGCCCGCGCCCTGGTCGTCGTGGACGGGCACGGCGTGCCCACCGCCGTCGTCCGCGAGGCGTCGATCGTCGCCGTCCCCGAGCACCGCCGCCCCTGGGTCGCGGTCAGCGGCCTCGCGCAGGAGCTGAAGGAGGGCATGCGGGTCCCGGCCGAGCTGGCCGGCGAGGACCTCCTGGACCACCTCCGCACCACCCCGGCCACCGAGTACCTGGTCGTGGAGGACACCGGCGAGATCTACGGCGTCCTCTCCGCCGCCGACGTCGAAAAAGCCTTCGTGGCGGCGATGGCGCGGCCCTCCTGAGAGCGCCGAAAAGCGCCGGAGGAGCGCCGACCGCGATTCCCGCAGAGCGCCGACCGCGATTCCGGCCCACCCCTCCTGGGTAACCCCCAGCCGGGGGGACGTGGGTGTTCGACCCGCCCCGTAGGCGCCGCGCCCGGGTGCCCCCGGCTGCGCCGGCCCCGCCCCACCCACGTGCCCCGCCCCGCCCCCGCCTCCCGGCCCGCCCTGGTACGGAGTGCTCCGCACGCCCGGTAGGCTGGTCACATGTCCGAACCGACCGGTGCCGCCCGCCGTCGCGGGCCCTTCAAGGTCGGGGACCAGGTCCAGCTCACCGATCCCAAGGGTCGCCACTACACGTTCACGCTCGAAGCGGGGAAGAGCTTCCACACCCACAAGGGAGCCTTCCCCCACGACGAGCTGATCGGCGCTCCCGAGGGCAGTGTTGTCCGTACCACCGGGAACGTCGCCTACCTCGCGCTGCGCCCCCTGCTCCCCGACTACGTCCTGTCCATGCCCCGCGGTGCCGCCGTGGTCTACCCCAAGGACGCGGGGCAGATCCTGGCGATGGCCGACATCTTCCCCGGCGCCCGCGTCGTCGAGGCGGGAGTCGGATCCGGCTCGCTCAGCAGCTTCCTGCTGCGCGCCATCGGCGACCAGGGCATGCTGCACAGCTACGAGCGGCGCGCCGACTTCGCCGAGATCGCCACCCAGAACGTCGAGCGCTACTTCGGGGGCCCGCACCCCGCGTGGACGCTCACGGTCGGCGACCTCCAGGACAATCTCTCCGACACCGAGGTCGACCGGGTCATCCTGGACATGCTCGCTCCCTGGGAGTGCCTGGACGCCGTCTCCAAGGCGCTCGTCCCCGGCGGCATCCTCTGCGCGTACGTCGCCACCACGACGCAGATGGCCCGCACCGTCGAGGCCATCCGCGAGCACGGCACCTTCAACGAGCCGTCGGCCTGGGAGACCATGGTCCGCACCTGGCACGTCGAGGGCCTCGCCGTCCGCCCCGACCACCGCATGATCGGCCACACCGGCTTCCTGCTCACCGCCCGCCGCCTCGCGGACGGCGTGGAGCCGCCGCTGCGCCGCCGCCGGCCCGCCAAGGGCGCGTACGGCGAGGACTACACCGGCCCCGGTGGCCAGTCCGCTCCCGCGCAGGAGCACAAGAGCCCGGCCCAGAAGCTGCGCGAGAAGAAGGAGCGCGAGCAGGCCGGTCAGGAAGCGGCCGCGCAGGCGGACGCCGGCCCGGAGAGCCGCGAGGACTCCACCGAGAGCTGACTCCGTACGGCTCACCGTCACGTACCGAACCGCACGGCGCCGCCCGTGAGTTCCCGACAGGGAACCACCGGCGGCGCCGACGCGTTTCGGGACACGGGACGAGGCACGGGACGAGGCACGGGACGAGGCACGGGCGCCGGGCGTCCGCATGGCCGGTTCCGGTGTGTTTTTCACCGTTCGGGAACCCCGCGTGGGGCAGCCGCGTTCCCAGGGCAAGGACCGAGTTCTTCAAGTTTTCTTCTTGGTCCGGACTTGTTGGTTCCGTGGCAGGGCGTCGTGTGGAACGATGCCGGGCAACCCCCACCGCCACAGCTCTTCCCAGGAGTTATTCCGCGTGCAGTCCTTGGCAGGCCCGGACCTTCCGCACACCAGCACGACCTTCATGCAGTGGCTGGCCACCGCGACCGCCGTCGCGGGCGTGGTCGCCCTGGCCTCCCTCGTCCAGCCTGCCGGCACGGTCCCGACCGCCTCCGCCGCGACCTCGGCCGGCGGCCGCCCCGCCCCCGCGGCCACCGCCCCGGACGCCCGGTCTGCGCACTACCCGCTCGACTGCGGGCCCAATCCGGTCCAGGTGACCGAGAAGGTCTCGGGGGACCTCGACGGCGACGGCGGACCGGAGACCGTCGCGGTGGTGCGCTGCAAGGCCGAGATGGGCACGCCGCCCAGTGGTGTGTACGTCCTCGCCGCGCCGTCCGTGGAAGGGGCCGCGCCGCGCGTCGTGGCGACTCTCGTCGACCCCGCGGACAAGTTCAGTGTCCAGGGCCTCACGCTCTCGGGAGGGGCCGTGAGCGCCACCCTGCTGGGGTACTCCGACACCGATGTGCCGCGCTGCTGCCCCGACATTCACAAGGGCACCAAGTGGCGGTGGCAGAACGGCAAGTTCGTCCAGAGCGAAACGTCCAGCGCCGGAAGCGAGTTCCCCGCCTCCCAGGGCATCTGACCCCGGCCCGCCCTACCCGGGCATCACACCGCGGCATCCGGCCTCGCCGTGCGTGCGCCCGACCGCTTCCCCGACCACTTCCTGCGAGTGCCCATCCGAACAGTGCGGTTTCCGGCCACTCCCTATGAGTGTCCGACCGTACGGCGCGGGCCCTTGTTCCGGTCGGCCGGCCGTCACGTGACGTGACCGGCGGCCACCGTCCCGCCCCGCCCCCGCCCGGCGGCCGCGGCCCGCCGGCTACTCCGCGTCCGGGCCGTAGACCTCGGCCTTGTCCGACACCCGGCGCACGTGGATGCAGTCGCCGGGGCACTCCTTCGCGGAGTCCCGCACGTCGTTGAGCAGCGGCAGCGGTACCGGCGTGGTGGCGCCCTTGTCCTGGAGCAGCTCGTCGTCGGCGCTCTTCACGTACGCGAGCCCGTCGATGTCGAGCTCGAAAACCTCCGGCGCGTACTGCGCACAGATGCCGTCGCCGGTGCACAGGTCCTGGTCGATCCAGACCTCGAGCTCGGTGGCTTCTTCCTGGGCGCTCATCTCGCCTGCCGTTCCTACGTGCGTTTAACCGATGTTGACTAAGTAGTGCCAGCACTGACGGGTGTTGACCGTGTCGACGATACAACCGGTCGCTTTCGGATGTTGTCGGGTGGGTATCACCCCAGGGTGAGGACGTGCGCAAGGGTGAAGATCGGACACACCCCGACAGTCTTTTCGATCTAGGGGTTTCAACCTGCACCGGCCCAGGTAGGGTCAGGAAGCGTCCAGCTCCCCTTGGAGGAGGTGAGGACCGTGGCAGCCCACGACGACGACATCAACCGCGGCATCCGGCCGGGGCGGGGGTCTGACGACCCTGCCGGCCAGGTTGCCTATCTCGAGCAGGAGATCGCCGTCCTGCGACGCAAGCTCGCCGACTCTCCGCGTCACACGAGGATTCTCGAAGAGCGGATCGTCGAGCTGCAGACAAACCTGGCCGGCGTATCGGCTCAGAACGAGCGACTCGCCAATACTCTCCGTGAGGCCCGCGACCAGATCGTCGCGCTCAAGGAGGAAGTCGACCGGCTCGCGCAGCCGCCGGCCGGCTTCGGTGTCTTCCTGACGGCGAACGAGGACGGCACGGCCGATATTTTCACCGGAGGCCGAAAGCTCCGGGTCAATGTCAGCCCGAGCGTCGAGCTCGAAGAGCTCAGGCGTGGCCAGGAGGTCATGCTCAATGAAGCGCTCAACGTGGTCGAGGCCATGGAGTTCGAGCGCGCCGGGGACATCGTCACCCTCAAGGAGATCCTGGAGGACGGCGAGCGCGCCCTGGTGATCGGGCACACCGACGAGGAACGGGTGGTGCGGCTCGCCGAGCCGCTGCTGGACATCACCATCCGCCCCGGCGACGCCCTGCTGCTCGAACCCCGCTCCGGCTACGTCTACGAGGTCATCCCCAAGAGCGAGGTCGAAGAGCTGGTCCTCGAAGAGGTACCGGACATCGACTACACCAAGATCGGCGGTCTGGGCGGCCAGATCGAGCTGATCCGGGACGCCGTCGAGCTCCCGTATCTCTACCCCGATCTGTTCAAGGAGCACGAACTGCGCCCGCCGAAGGGCGTCTTGCTCTACGGCCCGCCCGGCTGCGGCAAGACACTCATCGCCAAGGCGGTCGCCAACTCCCTCGCCAAGAAGGTCGCCGAGGTGACCGGCAAGCCCGCGGGGAAGAGCTTCTTCCTCAACATCAAGGGCCCCGAGCTCCTCAACAAGTACGTCGGCGAGACCGAGCGGCACATCCGCCTGGTCTTCCAGCGGGCCAGGGAGAAGGCCAGCGAGGGCACGCCCGTCATCGTCTTCTTCGACGAGATGGACTCCCTCTTCCGCACCCGTGGCTCCGGGGTCAGCTCGGACGTGGAGAACACCATCGTCCCGCAGCTGCTCTCCGAGATCGACGGCGTGGAGGGCCTGGAAAATGTGATCGTCATCGGTGCCTCGAACCGTGAGGACATGATCGACCCGGCGATCCTGCGCCCCGGCCGTCTCGACGTGAAGATCAAGATCGAGCGTCCGGACGCCGAGGCCGCCAAGGACATCTTCTCGAAGTACCTCACCGACCGGCTGCCGCTGCACACCGACGACCTCTCCGAGCACGGCGGGTCGCCGAAGGCCGCGGTCAGCGCCATGATCCAGTCGGTCGTCGAGCAGATGTACGCGGAGTCCGAGGAGAACCGCTTCCTGGAGGTCACCTACGCCAACGGTGACAAGGAAGTCCTGTACTTCAAGGACTTCAACTCCGGCGCCATGATCGAAAACATCGTCGGACGCGCCAAGAAGATGGCCATCAAGGCCTTCCTCGAACAGAACCAGAAGGGCCTCCGGGTCGCCCATCTGCTCCAGGCGTGCGTGGACGAATTCAAGGAGAACGAGGACCTCCCGAACACCACCAACCCCGACGACTGGGCCCGCATCTCCGGAAAGAAGGGCGAGCGGATCGTCTACATCCGCACCCTCGTCACCGGCAAGCAAGGCGCGGACACCGGCCGCTCGATCGACACGGTGGCGAACACCGGTCAGTACCTGTAACACCGCTCACCGGCTGCGGATGTCCCAGGCGGGGCGTCCGCAGCCGGACGCATTTCCAGGGGTGGGACGCCCCCTGGAGGGGACCCGGCGGAACAGGGAAAACCGGACTGGAGCAATGACTGTAATGATCTCCCCAGCGCCGCATCGGCGTTCTAGGCTCTTCGGTACCGCCGCACCACTCAGTGCGGAAGCGGGGACCGCATACGGACCGGAAGCGCAGCGGTACTTGAGCGCCGACCCCAGCAGGGGGCGCCGCCGGGCAAGGAGGGCCGCATGACCGTACGGCGAGTAATGGGCATCGAGACGGAGTACGGCATCTCCGTCCCCGGCCACCCCAACGCCAATGCCATGCTCACCTCGTCCCAAGTCGTCAACGCCTACGCGGCGGCGATGCACCGGGCCCGACGCGCCCGGTGGGACTTCGAGGAGGAGAACCCGCTGCGGGACGCCCGCGGCTTCGACCTCGCACGTGAGAACGCGGACTCCAGCCAGCTCACCGACGAGGACATCGGCCTGGCCAACGTCATCCTCACCAACGGCGCGCGCCTCTACGTCGACCACGCGCACCCCGAGTACAGCGCCCCCGAGGTCACCAACCCGCACGACGCCGTGCTGTGGGACAAGGCCGGCGAACGCATCATGGCCGAGGCCGCCGAGAAGGCCGCCCAGGTCCCCGGCGCCCAGCAGATCCACCTCTACAAGAACAACACCGACAACAAGGGCGCCTCCTACGGCACGCACGAGAACTACCTGATGAAGCGGGAGACCCCCTTCTCGGACATCGTGCGCCACCTCACCCCCTTCTTCGTCTCCCGCCAGGTCGTCTGCGGCGCCGGCCGCGTCGGCATCGGTCAGGACGGCCACGAGCACGGCTTCCAGATCAGTCAGCGCGCCGACTACTTCGAGGTGGAGGTGGGCCTGGAGACGACGCTCAAGCGGCCCATCATCAACACCCGCGACGAGCCGCACGCCGACGCCGAGAAGTACCGCCGGCTGCACGTCATCATCGGCGACGCGAACCTCTCGGAGATCTCCACCTACCTGAAGCTGGGCACGACGGCGCTGGTCCTCTCCATGATCGAGGACGGCTTCATCAACGTCGACCTCGCCATCGACCAGCCCGTACGCACCCTCCACCAGGTTTCGCACGACCCGTCGCTGCAACAGCTCATCACGCTCCGCAGCGGCCGGACGCTCACCGCCGTACAGCTCCAGATGGAGTACTACGAGCTGGCGCGCAAGTACGTCGAGGAGCGCTTCGGCGCCGACGCGGACGCGCAGACCAAGGACGTCCTCAGCCGTTGGGAGGACGTGCTCGGCCGGCTGGAGAACGACACGATGAGCCTGTCCGGCACGCTGGACTGGGTCGCGAAGCGGGAGCTCATGGAGGGCTACCGGCGCCGCGACAACCTCGACTGGGACGCGGCGCGGCTGCACCTGGTCGACCTCCAGTACGCCGACGTACGGCCCGACAAGGGCCTCTACAACCGGCTGGCGGCGCGCGGCAAGATGCAGCGCCTGCTGACCGAGGCGGACGTGGAGAAGGCGGAGATCAAGCCGCCGGAGGACACCAGGGCCTACTTCCGGGGTCGCTGTCTGGAGCAGTACGCGGACGATGTCGCGGCCGCCTCCTGGGACTCCGTGATCTTCGATCTGCCCGGCCGCGACTCCCTCCAGCGGGTCCCGACCCTGGAGCCGCTGCGGGGCACCCGGAACCACGTCAAGGAGCTCCTGGACCGCTGCCGCACGGCGGAGGACCTGGTCCGGGTACTGAGCGGCGGCTGAGGCGGTAAGGAGGCGTACGGGCCGCTCACGGCCTGATGAGAGGCCCGATCGTGACCGATCCGGCGCCCGCCGGGCGGCTGAAAGGCCCGCCCGGCGGGAATCATCGAAGTGGGTCCCGGACGTTGAGGGAAAGTGCAGGGCCGATGTCGGACCCAGCTTGTAAGGTCTGATCTTGACAGTCACATCGAGCGGGGCGAACCGAGCGGGGTGAGGGATATGGCGACCAAGGACACCGGCGGCGGACAGCAGAAGGCTTCGCGCAGCACCGAAGAGGTCGAGGAGCAGACTCAGGACGCGGAAGCGTCCGAGGACCTCAAGGAGCGCCAGGAAAAGCTGTCTGACGACGTGGACTCCGTGCTGGACGAGATTGACGATGTCCTCGAGGAGAACGCTGAGGATTTCGTGAGGTCATTTGTCCAGAAGGGTGGCGAGTAATCCCTAGATGTCCGAATTGCATCACGAGAAGAACTGCTCACGATGCAGACGGACGTTGTCGTCGGGGGCATTCGCCAGCAACAAGTCGATGCGCGACGGCCTGCAGGCGTACTGCCGGGAGTGCTCCGCGGAGTACTACCGGCAGCGCCAGGCGGCCAAGGGGCGGACGGTCCGCGAGAAGATTCCTGTGCCTCGCGGATCCAAGCGGTGCCCCCAGTGCGAGGAAGTAAAGCCGCACGACCAGTGGGAGCAGAACAAGTCGTCGTCGGACGGCTGGGCAAGCTACTGCCGGTCGTGCCGAGCCGAGCGGAATCGCGAGAGCTACTTCCGACGCAAATACGGCCTCACCGAGGCCGAGCGGGATGCTCTTCGCGCCGAGACGAAGGGGCTCTGTCCCATCTGTCTCGCGGCTCCGGCCGTGCATGTGGATCACGATCACGATACGGGTAAGGTCCGTGGCGTGCTGTGCTTCAGCTGTAACGCAGCGCTTGGGCAATTCAAAGATCGGCCGGACGTCCTGAGGCGTGCGGCCGAGTATCTGGAAGGAAAAGTGTGGAAGCCAATACTCGAAGCACCGGGCGTCTACCGTCTGCCTTCCTGACGCCTGGATCCTCCTCGTTCATGGACTTTCTCAGCGAGCACTCGCCGGAGCTGCTGCCGGGGAACCGGCCGTTGCCGCCCGTGCAGGGGGCGATCGAGGCGCCGCACGGCACGACGATCGTCGCGGTGACGTTCCCCGGGGGCGTCGTGCTGGCCGGTGACCGTCGCGCGACGATGGGCAATGTCATCGCGCAGCGGGACATCGAGAAGGTCTTCCCGGCGGACGAGTACAGCGCGGTCGGCATCGCCGGCACCGCGGGCCTGGCTGTCGAGATGGTCAAGCTCTTCCAGCTGGAGCTGGAGCACTACGAGAAGGTCGAGGGCGCGCAGCTGTCCCTGGAGGGCAAGGCGAACCGTCTTTCGACGATGATCCGCAGCAATCTGGGCATGGCCATGCAGGGCCTGGCCGTGGTGCCGCTGTTCGCGGGGTACGACATCGACCGCGAGAAGGGCCGTATCTTCTCGTACGACGTGACCGGCGGGCGTTCGGAGGAGCGGAATTACGCCGCGACGGGCTCCGGTTCGGTCTTCGCGCGCAGTGCTCTGAAGAAGCTGTTCCGGGACGACTTCTCGGAGAACGACGCGGCGACCGCTGTCGTGCAGGCGCTGTACGACGCCGCGGACGACGACTCGGCCACCGGTGGGCCGGACATGGGCCGGCGGATCTATCCGATCGTCACGGTGATCAATGACGAGGGCTTCAAGAAGCTCACCGAGGACGAGGTCTCCGAGATCGCCCATGCCGTCCACGAGCGGCGCATGGAGCAGCCCGACGGCCCGCGGGCCGCACTGCTCTGACGTGACGACAGCGGATGACGGATCCGGAGGGGCTTTCGCCGTGAGAGAGCCATTGACAGAAAGGGACGGATAGCCGGTGTCGACGCCGTTCTATGTCTCACCCCAGCAGGCCATGGCCGATCGCGCCGAGTACGCCCGCAAGGGCATCGCGCGCGGACGCAGTGTTGTCGCCCTGCAGTATGCCGACGGCGTCGTTTTCGTCGCCGAGAATCCTTCCCGTGCACTGCACAAGGTCAGCGAGATCTATGACCGGATCGCCTTCGCGGCGGTCGGTAAATACAACGAGTTCGAGAACCTCCGTATCGGTGGTGTGCGCTACGCCGATCTGCGGGGGTACACCTACGACCGTGAGGACGTGACGGCGCGCGGGCTGGCGAACACCTACGCCCAGACGCTCGGTGCGATCTTCTCCAGCGCCGGTGAGAAGCCGTACGAGGTCGAGCTGTTGGTCGCCGAGGTGGGGAACACCGCCGAGGACGATCAGATCTACCGGCTGCCGCATGACGGTTCGATCGTGGACGAGCACGGTTCGGTCGCGGTCGGTGGTAACGCCGATCAGATCAGCAGCTATCTCGACCAGCACCACCGGGACGGCATGACGCTGGGCGAGGCGCTGAAGCTCGCCGTGGAGTCGCTGTCGCGGGACAACAACGGTGGTGAGCGCACGCTGACCGCCGAGCAGCTGGAGGTCGCGGTCCTGGACCGCAAGCGGCCGCAGCAGCGGAAGTTCAAGCGGGTGCTGGGCCGCCAGCTCGCGCGGCTGCTGGAGTCGGACGGTGCGGCCACGGCGCCGGCCGCCGAGGCCGATGCCGGGGGCGAGGCCGAGGAGGGCTCCGACTCGGAGAGCTGAGCGCCGCTCGCGTACGTTCCGCGCCGCCCCGGTGGGTTGTTTCCCGCCGGGGCGGCGCGGTGTGTGCGGGCCCCGGCGGGAACCCACAGGCATCCTGACAGCGCGTCAGGGGTGCGGCTCGCGGTGTGTCAGGAGCGCGGCTCGCCGGGTGGGGGCGGGGCGGTCGAGCCGCGGGTGACCAGTTCGACGGGGAGGGTGGTGGGCGCGGCGGGTGGCCGGCCGGCCAGGACGTCGATGAGGGCGCGCATGCCGGCGGCGCCGAACTCCTCGGCGGGCAGCCGTACGGTCGTCAGCTCGGGTTCGACGGCGGTGGCCAGCGCGAGGTCGTCGAAGCCGGTGATGGAGACGTCCTCGGGTACGCGCAGGCCGAGGCGGCGGGCGGCCTTGCAGGCGCCGGCGGCGAGCAGGTCGTCGTCGCAGACGAGGGCGGTGGGGCGGGGGCCGGGGGCGGTCAGCGCGGCGTGGGCCGCGTGCAGTCCGGCGTCCACGCTGAGCGGTGCGGGCAGGCGGTGCAGCGCTGCGCCCGGTACGGCCGCCACGGTCTCCGCGAGGGCTTCTGCGCGGAGGTGGAAGGTCCAGGAGTCGACGGCGGCGGCGAGGTGGGTGAGCCGGCGATGGCCGAGGCCGAGCAGGTGGCGGGCGGCGAGGCGGGCGCCGTGGGCGATGTCGAGGTTGACGGTGGCGGCGGCGGGGGTGCTGTTCGGGTCGCTGTCCAGCATGACGAGGGGGAGGCCCTCGCCGTAGAGGGCGGTGAGTGCGTCCGCGGCCATGGAGGAGGCGATGACGCCGTCGAGGGTGGCGCGGGCGGAGTCGAAGGGGTCGCGGGCCGGGCCGATTCCTTCGGGGGAGGGGTAGAGCACGAGGCCGAAGCCGCTGTCGGCGGCGATGCGGGCGGCGCCGGTGTAGACGCGGGCGAAGAATTCGGTGGTGAGGGCGGGGACGACGAGCAGGGCGGTGCGGGTGCGGCCGAGGCGGAGGCTGCGGGCCGCGAGGTTGGGGCGGTAGCCGAGTTCGCGTGCCGCGGTGCGGACGGCGTCGGCCTTGGCCTCGGAGACCCGGCCGCGCCATTTGTCGCCGAGGACGAGGGAGACGGCGGCCTGGGAGACGCCGGCGGCCCGCGCCACGTCCTTGCTGGTGACGCGGGGTGCTTCGGCCGCCGTGTGCGACCGGGGGCGGTGTGTCCCCGTGTCCGGCGTTCCGGTGTCCCGTGCCGCCGCGCCCTGTTCGGTCACTGGTGTGGCTGCCCTTCGTGCGGCGGTGCTGTTGTGGTTGCGCGGTGGACCCGCGGTCAGCGGCCATGGTACGTATGGCGGGACACGTTATACGTAACACTTGATGGCGGGCACCCGGCCTCGGCGGCCGGCGGAGAGGGGCGGACATGGCCGCGGGTTACGCGGAGCTGCTCAGGACGCGCCACGCGGCGCGGTTGCTGGTCGGCACGTTGGTCGGACGGCTGCCGAACGCCACGGCGGCGCTGGCGGTGGTGCTCTTCACCCGGGCGGAGGGCGGCAGCTACGCCCTGGCGGGGGTCCTCTCGGCCGTGTACGGCCTCTGCAACGCCGTAGGACAGCCGCTGCTGGGCCGCGCGGTGGACCTGTGGGGCCAGCCGCGCGTCATGCTTCCCGCGGCCCTCCTGTCGGCGCTGGGCATGGTCCTGCTGGCCGCGGTCGGCATCGATCCGGTGTGGCCGGCGTACGCGGCCATGGTGGTCGCCGGGTTCTTCACGCCGCCGCTGGAGGGCGGGCTGCGGGCACTGTGGCCGGGCGTCCTGAAGCGTCCGGAGCGGGTGCACGCGGCGTACGCACTGGACGCGGTGGCGCAGGAAGTGATGTTCGCGGTCGGCCCGCTGCTGGTGACGCTGAGCGTCGCGGCCTGGTCCGAACGGGTCGCGCTGCTGGTCATCAATGTCCTCGGTGTGCTCGGCGCGCTGTCGGTGGTGGTGTCGGCGCCGTCGCGCGAGTGGCGCAGCGCGCCGCGCGAGGCGCACTGGCTGGGGGCGCTGCGCTCGTCCGGCATGCTGGTCCTGATCGGGTCGTTCTTCTTCGTGGGGCTGGCGCTGGGGTCGATCGCGGTGGCGGCGGTGGCGTACGCCGATACGCACGGCGGCGGGATGGTCTCCAGCTACCTTCTCTCCGCGCTGGGCGCGGGGGCGCTGGTCGGCGGTGTGGTGTACGGGGCGCGCGAGTGGCCGGGGGAGCCGGAGCACCGGTTGCGGGTGCTGATCGGGCTGCTGGCGCTCGGGTATCTGCCGTTGTCGCTGGCGCCGGGGGTGGCCGGGATGACGGCGCTGACCGGGCTTGCGGGTGTGTTCCTGGCGCCGGCGCTGGCGTGCGCGTTCATCGTGGTGGACCGGCACGCGCCGGGCGGCACGGTGACGGAGGCGTTCTCGTGGCTGGTCACGACGTTCGGGGTGGGAGCCGCTGTGGGTACGTCCGTGGTGGGCCCCGCGGTGGAGCTGGGCGGCGCGACGGCGGGTTTCGCGGTCGCGGGCGGCGGTGGCGTGGCCGCGCTGGCCGTGATGACGGCGGCGCGGCGTTTTCTGCTGCCGTCCGGGATTCGGACGGGTGGCGTCCAGGCGGAAAATGATCGGAACGGTGCCGTCGAACCCGGTTTCAGAGCTGGCCGTCAGGCGTAATGTTCAGTCATGGACCGCCGCATTTTCGGGCTGGAGAACGAGTACGGCGTCACGTGTACGTTCAGGGGACAGCGCCGCCTGTCTCCCGACGAAGTGGCGCGGTACCTCTTCCGCCGTGTCGTGTCATGGGGCCGCAGCAGCAATGTCTTCCTGCGGAACGGTGCCCGCCTGTACTTGGACGTGGGATCGCACCCGGAATACGCAACTCCCGAGTGCGACAACGTGACCGAGCTGGTCACCCACGACAAGGCCGGCGAGCGCATTCTCGAAGGCCTGCTCGTCGACGCCGAACGCCGCCTGCATGAGGAGGGAATCGCCGGAGACGTCTATCTCTTCAAGAACAACACCGATTCGGCGGGAAACTCGTACGGCTGCCACGAGAACTACCTCGTGGCACGGCACGGGGAGTTCTCCAGGCTCGCGGACATCCTCATTCCGTTCCTGGTGACCCGTCAGCTGCTGTGCGGTGCCGGAAAGGTGCTGCAGACGCCGCGCGGTGCGGTGTACTGCGTGAGCCAGCGCGCCGAACACATCTGGGAAGGGGTCTCCTCCGCGACGACCCGTTCCCGGCCGATCATCAACACCCGGGACGAGCCGCACGCGGACGCCGAGCGCTACCGCCGGCTGCACGTCATCGTGGGTGACTCCAACATGTCCGAGACGACCATGCTGCTGAAGGTCGGCGCCACCGACCTCGTGCTGCGCATGATCGAGGCGGGCACGGTGATGCGGGACCTGACCCTGGAGAACCCCATCCGGGCGATCCGCGAGGTCAGCCACGACATCACCGGTCAGCGCAAGGTGCGGCTGGCGAGCGGCCGGGAGGCCTCGGCCCTGGAAGTCCAGCAGGAGTACTACGAGAAGGCGGTGGACTTCTGCGACCGCCGTGGCATCCGTACGGGCACCGTCGAGCGGGTCCTGGAGCTGTGGGGCCGCACGCTGGAGGCGATCCGGGACGAGCAGCTGGACCGGGTCGCGACGGAGATCGACTGGGTGATGAAGTACCAGCTGATCGACCGTTACCGCGCCAAGAACAACATCACCATGTCCCACCCGAGGGTGGCGCAGATAGACCTCGCGTACCACGACATCCACCGCCGTCGCGGGTTGTACTACCTCCTGGAGAAAAAGGGCCAGGCGGCGCGGGTGTGCAACGATCTGAAGATCTTCGAGGGCAAGTCCGTGCCGCCGCAGACGACACGGGCCAGGCTGCGCGGCGATTTCATTCGCCGGGCCCAGGAGCAGCGCCGGGACTTCACCGTCGACTGGGTGCATCTCAAGCTCAATGACCAGGCGCAGCGCACGGTGCTGTGCAAGGACCCGTTCCGGTCGGTGGACGACCGGGTGGAGAAGCTCATCGCGGGAATGTGACGCCTTCCGCGGCACGGCGGTGTGTCAACGGCCATTGAGCCGGTGCACACCGCCGTGTTGTCTCCGGAAAAGGGGCGGCGTTCGGCTCGTGGCGCGGAGGGGTTCAGGTCGTAGAGTGGCGGGCATTGCCCACCCACCCCTCTAGCCCGAGTTGGACTGATGAAGCTCACGAAGAACACCCGCCGTGCCGCGGCCGCGGCGATCGCCGTGCCCGTCCTGATGTTCACCGCCGCGTGCGGGTCCGATGACGACTCCGCCGATTCGGGCGTCGTGAAGGTGGACGGCAAGGCCGGCGAGCAGCCCAAGATCAGCGTGCCCAAGGGCGCCAAGCCGTCGGACAAGACGGTCGTGAAGACGCTCCACGAGGGCAAGGGCGCGACCGTGAAGAAGGGCGACTTCGTTCGGCTGGACTTCATCGGGCAGACGATGAAGGGCCAGTCGCTGGGCAGCACCTGGTCCAAGCAGCCGGGCGCCAAGGAGCGGGCGCAGGTCGTCGGGGAGGTCGGCCAGCCCTCGCAGATGCTGCCGTCCCAGGTGATGGAGGAGGCGGAGGGGAAGAAGGTCGGTACCCGCTTCGAGATCGAGGGCACCGCCAAGTCGATCATCGGTGACCAGCTGAACCCGCAGGCGGGTGTGAAGGCGGGCGACGGCCTGGTCTGGGTCGTCGACGTCGTCAACGCCAAGAAGGTCGACAAGAAGGCCGCCGCCAAGGGGGAGCAGGCGGCGCCGGAGGCCGGTATGCCCGAGGCGAAGGACAACGGGCAGAAGCCCGCCACGATCACCGTCCCCAAGGGCGAGAAGGCCCCCAAGGACACCAAGGACCAGGTGCTCATCAAGGGCGACGGCCCGAAGGTGAAGGCCGGTCAGGGCGTGATCGCGCAGTACACCGGTGTGAAGTGGGAGGACGGCAAGATGTTCGACTCCTCCTGGAAGCACGGTGGCGCCACCGCCTTCCAGATCGGCACCGGACAGGTCGTGAAGGGCTGGGACAAGGCGCTGGTCGGCAAGAACGTCGGCGACCGTGTCCTGGTCGTCGTGCCGCCGAAGGACGGCTACGCCGCCAGCCCGCAGTCCGGGCTGGCGAAGAACACGCTGGTCTTCTCGGTGGACATCATCGGAGCCGTCTGAAGCCGTCCGCGGGCCGCGATCACCACCGCGTCGTCATCTGCGAGACTGTCCGGCGTTGTAGAACGATTCGTTCGTAGGAGCACATACGTGAGCATCGACAAGCCCGAGATCGACTTCCCGGAGGGCCCCGCGCCCGCCGATCTGGAGATCGTGGACCTGTGGGAGGGTGACGGGCCGGTCGCCAAGGCGGGGGACACCGTCTCCGTCCACTACGTCGGCGTCTCCTTCAGCAGCGGTGAAGAGTTCGACGCGAGCTGGAACCGCGGCAAGCCGCTGCAGTTCCAGCTGGGCGCCGGCCAGGTCATCGCGGGCTGGGACCAGGGCGTGCAGGGCATGAAGGTCGGCGGCCGCCGCCGGCTGACCATCCCCGCGCACCTGGCGTACGGCGAGCGTGGCGCCGGTGGCGGCCGCATCGCCCCGGGTGAGACGCTGATCTTCGTCTGCGACCTGGTCTCGGTCTGAGGACGCGACGCCGGGGCCGGCCGAGCCCGGTCCGGCGCTGATTTTCGCCCACGCGGACACCGTGTCCGGACGCCGGTTACGTCCTTGTGCGGCGCCGGCACGGCGCGTGGTGCGAGTATTGAGGGCCCATACCCCCGAGGGGGTATGGGCCCTCGGCTTTTGAAGCGGCTCGCGGTAGCGGTACGGTCATCGGTCGGGAGCTAGAGAAAGGGCGTCGATGGCCATTGCCAAGGCCGAGCGGCTGATGAACCTGGCGCTGTGCCTGCTGGGGACCCGGCGCCCGCTCACCAAGCGGGAGTTGCGCGGTTCCATCGAGGCGTACGTCGAGGCGTTCGGCCCGGGGGACACCGTGGCCGGCGCGGGCGACGAAGCGTTCAACCGCATGTTCGAGCGGGACAAGGACGACCTGCGTGAGCTCGGCATGGTCATCGAGACCGTCGAGGGACTGGACGGTGAGACCGGCTACCTCGCCCGCCGCGACTCCAACCGCCTCCCGCCGATCACGCTGGACGCCGAGGAGGCCGCGGCCCTGGGCCTGGCCGCGAAGATCTGGCAGCAGGCCCGGCTCGCGGGCGCGGCCAGCGGCGCGCTCCAGAAGCTGCGCGCGGCCGGCATGCCGCTGGCGTCGGAGGACGAGGGCCCGTACGACCCGGCGCAGCCGCACAGCGCCCTGGAGCCCCGCATCCCCGCCCACGAGGCCGCCTTCGAGCCGCTGATGCTGGCCTGCCGCGACCGCCGGCCGGTCGTCTTCGACTACCGCAAGGGCAACGCCGCGCGGCCCGAGCAGCGCCAGGTCGAGCCGTGGATCCTGGAGTGCTGGCGCGGCCACTGGTACCTGGCGGGCTGGGACCGTGACCGCAAGGCCGAGCGGGTCTTCCGGCTCTCCCGCATCACCGGCAAGGTCCGCTCGCGCGCCGGGAAGTTCACCGCCGAGGTGCCCGACCACGTGACCGTGCGGGAGACGGTGGAGAGCTGGGCGGGCGAGACCGCGACCGGCACCGCCCGCATCAGGCTGCGCGCCGACCACGGCTACCCGCTGCGCGCCCGCGCGCTGTCCGTGCGCGCGACGGGCGACGGCTGGGACGAGCTGGAGATCCCGTACGGGCACGGGCTGGACGCCTGGCTGGTGGAGCTGGGCCCGGACGTGATCGTGCTGGAACCGGCCGAACTGCGGGCCGACGTGGTGGACCGGCTGCGTGCCGTGGCCAAGGGCTGAGGGGGAGCGACCAGACCATGGCGACGAACGCCATCGACCAGACCCGCCGGATGCTGTCCCTGGTGACGTACCTGCGTGAGCGCCCCGGCGCCCACGTCAGCGACGTGGCCCGGGCCTTCGGCATCACCGAGGACGAGCTGATCGCGGACCTCGACGTACTGCCCATGTGCGGTACGAGCTTCCGCGGCGGCGACCTGCTGGACATCGACACCGACGGCGACCGCATCTGGTGGCACAACCCCGACGACGTCGCCGAGCCGCTGCGGCTGGCCGCCGACGAGGCGACCGCGCTGCTGGTGGCGGCGCGCGCGGTGGCCACCCTGCCCGGCCTGCGCGAGGGAGACCGGCAGGCCCTGCTGCGGGCCACCGCCAAGCTGGAGGCCGCGGCGGGCGAGGCGGCAGGCGCCAGCTCCCGCCTCTCCGTCACCTTCGAGTCCGAGGGCGGCGTCTTCGCCGACGTGGACCGGGCCATCGCCGAACGCCGCCGGCTCTGGCTGCGCTATTACTCACCGGCCCGCGACGAGCTCACCGAGCGCGAGGTGGACCCCATCCGCCTCTTCACCATCGGCCACACCTACGTCGAGGCCTGGTGCCGGCTCTCTGAGGCGCGCCGCACCTTCCGGCTGGACCGGGTCGCCGAGATCAAGCTGCTCGACGCGCCCTCGGACCCGCCGCCGATCGAGCTGCGGGACCTGTCCGAGGGCCTGGTGCAGCCGGCCGCCGAGGACCCGGAGGTCGTGATCGAGGTGGGGCCCGGCGGCCGCTGGGTCGCCGAGTACTACCCGCACGACACCGCGGAGGAGCTGCCCGAGGGGGGCCTGCGCATCACCCTCCGTACGCCGGACCCCGCGTCGCTGCGGCGGCTCGCGCTGCGGCTGGGCCGGGACGGGCGGATCGTGGCGCCGCAGGAGCTGGCGGACAGCGCGCGGGACGCGGCGGCCCGGGCGCTCGCCGCGTACGGCGGCTGAGCGGGCGGCCCGGAGCACACGGGAGTGCCGAGAAACAGCAGGGGAGCTGTGAGTGCGATGACGACGGTGCCGACACCGGCTGCGCCTGTGGTCTTCAAGGCCGCCTGCCCGGACTGCCGGGGCCGCTTCGAGCTGGCCTCGGACGCGCTGCGGCTGGCGATAGGCGGCAGCCGCCGCACCACCTTCTACTCCTTCACCTGCCCCGACTGCGGCTCCGCCGTCCGCAAGCCGGCCGGCGAACGCATCGTGGAACTCCTGACCGGCGGCGGCGTACGGACGCTGCGGCTGCACACGGGGTGAGGAGGCGGGCTTCCCGCGTGCCTCCCCCGGGTAATCCCCCGGTGGGGGCACGGGCTCGTTCGATTCGCCCCGTAGGCGCCGGTAGGCTCGCCCCATGCTCTGGCCCATGATCGCCATCGCCCTCGGCTTCCTCGGCCTCGCCGTCCTCGGTGTGCTCGCCGTCCGTGTCTTCGTCGAGGTACGCAGGCTCGCCCGGCAGGTGGAGCACACCTCGCGCCGGATCCAGCAGGCCGCGCAGGACCTGGAGCGGGCCGCCGGGCCGCTCGCCGGCAACGCCGGGGCAATGGCCGGAACCCGGCGGGAGACGGTCTGAAAATCGCCCGCCCACGGGCGGTACGCTGCTGGATGCGGGTCGACGAGCGAGGCGCGGCCCGCAATCGGGAGTATGCACGGGGATTGCCGCCGGTTAACCCCCGCGCGTTACGATCGCTGGCAGCACGGCGAAACGGACGCTTGTCCGACCAGTCGGGCAGCCCCACCCCAGCCGCCTCGGTGAGAAGGTAAACACTTATGTTCACTGGAAAGATCGGCGCTCCCGAGATCATCCTCATTCTCGTCGTCGTCATCCTTCTGTTCGGAGCGAAGAAGCTCCCCGAGATGGCCCGCTCCCTCGGCAAGTCGGCGCGCATCCTCAAGAGCGAGGCGAAGGCGATGAAGTCCGAGGGCTCGCAGTCGCAGTCCGCGCCGTCCGACCCGCCGAACGACGCGCAGGGCGAGACGCCGAAGACGATCCAGGCCTCGCCCGGTGACGTGAACAGCTCCCGCCCGGTCGCCGAGCCGACCGACAGCACCACCAAGCGCTGATCCAGGGTCGACCGGGGCGGCGGCCCGGTACCGCCGCCTGCCGCACGAGATGAGGACGTGGGTTGCTCAAGTCTGCCCCCGACAAAGAAAAGAAGAACAAGGACCCCGAGGGGCGGATGCCCCTCGCGGAACACCTGCGCGAGCTCCGCAACCGGCTCGCGAAGGCCGTGCTGGCGATCGTGATCGCGAGCGTCGTCGCGGCGTTCTTCTACCAGGACATCATCAACGTCATCACCAAGCCGGTGCTGCAGACGGTCGGGTGCGACCTGTCCTTCTCGGAGCTGGCGCAGAAGCAGGGCGGTGAGACCTGCGCCCGCATCGTGATGATGGACCTGCTCGGGCCCTTCACCTTCGCGCTGAAGGTGTCCCTGATGGCGGGCATGATCCTCTCCTCGCCGGTCTGGCTCTACCAGCTCTGGGCGTTCCTCGCGCCCGGTCTGCACCGCAGCGAGAAGAAGTACGCGCTGAGCTTCGTCGGCGCCGGCTTCCCGCTCTTCCTGGGCGGCGCCTACTTCGCGTACAACGTCCTGCCGACCACGGCCAAGGTGCTCATCGAGTTCACCCCGCCGGGCGTCGACAACCTCGTGACGCTGGAGAAGCTGCTCGATCTCGTCACGCGGATGATCGTCGTCTTCGGCCTCTCCTTCGAGCTGCCGCTGCTCCTGGTCCTGCTGAACATGGGCGGCGTGCTCACCGGCAAGCGCATGCTCGGCTGGTGGCGCGGAATGATCATGGGCATCACGGTCTTCGCGGCGGTCGCCACGCCCAGCGTCGACCCGGTGTCGATGATCCTGCTGGCGGCCCCCATCGCCGTCCTGTACTTCGCCGCCGTCGGCATCTCGCTCATGAACGACCGCCGCAGGGACCGCGCGGTCGCCGCGGGCCCCGCCGACGACGAGGCTTCCGAGCTGGACCTCACCCCCGAGAGCATCGGCGGGATCGAGGCCGTCGACGCGCCGAAGGCCCTTCCGGAGCAGTCCGTGAACGGGCACGAGCTGGAGCGGCGCCGCAACGACATGGACGACATCACGTAACGCGTCCGCCCCGGTACGGGGTGTGCGAGGGCCGGTTCCCGGGGTGGGGCCGGCCCTCGCCGCGTTTGCGGGGTGCCGAGGATCGCGTGGCATAAAGATCGCGTGACTGTCAGAGGTGGCCGGTAGTCTCGTAGACACGATGACCGAGGACATGTCCCCTGCTGAGCGCTATGCCGCCGCGCGTGCTCGCGCGGCCGAGCAGGCCACCGCACTCTTCCCTTTCAAGGAGATGTACGACTTCGCGCTGGACGCGTTCCAGATCGAGGCGTGCGAGGCCCTTGAGGCCGGCAAGGGTGTGCTGGTCGCCGCTCCCACCGGATCCGGCAAGACGATCGTCGGCGAGTTCGCCGTCCACCTGGCCCTGGAGCAGGGCCGCAAGTGTTTCTACACCACCCCCATCAAGGCTCTCTCCAACCAGAAGTACCAGGACCTGGTCAAGCGGTACGGCGCCGAGAAGGTCGGCCTGCTGACCGGCGACAACAGCGTCAACGGCGACGCCCCGGTGATCGTGATGACCACCGAGGTCCTGCGGAACATGCTGTACGCGGGCTCCCAAGCGCTGAACGGCCTCGGCTATGTGGTCATGGACGAGGTGCACTACCTCTCCGACCGCTTCCGCGGCGCCGTCTGGGAAGAGGTGATCATCCACCTGCCCGAGTCCGTGACGCTGGTGTCGCTGTCGGCGACCGTGTCCAACGCCGAGGAGTTCGGCGACTGGCTGGACACCGTACGCGGCGACACCGAGGTGATCGTCTCCGAGCACCGGCCCGTGCCGCTGTGGCAGCACGTCCTCGCCGGCCGCCGGATGTACGACCTCTTCGAGGAGAAGGAGGGCGGCGAGCCCGGCCGCGGCAAGCGCGAGGTCAACCCCGACCTGGTGCGGCTCGCCCGGATGGAGAACAGCCGCCCCACCTTCGGCCGGGACAAGCGCCGCGGCCGGAACAACCTCCGGGAGGCGGACCGCGAGCGGGACCGCCGCCAGCGCAGCCGCATCTGGACACCCAGCCGCGCCGAGGTGATCGACCGGCTGGACAACGAGGGCCTGCTGCCCGCGATCACGTTCATCTTCAGCCGGGCCGGCTGCGAGTCGGCGGTGCAGCAGTGCCTGTACTCGGGCCTGCGGCTGAACGATCAGGCGGCGCGGGAGAAGGTCCGCAAGATCGTCGAGGCGCGCACGGCCGGCATCCCCGACGAGGACCTGCACGTCCTCGGCTACTTCGAGTGGCTGGAGGGCCTGGAGCGCGGCATCGCGGCGCACCACGCCGGCATGCTGCCGACCTTCAAGGAGGTCGTCGAGGAGCTGTTCGTGAAGGGCCTGGTCAAGGCCGTCTTCGCGACCGAGACCCTGGCGCTGGGCATCAACATGCCGGCCCGCTCCGTGGTCCTGGAGAAGCTCGTCAAGTGGAACGGCGAGCAGCACGCCGACATCACCCCCGGCGAGTACACCCAGCTCACCGGCCGGGCCGGGCGCCGCGGCATCGACGTCGAGGGCCATGCAGTGGTGCTGTGGCAGCGCGGCATGGACCCGGCCGCCGTCGCGGGCCTGGCGGGCACCCGTACGTACCCGCTGCGCTCCTCCTTCAAGCCGTCGTACAACATGGCGGTCAACCTCGTCTCGCAGTTCGGCCGGCACCGGTCGCGCGAGCTGCTGGAGATGTCCTTCGCGCAGTTCCAGGCCGACAAGTCGGTCGTCGGGATCTCGCGGCAGGTGCAGAAGAACGAAGAGGGGCTGGAGGGCTATCGCGAGGCGATGACCTGTCACCTCGGCGATTTCGAGGAGTACTCGCGGCTCCGCCGGGACCTGAAGGACCGTGAGACGGAGCTGGCCAAGCAGGGCGCGGCGCAGCGCCGTGCCGCCGCGGCCGCGGCGCTGGAGAAGCTCAAGCCGGGCGATGTGATCCACGTGCCGACGGGGAAGTTCGCGGGCCTGGCGCTGGTGCTCGACCCGGGCATGCCGTCCGGGCGGACCAACGGGCACCGCGGGCACCACGCCGAGGACGGTCCGCGACCGCTGGTGCTCACCGCGGAGCGGCAGGTCAAGCGGCTGGCGTCGATCGACTTCCCGGTGCCGGTGCAGCCGCTGGACCGGATGCGCATCCCCAAGTCGTTCAACGCGCGCAACCCGCAGTCGCGCCGGGACCTGGCCTCCGCGCTGCGGACCAAGGCCGGGCACATCCCGCCGGAGCGACACCGCAAGAAGCGGTCGCAGGCCGCCGACGACAAGGAGATCGGGCGCCTGCGCGCCGCGCTCCGTGCGCATCCGTGCCACGGCTGCGACGAGCGCGAGGACCACGCGCGGTGGGCGGAGCGGTACCACCGGCTGCGGCGTGACACGCGGCAGCTGGAGCGCCGTATCGAGGGCCGTACGAACACCATCGCGCGTACCTTCGACCGGATCTGCGCGCTGCTGACCGAGCTGGACTATCTGCAGGGCGACACGGTCACGGACGAGGGCCGGCGGCTGGCGCGGCTCTACGGCGAGCTGGACCTGCTGGCGAGCGAGTGCCTGCGCGACGGCGTCTGGGAGGGCCTGTCGCCCCAGGAGCTGGCCGCGTGCGCGTCGGCTCTGGTGTACGAGGCGCGGCAGGCGGACGACGCGGTCGCGCCGAAGCTGCCGTCGGGGAAGGCGCGGGCCGCGCTGGGCGAGATGGTGCGGATCTGGGGGCGGCTGGACGCCCTGGAGGAGGAGCACCGGATCAACCAGGCGGAGGGCGTCGGCCAGCGCGAGCCGGACCTCGGCTTCGCGTGGGCGGCGTATCAGTGGGCGTCCGGGGTCGGACTCGACGAGGTGCTCCGCGAGGCGGAGATGCCGGCCGGCGACTTCGTCCGCTGGTGCAAGCAGCTGATCGACGTCCTCGGCCAGATCGCGGCCGCAGCGCCGGAGGGCAGCACGGTCACCCGGGCCGCCCGCAAGGCGGTGGACGGGGTACTGCGCGGCGTGGTCGCGTACTCGTCGGTGGGCTAGGTCCGGTCACCCTCGGCACCGCGGTGTTGCGCGTCGGCGACGACGAGCGCGGCGGCGCGGTGCCGAGCTCCTGGCCGCGAGGCGGGTGCGCCCGGCGGACCCGGGCGCCGGGCCCCGTTCACGGCTGTCCGTCGTTCACGGCTGTCCGTCCGCCAGGGTGGGGGCGATTTCCGTGCGGGAGGAGCAGCCGAGTTTGCCCAGGATGTGTTCGACGTGGGCGTCCGCGGTGCGCTTGGAGATCACCAGGCGCTCGGCGATCTCCCGGTTGGACAGGCCCTGGCCGACCAGATCGGCGACCTCGCGCTCGCGTCGCGTCAGGCCGTTGCTCGCCTGCCGTTCGTCGTGCGTGGGCACCGCCGTGCCGGGAAAATCGGCGTCCGCCTCGGCGAGGTCGACGGTCTCCTGAACGGACAGGTCGGAGCCGAGCCGTCGCATCCGCTCGAAGCGCGCTTCCCCCAGTGCTTCGGCGGCCTCCACCCGTGCGCGGACGTAGGCGTCGACGAGGGTCGGCACGCCGAGCAGAACGGCCGCCAGGTCCTCCCCGAGCTTCTCGGCCGCGCCCACGAGCCAGGCCGCGCGACCGTGGCGCTGCTGGCCGACGGCGAGCCAGGCCAGGATGGCCAGGCAGGCGGCCACCCCGTCCTTGTCGGCCATCCGGTATTTCTGCCGGGCCCCGGCCCGCATCGCGGGGGAGGCCGCCGCGATGTCCCCGGCGCGCCAGTGCGCGAGGCCCTGTGAGATGAACACGTAGCCGCGGACCCAGCTTTCGCCGGGATGTTCGGCGAGGAGGCCCTGGGCCTCGGCGGCGAGTGCCAGTGCCTTGTGCGGGTCGCCGCCGATGGCGTGCGCGATGCCGTAGTCCATCAGCGCCTTCGTCAGGCCGGGGCCGTCGCCGAGGCGCTGGAAGCGTATGCGGGCGTCCTCGAAGGCGGGCACGGCGGCGTGGATGTCGCCGTCGAGGATGCTCTGCATCGCCGTGTACTGGGTGGCGAGGGCCAGCAGCCGCTCGTCGCCGAGCCGTTCGGCGACGGTGCGGGAATCGCGGGCCGCTGCGTGCGCGGCGTCGTGGTCGCCCTGGCGGATGGCGTACCAGCACAGCAGTCGCAGCGCGTCCGCGCGTTCCGGGACGGGCTCGGGCACCTGCTCCAGGCATCGTGACAGCCATCGGCGCCCTTCACGGAAGTACGACCCGAAGCCCCAGTAGTGTCCGAGGGAGACCGCGAAGGCCAGCGCCTCCCGGGCGTGCCCGGTCCGCAGACAGGCGTGTTCGAGGGCGGCCCGCACGTTGGCGCGTTCGCGGTCCACCGTCCCGAACAGCTCCACCTGTTCGCAGCTGCACCAGTGGTCCTCGAAGCGCTGTGCCAGCGTCCGGTAGTGCGTCAGGTGCCGCTCCCGGCAGGCGGTCGCCTCGTCGGCGCCGAGGCCGGCGAGCCAGTCGGCCCCGTACTCGCGGATGGTGTCGAGGAGGCGGTAGCGGACCTCCTCGCCGTCGGCGCCGTCCAGGCGGATGACGACCGACTTGTCGACGAGCCCGATGAGCGTTTCCACCACCTGGTGGGCGGCGAGCGTGCCGCCCCCGCACACCGCCCGTACGCCGGCCAGGTCGAAGGAGCCGGCGAAGACCGACAGCCGTGCCCACAGCAGCCGTTCGGCGTCCGTGCACAGCTCGTGGCTCCAGCCGATGGCCGTGCGGAGTGTCTGGTGACGGGCCAGTGCGGTGCGCCGGCCGCCGGTCAGGACCCGGAACCGCTCCTCCAGCAGGTCCACCAGCTGCTTGAGCCCCACCGCCCGCAGCCGGACCGTCGCCAGTTCGATCGCCAGCGGGATGCCGTCCAGGCGGCGGCAGAGCGTCTCGACGTCGGGGCGGGTCCGGTCCGTGAGGGCGAAGCCCGGGGTGGCGGCCGCGGCGCGCTGCGTGAAGAGTTCGACGGCCGTGCCGAGGGGCAGGGGCGGCACCGGGAAGACGTGTTCACCCGGTACGTCGAGGGGCTGGCGGCTGGTGGCGAGGACGGTCACTCCGGGGGCCGCGCCGAGCACGATGTCCGCGAGCATCGCGCAGGCGTCGACCAGGTGCTCGCAGGTGTCCATGATCAGCAGCAGGTGCCGGTCCAGGAGGTGGTCGACGAGAGCGTCCAGCGGCTCGGCGGTGGACTGCGGCGGGACGCCGAGCAGGGTGCACAGGGCGTTGGGCAGCAGCTCGGGGTCGCGCAGCGCGGTCAGCTCGGCCACGCAGAGGCCGTCGGCGAAGTCCTCCCGGAGGGCGGCGGCCGCGCGCAGCGCCAGCCGCGTCTTGCCGACCCCGCCGGGCCCCACGAGCGTGACCAGCCGGGCCTCGGCCAGCATCCCGCGCACCTGGGCGAGCTCTTCCGTACGGCCGACGAAGCCGGTCAGCTCTACCGGGAGGAGGGCACTGCGCCGACGGAACTCAACTGCCATGTCACCCGTCCCATGTGCGGACAGCCGGGGCGCCATACGGTACGCCGCGCGGGACACCCGGGAGGGCGGAACGGCGGCCCACCATCCGAAGGGGGGACCGGGGGGTCGCGGTGGCGGACACCGGCGTATCGGTTTCCCCTCGCGCCGGTGTCCGCTGCCGGGCGCTACGTTCCCGCCGTAGCGGACGCCGTCGGCGCCGTCCTCGCGGTACGGGTCCGCGGCGTACGGCTCCGTGCCGCCCGGAGGGCGAGGAACAGCAGGACGCCGATCGGGGAGAGCAGCACGGTCAGGACCAGCAGGGGGCCCATGACGAGCGGGTGGATGCCGAGGCGGCGGGCCTCGCGGTACATCCACTGGCCGAGGAAGAGGTCCCAGGCGATGACCTGGGCCCAGATGGCCGCCGCGCCGCCGTCCACCGTCATCAGGTCCTGGAACGAGGCCAGTTCGGGGCTCGACACCGCGGCCCAGAGCCGCGGGAAGACCGGCACGGCCAGCGCCAGGTAGACGGCGAGGACCGGCACCAGCGGCAGTGGCGAGGCGGCGATGCGGTCGGTCCACCGCCGGCCGGGCGCGAGGATCAGCAGGGCCCAGAGTGGCGCCGCGAGCCAGAAGGCGAGGTCGAAGAGGAAGCCGGTCATGCGGTGAGCTCCTGGGGACGGGCCGGGATGTCGGTGGTGTCGTCGTACGGGCGGGCGGGGGCGCGCAGTGCGGCGTACATGCCGAGGGCGGTCGCCGCGAGCAGGGCGGCGAGGGCGCCCAGCGTCGGCGCGTCCGGGCGGAGGAGCGGCTGGCCGCGCAGGGCCTGCCAGGTCACCAGGGCCAGCAGCCCGGTGTGCAGGCCCGCGGCGATCAGGACGAGCCGCAGCCGTACCCGCTCGGCCCGCAGCCGGGGTATTCGGCGGCCGAGGGTGTCGAGGGCGAGCAGGAAGAGGGGCAGGGCCTGCAGCGCGTGCATGCCGACGAAGTGCGGTATGCGCAGGTCGCCGCCGGTGGTGCTCCAGCCGGTCAGCGGCATGGCGGGGCCGCCGTCCGGTACGCCGACGCTGTGCGCGCCGACGATCTCCCGCACGCCGTGCGCGGCAGCGGCCTGCTGGTCCGGGGTGGGCGCGAGCATCAGTCCGCCGAGCGCGAGGCCGGCCAGGGCGATCAGTACGCCGAGCCGGACCGCCCGGGTGGCGGCCGGGTCGGCGCTCCGGCCGCGGCGGAACTGGAGCAGGGCGATGACGAACGTGGCGACCCACAGGACGACGATGGTCACGCCCATGGTCGCGAAGAACGCCTGGTCGAGCGGGGTGGCGAAGTTGAAGTGGCTGCGCCGTCCGCGGACGGTCTGGCCGACGATGACGGCCATCTCGACGGTGCCGGTCCCGGCGATGACCGTGCCGGCCCACCAGCCGGTACGGCTCCGCGCCGGGGACCGCCCGAGCATCCAGGCGAGCGTCAGCCCGTAGAGGGCGAAGGAGACCGAGAACTTCAGCGGTTTGAACCAGACCCGCGCGCCGACCAGCATCCGGTCGTCGGCCACGAGCCCGATCGCCGAAACGGCGGCCAGGGCGACCATGGCGAGCGAGAACCAGGTCAGTGGCGGGTGCGGTGAGGCTGCCGGACGCAGCGCGGGCAGGAGCGGAGCGGGCATGAGTGACCCCCGTCATCGTCATGTCGCGAGAATGGATAGTGGCACTTACCGCTATCTGATAGTGCGACTATCTACGATGAGGGGGCGATTCGGCAAGACCTGAAGGGAAGTGAACGGCGCGTGCGCATCGGCGAGTTGAGCCGCCGGACCGGGGTGGCGGTACCGACGATCAAGTACTACGTCAGGGAGGGGCTGCTCCCGGCAGGCCGCCTGACCAGCCCGAACCAGGCGGACTACGACGAGACGCACGAGCGGCGGCTGCGGCTGGTCCGCGGGCTGATCGAGGTCGGCGGACTGTCCGTTTCGGCCGTGCGCGAGGTGCTCGCCGCGGTGGAGGACACGGACCGGCCGGTGCACAAGGTGCTCGGTGCGGCGCACAACAGCCTGACACCGCCGCCGGGCGTGGAGTCCGAGGAGCTGGCGGGGGCGCGCGAGGCCGTGGCCGCGCTGATCGAACGGCGGGGGTGGAAGGCCGCGGCGGGCCATCCGGCGGGCGAGGCGCTGGCCGCCGCGCTGGCCACGCTGCGGAGCCTGGGGCACGGCCGGTTCGAGGAGATGCTCGACGTCTACGCGGACGCCTGCGAGCGGATAGCGACGGCGGACCTGGCCTACGTCGGCGCCGTCGCGGAGGTGGAACGGCTGATCGAGGGCGTGGTCGTGGGCACCGTCATCGGTGACGCCGTGCTCTCGGCCATGCGGCGGCTGGCGCACACGGACGCCTCGGCCCGTATCTACGGCGAGTAGGCCACCTGACGGGGGCGAGGCCGTCCGACGCACGGCAGAGGCGCCCGCCGGTGGGCGGACGCCGAGTGGAGCGCCGGGAGGCGGGCCGCCCGCCGTCCCGGGGTCAGGAGGCGGCTGCCGGCTTCTCCTGCTCGGCCTCGACCGCCTCGTTCCACTCCTTCTTGGAGGCCTGCCAGCCGTCCTCGTCGTGGCCGCGGCGCCAGTAGCCGGAGATGGAGAGGTCGGCGCGCGGCACCTCGCGCTCGACGCGCAGCAGCCGGCGCAGCTCCTTCACGAAGCCCGCCTCGCCGTGCACGAACGCCTGGACGCGCCCGGGTAGCCACTCCGTCCCGCGGACGGCCGCCACGAGCCGCTCGCCGACCGGCTCGTCGTTGCGGTGCAGCCAGACGATCTCCGCGCCGGCCGGGACCCGCAGCTTCTGCTCCTCGCGGGCGTCCGGCACCTCGATGAAGGCGCGCACCACCGCGTCCTCCGGCATCCGGGCGAGCGAGGCGGCGATGGCCGGCAGCGCGCTCTCGTCGCCGGCCAGCAGGTGCCAGTCGGCCGAGGCCTCGGGCACGTACGCGCCGCCGGGGCCGAGCAGGCGGATCTCCTCGCCGGCCTCGGCCTGCTGGGCCCACGGTCCGGCCAGGCCCTCGTCGCCGTGGACGACGAAGTCGATGGTCATCTCCAGGGCCTGCGGGTCCCAGGCGCGCACCGTGTACGTCCGGGTGCGGGGCCACTGGTCGCGCGGGAAGTCCGCCCGGATCTGCGCCATGTCGAACGGCTCCGGGTAGGTCACGCCCGGCACCGGGAAGAGCAGCTTGACGTAGTGGTCCGAGTACTCCTCGGCGGTGAACTCCGCCAGCCCCGCACCGCCCAGCACGACCCGCATCATGTGCGGGCTGAGGCGTTCGGTGTGCACCACGCGGGCGCGGTGGGTGACGGCCTTCTTACGGGCGGGACGTTCGGCGGGACGGTCTGCTGCCACGGTGGGCCCCCTGGACGTTCTGAGAATAAGTTAGGTACACCTAACCTAACAGCACATCATGAGAGTACGCCGAGGACGCGCTGGAGCGAACCGCCCAGTCCCCATCGGCCGGCCAGCTCCTCCAGCGTGGCCGGGTCGGCCGGCTCCTTCGGCACCGCCGGGTCGAAGTCGGGCAGCGTCACGTCCCTGGCGACGCGGACGACCTCGGGGGCGACCTCGATGTACGGGCGGGCCTCGGTCAGCCGCTTGCGCTGCGTGGGCGTCAGCTTCGCCGCCGGGTCGTCGACCGCTGCCATGATCCCGGCCAGGTCCCCGAAGGACGCCAGCAGCTTCGCCGCGGTCTTCTCGCCGATGCCCGGCACGCCCGGCAGGCCGTCGCTGGGGTCGCCGCGCAGCGTCGCCAGGTCGGCGTAGCCCGGGCCGTCCACGCCGTACTTCTCGCGGAGCCATGCCTCGTCGGTGAGCTGGAGGGTCCCGACGCCCTTGAGGGGGTGGAGCACGCGGATGCCGCGGGCGTCGTCGACGAGCTGGTAGAGGTCCCGGTCGCCGGTGACGATGTCGACCGGCCCGGCGGCCCGGGTCGCGAGGGTGCCGATGATGTCGTCCGCCTCGTATCCCGCGGCCCCGACGCGGGCGATGCCCAGCGCGTCCAGCACGGCCTCGATCACCGGGACCTGCGGCGAGAGCGTGTCGGGGATCTCCTCGGCGTCGGGCTCGGCGGAGCCCTCGGGGGCCTCCTCGGCGACGCGGTGCGCCTTGTACGTCGGGATCAGATCCACCCGCCACTGGGGGCGCCAGTCGGCGTCCATGCAGGCCACCAGGTCGTCCGGGTGGTGGTCCTGGAGGAGGCGGGCGATGAAGTCCAGCAGGCCGCGGACGGCGTTCACGGGCGTGCCGTCCGGGGCGCGGACCGAGTCCGGCATGCCGAAGTAGGCACGGAAATACAGCGAGGCGGTGTCGAGAAGCATCAGGCGTCGAGTCACACGCCGATGATGCCGCACCCCACTGACATCGCCTGACGTGCGCCTCCGTCACCGTGAGTCGCGTCTGGGTCGCGAGCGGGCGTGTCCGGGTCGCAAGTGACGCCGTGTCAAACCTGTGACCTTTGTGAGCCGTGCCACTGATGTGTTTGGTGTGAATAAAGGGGGGCAGGCGCGCATCCGGAGCGGAACCGGTAAGGGATTCAACTTTCTCTTTCCGGTGCAGGCGGCCCGAAGCCGTGCTGCTCCACGGCCCCTCCCCAGCCTTTCGGCCTGGGGATCACCCATGGCTGGGACGGGCCGTACCTTGGTTCAACTCGAGAGGTGTATGTGTCCAGGCTGCAAGCCGAGCACCTGTACAAAGTGTTCGGCAGACGACCCGATGACGCCGTGCGGAAACTCGAAGGCGGGGCAACCCGCGACGAGCTGCGCGCCGAGGGTACGACGGCAGCGGTGATCGACGCGTCGTTCACCGTGGACGAAGGCCAGATCTTCGTCGTCATGGGTCTGTCGGGTTCCGGCAAGTCCACGCTGCTGCGCATGCTGAACGGGCTGCTGGAGCCGACCGCGGGCAGTGTGCGGTTCGACGGCCAGGACCTGACCACGCTCAGCCCGAAAGAGCTGCGCCGGGTCCGTTCGCAGAAGATCTCCATGGTCTTCCAGCACTTCGCGCTCTTCCCGCACCGCAGCGTGCTGGAGAACGCCGCGTACGGCCTGGAGGTCCAGGGCGTGCCGAAGGCCGAGCGGCAGAAGCGCGCCCTTGAGGCGCTGGAGCTCGCGGGCCTGAAGGGCTGGGAGAAGTCCTGGCCCGACGAGCTGTCCGGCGGTATGCAGCAGCGTGTGGGCCTGGCCCGTGCGCTGGCCACGGACGCCGACCTGCTGCTGATGGACGAGTCCTTCAGCGCGCTGGACCCGCTGATCCGCCGCGACATGCAGGACCAGCTGCTGGAGCTGCAGAAGACGCTGAAGAAGACCATCGTCTTCATCACCCACGACCTGAACGAGGCCATGCGACTCGGCGACCGGATCGCCGTCATGCGCGACGGCCGGGTCGTCCAGAACGGCACCGCCGAGGACATCCTCGTCCGGCCCTCCAACGACTACGTCGCCTCCTTCATCCAGGACGTCGACCGCACCCGCGTGCTGACCGCCGGCGCGATCATGACGGACGTGGCGTCGGTGCTGGGCGGCAAGGACGCGGACGGCGAGGAGATATCCACCGCCGAGCGGTTCCGTGCCGCGGCGCCCGCCACGGTCACCGAGGACACCCCGCTCGTCGACCTGTTCGCGCCCTGCTCGGCCAGCACGGTCCCGGTGGCCGTCGTCGACGCCGCCGGCGAGCTCGTCGGCGCCGTGCCCACGCAGCGGCTGCTGGCCGTGCTCGGCGAGGCCGAGGCGGACACCGCTCCCGCCGCCGGAGTGCCCGCCCAGCAGGCTCCCACGGACGCGCCGGAGGACGCGAAGCCCGAGGACGCGACGCCCGAGGGCGGCAAGTCCGCTGACGAGAAGCCGGCCGACGCCCCCGCGGCCGAGAAGGCCGGGGACGAGAAGTCCGCCGGCGAGAGCAAGGTGATCGCCGGTGCCTAGGATCGAGATCGGCTCCTGGGCCGACGCCGCCGTCGACTGGCTGCGGTCGAACGTCGCCTGGCTCTTCGACGCCATCACCAGCGTGCTCAACACGGTGTACGGCTTCTTCCACACGGTGCTCGCCGCGCCCGAGCCCCTGATCCTCGCGGGCATCCTCGCGGTGCTCGCCTGGTGGCTGCGCGGCTTCCTCGCCGCCGTACTGACCTTCCTCGGCTTCGCACTGATCGACTCGATCGAACAGTGGGGCGCCACCATGGAGAGTCTCTCCCTGGTGCTGGTGGCCTGCCTGGTCATCGTCGTCATCTCGGTGCCGCTGGGCATCTGGGCCGCCCGCAACCGTGCGGTCAGCGGCGCGGTGCGCCCGGTCCTGGACCTGATGCAGACGATGCCGGCGATGGTCTACCTCATCCCGGGCATCCTCTTCTTCGGCCTCGGCGTGGTCCCCGGCATCGTGGCGACCATCGTCTTCGCCATGCCGCCCGCCGTCCGCATGACCGAGCTGGGCATCCGGCAGGTCGACGAGGAGCTGGTGGAGGCGGCCGACGCCTTCGGCACGCACCCGCGCCGCACGCTCTTCCGCGTGCAGATCCCGCTCGCGCTGCCCACGATCATGGCCGGCATCAACCAGGTCATCATGCTGGCGCTCTCCATGGTCGTCATCGCCGGCATGGTCGGCGGCGGCGGTCTGGGCTCCTCCGTGTACGACGCGATCAGCTCCGTCGACGTGGGCCTGGGCTCCGAGGCCGGTCTCGCGGTGGTCATCCTCGCCATGTACCTGGACCGGATGACCGGCGCCCTGAACCAGCGGGTCTCGCCGCTCGGCCGGCGCGCGCTGGCCAAGGCACAGGCCGCGCTCGGCGGCTGGAAGTTCCTGCAGTGGCGCCCGGCGACCTCACTCGCGATGGTCGGCGTGGTCGTGCTCGCGCTGGCCGCGGGCGGCATGAACGCCTTCGGCAGCAAGGGCGACGACGCGGCGGCCGGCATCGGCGGCGGCCGTTCGATCAACCTGGGCTACGTCAACTGGGACGAGGGCAAGGCCACCACGTACCTGTGGAAGGAGCTGCTGGAGCAGCGCGGCTTCAAGCCCAAGGCGCAGGCCCTGGAGGCCGGCGCGCTCTACACGGGCCAGGCCCAGGGCGACATCGACGTGCAGACCAACTCCTGGCTGCCGGTCACCCACGAGTCGTACTGGAAGAAGTACGAGAACAAGCTCGAGGACTACGGCGCCTGGTACGACAAGACCTCCCTGGAGATCGCCGTACCGTCCTACGTCAAGGGCGTGAAGACGCTCGACGACCTCAAGGGCAAGGGCAAGCAGTTCGGCGGCAAGATCACCGGCATCGAGCCGGGCGCCGGCGAGATGAAGATCGTCAAGGACAAGGTCCTCAAGGACTACGGCCTGGACGGCGAGTACAAGCTCCAGCAGTCCAGCACCTCCTCGATGCTGGCCGAGCTGGACCGCTCGATCAAGGCCAAGAAGCCGATCGCGGTGACCCTGTGGTCCCCGCACTGGGCGTACAGCAAGTACAAGCTGACCAAGCTCAAGGACCCCAAGGGCTCCTTCGGCTCCGGTGACGGCATCCACGCTCTCGGCCGCAAGGGCTTCTCCAAGGACGAGCCGCAGGTCGCCTCGTGGATGAAGAAGTTCCACCTGAGCGAGGAGCAGCTGACCAGCCTGGAGGCGGAGATCCAGGACGCCGGCAAGGGACACGAGCAGGACGGCGTCAAGGCCTGGCTGAAGAAGAACCCGGGCATGGCCGACAAGCTGGCCCCGGCCCCGGGCGCGTACGCCAAGGGCAAGGACGCCGGTGCCGCGCCGAACATCGGCTACCCGTCCTGGGACGAGGGCATCGCCACCTCCTTCCTGTGGAAGTACGTCCTGGAGCAGCGCGGCTACAAGCCGAAGATGCGCAACCTCGACGTGGGCCCGATGTGGACCGGGCTGTCCACCGGCCAGGTCGACGTGGAGATGGACGCCTGGCTGCCGGTCGCGCAGAAGCAGTACTGGGAGAAGTACAAGAAGGATCTCGTCGACCTCGGTGCGTGGTACGACAAGACCTCCCTGGAGATCGCGGTGCCTTCCTATGTGAAGGGCGTGAAGTCCATGGAGGACCTGGGCAAGCGCAAGGACGAGTTCAAGGGCAAGATCATCGGTATTGAGCCGGGCACCGGCCAGATGAAGCGCCTGAAGAGCAAGGTCCTGCCCGCGTACGGCCTGGAGGACATGAAGGTCACCGAGGCCGGTACCAGCGCCATGCTCGCCGAGCTGGAGCGGTCCTACGCCAAGAAGGAGCCCATCGCGGTCGTCCTGTGGTCGCCGCACTGGGCGTACGACGAGTACGACCTGACCAAGCTGAAGGACCCGAAGGGCACCTGGGGCGCCAACAACCAGATCAAGACGGTCGCGAACAAGAGCTTCCCCAAGAAGTACTCCGAGTTCAACGGCTGGCTGAAGAACTGGCACATGGAGCCCGAGGAGCTGGCGAGCCTGGAGCAGGCCGTCAACAAGGCGGGCACCGGCCATGAGGAGGAGGGCGTCAAGAAGTGGGTCGACGCCCACCCGGGCATCGTCGACGAGATGGCGCCGGTGAAGTGACGCCGTACCGGTTCTGACCGGCCGTCGCCTTCGCAGGAACGGGCCCCGCCACCGCACTCCGGTGGCGGGGCCCGTCCGCGTCCGCGCGGGCCCTACGGTGGGGCGATGACCTCTCACGCCGTCGTACGCAAGGTGGTCTCGCTCGTCCCCTCGCTGACCGAGGCGGTCGCCGGTACCGCGCCCGAACTGCTGGCCGGCGTCACGGACTGGTGCAGCCACCCGGCCGGCCTCGACGTCCCGCGCGTCGGCGGGACCAAGAACCCCGACACCGCGCGGATCGCGGCGCTCGCCCCCGACCTGGTGATCGCCAACGAGGAGGAGAACCGTCCCGCCGACCTCGCCGCGCTCCGCGCCGCCGGGCTGGACGTGCTCGTCACCGAGGTCCGCGACCTGCCGCAGGCCTTCCGCGAACTGGACCGCGTCCTCGTGCGCGGCTGCGGACTGGCCCGCCCCGGCTGGCTGGACGCGGCGGAGGCGGCCTGGCGCGAGGTCCCGGCCTACGACCCGCCGCGGTCCGCTGTGGTGCCGATCTGGCGGCGTCCGTGGATGGTCCTCGGCCGGGCCACCTTCGCGGGCGACCTGCTGTCCCGCCTGGGCGTCCGCAACGCCTACGCGGACCACGCCGACCGCTATCCGAAGATCCCCCTCGACGAGTTGAACGGCCGCGGCGCCGACCTCGTGGTCCTCCCCGACGAGCCGTACCGCTTCGCCGCCGACGACGGGCCCGAGGCCTTCCCCGGGCTGCCCGCCGCGCTGGTCAGCGGCCGCCATCTGACCTGGTACGGCCCGTCGCTGGCGGAGGCTCCCGGGGTGCTGCGCGCTGCGCTGGAAGCGGCCGCATAGCGGTACGGGCGGCGCACCGGCGTCGCCAGCCGGTGCGCCGCCCCGGGGACAGTCGCGTGCGTCAGGCGGGCGTGGGGGCCGGCGCGGAGGCGGGCGGCGCGAGGAGCGTGCCCCGGAAGAGGCCGCGGGCCGTGTACACGAAGGCCGTCAGCCAGCCCGCCACCAGGAGCAGGTACAGGCCGACGGTGAGCCAGTCGTAGAGGGCCAGGCCGGTGTGGCCGGCCAGCCCTGCGGCGCCGGTGACGCAGGTGCCGACGGGGAAGGTGAACGCCCACCAGGTCATCGAGAAGCGCATGCCGCCGCGGAACGCGCGGGCCACCAGCGCGGCGGAGAACAGCAGCCACAGCAGCGCGAAGCCCATCACCGGCACGCCGTACAGCACGGAGAACGCGGTCATCGCCGAGCTGTACGAGGAGCCGGCGGCGGGCGCGGCGTTCGCGAGGTTGCTCACCGCGGTCGTGGACTGGCCGAGCGGGCCGAGCACGAGGACCAGCGCGGGGGTCGCGGCGAGCGGCAGCGGACCGTGGTGGATCAGCCGGGAGAGCACCAGAGGCAGCATGGCCAGCACGGTCAGCAGGGACAGGCCGAACATGCCGTAACAGCCCAGCAGCATGGCGGACCGCCACTGGCCGGCGGGCAGGTGCGGGATCAGCCCCGGGCCGATGGCCGCGGAGACCATGGGCGCGACGATCGGCAGCAGCCATGCGGGGGAGGCACTGCCGACATCGATGCGGTGCCGGGTCACCATCAGGTACGGCACCGCCGCCGCTGCTGCCAGCCCGGTCACGGTCCCCGCGACCCACAGGACGCCGTCCACCGCCACCGCCGCGGACAGCCCGATCACGTCCTTGCCGACGGCGAGCGTGCCGCCGCCGACCGCCAGCAGGGCCATCGCCAGGCAGCCGTAGAACGGGGCCACCGCCGGGTCGAGCAGGTGCGCTCGGGCCTGGTCGGTGTGGCGGATCCAGTGCGCGGCGCGGGCGACGAGCAGGACGGCCAGCAGGACGGCCGACAGCGCCCAGACGACTTCGAGGACGGCGCGCAGAGCGGCGGAGTGCGCCGGGAGGGTGGCACCGGCGTTGGCGATGATGGCCGTGCCCATGACGGCGGCGTACCAGTTGGGGCCGAGGTGCCGTACGGAGCCGCGGGTGCGGCCGCCGGGACCGGTCACCGGGCGGGAGCGGGGATGCGCGAGGGTAGCCATGGCTCCAGCGTTCCGCCGCGGGCCCCACCCCACCAGGGGCCATTCCTCTATGAGGGCATAAGCTGAAGTTATGAGTGGTGAAGCGGAGCGGACGCACGGGGACGGCGCGGCGGAGGGTACGGCGGAAGGAGCGCACGACGGCCGGCTGGCGCATCGCGTCCCGGAGCTGGGGGCGCTGGAGCTGCTGCTCGCCGTGGCCCGACTGGGCAGCCTGGGCCGCGCCGCCAAGGAGCTGGGCATCACCCAGCCCGCCGCGAGCAGCCGGCTGCGCGCCATGGAGCGGCAGTTGGGCGTCGGGCTGGTCGAGCGCTCGCCGCGCGGCTCCCGGCTCACCGACGCCGGTGCGCTGGTCACGGACTGGGCGCGGCGGATCGTGGAGGCGGCCGAGGCGTTCGACGCGGGCGCGCAGGCGCTGCGGGCCCGCCGGGACTCCCGGCTCCGCGTGGCCGCGAGCATGACCATCGCCGAGTACCTCCTTCCCGGCTGGCTGATCGCCCTGCGCTCCCAGCGCCCGGACACCGCGGTGTCGCTGTCCGCCGGCAACTCCACCGTGGTCGCGGAGCGTGTGCTCTCCGGCGAGGCCGACCTCGGCTTCGTCGAGGGCCTGGACGTTCCTTCCGGCCTGGACGGCGCGGTCATCGGCCACGACCGGCTGATGGTGGTCGCCGCCCCGTCCCACCCATGGGCCCGCCGCCGCACCCCCCTGACCGGCCGCGAACTGGCCGCCACCCCCCTGATCCTCCGCGAACAGGGCTCGGGCACCCGCCAGGTACTGGACGCGGCCCTCGCGGCCTGCGGCCCCCTCGCACCCCCGCTCCTCGAACTGGCCTCCACGACCGCCGTGAAGGCCGCGGCGGTCAGCGGCGCCGGCCCCTCGGTCCTCAGCGAACTCGCCGTCGGCGAGGAACTGGCGGCGCGACGGCTGGTCGAAATCCCGGTCCCGGGCATCCGCCTGGGCCGCGACCTGCGCGCGGTCTGGCCCACGGGCCAGCGTCCGACGGGTCCTGCCCGGCATCTGCTGGGGCTGACGCGGGCGATGGGCTGAGCAGCACGATGACGGGCTCACCTCTCCGACTGAGCTTCGCTCTCGTCACGCTCGTCAGCGCGCGTCCAGGAGTTCTTGGCACACCTCCGCGCTGGTCGGCCGGTCATCGGGGTTGGGGCTCATCATCTGCTCGATGAGGCTGCCCAGCGGTCCCGGTACGTTGATCCGCCGGTGTGGTGTGGTTGCGATGGCGCACCGCTGCTCCTCGCGAGAGGCATCGTCGGGGTAGTCCACGTGACGCCAGCCGGTGGCGGAGATGAACCAGGCCGCGCCCAGCGCGTAGACGTCCGCCTGCTGTGTGGGTACGGCGGTGTCGTGTTCCAGGAGGGCGCGGGAGATCTCCGGTGCTTCGTAGTGCACCAGGCAGCCGTGGTAGCGGAAGTCGTAGTCGTCGGGGACTACGCCGCCGTGTGCCAGCGCCAGGTCGATGAGAGTCGTCTCGGTCGCGCCGATGATGAAGTGGTTGGGCTGGACGTCTCCGTGTGCCCAGCCGTGTTCGTGCAGGCTGGCAAGTGCTGCGGCGCAGGAGTGCGCTTCTGCAAGGTCGGGCGGCGCCGGCTTGGTCGGGTGCCGGTGTGGTTTCCATAGGTCGAACAGCGATTCTCCCTCGCGCCACGGCTGTGCGCTCCACGTGCCCTCCTCCCACTCGCCGCAACGGATGTCCTCAGGGATGAGCTGGCACAGGATCGAGGCTTCTCGTGCGGGCGCGAGCGCCGTCCACTCGTGCGTCTGGCTGCGATACCCCAGCTTGACGGCTTGTCGGCCGCCCGGCGTCAGCATGTCCCACACGGTCGAGCCTCGCCTGTTGATGACAAGTCGTCTGCTCGTCGGCGCGAGCGTGCTTTCGACATGCTTCGGGAGGTCGAACGGTCCTCGCCCAGACATCTATGGATCCTTCCAGCGGGGGGCCGGCCCCTGGCGCAGAGCCGGCCCCATGGTCACAGAAAGCGAGGGCCGGTCAGCTGAAGTAGTCGCGGCCGTCGTCGGAGTCGCCGGTCGGGGGGTTGCCGGGGACCTCGTCATCTTCCTCGCCGCCGCGAACGGTGGCCATACGGAGCAGTGCTTCCTTGAGGTTCACGTGTCTCCTTCGGGATATCGGCGCGGAGGCTGTCTCCGTACCGCTGTGCCTTTGCTGACCCGCTCCGGCCAGGAGACTGCATTGGGGCCGGGCGAAGCGGGGGTCTTCAGGCCGCCTACGACGGCGGAGTGACGGCGGCTCTTGTCACTGGGCGTCGAGCTGGGCCAAGCCGACCGCGTAGGCGTCGCTCTTGAACACGCACCAGACGGCCTTGCCGCGGCGGGGGTGCGGGGCGACGCCCCATGCGTCGGAGCACGCGGCGACGAGGACCAGGCCGCGGCCGTGCTCGTCGTCCTTCGCCGCCGCGCGGCCGTTGCCGGCCCATACATCGCCGAAGTCGTGCACCTCGACGCGGACCAGGCTCTCGTCGACCACCAGTCGGACGCGGAAGTCGTAGCCGGTGGGGGCGTACCGAATGGCGTTCGTGACCAGCTCTGACACGCACTGGTCCAGGCCCTCGGGTGCGAAGTGGGTGGGGGCGAGCTGGTTGAGCCGGCCGGAGACCCATGCGCGTGCCCGCCCTGCGGATTGTGCGATGGGGGGATAGAGGGCATCGGCGGTGTATGGCTCACCCACGGCGGCCCCCGAGGAGGATGGCGACGGCGAGGACAAACCAGAGGACGGCCAGAACCGTGAGGGAGGCGGTGGACGGTCGCGCGCCGCGGCTCACCGCTCCGCCGCCTGGCACAGCGCGAACAGCCACTGACAGTCGCGGGCGAGTATCTGGACCTGGGCGAGGTGCGCGAACTGGTCGTGCGGAGCAACGCTCTCCGACAGCTGCTGGTCGATGGCGTCCAGTCGGGAGATCTGCAGAGGCCACTCGGTCTTGCCGTGCCAGAGGCGGTCGGCTGCCTCGCGGGCCGGGCCGATCAGCAGGCCGATGTGACTACGCAGCAGCGCCTCGAAGCGGCGAAGGTTCGCGATGTCGATGCGCCTGCTGCCGGCGCTGAGCGCCGTGATGATGGTGTCTCGGATCGTCTCCGCGTCGACCGGCGCATCAGCGGTGGTGACGGGCGATTTCCCGGCCGGCGGCCGTGCACGCTCGGTGTCCATGCAAGGACCGTACGGGCGCCGTGCCGGGAGAGGGGGCACAGTTTGTGCCCCCTGCTCAAGCAGCCAACAATCCGATTTTGTCGGCCAGTTCGGATGCCCGCCTGCGGCGGTCGGGGGAAGCCGCTTCGGTCTCTTCGAGCACGATACGGCGGGCGTACCCGTTGTATCGGATCGTCTCCGGTGCGGCTTCGTGCGCCTGCGCCAAGGTGGCGAGCGCTGTCTCCGGCTGGTTGTCGAGGTGGTACCCGCGGGCCTGCTCGATGCGGTGCCGCGCCCTGCGGGGACGGGACTTGATGGCCGTGGCCTCGGCACGTGCGGCCTGCCGGGCGGACTCATTGCCCGAGTGGAGTTCCACCGCCACGGTGACGGCGTGCGCGCCCATGATGGTCGGTCCGAAGGATGTCACGGGGTGGTGGTAGTCGGCCGGTAGCCGGTCGGCCATCCGACGGGCGGTCTCCCACCTGTGCCACGCGGTGCCGGCGCTACCGCGTCGAGCCTCGGTGTATGCCGCCTCGAATTCGAGTGCTCCGGCGATGGCCAGGACATTCGTTTCGGCGTCCGGGAGCAGCGGGCGCAGGTATTCGAGCGTTGCCAGGTTGACGGCGTCGGCGGCGTCGAAATGCCGATTGCCGGCGTCGCGGTGTGCTTGCGTGGTGAGCCATGCTGCTACGCCGATGGCGTGCGGGTCCTCGGATTCCTGAGCGGCGACGAGTCCACGTTCGGCGACGCGCCACAGCAACGCGGCGTCGGGCTGGTACGCCAGGAAGAACTGCGACAGTGAGTAGACCTCGGAGAGAACCGCCTGCGCGGCACGGCGGTCGGCCGAGGAATCGCTCTGTCGGACGGCGAGTTGTGCGTCCGTGATGAGGTCGGGGAGCAGCGCCCCGATGACCTCGCGGTGATTCGGCGCCTTGTGCCGGGCCGACCATGCGCCGTCGAGGCGAGCGCGCAGGTGCGCGATGGAGGGGGCCTCGCGGGACGCGTCCACCGGGAAGGCGTTGATCGCGGCAGCGACGGCCGGCAGGCGGGGGTGGCCGGGCCCGGTGAACAGATCGACCTGCATCGACTGCCTGCCGGTGAGTTCAGCGAGGTTGTGGACGCGCAGGGCTTCGGCGATGCGGAGGATCATTTCCAAGCTTGGTGTGTGGAGCTGTCCCTTTTCGACGCGCTTGACCCATGAGGTCGACATGCCGACCAGGCCGCCGAGGACGACACGGCTCATGCCGCGCCGCTGCCGGAGGATCTGCATGCGTTGTCCGAACGCGATCGGCTCCGCGTACGGCTCGGGGGTAGCATCTTCATGAGACATGGCCGTGCCCCTCTCTGAACAGCTCGTCACTGTCAGGGTATGGGGCACGGCGCTTTGTAGGGTACTGATCCAGTCCCGACGGGCCGCCACTGTGCGGGGGCGCGGCGCTGATGCCGGTATCTACGACCGTCAGCTGCTTCACCCCTCTTGGCGCTCAGTCGACCGGCCCGGTCACGCAACCGGCGCTTGTCCGGCCGGACGGCCCCGCGTCCTCGGGAACCGTCGAAGACACCGTCGGGTCCCAGAGGTGTTCCTTACCGTCGTTCTGGTCGAGTTGTACGGGTCAGGCCTCGGGAAGCTCGCGTCCGGGGTCTGGTGACGAGTGCCGTAAGCACCACCGCCGTGATCGCTCCCGCTGGGACGCCGCTGCCGAAGAGGGTGCGGGCCCAGGTGGGGAGGGGGGTGTAGAGGTCGGGGGCGAGGATGGGGAGGAGGCCTGCGAGGAGGGTGAGGGCGACGACGGTGATGACCGGGCCCTCGAAGGTGTCGGCGCGGCGGAGCATGCCGAGGCCCATCGCGGCGATCACGGCGTAGATGACCAGGCCCGCGCCGCCCACCACGGGAGTGGGGAGGGCTGCCAGGAGGCGGGAGACGGGGGACAGCAGGCCGATCAGGACGAGCAGTGCCCCGGCGCCGGCGGTGACGAAGCGGCTGCGGACGCGGGTGAGTTGGACGATGCCGATGTTCTCGGCGCTGGTCACCATGATGGAGGTGCCCAGCAGGCCCGCGGCGAGGGAGGTGAGGGCGTCGGCGCGGACCGTGCGCGGCACGTCGCGGGCGGGGGCCGGTTCGCGGCCCACCGCCTCGCTGTTGAGGACCGTCTGCCCGGTGGCCTCGGCGAGCGAGGCGAGGGTGAAGACGATGAGGGGGACGGCGGCGAGGAGATCGAAGTGGGGCGCGCCGTAGGGGAAGGGGTGGGGGAGGGCGAGGATCGGGCCGGTGGCCGGGACGGCGTGCGTGCCCGTACCGGTGAGCAGTGCCGCCGCCGTGCCCGCCGCGATGCCCAGCAGTACCGACATCTGCCGCCACACGCCGGGCAGTACGAGGTAGCAGAGTGCGGTGGCGCCGATGGTGATCAGCGCGAGCCAGGTGTCGTGGGCGATCATCGGGGCGGTGACGTTGACCATGTTGATGCCGATGAGCAGGACAGTCGTGCCGAGGACCACCGGTGGGAAGAAGCGCACGATGTGGCGGTAGAGGGGGAGGACGGCGAGGAGGAAGGCGGCGGCGATCAGGACGGAGCCGGAGGCGGTGGCGGCGCCGTGTTCCTTCGCGGTCTGCAGGAAGATCGCCACCGCCGCGCCGCCCGGGAGCATGACGAACGGCAACCGCGCGCCGATCCGCAGGACGCCGAAGGACTGGAGGAGGGCGCCGGCCCCGCACAGCACGAGTGTCGCGCTGAGCAGGGCAGCCGTGCGATCGGGGGACAGGCCGAGGCCCGTGGCGATCAGGAAGGCGGTGGAGACCGGGGCCGCGAGCATCGCGAGGACGTGCTGCGCGGCCAGGGGGAGGAGGCGGAGCGGCGGAAGCCGCTCGTCCACCGGGTGTACGGCGGCCTCGGCGCGGGTGGTGCCGGCGGGGGCCGTCACCGGTCAGCCCCGCTCCGGCAGCCAGGGCAGGTCCTCGGCGCCGTAACGGTACGCGCGGAACAGGGCGTTGTGCTGGGCGGGGAAGATCCGGCCGACCTCGGGCTCGCGGTAGCCGCCGAAGTGCGGGACGACGTACTCCCAGCAGAGGTATCCGTCGGCGGTCACCTCGAAGATCCGGCCCGCGGGGGAGTCACAGATGAGGGTGTTGCCGTTGGGGAGGCGTTGGGCGCTGCCCATGAAGGGGGCGAAGAAGGCTTCGCGGGCCGGGTCGTGGTACTCCCAGGCGATCTTCCCGGAGGACCGCTCGACCTCGATGACGCGGGAGAAGGGGACGTCCCAGTGCGGGCGGAAGACGCCGTTGTCGAAGATGAGGATGTTGCCGTTGGGGAGTTCGGTGGGGTTGTGCTGCTGGGAGACGATGCCCGGTTCGGTACGCCACAGGATGTCGCCGGTCTCGCGGCTGATGACGAGGACCGCCGAGGCGCTGCGGAGGCTGGCGAGGATGTTGCCGTCGGCGAGCGGGAGGACGGCGTTGATGAGGGGGTAGTGCTCGCGGGAGTAGTCGGGGTGGAGGGGGAATTCGTCGCGGTCGAGGTGGTCGGAGACGCGCCAGGACCACAGCTCGGTGCCGTCCGCGTCGACCTCCTTGATGGTGTCGGCCCAGACGGTCGGGCCGTCGGCGGTGACCGGCTCGGAGCCGGGGACTCCGCCGCGTACCGCCGCAGCGCGCTCGCCGGTGAGCGGCTCCAGGGCGGCGTAGAGGATGCGGCCGTCGCCGAGGTGGTGCGCGTCGTGGTGCTGGAGCGGGTCGATGTGCTCGCGGACGACGGTGCCGTCGGGGGTGACCTCCTGCATCACGCCGCCCCGGTACTTGTGCCACATCGGGAACAGCGCCTCCTGGTCCGGGAGTACGCCGTTGTAGGCCAGGTTGCCGTTGGGGAGGATGCGGGCGTGCCGGCCCGGCCGGTACGGCAGGTTCCACTGGTGGACGACCTCGCCGCGCAGGTCGACGAGGTAGACCTCGCCGGTGCCGGTGAGCGGGGCGTAGAGGGTGTATCCGGGGTACGCGGCGTCCTCGTCGAGGGCGAGCAGGCCGGTGCCGCGGCGGCGGCGTGTGTTTTGATCGACAGCGGTCATGGCGGGGTCCCTCTCGTCAAACTTTGTTTGATGGCGTCAAACAGGTTCGAGGCTAAGGGGCGTGTGTTGCAACGCTGTGAACGTGGCGATAAAGGGGAGAAGGAGTGCGCGATGCGTGAAGATCAGGGGGCGCCGCGGGTCGGCCGGGCGATGCGGCGCCGCCGCCGCGCGCTGGACCTCACGCTCGCGGACCTGGCAGGGCGTACCGGCCTGTCCAAGCCCTTCCTCAGCCAGGTGGAGAACGACCGCGCCCGGCCGAGCATGCGCTCGCTCCAGCGCATCGCCGACGCGCTGGAGACCACGGCGGTCCAGCTGCTCGGCGCGGCCGAGGACCGGCGGGCCGTCGACGTGGTGCGCGCCGACCCCGCCGCCGCGCTGGAGGACGGCGCGGCGGGCGCGGTACGGCCGTTGGTCCGCGGGCAGCAGCAACTGCACGCGCTGGAGTTCACCGGCGCCCACGAGTGGGGCCGGGAGTTCCGGCACCCGAACGACGAGCTGCTGTACGTCGTCGAGGGCGCGGTGGAGGCGGAGGCCGACGGGCAGCGGTACGAGCTGGCGCGCGGCGACACGCTCTACTGCACCGGCGGGGTGACGCACCGCTGGCGCGCACGGGAGGCGGGCACGCGGGTGCTGCTGGTGGGCGTCGCGGACGACATCGGCCTCTGACGCCGTCCGCCGGGCGTACCGCTGACGGTGCGTCAGTGTGCGGCGGCCGCCACCAGGGCCTCCATCACCCGCAGGTCGTCGCCCGCCTCCGGGTGCCACTGCACGGACAGCGCGAAGGCCTCGGCGTCCGGCGCCTCCAGCGCCTCGACCGTGCCGTCCTCGGCGTACGCGGAAGCCAGCAGGCCGGTGCCGACCCGGTCGACGGACTGGTGGTGGTACGTCGGTACGGACAGCGGCTCCGGCAGCGCGGCGGCGAGCAGGGTGTCCGGCACCGGCTTGATCTCGTGCCGGGCGAAGACGCCGGGCGGCCCGGAGTGCCCGTCCATGTGCTGGTGCAGCGTGCCGCCGAGGGCGACGTTCAGCAGCTGCATACCGCGGCAGATGCCCAGCAGCGGGGTGCCGGAGTCCAGCGACGCGTGGATGAGCGCGAGTTCCCAGGCGTCGCGGGCGAGCGCTGCCGGGCCGGTGCGGGGGTCGGTCTCCGCGCCGTACCGTTCCGGCCGGACGTCCGGGCCGCCCGCGATCACCACGCCGTCCAGACGGGCGACGACGGCCGCGGCCGCCTCGCGGGCCTCGTCCCGGCCGAGATCCGGCTCGTGCGGCGGCAGCATGGCGGCCAGGCCGCCCGAGCGCTGGACGAGGCGGTGATAGCCGGCCGGAAGCAGTGCGGCCGGGAGCGTCCACACGCCCCAGTGGGCCTCGGCTTCCAGGTACGTGCTGATGCCGATGAGCGGCTTGGACAAGGGAACCTCCGGTCGGTGTGCGGGACGGACGGTCAGTCGCGTTCGAGTTCGGCCTCCGCCGCCGCCAGCGCGGCGAACTCCTCCTCGGGGGCCGCGGCCACCAGCCGGTGCCGCGAGTAGAAGGCGAAGTAGGCCAGCGCGACGGCGTACACGACGAGCGCGATGACGGCCGCCTCCTTGTCCACCAGGAACGTCGCCACCAGCGCCGAGCAGGCGAGCACGAACGCGACCGAGGAGGTGAGGATGCCCCCGGGGGTGCGGTACGGGCGCGGCAGCTCCGGCTCGCGGCGGCGCAGCACGATGTGGGAGAGGGCCATCAGGGCGTAGGAGATGGTGGCGCCGAAGACCGCGACGTTCAGCATCCGGGCGCCGTCGCCGGTGGCGGCGGCCAGCGCGAAGCCCAGCGCGCCGGGGACCAGGAGGCCGAGGTAGGGGGCCTTGCGGCGGCTGGTGAGGGAGAGGAAGCGGGGCAGGTAGCCGGCCCGGGAGAGGGCGAAGAGCTGCCGGGACCCGGCGTAGATGAGGGAGAAGAAGGAGGCGATCAGGCCCGCCAGCCCGGCGTAGTTGACGATGCGGGAGGCGACGGTGGGCTCGCCGTGCGGCTGCAGCGCCTGGACCAGCGGGTCGCCCACGGACTGGATGGCGGCGGCGCCGCGCGCCCCGGTCGCGGTGAGGAACGTGACCAGCGCGAGCAGCAGCAGGACGCCGATCGCGGCGGCCATCGCGCGCGGCAGGGTGCGGGCCGGGTCCTTGGTCTCCTCGGCGGCCAGCGGCACGCCCTCCACGCCGAGGAAGAACCACATGCCGAAGGGGAAAGCGGCCCAGATGCCGAGGATGCCGAAGGGCAGCCAGGAGGACGCGCCGAAGGCGTCCTTGTCGGCCGGGATGTCGTTCAGCGCGCTCACGTGGAAGTCGGTCGCCGCGGCGAGCGCGAAGACGACCAGGGCGGCGACCGCGATGGCCGTGACCACCAGGCTGAAGCGCAGCGCCTCGCCGACGCCCCACAGGTGGATGCCGATGAAGATCACGAAGCAGGCGAGGTAGACCGGCCAGCTGGAAGTCAGCCCGAAGAGGCCGAGGGACTCGACGTAGTCGCCGATGAAGATGGAGATCGCGGCGGGCGCGAGGACGTACTCGATGAGGATGGCGGTGCCGGTGAGGAAGCCGCCCCACGTGCCGAGCGCTCTGCGCGCGAAGCCGTAGCCGCCGCCCGCCGTGGGCAGTACGGACGCCAGCTCCGCCAGCGCGAAGACCAGGCAGGTGTACATCAGGCCCATCAGCACGGCCGCCACCGCCAGGCCGCCGAAGCCGCCCTGGGCCAGGCCGTTGTTCCAGCCGGAGAAGTCGCCGGAGACGACGTACGCGACGCCCAGGCCGGTCAGCAGCAGCGGCCCGGCGCTGCCCCGGCGCAGCGCGCGCTTCTCCAGGTAGGCGTCCGCGGGCCCGGCGGCCCCGGGTGGCGGGGAAGAGGTCGGTGCGGTGCGCGGTTCCGTGCTGTCGGCCATGAGCCGCTCCTGCCTCGGCTTGGATAAAGGTTTAGCGCCATACCTTTGTGGCGGGGAGCGGTCCGGCGCAAGACCCGTGCCGTAAAGGAACGGTTACGTTGCCGGCGCGCCCGGTACGGCTCACGGTGCCGGCGGCGGGCCCGTGAGGAAGCCGCGCAGCAGCGCCGCCGTACCGCAGCAGTGCTCCCGCATCACCTCCCGCGCCCCGTCCGCGTCGCCCTCCAGCACCGCCTCCACCAGCGCGGTGTGCTGCGCCTGCGAGTGCTCCAGGTTGCGCACCAGCAGCGGGATGCAGTCCAGCAGGTCGTTGACGGTCGCCCGGACGGCCGCGTACTGGGCCGCGAGCGTGGCCGACCCCGACAGCTCGGCCAGCGTCAGGTGCAGCAGCGTGTCCCGCCGCCGGTAGTCGGAGAGCGGCGCGTCGTGCGTGGCGGCCAGCGCCGCGCGCAGCCGCTCCGCCTGCCCCCCGTCCAGTCCGTACCCCGCGCACAGCCCGGCGGCGCCCACCTCCAGCACCTCGCGGAAGCGCAGCGTGTCCTCGACGTCGACCCGCTCGATCCGGCGGCGCAGCTCGTCCTCGCCGTGCGTCTCCGCGCGCTCCCGTACGAACGTGCCGCCGTACCGCCCGCGTCTGCTGATCACCAGCCCCTCGTCCTGCAGCACCTTCAGCACCTCGCGCAGCGTGACCCGGCTGATCTGCAGCCGCTCGGCCAGCTCCCGCTCGGCGGGCAGCCGTTCGCCCTGGGGGACCAGTCCCAGCCGCACGATCTGGAGTATCTGCTCCAGTGCTTCCTCGAAGCCGTTGCCCGCCCGCACCGGGCGCAGCACCGGCGCCAGCCGGTCCGCCGCTCCGTCCACCGCTACCCCTTCCCAATCAATGGTTCGTGTGCCTACCTTATGACCTCCGGACGCAGCGACAGGAGGCACCACCGTGGCAGACCGCACGCCCCCGCTCTCGGTCGAGGAGCTGAGAGTGCTCGTGGACGCCGGGGAGATCGACACTGTCGTCCTCGCCTTCACCGATATGCAAGGCAGGCTCCAGGGCAAGCGGTTCGCCGCCCGCTTCTTCCTCGACGACGTCCTGGCACACGGCTCGGAGGGATGCAACTACCTCCTCGCCGTCGACGTCGACCTCAACACCGTCGACGGCTACGCCATGTCCTCCTGGGAGCGCGGCTACGGCGACTTCTGCATGCACGGCGACACCGGGACGCTGCGCCGTACGCCCTGGAGCCCCGGCACCGCGCTGCTCACCGCCGATCTCGCCTGGCACGACGGCAGCCCTGTCGTGGCCTCCCCGCGACAGATCCTCCGCCGCCAGCTGGACCGGCTCGCCGAGCACGGCTGGCGCGCGTACGCCGGCACCGAGCTGGAGTTCATGGTCTTCAAGGACACCTACGAGGACGCCTGGTCCCGCGGCTACCGCGACATGCACCCGGCCAACCTCTACAACGTCGACTACTCCGTGCTCGGTACGAGCCGCGTCGAGCCGCTGCTGCGCCGCATCCGCAACGAGATGGGCGCCGCCGGCATGATCGTGGAGTCCGCCAAGGGCGAGTGCAACCTCGGCCAGCACGAGATCGCCTTCCGCTACGACGAGGCGCTCACCACCTGTGACCAGCACGCCGTCTACAAGACCGGCGCCAAGGAGATCGCCGCCCAGGAGGGCATGGCGCTCACCTTCATGGCCAAGTACGACGAGCGCGAGGGCAACTCCTGCCACATCCACCTCTCGCTCCGCGGCGAGGACGGCGCCCCCGTACTGGCCGACGCGGACGGCGAGTACGGCATGTCCCCGCTGATGCGGCACTTCCTCGCCGGGCAGATCGCCGCGATGCGCGACTTCACCCTCCTCTACGCGCCGAACATCAACTCCTACAAGCGCTTCCGGCCCGGCTCCTTCGCACCCACCGCCGTCGCCTGGGGTCCGGACAACCGCACCTGCGCCCTCCGCGTCATCGGCCAGGGGCACGCCCACCGCCTGGAGAACCGTCTCCCCGGCGGCGACGTGAACCCCTACCTCGCGGTGGCCGGCATGGTCGCGGCCGGGCTGTACGGCATAGAGCACAAGCTGGAGCTGCCGGAGGCCTGTACGGGCAACGCGTACGCGGGCGACGCGCAGCACGTGCCGACCACCCTCCGCGAGGCCGCCGACCTGTGGGAGAAGAGCCCCATCGCACAGGCCGCCTTCGGCGAGGAGGTCGTCGCGCACTACCTCCACATGGCCCGCGTCGAGCTGGACGCCTACGACTCCGCCGTGACCGACTGGGAGCGGTTCCGCTCCTTCGAACGCATGTGAGGACCAGTCACTTGCTTTCCGAGCACCACATCCTGAACCCGGCCACCGAAGAGGTCATCGCGACCGTCCCGGCCACCACCCCCGACCAGGTCGACGCCGCCGTCGCCCGGGCCGCGGCGGCCCAGCGGCAGTGGGCGGCGCTCGCCCCCGGCGACCGCGCCCGGCTGCTGCGCCGCTTCGCCGCCACCGTCGACACCCACCTCGAAGAGCTCGCCCAGCTGGAGGTGCGGGAGGCCGGCCACCCGGTCGGCAACGCGCGCTGGGAGGCCGGCAACGCCCGCGACCTGCTCGAATACGCGGCCGGCGGCATCGAGCGGCTGACCGGTGCGCAGATCCCGGTCGCCGGCGGCCTCAACCTCACCCTCCACGAACCGCTCGGCGTCGTCGCCGTCATCGCGCCGTGGAACTTCCCGATGCCCATCGCCGCCTGGGGCACCGCGCCCGCCCTCGCCGCGGGCAACGCCGTCCTCCTCAAGCCCGCCGAGACCACCCCGCTCACCGCGCTCCGCCTCGCCGAGCTGGGCCTTGCCGCGGGCCTGCCCGAGGGCCTCTTCCAGGTCCTGCCCGGCGCCGGACCCGTGGCGGGCAGCGCGCTCGTCGAACACCCCGGCGTCGCCAAGGTCGTCTTCACCGGCTCCACCGGCGTCGGCAAGCAGATCATGGCCAAGTGCGCCGACGGGGTGAAGCGGGTGACCCTCGAACTCGGCGGCAAGAGCCCCAACATCGTCTTCGCCGACGCCGACATCGAGAAGGCCGCGGCCGCCGCGCCCGGCTCCTTCCTCGACAACACCGGCCAGGACTGCTGCGCCCGCAGCCGCATCCTCGTCCAGCGGTCCGTGTACGACCGCTTCATGGAGCTGCTGGAGCCCGCGGTCAGGGCCGTCACCGTCGGCGACCCGGCCGACCCCGCCACCGGCATGGGTCCGCTGATCTCCGCGGCCCAGCGCGACCGCGTACGCTCCTACGTCCCCGACGGCGCCCCCGTCGCCATCCGCGGCGAGGCCCCCGAGGGCAAGGGCTTCTGGTACCCGGCGACCGTCCTGGAGGGCCGGCCCGAGGACCGCGCGGCCACCGAGGAGATCTTCGGCCCCGTCGCCGTCGTGCTGCCCTTCGAGGACGAGGCCGAGGCGGTACGGCTCGCCAACGCCACCGACTACGGGCTCTCCGGCTCGATCTGGACCCGGGACGTCGGCCGCGCGCTGCGCGTCTCCGGCGCCGTCGCCGCCGGCAACCTCTCCGTCAACTCGCACAGCAGCGTCCGCTACTGGACCCCGTTCGGCGGCTACAAACAGTCCGGCCTCGGCCGGGAGCTGGGCCCCGACGCGCTCGCCGCCTTCACCGAGACCAAGAACGTCTTCATCGCCACCGAGGAGCAGTGACATGACCGAGACCCCAGTCTGCCGCCGGCTGGTCGGCCGCACCGCCGTGATCACCGGGGCCGGCAGCGGCATCGGCCTGGCCACGGCGCGCCGCCTCGCCTCCGAGGGCGCCAACGTCGTCTGCGCCGACATCGACGAGAGCGCCGGCAAGGCCGCGGCAGCCGAGGTCGGCGGCCTCTTCGTCCAGGTCGACGTCACCGACGAGGGCCAGGTCGAGGCGCTCTTCAAGACCGCGTACGACACCTACGGCTCGGTCGACGTCGCCTTCAACAACGCCGGCATCTCGCCCCCCGACGACGACTCCATCCTCACCACCGGGCTGGACGCCTGGAAGCGGGTCCAGGACGTCAACCTCACCTCCGTCTACCTGTGCTGCAAGTACGCCCTCCCGTACATGCAGCGCCAGGGCAGGGGCTCCATCATCAACACCGCCTCCTTCGTCGCCGTCATGGGCGCCGCCACCTCCCAGATCAGCTACACCGCGTCCAAGGGCGGCGTGCTGTCCATGTCCCGCGAGCTGGGCGTGCAGTTCGCCCGCGAGGGCATCCGGGTGAACGCGCTCTGCCCCGGGCCCGTCAACACGCCGCTCCTCAAGGAGCTGTTCGCCAAGGACCCGGAGCGCGCGGCGCGCCGGCTGGTGCACGTGCCGGTGGGCCGGTTCGCCGAGCCCGAGGAGATGGCCGCCGCGGTCGCCTTCCTCGCCAGCGACGACTCCTCCTTCGTCAACGCGGCCGAATTCCTCGTCGACGGCGGCATCGCCGGGGCGTACGTCACGCCCGTGTAGAGACCACGGGTATGGTTTGCCGATCATGTCCGGGCCGCCGGCCACGCGCCGCCGGCCCGGACGTGTCCCGCCCCGGCCCGCACCGTCAAGGAGGACGCATGCGCATCCGGCACACCCTCGCGCCGGCCCTGGCACTGGCCGTCACCGCCACCCTGGCCGCAGCCGTGCCCGCCACCGCCGCACCGGCCACCCCCACGGCCCGGCACGCGAGCTGCCCGCAGCTGTCGAAGAGCCTGAAGTGGTACGGCACCAACCGTGACAAGCTCCAGCGCACCATCGACGAACGCGGCGTCTGCTCCCACCCGGAACTGGCGCACGGTCACGGGCAGCGCCCGGTCGCCGCCTTCGACTGGGACAACACCATCACCAAGAACGACGTCACCGACGCGACGCTCGTCTGGTCCCTCCAGCACGACAAGATCCTCCGCCCGGCCCGCTGGCGCGACACCAGCAAGTGGCTGACCCCGGCCGCCGACCGCGCCCTCACCAAGGCGTGCGGCACCGACGTCCCCGTCGGCGCGCCCCTGAACACCTCCACCAACACCGCCTGCGCCGACGAGATCTTCTCGATCCGCGACGAGGCGAAGACACACGGCGGCGCCGAGGCCTTCGCCGGCACCTGGAACCACCGGCGCACCGTGCCGCAGTACGCGTGGATCCCGCAGCTGTTCGCCGGCCACACCGTCGCCGAGCTGAGCTCCTACGCCGCCGCCGCGCGCAAGCGGGCCCTCGCCGCGCCGATCGGCAGCGAGGACAAGGTCGGCAGCCACACCGTCCCCGGCTACGTGCGCTACTACGACCAGCAGCGGGACCTGGTGAGCACGCTCCGCCGCGCCGGTTTCGACGTCTACATCGTCTCCGCCGGCTCCGAGCCCGTCACCGAAGTCTGGTCGAAGGGCATCGGCATCGACAAGAAGCACACCGTCGCCATCCGCAGCGTCCTCGACAAGCACGGCCGCATCACCTACGAGAACCAGGGCTGCGGCGGCATCGGCGACAACAAGGGCGAGGCCATCCCGTACGTCGACGGCAAGCGCTGCTGGGTCAACCAGGAGATCTTCGGCATCAAGGGTGCCAAGGCCTGGCAGCAGCAGGACTTCGGCCACCGCATCGCGGTGGGCGGCGGCGACGCGGACACCGACGTCACCTTCGTCGGCGACGCCACCGGCGCGCACCTCGTGCTCAACCGCAACAAGAACGAGGTGATGTGCCGCGCCTACGACAACGCCGACGGACGCTGGGTGGTCAACCCGATGTTCATCGAGCCGCTGCCGCGCAAGTCCGGCACGTACCCCTGCTCCACGGCGGCGAACATCGAGCCGGAGGGCGGCTTCGGGCCGGTCCGCCGCGCCGACGGCAGCGTGGTGCCCGACCAGCGGGACAGTGTGTACGGCGGCTGATTCCGCGCCATAAAGTGTCCGGCGTGAGCATGACGACACCGCCGGGCTGGTACCCAGACCCCGGGCACACAGGCAACGGTCCCGCCCCCGAACGCTGGTGGGACGGCTCGGCGTGGACCGAGCAGACCCGCGCGGCACAGGCCGCACCGGCGGCGTACGGCACTCCGGACCAGGGGACACCCGGGGCGTACGGGTACCCGCAGCAGGGGGCGCCCGGGGCGTACGGGTACCCGCAGCAAGGGACGCCCGGGGCCTACGGCTATCCGCAGCAGCAGCCGGGCTACGGGTATCCGCAGACCGCGCCGGGCGGGTTCGGTCCCGGCCCCGGCCAGGACGGCGGCGGCCGGAAGCGCGGCCCGGTGATCCTCGCGATCACCGGTGCCGTGGTCGCGGTGGCCGCCCTCGGCGTCGTCCTCGCCGTCACCCTCGGCGGCGACGCGCAGGACGACCCCAAGCCCGCCCCCACGGCGAGCAAGAGCACGAGCCCCTCGCCCGAGCCGTCCACGAGCTCGGCGGCGCCCGGGCCGGTGCCCACCGACGACGAGGACACCCTCGTCGACGCCCTGAACAGCATCGCCATCCCGGTGCTCGACGGCTGGCGCAAGGAGGACTTCGGCAACGACATCGACATGTACATCGGTCCGTACTACTGCAAGGGCGCGGACAGCAAGCAGTGCATGCGCGGCAAGGTCCTCTCCGAGACCGCGGCCGGCTTCACCGAGACCACCGCCGAGGGCATCGCCAAGGCCGACATCAAGAAGAACATCGAGGCCACCTACGGCAAGGGCCCGTACGGCGACAAGGACTACTACGGCGGCATCGAGAACCACGAGGAACTGAAGTCGGAGAAGGTGACCGTCGCGGGCCAGAAGGGCTACCTGGTGCGCTGGAAGGTCACCAACAAGAAGGGCCCGGACGGCATCGTGCAGTCCGTCTCCTTCCCCTCGCCCGGCGGCTCCGGCTCCATGGTCGTGGTCCGCTTCAACTTCGACGTCGGCGGCCAGGCCCCGCCCCTCGCCGACATGGACAAGATCCTCGAAGGGATCAAGCCCACCGCGTGAGCCGCACGGGGCGGACCGGCACCCGGCGCCGCCCCGTCGCACCGCCTACAGGAACGTGTGCCCCTCGCCCCGGTACGTCGGCACGGTCTCCACCACCCGGTCCCCGTCCACCAGCCGCAGCGCGTCGAACCGCTCGCACAGCTCACCCGCCTTGGCGTGCCGGAACCACACCTTGTCGCCCACCCGCAGCCCGTCGGCGGCCGCGCCCAGCAGCGGCGTCTGCACCTCGCCGGCGCCCTCCTGCGGGTCGTACGCCAGCCCGGCGGGCAGATACGGCTCCGGCAGCCGGTCAGCGCCGGGCGCACCGGACGCCGGATAGCCGCCACCCAGCACGGTCACCACACCCGGCCCCGGCCGGCGCACCACCGGCTGCGCGAACAGCGCCGCCGGCCGCCCGCTGAACGAGCGGAAATTGTCGAACAGCCGCGGCACGTACAGCCCCGACCCGGCCGCGACCTCCGTGACCGCCGCCTCCGCCGCGGTGCCCTGCACGCTGCCCGTCCCGCCGCCGTTGACGAACTCCAGATCCGGCGCCTCGGCCCGGACCGCGCGCACCGCCTCCCAGCGGCGCCGCGCCAGCTCCCTGCGCGCCGCGGCCTGCATCACGCGCACCGAACGCGAGAACAGCGGCCGCCCCGCCACCGCGTCCCCCACGCCCGCCACATGGCCCTCGTACGCCATCAGACCGACGACCTTGAAGCCCGGCCGGCGCGCCATCAGCCGAGCGAATTCAGCCAGTTGTGCGGGCTCCCGCAGCGGAGAGCGGCGCGCGCCCACCCGCATCCGGCCGCCCGCGGTACGGAACGCCGTGTCCAGCTCCAGACAGACCCGGATCTCCGCCCGGCCGCCCGCCCGCGCCGCGTCGATCAGCTCCAGCTGCGCCACGTCGTCGACCATCACCGTGACCGCCGCGGCGAGTTTCGGATCATCCGCCAGCTCGGCGAACGCGGCCCGGTCCGCCGACGGATAGGCCAGCAGCACGTCGGAGAAGCCGGAGCGCGCCAGCCACAGCGACTCCGCGAGCGTGAAGCTCATGATCCCCGCGAAGCCGTCCCGCGCCAGCACGCGTTCCAGCAGGGCCCGGCAGCGCACGGACTTGCTCGCCACCCGCACGGGCTTGCCGTGCGCGCGACGCACGAGATCCGCGGCATTGGCGTCGAACGCCGCGAGGTCGACAATGGCCAGCGGCGCGTCGAGGTGAGCGGTGGCCCGGTCGTAACGGGCCCCGAGAGCGTGGGAATCGGTCGTGAACCGGTGCATGACGGCAGCCTGCCAGACCGCATTACCGCAGGGTAGGGGAGAGATCGATACAGACCGGACACGGCGAGGCGACCGGTACCGGACACGAGTTGCGGCAGGGGGCGCGACAGCCCGTAAAGTGGCGCACGCCGTGGCCCGCAGACCCGCGGCACCAGGTCTGATCCATACGTTCCACCCGGCATGCCGCCGTCCGGGCACGGGACCGTACTGCGCGAGGGGGAGCGCGGGTGAGCACCGAAGCCAATTACGCCGGCCCGCGCCGCCTGCCCCGGATACCCCCGCCCCCGCCGTACCGCCCGACGACCGGAGCGGCCGCCTCCGAAGAACCCGCGCCCGACAGCGGCCCCGTCCCGCCGGTACCTCCCCGGCCGGCCGTCCCGCCGAAGCCCAGCCGCCCCGCGCCGCCCGGATACCGCGACACCGCGTCCTTCCACCTCGCCCACGCGGAGGCCGCCTGGCAGCGGACGAAGAGCGCCAAGCCACCGGCCATGAAGGCGGCCCAGAAGCCCGCAGGGCCGGCGAGAGCGGAAACGTCCCCCCAGGACCGGCCCGCCGAGCGCACGCCGCTGCCCCCGGAGAGAGGCGCCGTCGCCCCCCTCGGACAGCCCGGCCCCACCCCGCCGCGCCGCCCGGCCGTACGGAAGGCCGTCGCCGCCGCCTGCCTCGTGCTCGGCCTCGGCCTCATCGGCGGCGCCGCGGCCGGCAGCTGGCTCGCCGGCGAACCCGGCCCCGGAGAGGCGACCGCCGCCACCTTCGGCGAGACCCGCGGCCTGTGGCACAGCCTCCCCGTGAACACCCTCTTCCCGCGCACCCTGCACGGCACGGCGGCCGGCCCCGGCGGCGCCGACCGCACCTGGAAGCGGATCGCGGTCGCCCCCGACACCGGCTGTGCCGACGCCTTCGACCCGCTGCTCGCCAAGGCCCTGGCCCCGGCCGGCTGCAAGCGGCTGCTGCGCGCCGACTACGTCGACGCCACCCACAGCAGCGTGATCACCGTCGGCGTGGTCACCACCAGGGCCGACGCGGCCGGGATGCGTGCCCTGAACAAGCGGTTCACCACCGAGCGGCTGGACAGCCGCCGGGACCTGATGCCCCGCCCGTACACCGCCCCCGGCACCCTCGCCGCCGGCTTCGGCCCCGAGCAGCGCGCCAGCTGGAGCATCCAGGTACTGCCCGACGCCCCGCTCGTCGTCTACGCGGTCTCCGGCTTCGCCGACGGCCGGAAGGTGCCCGACCCGCAGCCGGCGAGCGAGGCCACCCGCACCGGCGCCACCTCGGCACCCGCCCAGTCCGGCCTCGGCCACGACGCCGCCGGCGTCGCCGACCGCATCGAACACGCCTTCCGCACCGAGGCGGCCAAGGCCGGGGAGGAAGCCGAATGACCCGCCGCCGAGCTCTCCTGGCCGCCCTCACCGCCACCACCGTCGTGGCCCTCGCGACACCGCCCGCGCACGCCGACGGCATCCGCACCCAGGAATGGGCCCTGGACGCCCTCCACGTCGACGACGCCTGGCGGACCACCAAGGGCGACGGCATCACCGTCGCCGTCCTCGACACCGGCGTCGACGCCACCCACCCCGATTTGAAGGGCCAGGTCCTGCCCGGCAAGGACCTCATCGGCTTCGGCGCCGCGCGCGGCGACAAGACCTGGGCGGGCCACGGCACCGCGATGTCCGGCATCATCGCCGGGCACGGCCATGGCCACGACAACGCCGACGGCGTCCTCGGCATCGCCCCCGAAGCGAAGATCCTCCCCGTCCGGGTGATCCTCGAAGACGCCGACCCGCAGCGCAAAAAGGCCCGCACCGAGCGGTCCAACGCCCTCGCCGACGGCATCCGCTGGGCCGCCGACCACGGCGCCGACGTCATCAACCTCTCCCTCGGCGACGACAGTGACTCCGCCCACCCCGAACCGCGCGAGGACGCCGCCGTCCAGTACGCCCTCGCCAAGGGCATCCCCGTAGTCGCCTCGGCCGGCAACGGCGGCGAGCACGGCGACCACGTCTCCTACCCGGCCGCCTACCCCGGCGTGATCGCGGTGACCGCGGTCGACCGCTACGGCTCCCGCGCCTCCTTCTCCACCCGCCGCTGGTACGCCACGGTCAGCGCCCCCGGCGTCGACGTCGTCATCGCCAACCCCGACCGCAAGTACTACGAGGGCTGGGGCACGAGCGCCGCCTCCGCGTACGTCTCCGGCGCGGTGGCCCTGGTCCGCGCGGCCCACCCCACCCTGAAGCCCGACCGCATCAAGCAACTCCTCACCGAAACAGCCGGCGACACCCCCGCCCAGGGCCGCAACGACGACCTCGGGGCCGGCCTGGTGGACCCCGCGGCAGCAATCAAAAAGGGCGCCCCCACCACGACCACCGGCACCAGCACCACCTACACCAAGCCCTACTTCGGCCCGGGCCCCACAGCGCAACCGGCGTCAGGCAACTCCTGGCTCCCCTGGACAGCCACCCTCGCCGGAGCCGCCCTCATCACAGCAGCAGTAACCCTCTGGCGCCGCCGCACCTGACCACTCACCTCACCCCCACCCACCCGTCCGTCACCGGGGCGCACCCCGACGAACAGAACCGCCGGGCACCGCCCGCGACCCGTCCCACCCCGGCCGATAGGCTCAAGCCGTGGACCAGAAAAACATCCCCAACCCCGGCTTCTCCGACGACAACGGCACCGCCGACCCCGAACTGGCGGCCGCCCTCGCCGCCTGGTCCGCGGACCGCACCGCCGAGCCCCGCCTCCTCGCGGCGCTCCGCGGCGCACGGCTGCTCGTACCGGTGGTCGCCCTGCTGGGAGAGGTGGAGACCGGTCCGGACGGGCTCCAGCGCGAGAAGACCAGCGACATGGCCGTGCCGACCCTCCAGGCCCCCGACGGCCGCCGCGCGCTGCCCGCCTTCACGTCCATGGACACCCTGCACCGCTGGCGCCCCGATGCCCGCCCGGTCGCCGTCCCGCTGGAGCAGGCGCTGCTCGCCGCGTCCCACGAGAAGGCCGACACCGTGGTCATCGACCTCGCGGGCCCCGTGACGTACTCGCTGACCGGTGCGGCGCTGCGCGCCCTCGCCGAGGGCCGGACCAGTACCGATCCGCTCGCCGACCCGCGGGTCACCGAAGCGCTGCGGGCCGTGCTGGCGGCGGAGCCCGGTGTCCGGGTCGCCCATCTGGCGCCGTCCGCCGACACGGATGCCACGCTGGCCCTCGGCCTCGCCCCGGACGCCCCGGCCGGCGAGGTGGCACAGCGCGTGGCCAATGCGCTGGCCTCGGACGCCGTTCTCCGCGAGCGCCTCGTACGCGGCCTCGACCTGGCCCTGCTGCACCCGGACACCGCCCCCCAGGGCGAGCCTCTGTTCACGCGCTGACATCACCGGTTTGGCCCACCGGCCCTCACCGAATCGAACCGATCAAGGCCCACCGGCCTTCACTTGGGCGACGACGCCAAGGCCCACGGGCCCCGAGGCGGGCACAGAGACCAGCCGGAACCGGCCGGGGCCACCCGGCCGAGCGCCCGCCGACAGGCGGACACCTCAAGGGCGACGCACAATCGCAGCAGGTGCAAGATCCCTTCGAGGAAGGCCCCTACATGGACACCCCGGAGACCCGCTCGGTCGTATCCGAGTTCCTCGGCACGCTGCTTCTGGTGTTCTTCGCGGTCGGCGCTGCCGTGCTGGCCGGGGAGTACATCGGGACCTTCGGCATCGCCCTGTCCTTCGGCTTCACCCTGCTGGCCCTGGCCTACGCGCTCGGCCCCATCTCGGGCTGCCACGTCAACCCCGCGGTGACGCTCGGCATGCTCGTCGCCCACCGCATCACCCTCCGTACGGCCGTCGAGTACTGGATCGCCCAGCTCCTGGGCGGCATCGTCGGCTCCGCGCTCCTCTTCCTGGTGGCCAAGCAGGTCCCGGGTCTGAAGACCGACGGCGCCTTCGGCAGCAACGGCTTCGGTGACCGCTCGGCGGTGCACATCAACCTCGGCGGTGCGTTCGTCGCCGAGATCGTGCTCACGTTCCTGCTGGTCTTCGTGGTCCTCGCGGTCACCCACAAGGTGGCCCTCGTCGGCTTCGACGGCCTGGCCATCGGTATCGCGCTGGCCACCATCCACCTCATCGGCATCCCGCTCACCGGTACGTCCGTGAACCCGGCCCGTTCCTTCGGTCCGGCGCTCTTCGCGGGCGGCGGGGCGCTCTCGCAGCTGTGGCTGTTCATCGTCGCGCCGCTGATCGGCGGCGCGCTGGCGGCCCTGGCGCACCGGCTCACGCACACCCCGTACAGCCCGCTGCGGCCCCCGGCCGACCAGGAGCCCCCGGCGGACGAACGCGCGGCGACCTGACCCGCAACACGGCCCCTACGACAGTGGCCCCCTGATCCACCGGGATCAGGGGGCCACTGTCATGTCGCGCGGGCGCGCCACTCGGCTACGGGCGCACCACTCAGCCGTAAACCGGCCCCGTGTACTTCTCCCCGGGCCCCTGCCCCGGCTCGTCCGGGACGACCGACGCCTCGCGGAAGGCCAGCTGGAGCGACTTCAGCCCGTCCCGGAGCGGCGCGGCATGGTACGAGCCGATCTCGGTGGCGCTGGCGGTCACCAGCCCGGCCAGCGCCTGGATCAGCTTCCGCGCCTCGTCCAGGTCCTTGTGCTGCTCGCCTTCCTCGGCGAGGCCGAGGTTGACCGCGGCCGAGCTCATCAGGTGCACCGCGACGGTGGTGATCACCTCGACGGCCGGCACGTCGGCGATGTCGCGGGTCATCGCGTCGAAGTCCGCGGGCTGCGTGCCCTGCGCTGCCGCGGGGTCGGAGGGGGGAGGGGTGGCGTCGCTCATGGCTCTCTATCTGTCCGTACGATCGGTGCGCCCGCTCCGTGCGGCCGGTGCGCTGCCCTCAGACTAGGCCCAGACGCGCGCCCGCCCGCGCGTGGGGCGCCACCCGCGCCCGGGGCGCCGCCCGCGGCCGTGCGGAAGCGGACGCGCCGGGCCTCGCGTATGCACGCGGGGACCGTACGCGCGTACGGCCGGTACGGGGCATGCCCGAGTCGTGTAACATTGACTGCGACCGGCCGGTCATCTATGTGTCCGGCCCACAAGTGGAGGCTCCGATCTCCCACCCGATTCCAGCCCTCAGGGCAGGCGGGTCATCGGTCAGGCTGCGCCCCGCGGTGACATTCGCGGCGGTGCTCCCGAGCCAGTTTCCGGAGCCCCGCCTGTGTCCTGTCCGGGGCGTTTTTCGTGCTTTCGGCAAGGATGGTCACACCGAACAGACGTTACGCGGCTGTCCGCCAGGCGGTCGTGTGGTGCTAACCGAGGAGGATCCATCAGCGCCGAGCCCCGCATCAACGACCGGATTCGCGTCCCCGAGGTGCGACTCGTCGGTCCCAGCGGCGAGCAGGTCGGCATTGTGCCGCTTGCCAAGGCCCTGGAGCTTGCGCAGGAGTACGACCTCGACCTGGTCGAGGTGGCGGCGAACGCCCGTCCGCCGGTCTGCAAGCTCATGGACTACGGAAAGTTCAAATACGAGTCGGCCATGAAGGCCCGTGAAGCGCGCAAGAACCAGGCGCACACGGTCATCAAGGAGATGAAGCTCCGGCCGAAGATCGACCCGCACGACTACGACACCAAAAAGGGTCACGTCGTCCGGTTCCTCAAGCAGGGCGACAAGGTCAAGATCACGATTATGTTCCGTGGTCGCGAGCAGTCCCGTCCGGAGCTCGGCTTCCGGCTGCTGCAGCGGCTCGCGGAGGATGTCCAGGACCTCGGTTTCGTCGAGTCGAACCCGAAGCAGGACGGCCGGAACATGATCATGGTCCTCGGTCCGCACAAGAAGAAGACCGAGGCGATGGCCGAGGCCCGCGAGGCGCAGGCCGCCCGCAAGGCGGAGCGCCAGGGTGCTGCCCCTGCCGAGCAGGAGCAGGCCGCCGAGGAGCCCGCCGAGGCGTGATTCCAGGGTGCTGCCCCGGATCAGCGCCGGGGTCACCGCCCCGGACACCGAACGAGACATCTGACGCTCCCATATGCCGGCCCGCCGGCCGGCGGGGGCGCCACTGACGAGGAGAGAACGGCGCATGCCGAAGAACAAGACGCACAGCGGCTCCAGCAAGCGCTTCAAGATCACGGGCTCCGGCAAGGTGCTCCGCGAGCGCGCCGGCAAGCGCCACCTGCTCGAGCACAAGTCGTCCAAGCTGACGCGTCGCCTCACCGGCAACGCCGAGATGGCCCCGGGCGACGCCAAGAAGATCAAGAAGCTTCTCGGCAAGTGAGTCGCCGCGCCCCTGAAAAGGCGGCGCGCGACCTCGACCGGGACCAGAATCGAACCGGGCCGTGTGCCGACCACCACGGCCCCGCTACAAGGAGTTAACAAGTGGCACGCGTCAAGCGGGCAGTCAACGCCCACAAGAAGCGCCGGGCGATCCTCGAGCAGGCCAGCGGCTACCGCGGTCAGCGGTCGCGTCTGTACCGCAAGGCGAAGGAGCAGGTCACTCACTCGTTCGTCTACAACTACAACGACCGCAAGAAGCGCAAGGGCGACTTCCGTCAGCTGTGGATCCAGCGCATCAACGCCGCTGCCCGCGCCAACGGCATGACCTACAACCGCTTCATCCAGGGTCTGAAGGCCGCCAACATCGAGGTGGACCGCAAGATCCTGGCCGACCTCGCGGTCAACGACCAGAACGCGTTCGCCGCGCTGGTCGAGGTGGCGCAGAAGGCGCTGCCGAGCGACGTGAACGCTCCCAAGGCTGCCTGAACCACAGCCTGAGGCAGTTGTCGCGCGGACCCGCAGGCCCCCGGCCTGCGGGTCCGCCGCCGTTTCGACCCCCGTACACCCTCCGTACGCACGTCCCGCAGAAGTGAGCCGCCGCCCATGGGCACCCCCGAGCTGATCTCCCCGCGTTCCGCACGCGTCGCCGCAGCGCGGCGGCTGGCCCGCCGCAACTTCCGCGGCAAGGAGCGCCGGTTCATCGCCGAGGGCCCGCAGGCGGTCAGAGAGGCCGTACGGCACAGCAGCAACGGCGAGCCGACCCTCGTCGAGGTCTTCGCCACGCCCGAGGCCGCCGAGCGCCATGAGGGCATCGTGGCCGCCGCCCAGGACGCCGGGGTACGCGTCCTGCTGGCCGACGACGACACCATCGCCGACCTCTCGCAGACGGTCACCCCGCAGGGGCTGGTCGGGGTCTGCCGCTTCCTGGACTCGCCCTTCGAGGAGATCCTGGCCGCCCGCCCGAAGCTGATCGCGGTGCTGGCCAACGTCCGCGACCCCGGGAACGCCGGTACGGTGCTGCGCTGCGCCGACGCGGCGGGCGCGGACGCGGTGGTGCTCACCGACGCCTCCGTCGACCTGTACAACCCCAAGTCGGTACGGGCCTCGGTCGGCTCGCTCTTCCACCTGCCGGTGGCCGTGGGCGTACCGGTCGAGCGGGTCGTGGACGGGCTCAAGGGCGCGGGCGTCCGCATCCTGGCGGCGGACGGCGCGGGCGCCGACGACCTGGACTCCGAGCTGGACGCGGGCACCATGGGCTCCCCGACGGCCTGGGTCTTCGGCAACGAGGCCTGGGGGCTGCCGGCGGAGACCCGGGCGCTGGCCGACGCGGTGGTCCGGGTCCCGATCCACGGAAAGGCCGAGAGCCTGAACCTCGCGACCGCCGCCGCCGTGTGCCTGTACGCCTCCGCGCGCGCCCAGCGGTCGGCCGGAGGGTGCCGCTCGGCCGCCGCGGGCTAGTAGGGTTGCGTGCCCAGATCCCGGGAGGGGGCAGCGGGATGAATGTGAGGACTTCCGGCACACGCGCATCCGTCGTGGACATCTGTCTCTCGGGTGATCCCGGCGAGAACCCTCCGCTCCCGTACGACCCGGCCGCCTCGGTCGGCGGACTGGATCCGGACGAGCTCCCCGACGGCCTCGTGGTGGCCGACGAGGCGGGCCGGGTGGTGTGCTTCAACGCCGCCGCCGCGCGGCTGACGGCCGTGGATCCCGCCGACGCGCTCGGCGAGCCGCTGGAGCGCGCCCTCCCGCTGCAGGACATGGAGGGCCGCCGCTGGTGGCAGCTGACCGACCCGTACGGCGGGCTGGCCATCCGCACCGGCCAGCCGGAGCGCAATCTGCTGCTCGGCGGCCGGGAGCTGCTGGTCTCCGCGCGGTACGTCCGCACCCGGCCGACGGGGCCGGTCCGCCGCCTGGTCGTCACGCTGCGCGGCACCGAGGCGCGCCGCCGTACGGAGCTGAGCCACGCCGAGCTGATCGCGACCGTCGCCCATGAGCTGCGGTCGCCGCTGACGTCCGTGAAGGGCTTCACGGCGACGCTGCTGCAGAAGTGGGAGCGGTTCACCGACGACCAGAAGCGGCTGATGCTGGAGACCGTCGACGCCGACGCCAACCGCGTCACCCGGTTGATCGCCGAGCTGCTGGACATCTCGCGCATCGACTCCGGGCGCCTGGAGGTCCGGCGGCAGCGGGTCGACATGATCGCCGCGGTACGGCGCCACGTCCAGGCGCAGACGACGGCGGGGCAGCGCCCGGACCGCTTCCTGATCCGGATGCTGGAGCCGCTGCCGGAGCTGTGGGCCGATCCGGACAAGGTCGACCAGGTGCTGGGCAACCTGCTGGAAAACGCGGTGCGCCACGGCGAGGGGACGGTCACAATCGAGGTAGCGCCCTCGTCGTCCGCTCCGCCCGAGCAGACGTGCACCGGGACGACCGTCACGGTGAGCGACGAGGGCCCCGGCATCCCGGAGGATTCGATGAACCGCGTCTTCACCCGCTTCTGGCGGGGCAGCAAACGCGGCGGCACGGGCCTCGGGCTGTACATCGTCAAGGGCATCGTCGAGGCGCACGGCGGCACGATCACGGTCGGCCGGGCCCCGGCCGGCGGCGCGCAGTTCCGATTTAGCCTGCCCGTCGGCACCCCGGCCTTCATGGCCTGACCGGGTCCGACGGGCGCTGTTCCGACTGGGGCGCCGGTGAGGCGTGGCCGCGGTGCCCCTTAGACTTGACCTTTGGCACCTTTGGCACTCAAGCGTCGGGGGCAAGCCGCGCGCCAAGACCATCGGAAGCACGGGAAGAGATGTCGGCACCGAACAAGTCGTACGACCCTGTTGAGGTCGAGGCCCTGAAACCGGAAGAGATCGAGCGGGTGCAGAGCGAGGCGCTCGCCGCGTTCGCCGCCGCGAAGGACCTCGACGAGCTCGCCCAGGCGAAGACCGCGCACACCGGCGGGACCTCGCCGCTCGCGCTCGCCAACCGGGAGATCGGCGCCCTGCCCCCGCACGCCAAGGCGGACGCCGGCAAGCGCGTCGGCCAGGCCCGCGGCCGGGTGAACCAGGCCCTCAAGGCCCGCCAGGAGGAGCTGGAGGCCGAGCGGGACAGCCGCGTGCTGGTCGAGGAGGCGGTGGACGTCACGCTGCCGTACGACCGCGTGCAGGCCGGCGCCCGGCACCCCCTCACCACGCTCTCGGAGCGCATCGAGGACGTCTTCGTGGCGATGGGCTACTCCGTCGCCGAGGGCCCCGAGGTGGAGTCGGAGTGGCTGAACTTCGACGCGCTGAACATCGCCCCGGACCACCCGGCCCGCACGATGCAGGACACCTTCTTCGTCGAGTCGGCCGCCGACGGCGACGAGAAGCAGACCGGTGTGGTGCTGCGCACGCACACCTCGCCGGTGCAGATCCGCTCGATGCTGGACCGTGAGCCGCCGCTGTACGTGATCTGCCCGGGCCGCGTCTACCGCACCGACGAGCTGGACGCCACGCACACCCCCGTCTTCACCCAGGTCGAGCTGCTCGCGGTCGACGAGGGCCTGACCATGGCGGACCTCAAGGGCACGCTGGACCACATGGTGCAGGCGCTGTTCGGCGAGGGCATGGAGACCCGGCTGCGTCCGAACTACTTCCCGTTCACCGAGCCGTCCGCCGAGATGGACATGGTGTGCTACGTGTGCCGTGGCGCGTCCGTGGGCAATCCGGACGCCCCCTGCCGCACCTGCTCCAGCGAGGGCTGGATCGAGCTGGGCGGCTGCGGCATGGTCAACCCGCGGGTGCTGACCGCCTGCGGTGTGGACGCGGAGAAGTACAGCGGATTCGCCTTCGGGTTCGGCATCGAGCGGATGCTGATGTTCCGCCACAACGTCGAGGACATGCGAGACATGGTCGAGGGTGACGTGCGCTTCACCCGGCCTTTCGGGATGGAGATCTGATGCGGGTCCCGCTTTCTTGGCTGCGGGAGTACGTCGACCTGCCGGCCGGTGAGTCCGGCCGTGACGTGCAGGCCAAGCTGATTGCCTCCGGTCTGGAGGTGGAGACCGTCGAGCAGCTCGGCGCCGGGCTCAAGGGCCCGCTGGTCGTCGGCCAGGTCCTCACGATCGAGGAGCTGGAGGGCTTCAAGAAGCCGATCCGCTTCTGCACGGTCGACGTCGGCCAGGCCAACGGCACCGGCGAGCCGCAGGAGATCGTCTGCGGCGCGCGCAACTTCGCCGTCGGTGACAAGGTCGTCGTGGTCCTCCCGGGCGCCACCCTCCCCGGCGACTTCAAGATCTCCGCGCGCAAGACGTACGGCAAGAAGTCGCACGGCATGATCTGCTCCGGCGACGAGCTGGGCATGGGCGACGACGGTTCGGGCGGCATCATCGTGCTGCCGCCCGAGTACGAGGTCGGCACCGACGCGATCGAGCTGCTGCAGCTGGTCGACGAGGTCCTGGACATCGCCGTCACCCCGGACCGCGGCTACTGCCTGTCGATGCGCGGCGTCGCCCGCGAGACGGCCACCGCGTACGGCCTGCCGCTGCGCGACCCGGCGCTGCTGGACGTGCCGCCGCCGAACTCCTACGGCTACCCGGTCAAGGTCACCGACCCGATCGGCTGCGACCGCTTCACGGCCCGTACGGTCGTCGGTCTCCAGCCGGAGGCGCGCTCGCCGATCTGGCTCAAGCGCCGCCTGCAGAAGGCCGGCATGCGCCCGATCTCGCTGGCCGTCGACGTCACCAACTACGTGATGCTGGAGCTGGGCCAGCCGCTGCACGCCTACGACCGTTCCCTCGTCGAGGGCACGATCGGGGTGCGCCGCGCCGAGCCCGGCGAGAAGATCACCACCCTCGACGGCACCAAGCGCGTCCTGGACGCCGAGGACCTGGTCATCACCGACGACCGCGGGCCGATCGGCCTGGCGGGCGTCATGGGCGGCGCGAACACCGAGATCGCCGACCACGCGGAGGGCCAGGGCACCACCGAGGTCGTCATCGAGGCCGCGCACTTCAACGCGCTGACGATCGCGCGCACGGCCCGCCGCCACAAGCTGTCCTCCGAGGCGTCCAAGCGCTTCGAGCGCGGCGTCGACCCCGAGGCCGCGTCCGCCGCTGCCCAGCGGACCGTCGACCTGCTCGTGCTGCTCGCGGGCGGCACCGCCGAGGCCGGCGTGACGGAGATCGTGTCGCCCAGCGCGCCCCGCTCGATCACCATCCCGGCGGACCACCCGGACAAGGTCGCGGGCGTGGCGTACGGCCGCGAGACCGTCGTGCGCCGCCTGCAGCAGGTCGGCTGCGATGTGTACGGCCAGGATGAGCTGGTCGTCACGGTGCCGTCCTGGCGCCCGGACCTGACCGACCCGAACGACCTCGCCGAGGAGGTCATCCGGCTGGAGGGCTACGAGAACCTGCCCTCCACGCTGCCGACGCCGCCGGCGGGCACCGGTCTGACCGAGCGGCAGCGGCTGCACCGCCGGGTCGGCCGCGCGCTGGCCGGTGCCGGTTACGTCGAGGCGCTGAACTATCCGTTCCTCGGGGAGGCCGTGCTGGACCAGCTCGGCATCGAGGCGGACGACCCGCGCCGCCGCACGGTCAAGCTGGTCAACCCGCTCTCGGACGAGGAGCCCTCGCTCCGTACGACGCTGATCCCGGGCCTGCTGTCCGCGCTGCGGCGCAACGACGGCCGGGGCACGCACGACCTGGCGCTCTTCGAGACCGGCCTGGTCTTCCGGCCGACCGGCGACGAGAAGCCGGCCGCCCGGCTGCCCGTCGACCGCCGTCCGACGGACGCGGAGATCGCCGCGCTGAACGGTGCGCTGCCCGAGCAGCCGCGCCGCGTCGCCGTGGTCCTCGCGGGCGCCCGCGAACAGGCCGGCTGGTGGGGCAAGGGCCGCCCGGCGACCTGGGCGGACGCCGTCGAGGCGGGCCGTCTTGTGGCCCGTGAGGCGGGCGTGGAGCTGATCGTCCGCCAGGACCAGCACGCGCCGTGGCACCCGGGCCGCTGCGCCGCGCTGCTCGTCGCCGTGGACGGCGAGGAGGTGCTCGTCGGCAACGCCGGTGAGCTGCACCCGCGCGTCATCAAGGCGCTGGGGCTGCCGGAGCGCACCTGCGCGATGGAGATCGACCTGGACCGCCTGGAGCGGGCCGGTGCCGGCCCGCTCCAGGCGCCGCGGATCTCCACCTTCCCGGTCGCCACCCAGGACGTCGCGCTGATCGTCGACTCCTCGGTCCCGGCCGCCGATGTCGAGGCCGCGCTGCGGTCCGGCGCCGGGGACCTGCTGGAGGACCTGCGGCTGTTCGACGTCTTCACCGGCGAGCAGATCGGCGAGGGCAAGAAGTCGCTGGCGTACGCGCTGCGCTTCCGCGCGGCGGACCGCACGCTGACCGCCGACGAGGCGTCCGCGGCGCGTGACGCCGCGGTGGCGGCGGCCGTCGAGCGGACGGGCGCGAGCCTGCGCGGCTGAGAAAGCCCACCCGAGCGGGTGGCGGTTCCGGTTCCGGCCGGTGCCGCCACCCGCTTTTTTCGTGCGCCGGCCCAATCGGGTGGCGTCAATCCGACTCATCACTCGTTCGGGTGAGAGGTGAGCTTTGGGTGGCGGGGCCGACACCGTGTGTGGCCAGAATCGATCACGCCGTAAGAGCGCGTACGCCGCGGCACCGGACAGGCAAGGGTGCAGCCACCCGAGCACGCGAGAGTACGGCGGAGGGGGATCCGGATGATCCGCACCTGGGCGCGGCAGTGCGGCCGGGTCCGCCGCCGGGTCCAGGCGTGGCGCCCGCTGCCGCCGGTCGAGGGGGAGACGTATTCCGGCTTCGCCCGCCGGCTCTTCGTCCTCGTGCTCCCCGGCCTCTGGGTGGCCGGCGTCCTCGCCTGGGAGCTGGCCGGATGCGGGCATGATCAGCCGCTCCAGCTCCTCGCCGCGGCCCCGGCCATCGCCTGCGCCGGCACGGGCCGCCGGGAGTGCGTGGTGCTCGGCGGGCTGTGCGCCCTGCTCGCGCTGGTGCCGTTCGGGCCGGGGAGCGGCATCGCCCCGCCCGCCACCCGGCTCTGGACCTGCGCAGCCGTCCTCGCCGTGGTCGTGGCCGGCTATCTGACGGCGGGCCGCCGCGCACGGCTGCTCCGCGAACTGGACCGCACCCGCGATATCGCGGAGGCGGCGCAGCGGCTCGTGCTGCGCCCGCTGCCGGAACGTCTCGGCGGCATCCGGGTCGCCGCCGGTCATCTCTCGGCGGGCGAGGGCGCGTTGATCGGCGGAGACCTGTACGACGCGGTGCCGACCCGGTACGGCCTGCGGGTGGTCATCGGCGACGTACGCGGCCACGGGCTGGGGGCGATCGGCACGGTCGCGGTCATGCTCGGCTGCTTCCGCGAAGCCGTGCACGACGAGCCGGGGCTGCCGGGCGTGCTGCGGCGGCTGGACCGCACCCTGGCCCGGCATCTCGCGGAGCGGGCCCGTGCCGAACACCCGGCGTGCGGCGGCGTGGTGACGGACAGCCCGGCGGCGGAGGAGTTCGTCACGGTCCTGCTGCTCCAGCTCGCGCCCAGCGGCGAGTTCACCGCGCTGAACTGCGGTCACCCGTGGCCGTATCGGTTCAGCGGCGGCGCAGCCGAGCCGGCCGCCGAGGACGGGCCGCTGCCGCCGCTGGGCCTGTTCCCGCTGCCGGACCGGCTGCGGCCGCTGTCCGGCCGACTGGACCGCGGCGAGGGGCTGTTGCTGTACACGGATGGCGCGGAGGACGCCCGTGACGCGGACGGCGCCTTCTTCCCGCTCGGCATGCAGCTGCGGGCGTGCCTGGCCGAGGCGGCGCCCGAACCGCCCCTCCCCGGCGCCCTCGTCACCGCCGTACGCGACCGGATCGTGCGGCACGCGGGGGGCCGGCTCACCGACGACGTCGCCCTGCTGGCCCTCGCCCCCGGCCGCCCCCGCGCCGCGGCCGGGGGCCCGCGCGTACCGGCTCAAGGGACGCCGCACACGCCGGACGTCCCACGGGGTCACCACGGTTCACACCCCGTGTGAACTTTCCCTGCTTACGCTGGAGACGAGGCGAAGCGCGCCCGCCGCTGACGACGGCGCGGACCGGGAGGGGGCCATGGAGCCCAATACCCTGCTCGACGCGATCCTGGACGAGGCGGGCATCTCGCATGCCGGTCTGGCCGTGCACATCAACCAGCTGGGCCGCCGGCGCGGCCTGTCCCTGCGGTACGAACACACCGCGGTGGCCCGCTGGCTGAAAGGGCAGCGGCCGCGCGGCCAAGTACCCGACCTGATCTGCGAGATCCTCAGTGAACGGCTGCACCGCCCGGTCAGTCTGGACGACATCGGGCTGAGCCGGCCCGGTACCCGCCGGGCCGCCGACACCCCGCTCTCCGGTTTCGTCGAGCGGGCCACCGCGCTGTGGCGCTCCGACGAGCAGCAGCGTCCGCACGTCCTGGCCGCGCCCGCGCTCACCGGTACCTCCGCGGTCATGCCCGTCTGGGAGTGGGAGAACCCGCCGGAGGACTCCGACGTCTCGCGCAGCGGCCTCACCCGGGTGTCCATGGCCGACATCGAGATGCTGCGGTCGGCGCGTACGCACTACGAGCAGATGTACCGCAAGGCCGGCGGGGTGGCGACCAGGGCGCGCATCGTCGGCTTCCTCAACACCGAGGCGGCGCCGTTGCTGCGGGGCAGCTACACCGACGCCACGGGGCGTCAGCTGCACCGCGCCACCGGCGGCCTGGTGGCCGTGGCCGGCATCTGCGCGTACGACTCGGACGCCTTCGGGCTCGCGCAGCGCTACTTCCACCAGGCGCTCCGGCTGGCCAAGGCGAGCGGCGACCGGGGGCTCGGCGCGTACATCATCGCTCTGCTGACGAATCAGTCCCTGTTCACGCGGGAGTACCGTCAGGCGGTCGCCTTCGCCGAGGCGGCGCTGCGCGCGGCGGGGCCGCACATCACCCCGGCGCTGGCCGCCGACCTGTACGCGATGCAGGCGAAGGCGTACGCACGGCTGGGCGACGGGGCCGGTGCGCTGTCCTGCATCCGCCGGGCCGAGGCCGCGGCGGAGCGGATCCGTCCGGGCCAGGAACCGGACGAGACGGGGTACGTCCAGCCGGGCCTGGTCAACGTACAGGTGGCGGAGGCGCTGCTCAGCCTGGGGGACCTCCGGGCCGCACGGGAGCAGGCGACCGCCGCCGTCGACACCCCCGCGCACGACCGCGGACGGGTGCATCGACTGGCCATGCTCGCGCACATCGAGTTGAGACAGGGGGAGACGGAGCGTGCCGTGGCCAGTGCGACGCAGATGGCCGAACAGGCACGGGGCATGGAGTCGCAGCGGTTACGGGACCGCCTGCGGGCGGTTCGCGAACTCCTTGCCGAAACCGGAAGCAGCGCCACCGACGCCGCGGCCGACTTGATCGATGAGGCGTTGCGCGTTCCGCTCTGACGGATGGCTCGTGTCCACGTGCCATCTCTACGGCGGAAGGTGGCAGACACGTGCGATGGAAGAACCTCAAGGAGCAGACCGTGTACGAGAACCGCTGGTTCCGGGTCAATCTCGCCGATGTGGAACTCCCGGACGGGCGGCATCTGGACCACTACCTGATCCGCATGCGGGCGGTGGCGGTGGCCACGGTGGTCAACGAGGCCAACGAGGTGCTGCTGCTGTGGCGGCACCGTTTCATCACCGACGCCTGGGGCTGGGAGCTGGCCGCGGGGGTGGTCGAGGACGGCGAGGACGTGGCCGTCGCGGCCGCCCGTGAGATGGAGGAGGAGACGGGCTGGCGGCCCGGCCCTCTCCAGCACCTGATGACCGTGGAGCCGTCCAACGGCCTCACGGACGCCCGGCACCACATCTACTGGTCCGAGGAGGCGGAGTACATCGGCCACCCCGAGGACGACTTCGAGTCCGACCGGCGCGAGTGGATCCCGCTCAAGCTGGTGCCGGACATGGTGGCGCGGGGTGAGGTGCCGGCCGCCAACATGGCGGCGGCGCTGCTGATGCTGCACCACCTCCGCCTGGGCTGAGCGCCCCGCCTGGGCTGAGCGCCCCGGCCGGGCCGGCCGCCACTGGCGCGGCCGGCCCGGCCGACGGTCAGGGCGCCAGAACCTGCCACACGGCGACCGCCAGGGCCGCGATCCCGGTGAGCGCGGCGACGGACGGCAGCGGCCACCGTCCGTGTTCGATGCGGGTGAGCCTGCTGTGCAACTCGTCCGCCTCGCGCTCGTACTGCTCGGTGCGCTGGGCGAGCAGCGCGAGCTGGCCGTCGACGCGAGCCGTGCGCACGTCACAGCAGCGTCTGAGCTCGGCCACGTCGCTGGTCACTGGGTCGGTATCTGGGTGGGCGGTCACGGTCCGCTCCTCATTCCTCTCGGTTACTCGGTGTTTTCCTTGCTACTGACAGTGAACTCCTTTGCGGGGAGGGGCGGGAGAGTGTGCGGGAGGAATATGCGTGTCAACGTCGCACACCCCGTGTGAATCCGGTGCCCCAGGCGTCCCCGCCGGGGGTGCGCGGGCCGCACACGGGGTGTGAACCGCGCACTCGAAGCGGGCCGTTTCACACGGTGCCGCGCACGGTGGCGGTGGAGTTGACTCGGAGATGCCACGGGGGCAGCAGCCGGCGGGCCGGGCGCCCCGCCGGCGGTGTCCGGCGCCGTCTTTCCCCCGAGCGGCGGCGGACGGCCGGACGGCCCACGCCTACGGATGCCGTCCGGCGCCCCCGTGGAACGACGACGGCCCGTGCCGCTCCGTGAGAGAAGGAGCGGCACGGGCCGATGCGCGCGCGGGAAGCCGGTACGCGGGTGCCGGCCGGATGCTCAGTACGGGTAGAAGCCCGAGCCGGTCTTGCGGCCCAGGCGGCCCGCGTCGACCATCCGCTGGAGCAGCGGGGGAGCGGCGTACAGCGGCTCCTTGAACTCCTCGTACATCGAGTCGGCGACCGAGGCGACGGTGTCGAGGCCGATCAGGTCGGACAGCTTCAGCGGGCCCATCGGGTGGGCGCAGCCCAGCTCCATGCCGTTGTCGATGTCCTCGCGGCTGGCGATGCCCGACTCGAACATCCGGATCGCGGAGAGCAGGTACGGGATCAGGAGCGCGTTCACGACGAAGCCGGAGCGGTCCTGGGCGCGGATGGCGTGCTTGCCCAGGTGGTTCTCTACCAGCGCCTCGGCGCGCTTGATCGTCTCCTCGCCGGTGGTGAGCGCCGGGATGAGCTCGACCAGCTTCTGCACCGGGGCCGGGTTGAAGAAGTGGATGCCGATGACCTGCTCGGGGCGGTTGGTCGCGACGGCCAGCTTCACCAGCGGGATGGAGGAGGTGTTCGAGGCGAGAATCGCGTCCGGACGCGTCACCACCTGGTCGAGCACCTGGAAGATCTCGGTCTTGACCTGCTCGTTCTCCACGACGGCCTCGATGACCAGGTCACGGTCGGCGAACTCGCCCAGGTCGGTCGTGAAGCTGAGGCGGTCGAGGGTCGCGTCGCGCTCGGCAGCGCTGATCTTGCCGCGTTCGGCGGCCTTGCCGAGGGAGTTGGTCAGGCGGGTGCGGCCGATCTCAAGGGCCTCGCCGGTGGTCTCGGCGACCATGACCTCCAGGCCGGACCGGGCACATACCTCCGCGATGCCGGCGCCCATTTGGCCGCAGCCGACCACTCCGACGCGTTCGATGTCGGTCACATCGTGCCTTTCGCTGATCTTCGGGACCGGCGGGAGCCGTAAGGGTCCGACGCCCGCCTCGGCCCCGACGTTACTCCGCGCGCTGGTGCGCAGGGGCGGGCGGGGCGGGCATTCTGAGCGAGGAGAGCCTCATTTACCGGACGGATTGGGGTGGCGGCATGCGACGAATAGGGAAAATCACCCGAAGAGGATTTGCCGTGGCAGCGCTGGGGGTGGCCTCCTCGGCGCTGTGGACACCAGGGGCCGCGGCGAGCACCCCCGGCGGCGCCGCCGAGACCGCGGGCCGGCGGCGGGAGCCGGGGGGCGGGAACAGCCACCGTCCGGAGTTCCGCGGGATGTGGCTGGCGACCGTCGCCAACCGCGACTGGCCTTCCAAGCCGGGCCTGACCGCCGCGCAGCAGCAGGCCGAGCTGACGGCCTACCTCGACAAGGCGGCCGCCGCCAAGCTGAACGCGGTGCTCTTCCAGGTGCGCCCCACGGCCGACGCGTTCTGGCCCTCGCCCCACGAGCCGTGGTCGCAGTACCTCACCGGCGTCCAGGGCCGCGACCCCGGCTGGGACCCGCTGGGCTTCGCCCTCCAGGAGGCGCACGAGCGCGGCCTGGAGCTGCACGCCTGGTTCAACCCGTACCGCATCGCCAACCACGCCGACCCGTCGAAGCTGATCGCCACCCACCCCGCCCGGCTGCACCCGGACTGGGTGCTCTCCTACGGCGGCAAGCTCTACTACAACCCCGGGCTGCCGGAGGTCCGCGCCTTCGTCCTCGACGCGATCATGGACGCGGTGCGCCGCTACCCCGTGGACGGCGTCCACTTCGACGACTACTTCTACCCCTATCCGGTCGCGGGCCAGACGCTGAACGACGACGCGGCCTACGCGCGGTACGGCGCTGGTTTCCCGGACCGCGCGAGCTGGCGCCGGGACAACATCGACCGGCTGGTACGGGAGCTGGGGGAGCGGGTCCGGGCGACCCGGCGCACCGCCCGCTTCGGGGTCAGCCCGTTCGCCGTCTGGCGCAACAAGGCGACCGATCCGACGGGCTCCGACACCCGAGCGGGCGTACAGACGTACGACGATCTCTACGCCGACACCCGTAAGTGGGTCCGCCAGGGGTGGATCGACTACATCGTCCCGCAGGTCTACTGGAACATCGGCTTCGCCGCCGCCGACTACGCCAAGCTCGTGCCGTGGTGGGCACAGACCGTGGACGGGACCCGGGTCCATCTCTACATCGGCGAGGCGCTCTACAAGGCGGGCGACCCGGCGCAGCCCGCCCCCTGGCAGGATCCGGTCGAACTCTCCCGCCACCTCACCTTCGACGACCGCTACCGGCAGGTGCGCGGCAACGTCTACTTCTCCGCCAAGGAGGTGGCCACGGACCCCACCGGGTCGATGGCCCGGGTGGTGGCCGACCACTATCCCTCCCGAGTGCGGCCACCGCGCTGACGGCCCGGCGGGCCCGGTGTCCGGCACGCCGATGGCCGGTCGCGACCGGCGCCCGGAGCGGCCGCCGGGCCTAGACTGGCCGTACGGGCGCGGCCCCCAGCGGTACCGGCAGCGCGCCCCTGACGGCTGCGGCCGGCGTGTCCGGGCGCACCCCGACCATCCGGATGTGGAGGTCACCTCTGATGCACGCTGAAAAGGGCGACCGATTGCTGGTGCACGGCAGGATCGTCGGGCAGCGGGACCGGGTCGCCGAGGTGGTCGAAGTGCTCGGCGAGAGCGGGAAACCGCCGTACCGCGTCCGCTTCGAGGACGGCCACGAAACGATCATGTCGCCCGGCCCCGACACCGTCGTACGGCACCCGGACCAGGCGACCGGCTGACAGCGGCCGGCGCGGGGGCGGCGGACGAAATCCGTTCGACGTCCCCGGGCCGGTCTGCCAGGCTCCGGCCATGATCCCCACATCCGGCCCGGAGCTGCCTGCCCCCGACGGCTACGAGATCTCCACCGACCCCGCCCGCCTGGACCGCGCCCTGGTCCACCACTGGCTGGCCACGGACGCGTACTGGGCGCTTGGCAGGACCCGCGAGCGCCAGGACCGGGCGATCGACGGGTCGCTCAACTTCGGGGTGTACGCGACGACATCGGGCCGGCAGGCCGGGTACGCCCGCGTGGTCACCGACCACACCACCTTCGCCTGGCTCTGCGACGTCTACATCGACCGCGCCGCGCGCGGCTGGGGGCTGGGCGCCGCGCTGGCCACCGCCGTCCGCGACCACCTCGCGCCCTGCGGCCTGCGGCGGATCATGCTCGCCACGCAGGACGCGCACGGCATGTACGAACGCGTCGGGTTCCGGCGGATCACCGACCCCGAGAAGTGGATGGCGCTCGCCGTCACCGGGACCGCCGCGCCCGCCGCCGGGGCGGAACATCACACTCCGGCGGTCGATACCGAACTTGCCCCGTAAATATGTGAGTTGAGGGGGTACGCAGCGGCGGCGGCGCTCTTACCATCACCGAATGACTGTTCGTCTCACGCTGGTCGCTGCCGGGCGCAGCTCCTCGTTGCTCGAAGCCCGCTTCGACGACGACCGGCCGCTGGACGCGATGGGGTGGCACGAGGTCGAGCGGGCGGCGCCCGCCCTCGGCCCCCTGGCCGCCGCCGAGCTGCGCTACTGCTCGCCCGCGGCCCGCAGCCGCGAGACCGGCGAACTGCTCGGCTTCACCCCACTGGTCCAGCCCGCCCTACGGGACTGCGACATGGGCCGGTGGCGCGGGCGCACGCTGCGCGATGTGGCGGCGGCCGAGCCCCAGGCCGTCGACGCCTGGCTCGCCGACCCCCGTGCGGCGCCGCACGGCGGCGAGTCCCTGCTGGCGTTCATCACCCGCGTCGGCGGCTGGCTGGACACCCGCCCGGTCGGCGACGGCGGCAGCGCCCTCGCCGTGGCCGAGCCCGGCGTCATCCGCGCCGCCGTCATCTACGCCCTCCGAGTCCCGCCCCACGCCTACTGGCACCTGGACGTCCTCCCCCTCTCCGTCACCACCTTCCACGGCCACCCCTACTCCTGGACGCTGGTGCTGTCGTCCTGACCGTTTCGCCTCGCACGGGCGGGAGCGGACTGCGGGCCCTCAGCCCAGCCGGCGCACCGGCTCTCCCGCGACGAACGCTGCGATGTCCTCCACCGCCTGCCGGAAGTAGCCCTCGTAGTTGCGCCGCGTCACATAGCCCAGGTGCGGGGTGGCCAGCAGGTTCGGCAGCGAGCGGTACGGGTGGTCGGCGGGCAGCGGCTCCTGGTCGAAGACGTCGGTCCCGGCTCCCGCGATCCACCCCTCGCGCAACGCCGTCGCGAGCGCGTCCTGATCGACGATCGCGGCCCGTGAGGTGTTGACGAGGTACGCCGTCGGCCGCATCCGCTTCAGCTCGGCCTCGCCGAGCAGCCCGCGCGTACGCTCCCCGAGCACCAGGTGCACGGAGACGAAGTCGCTGCTCTCCAGCAGCTCTTCGAGGGAGCCGGCCCGTCGCGCCCCCACTTCCTCCGCCCGCTCCGCGGTGAGGTTCTGGCTCCAGGCCGCCACGTCCATCCCGAAGGCCTGTCCGACCGCGGCGACCCGCGCGCCGATCTTCCCCAGGCCCAGCAGGCCGAGCCGCCGCCCGTAGAGGTCGGCCCCCACCGTGCTCTGCCACGGACCGCCCTCCCGCAGCGCGGTGTTCTCCCGGACCACCCCGCGGGCGAGGCCCAGCAGCAGCGCCCAGGTCAGCTCCACGGGCGGCTCGGTGTTGCTGGCCGTGCCGCACACGGTCACGCCGTGCCGCGCGGCCGCCGCCAGGTCGATCGAGGCGTTGCGCATACCGGAGGTGATCAGCAGCCGCAGCTTGGGCAGCCGTGCGAACAACTCGGCGGGGAACGGCGTCCGTTCCCGCATCACCACGAGGATCTCGCAGTCCCCGACCGTCTCGACGAGCCGCTCCCGGTCGCCGATGTACTCGCGTACCACCCGCACGTCGACGTCGTCCGCCACCGTGCTCCAGTCCGCCATGGACAGCGCGACTCCCTGGTAGTCGTCGAGCACCGCACACCGCAGCTTCATCTTCCGCCCCTCCTGTAGCTCATCGGCCGCGTCCCGCCCAGTCTCACCCACCGGCCCCCGCGTCCCTCCGGACCGTCTGCCAGATTCGTTCCCGGTTTTGGGTGAACCTTACAAGAGCTGACCGCGAGACTCCGTTGATCATGGCACCTGGACGCTCGGCAACTCACTGGCACAGTGGCGAGTGACCTGGCGATCTGCCGCGCGGTTGGACCGTCGATCGCGCGGCCGGTTGTTGTATCTCTACGACAAAGAGGGTGCGCCCATGAGTGTGGACACCGACAACGTTCTGGTCACCGGCCTGGGGGCCACGACACCGCTCGGCGGGGACGCCGTGTCGACCTGGAACGCGATGCTGGCGGGCCGGTCCGGCATCGGGCCCATCGAGGAGGAGTGGGCGGCGCAGCTGCCCGGGCGGATCGCGGGCCGGCTCGCGGCCGAACCGTCCGAGACGCTGGACCGGGTGCAGGCCCGCCGGATGGACCGCTGCGAGCAGGTCGCGCTGGTCGCGGCGCGCGAGGCGTGGGCCGACGCGGGCACGCCCGACGTCGACCCCGAACGGCTGGCCGTCGTGATCGGTACGGGCACCGGCGGCGCGCTGACCATGCTCGGCCAGGACGACGTGCTGGAGGCCTCCGGAGTCCGCAGGGTGTCGCCGCACACCGTGCCGATGCTGATGGCGAACGGCCCCGCCGCCTGGGTCAGCATCGAACTCGGCGCCCGCGGCGGCGCCCACACCCCCGTCAGCGCCTGCGCGTCCGGCGCCGAGGCGATCGCCATGGGCGCGGACCTGATCCGGCTCGGCCGCGCCGACGTGGTCGTGGCGGGCGGCGCCGAGGCATGTGTCTGCGCGCTGACGATGGCGGGATTCGCGCAGGCCAAGGCGCACTCGACCCGCAACGACGAGCCGCAGCGCGCGTCCCGCCCCTTCGACGTGGACCGCGACGGCTTCGTCATCGGCGAGGGCGCCGCCGTGGTCGTCCTGGAACGCGCCGGATTCGCCGCCGCCCGGGCCGCCCGCGCGCACGCCACCCTCGCGGGGGCCGGCGTCACCTCGGACGCCTTCCACATCACGGCCGCCCACCCCGAGGGCCAGGTCCGCGCCATGCGCCGGGCGCTGTCCGAGGCCGGGCTCGCGCCGCAGGACATCGGGCTCGTGCACGCCCACGCGACGTCCACGCCCAAGGGCGACCTGGCCGAGGCACAGTCGGTCACGGAAGCGGTGGGCACCCACCCGGCCGTCACCGCCACCAAGTCGATGACCGGCCACCTGTTCGGCGCCGCCGGCTCCCTCGGCGCGCTCGCGACGATCCTCGCGGTACGGGACGGCGTCGTCCCGGCCACCCTCAACGTCGACACCCTCGACCCGGAGGTGAAGCTGGACGTCGTGACCGGCACCGCGCGCCGCACCGCCGTACCCGCCGCCCTGACCAACTCGTTCGGCTTCGGCGGCCACAACGCGTCGCTGGTCTTCACCCCGGCCCCCTGACGGCGGGCCCACGCGCCCCGGGCCCGACATAATCCCCGGCCCGGGCACCGGGGCGCGTGCTACCGTCGGCCCGCAGACCGAGTGACGGTACCGAGTGACGAGGAGGTGAGTCGATGACTGTCGTGGAGACCGCCGCTGTGCGCGGCGCCCGGGCCATCCTCACTTCCCGGGTCCCGGCCTGACCCGCGCCACCCCACCGGTGCCGCCGGGCACGCCTCCGTGCGTACCGGGACCCTGATCACGAGGGCTTCCACCTTGTCTTCAGCTATTTCCGAGAACGGAACCCGTATGACCGGCACCACCGAGACCCCTGACACCCCCGGTACCACCGCCTGGACCACGCGCCCCGAGACCCCCGGGGATGTCGCCGCCGTCCGCGCGGTCAACCTCGCCGCCTTCCCCGGGGCCGAGGAGGCCGACCTCGTCGACGCGCTGCGCGCGGACCCCGGGGCCTGGCTCGACGGTCTGTCACTGGTGGCCGAGGCCCCGGACGGCACGGTCGCCGCGCACGCCCTGCTCACCCGCTGCCACGTCGGCGGCCGGCCCGCGCTCGCGCTCGCTCCCTGCGCGGTGCTCCCCGCGCACCAGCGCCGGGGCGCCGGCTCGGCCGTGATCCGCGCGGCGCTGGACGCCGCACGGGCGCGGGGCGAACACCTCGTCGTCGTCCTCGGGCACCCCGGCTACTACCCGCGGTTCGGCTTCGTGCCCGCCTCGCGCTGGGGCATCAGCGCGCCGATGGAGGTGCCGGACGAGGCGCTGATGGCCCTGCCGCTGGACGCGGCCGCGCCGGACGCGCGGCCCGTGCCCGGCGGCGTCATCCGGTACGCGGCCGCCTTCGGCCTCTGATCAGGCGCTGACGGGGACCCGGGGCTGACGGGTATCAGGCGCTGACGGAGATCCGGCGCTGACGGGACAGCCCCGCGGCCGGCGGGCGCGGATCCGCGGCCGCGGGGCGTACGCCGCTCAGCCCGCCAGTGACCCCAGGAGGGCCCAGGTGCGGAGCCGGTCGGCATCCCCGGCGATCTCCGTGCCGGTGAAGACGACCTCGGTCGCCCCGGCGTCGCGGTAGCGCCGTACCTCCTCGGCGACCGTCCGCTCGTCGCCGATCACCGCGACGTCGACGGCCCGTTTGCCGCCGGACAGCTCGATGACCCGGGCGTAGGAAGGGATCTGCTCGTAGAAGGCGAGCTGTTCGGTGGCCGTCTCGCGCACGGCGTCCACGTCGTCGGTGACCACGCCGTGCACCAGCGCCACGATGCGGGGCGCGGGCCGGCCGGCGGCCTCCGCCGCCGCGGTGACGGCCGGGACGATGTGTTCGGCCAGGGCACGCGGGCCGGCGAGGTACGGCAGGATCCCGTCCGCCAGTTCGCCGCTGGCCCGCAGCGCCTGCGGCCCCATCGCGGCGACTAGCAGGGGTACGCCCGCGTCGGCGCCGGGGACGCGGGCGGGGATCGGAGTGGCGGCGGTGAGCAGCTCGCCGTGGAAGTCGGCGGTGCCGGTCTCGGTCAACTGCCGGAGCGCGGTGAGGAATTCGCGCAGCCGGGCGACGGGGCGCTCGAAGGGGAGCCCGAAGCCCCCTTCGGTCAGGAACTTGGTGCCCAGCGCGAGCCCGAGGTGGTAGCGGCCGTGCGTGGCGGCCTGCGCGGTGAGGGCCTGCCCTGCGACGGTCAGGGGGTGGCGTCCGAAGACGGGGATCGCGGACGTGCCCACCTGGAGGCCGGGCACCGCACGCCCGACGATCGCCGCGAGCTGCGGCGAGTCGGCGCCGAAGGTCTGCCCGAACCAGGCGGACCGCAGCCCCGCGGCCGCGGCCTCCTCGGCCAGCCGTACGGAGGCGTCGATCTGGTTGTCGGTATCGGTCGCGTTGAGTGCTACTCCCACTGTCATGTACCGAGAACCGCCCCCGGCCGGTCGCCCATTCCGCCCGTACGTGAACGTTGCCTGTCGGTCATGTGAACCCGGCCGGCGAGCGGCCGCGGCCGTCAAGTGGCGGACTACGCGCGGCCGGTGGAGTTTTCGGTGGGGGCGGCGACCTCCCAGGCCGCCTCGATCATCCGGAAGACCTCGTCCACGGCGGCCTCCGGGTCGGCCGCCTCCCGGGCCAGCGCGTAGGCGTCGATCACGAACCTGGCGATCGCCCGGCCGGCCGTCGTGGTCGGTGACAGGCCGGGGTCGTCGGCGATGGCCGCGGCGAGGGACTCCGCATGGCGCAGTCGCATCGAATCCTCGTACTCCCGCAGGGCGCGTGATTCGTCGATCAGGCGCCGGACCGGGCCGGCGCCGTCCGCGGTGCAGTGGCGCACCATGGCGTGGATCTCGCGGCGCAGCGCGGGGACGAGCGGCTCGTGCGGCGCCCGGCCGGTGACCGCCTGCGTGAGGCGTTGCTCGAAGTTCTCGTCCTGCTCGAAGACCAGGGCCTCTTTCGAGGCGAAGTGGGAGAAGAGCGTGGTCACGGCCACGTCGGCCTCGGCGGCCACCTCGCGGATGCCCACCGCGTCGTATCCGCGTTCCTGGAAGAGTCGCAGGGCGGCGTCGGCGATCTTCTGGCGGGTCGCGGCCTTCTTGCGCTCACGGCGTCCGGGCGGCTCGGTCATGCCCTGACGCTACCAGATGCAAAACAATAACAACTCTAAAAAGCTAACAGTTAGTGTTACGGTCGCCGCATGAAGAACATGAAGAAAGTGAGCTTCGCCGAGTTCGGCGGTCCGGAAGTGCTGCAACTGATAGCCGCCGAGGAGCCTCACGCGGGCCCCGGTCAGGTACGCATCGCCGTGCGAGCGGCGGGCGTGAACCCCGTCGACTGGCGGATCCGCGAAGGCCAGGTCCTGGGGGCCCATCCGACCGAGCTGCCCTCGGGGGTCGGGCTGGACGCCGCCGGGGTGGTGGACGAGATCGGCGAGGGAGTCGAAGGGGTCGAGGCCGGCGACCACGTGTTCGGCGAGGGGGCGAGCACCTACGCCGAGTTCGCCGTGCTGTCGGCCTGGGCCCGGATGCCCGAGGGTCTGACATTCGAAGAGGCGGCCGGGTATCCCTCGGTGGTGGAGACCGCGCTGCGCATCATCCGCGAGGTCGGTGTGCGGCCGGGGCAGACGCTGCTGGTCAGCGGGGCGTCCGGGGGAGTCGGGTCGGCGGTGCTGCAGATCGCCCGCGACCGCGGCATCACGGTGATCGGTACGGCCGGGGCCGCGAACCAGGACTATCTGCGGAGCCTGGGTGCCCTTGCCGCGACGTACGGCGAGGGCTGGACCGAGCGCGTGCGGCAGCTCGGTCCCGTCGACGCGGCCCTCGATCTGGCCGGCTCGGGCGTGATCCGCGAGCTCGTCGAGCTGACCGGGGACCCGGGCAAGGTGGTCTCCATCGCCGACCTCGGAGCGCCAGGGCTCGGCGTGCGGTTCTCCGGCGTGGCGGGGAGCGTGCCGGACGCGCTCGCCGAGGCCGCCGCCCTCATCTCGCGCGGAAAACTCCACATCCCGGTCGAGAAGACGTACTCACTCGCCGAGGCGGCGGCCGCGCACATCGACAGCCGGGCCGGTCACACCCGTGGGCGCCGGGTCATCGTCATCTGAAAGCCGGCCGGCGACGCTCGACGGCCGGCCGGCGTCGCCCCGGGCGGAATCCGGGGGCGGCGCCGGCCGCGCGGGGCTCACCTGTCGGGGTGGGTGTCACTCGGGCTTGGCCGCGGGGGCGAGGACGCAGAACTCGTGGCCCTCCGGGTCGGTCAGGCAGGTCCACGGGACGTCGCCCTGGCCGAGGTCGAGGGCGGTGGCGCCGAGGGCGCGCAGCCGGGCCACCTCGGCCGCCTTGTCGTCGCCGGGGTACGGCAGCAGGTCGATGTGCATGCGGTCCGGCACGGTCTTCCCGCCGGGCGCGCGGAGGAACTCCAGATACGGGCCGACGCCCTTGGCGGAGCGCAGTACCGCACGCTCGTCGGTCACCTCGTGGACGGCCCAGTCCATCGCCTCGCCCCAGAACCGGGCCATGGCGCGCGGATCCACGCAGTCGATCACCACCGCGGCGACCGGCCCGGTGTCCCGGTAGATCTCCCGCGGCTCCAGTACGCAGAACTCGTTGCCCTCGGGGTCGGCGAGGACCGTCCACGGCACGTCGCCCTGGCCCACGTCGACGGGCGTCGCACCGAGCGCCTTGAGGCGCTCGACCCACTCCGCCTGGTGGGCCGCTGAGGTGGTGGCGAGATCGAGGTGCACACGGTTCTTCGCCGGGGTCTTGGGTTCCGGGACGGTGACGATGTCGATGCAGAGGGCGGTGGCGTCCGGCCAGACGAAGTCGCCGCCCGGTTCCACGTTGGTCACGCCGGGTCCCTCGCTGGACACACCCCAGCCGAGTGCCTCCGCCCAGAAGCCGCCGACCACCGCGTCATCAAGGGCCTTTATGTTCACGTTGACCGGTCGCAATGCCATGCCGGCGATCCTATGGACCCGCTCCCCGACGCCGTCCGGTCGTTGCCGAACAGTGATCAACCCCGGGATGTACGGCCGCCTTGCATGACCGCGTTGCATAAAACTTCACTGGTCCGTATAGTCATGCCATCGATGAGGAGGATTCGATGACTGTACGAGCGGCGGTGGCCGGGGCCAGCGGATATGCGGGCGGGGAAGTCCTGCGTCTGCTGCTGGCGCACCCCGAGGTCGAGATCGGGGCGCTGACCGGGAACTCCAACGCGGGGCAGCGACTCGGCGCGCTCCAGCCGCACCTGCCGCCACTGGCGGACCGGGTACTGGAGCAGACCACCACCGAGGCGCTGGCCGGGCACGATGTCGTCTTTCTCGCGCTGCCGCACGGGCAGTCGGCGGCCGTGGCCGAGGAGCTGGGCCCGGACGTGCTGGTCGTGGACTGCGGCGCCGACTTCCGGCTGACGGACGCGGCGGACTGGGAGAAGTTCTACGGTTCCCCGCACGCCGGTACCTGGCCGTACGGCCTGCCGGAGCTTCCCGGGGCGCGCGCGGCGCTGGAGGGGTCCAAGCGCATCGCCGTCCCGGGGTGTTACCCCACCGCCGTCTCGCTCGCGCTGTTCCCGGCGTACGCGGCGGGACTGGCCGAGCCGGAGGCCGTGATCGTCGCGGCGTCCGGCACCTCCGGCGCGGGCAAGGCCGCCAAGCCGCACCTGCTCGGCTCCGAGGTCATGGGCTCGATGAGCCCGTACGGCGTCGGCGGCGTGCACCGGCACACCCCCGAGATGATCCAGAACCTCAGCGCCGCGGCCGGCGAGCCGGTCAGCGTGTCCTTCACGCCGACCCTCGCGCCGATGCCCCGCGGCATCCTCGCCACCTGCACGGCCAAGGCCAAGCCGGGCCTGACCGCGGAGGACCTGCGCGCCGCGTACGAGAAGGCCTTCGGCGACGAGCCCTTCGTGCGGCTGCTGCCCGAGGGGCAGTGGCCCGCCACGGCCGCCGTGTACGGCTCGAACGCGGCGCACCTCCAGGTCGCGTACGACGCCGCCGCCGGCCGGATCATCGTGATCTGCGCGATCGACAACCTCGCGAAGGGTACGGCCGGAGGCGCCGTACAGAGCATGAACATCGCCCTCGGACTCCCCGAGGACACGGGACTTTCCACGATCGGAGTCGCGCCGTGACGGTTACGGCAGCCAAGGGATTCACGGCGGCGGGCATCGCCGCCGGGATCAAGGAGAACGGGAACGCGGACCTCGCCCTCGTGGTGAACAACGGCCCGCGACTGGCCGCCGCCGGCGTCTTCACCGCCAACCGCGTCAAGGCGGCGCCGGTCCTCTGGTCCCAGCAGGTCCTCAAGGCCGGGCAGCTCGGCGCCGTCGTGCTGAACTCCGGCGGGGCCAACGCGTGCACCGGGCCGAAGGGCTTCCAGGACACCCACGCGACCGCCGAGAAGGTCGCCGAGGTGCTCGGCCAGAACGCCGGCGAGGTCGCGGTCTGCTCGACCGGCCTGATCGGCGAGCTGCTGCCCATGGACAAGCTGCTCCCCGGTGTCGAGAAGGCGGCCGGTGAGCTGAGCCCGCACGGCGGCGAGAAGGCCGCCATCGCGATCAAGACCACCGACAGCGTGCACAAGACCGCGGTCGCGGAGCGCGGGGGCTGGGTCGTCGGCGGCATGGCCAAGGGCGCGGGCATGCTCGCGCCGGGACTGGCCACCATGCTCGTCGTGCTCACCACCGACGCCGACGTACCGGCGGCGGACCTGGACAAGGCGCTGCGGTCCGCGACCCGTACGACCTTCGACCGGGTGGACTCCGACGGCTGCATGTCGACCAACGACACCGTGCTGCTGCTCGCCTCGGGCGCTTCCGGCACCACCCCGGCGTTCGACGAGTTCGCCGAGGCGGTGCGGGAGGTCTGCGACGACCTCGCGCGGCAGCTCATCGGCGACGCCGAGGGCGCCAGCAAGGACATCCGCATCGAGGTGATCAACGCGGCGAGCGAGGACGACGCCGTGGAGGTGGGCCGCTCCATCGCGCGGAACAACCTGCTCAAGTGCGCCATCCACGGTGAGGACCCGAACTGGGGCCGGGTGCTGTCCGCCATCGGCACCACCTCCGCCGCCTTCGAGCCGGACCGGCTGAACGTCGCGATCAACGACGTCTGGGTCTGCAAGAACGGCTCGGTGGGGGAGGACCGCGACCTGGTCGACATGCGCTACCGGGAGGTCCGTATCACCGCCGACCTCGCCGCCGGGTCCGAGTCCGCCGTCATCTGGGCGAATGACCTCACCGCCGACTACGTCCACGAGAACAGCGCGTACTCCTCATGAGCGAGCAGCCCACCCCCGCAGGTTCGGGGGCCACCCGCAAGCACACCGCGCTGCCCAAGGCCCGCATCCTCATCGAGGCGCTGCCCTGGCTCACCCGGCACCACGGCAAGACCGTCGTCATCAAGTTCGGCGGCAATGCCATGGTCGACGAGGAGCTGAAGGCCGCCTTCGCGCAGGACGTCGTCTTCCTGCGGCACGCCGGGCTGCGCCCCGTCGTCGTGCACGGCGGCGGCCCGCAGATCAGCAAGCAGCTCGACGCGCTCGGCATCGAGTCGGAGTTCAAGGGCGGGCTGCGGGTCACCACGCCCGAGGCCATGGACGTCGTCCGGATGGTGCTCGCCGGGCAGGTCCAGCGCGAGCTGGTCGGGCTGCTCAACCAGCACGGGCCGCTCGCCGTCGGCATGACCGGCGAGGACGCCCACCTGATGACCGCCACCAAGCACTACGCCGACATCGACGGCGAGCTGGTGGACATCGGCCGGGTCGGCGAGATCTCCGCCATCGACCCGGGCGCCGTCCAGGCCCTGCTCGACGACGGCCGGATCCCGGTGATCTCCTCCGTCGCCCGCAGCGCGGACGACGGCCACGTCTACAACGTCAACGCCGACACCGCCGCCGCCGCGCTGGCCGCCGCGCTGAACGCCGAGACGCTGATGGTCCTCACCGACGTCGAGGGCCTGTACGAGGACTGGCCCCACAGCGACGAGGTCATCTCCCGGCTCACCGCCACCGAGCTGGAGAAACTCCTCCCGGACCTGGCCAGCGGCATGGTGCCCAAGATGCGCGGCTGCCTGCACGCGGTACGCAACGGCGTGCACACCGCCCGGGTGATCGACGGGCGCGTCCAGCACTCCATCCTGCTGGAGATCTTCACCGACGAGGGCATCGGCACGATGGTCCTGCCGGACGCAAAGAACGACACGGACGAGGGGGCAACGGCATGACGGACGGCGCGAGCAACACGGACCTCACCCGGCGCTGGCAGGGCGCCATGATGGACAACTTCGGCACGCCCCGCATCCCGCTGGTGCGCGGCGAGGGCACCAAGGTGTGGGACGCCGACGGCGCCGCGTACCTGGACTTCCTCGGCGGCATCGCGGTCAACGCACTCGGCCACGCGCACCCGGCCATCGTCCGCGCGGTCTCCGACCAGGTCGCCACCCTCGGCCACGTCTCGAACTTCTTCGTCGCCGAGCCCACCGTGGCCCTCGCCGAGCGGCTGCTGCGGATCGCCGGCGGCCGCCCGGGGCGGGTGTACTTCTCCAACTCCGGCGCCGAGGCCAACGAGGCCGCCTTCAAGATCGGCCGGCTCACCGGACGCACCCACGTCGTCTCCACCGTCGGCGGCTTCCACGGCCGCACGATGGGCTCCCTCGCGCTGACGGGCCAGCCCGCCAAGCAGGACCCCTTCCGGCCGCTGCCCGGCGACGTCACGTACGTCCCGTACGGCGACACCGAGGCACTGAAGACCGCCGTCACCACCGACACCGCCTTCGTCATCCTGGAGCCCCTCCAGGGCGAGAACGGCGTCGTCGTGCCGCCGGACGGCTACCTCCGGGCCGCCCGCGAGATCACGGCCGCCACCGGCACCCTGCTCGTCCTGGACGAGATCCAGACCGGCATCGGCCGGACCGGGCACTGGCTGGAATCCCAGGCCCAGGGCGTCGTCGACGCCGACATCATCACCCTCGCCAAGGGCCTGGGCGGCGGCCTGCCGATCGGCGCGACCCTCGCGTACGGCAAGGCCGCCGAGCTGCTCACCCCCGGCGCGCACGGCTCCACCTTCAGCGGCAACCCGGTCGTCTGCGCCGCCGCGCTGGCCGTCCTGGACACCATCGAGGCGGACGGGCTGCTGGACCACGTGAAGCAGGCCGGGGAGCGGCTGCGGGCCGGGATCGAGGCGCTGGAACACCCGCTCGTCGGCTCGGTCCGCGGTGCGGGCTTGCTGCTGGGTATCGTCTTGAGCGGGCCGCACGCGCCGAAGGTGCAGCAGGCCGCACAGGACGCAGGGCTCCTGGTGAACTCCGTCGCACCGGACGTGGTCCGGCTCGCGCCGCCGCTGATCGTCTCCGACGCTGAAGTGGACACGTTCCTCCAGAAACTCCCCGGCGTCCTCGACGCGGCCGTCGAGGCGGCCGACGGGGAACGACGAGCCGGAGACTGACAGAGACGATGACCGAGGCGCAGGACAACGATTCGCTGCACGGCCCCGCCGTGCCGCAGACCCGGACCGCCCGGCACCGCCGGATCGTGGACATCCTCAACCGCGAGCCGGTGAGGTCGCAGAGCCAGCTGGCCAAGCTGCTGTCCGACGACGGGCTGAGCGTCACCCAGGCGACGCTCTCCCGCGACCTGGACGAGCTGGGCGCGGTGAAGATCCGCAACACCAACGGTGAGCTGATCTACGCGGTGCCCAGCGAGGGCGGCTTCCGCACCCCCAAGGCACCGCTGGGCGAGTCGGCCAAGGAGGAGCGGATGCGCCGCCTCTCCGGCGAGCTGCTCATCTCCGCGGAGGCGTCGGCGAACCTGGTGGTGCTGCGCACCCCGCCCGGCGCGGCCCAGTTCCTCGCCTCGGCCATCGACCAGGCCGAACTGCACGTCATCCTCGGCACCATCGCCGGTGACGACACCCTGCTGCTGATCAGCCGCGACCCGGACGGCGGCCAGGCACTCGCCGACCACCTCCTCCGACTGGCCCAGAAGAACGGCTGAACCGGCCCGGCCCACGCACGGCCGAGCCCGGCGCACGAACGGCCCGCTCCCCTCGGGGGGGCGGGCCGTACGCGCACCGGCGGGCGCTCGTGCCCCCGCCACACCGGCGTGTCCGGCGGCCCCCGAAGCCCTCCGAGGAACCGGCCGTCACTGAAGGCTCTCGAAAACCGCCCGGCCGTGGCAGAGTGTGCCGGACACCCGCCCGGGTACGGCGAGCAGCCGGTACGCCCGGGCGGCGGGGCGGACGGGAGGCAGCGGCATGGACCGGCGGATGCGGCCGGCGGACGCCTTGCGGGCACTGCTCGCGGTCCTCGCGCTCGTCCTCGGTGGGCTCAGCCCCACCGCGGCGGCCGCCACCACGGCCCCGTACGCGGACGGTGCCCCGTACGCCGCAGTGCACCCGGCAGGACCCCCGCACGCGCACGACGGCTCCGCGTACCCCGCGAACCTGCACGCCGTCCTGCGCACCACCGGCCGTACCGCACCGGCCGAGCAGCACGTGGCCCATCCGGTCCCGGGCCTCGGCCCGGCCGGCCATGCCGCACCCCGGCCGCTGGCCCTGTCCCGGCTGCCGGTACGCGGGGACACCACCGGCCGGCAGCAGTTCTCGGCGGGCCTCCGGCCGGCCCGCGCCCCGCCCCTCTCCCACAGGTGAACACCTCCCACCACGGCACACCCTGACCCGGCCGCCGGCCGGGGCGGCGTCCGCCGTGTCCCCGCCGCGCCCGTACGGAACGGCCGCGGCGTCCACCGCCGTGCCCGCACGCCCCGCGTAGCGGCACGGATCCCCGTCGCGCCCGTACGCCACCGGCGCGACCGCCTGTTGGAGGCACCCGCCCATGAACCGCGCTTCGAGGCTGCGCGCGCTGCTCGCGCTCGCCGTCCTCGCCCTGTCGCTCTACCTGACCCTGACCCATTCGCCACGCCTCGGACTCGACCTGCGCGGCGGCACCCAGATGGTCCTGGAAACCCGGGACACACCCACCACCAAGGCCGGCCGGGAGGCCACCGAACGCACCCTGGAAGTCCTGCGCCGCCGCGTCGACGGCCTCGGCGTCTCCGAACCGAACCTCGCCCGCTCCGGCGAGAACCGCATCGTCGTCGAACTGCCCGGCGTCCAGGACCCGCGCGAGGCCGCCCAGGTCCTCGGCCGCACCGCCCAGCTCACCTTCCACCCCGTACGCGGCACCCAACCGGCCGACTCCCGGGAGCAGGGTCCCAAGGACGAGCGCACCCTGCGCGACGAGTCCGGACAACCGCTGCGCGTCGGCCCGGCCGCGCTGACCGGCGAGCAGGTCGACGGCGCCGAGGCCGGCTTCGACGCCGAGCGCGGCAGCGGCTGGTACGTCAGCGTCGACCTGCGCGGCGACGGCGAACGCAAGTGGGCGAAGCTCACCGGGGAGGCCGCCTGCAACCCGGCGGGCGACCCGGCCCGCCGCGCCGCCATCGTCCTCGACGACAAGGTCATCTCCTCCCCGCAGGTGAACGAATCGGTGGCCTGCGGCACCGGCATCACCGGCGGCGCCACCCAGATCACCGGCGGCTTCACCCAGCAGGAGGCGCAGGACCTCGCGCTGCTCATCAAGGGCGGCGCACTGCCCGTCCCGGTCGAGCTGGTCGAACAGCGGACCGTCGGGCCGACGCTCGGCGCCGACGCCATCGAGGCCAGCGCCCAGGCCGCGGCCATCGGCATCACCCTCACCGCGCTCTTCATCATCGTCGTCTACCGGCTGCTCGGCGCCCTCGCCGCGCTCGCCCTGGCCTGCTACGCGCTGATCTCCTACGCCGCGCTGCTGGCGCTCGGCGCCACGCTCACCCTCCCGGGCCTGGCCGGCTTCGTACTGGCCATCGGCATGGCCGTCGACGCCAACGTCCTCGTCTTCGAACGGGCCAGGGAGGAGTACGCGGCCGGGCGAAAGAAAAAGCGGCGCGGCGGCGCGGACAACGGCGCACGGCCGAACATCCGCACCGCCCTCACCGCCGGCTTCCGCAACGCCTTCAGCGCCGTCGCCGACTCCAACATCACCACCCTGCTCGCCGCAGGACTGCTGTTCTTCTTCGCCTCCGGGCCGGTACGCGGGTTCGGCGTCACCCTCTCCATCGGCGTCCTCGCCTCGATGATCAGCGCCCTGGTCGTCACCCGCGTCCTCGCCGAATTCGCCGTCGGCCGGGACCTCGTACGGGCCGCGCCGCGGATCACCGGGCTCGCGAACGAGGGCCGGGTACGCACCTGGCTCACCCGCCGCTCGCCCGACCTGATGCGCCACCGGCGCCGCTGGCTCGCCGGCTCCGCACTCGCCCTCGTCCTCGCCGCCGGCGGCATCGGACTGCGCGGCCTGGAATTCGGCGTGGAGTTCACCGGCGGCCGGATGGTCGAGTACACCACCGCCACCCGGGTGGACCCGGGAGCGGCCCGCACGGCGCTCGCCGACGCCGGCTTCCCGCGCGCCGTCGTGAACTCCTCGGGCGACGGCGGCCTCACCGTACGCACCGAGAAACTGACCGCCGCGCAGGAGGGCGAGGTCCGGGCCGCTGTTGCCGGGCTCGGCGGAAAGACCGAGAAGGTACGGGACGAGCTGGTCGGCCCGAGCCTGGGGGACGAACTGCGCCGCAACGCGATGATCGCCCTCGGCGTGGCGCTGCTCGCCCAGCTCGGCTACCTCGCGGTCCGCTTCCGCTGGACCTTCGGCGCCTCGGCCGTGGCCGCCATGGCCCACGACGTGCTCATCCTGGTCGGCGTCTTCGCCTGGCTGGGCAAGCCCATCGACGGCGTCTTCCTGGCGGCGCTGCTCACGGTGATCGGCTACTCCGTCAACGACTCCGTCGTGGTCTTCGACCGGGTGCGCGAGCTGTGGGGCGCGAACCGCCGGGCCCGGTTCGACCGGATCGCCAACTCCGCGATCCTGCAGACCCTGCCGCGCACGGTGAACACGGGCATCGGCGCCGTCCTGATCCTGGCCGCGCTGGCGTTCCTGGGCGGGGACACGCTCACCGACTTCGCGGTGGCGCTGCTGATCGGCATCGGCGTCGGCACGTACTCGTCGCTGTTCACGGCCATGCCGCTGGCCATCTCGCTGGAGGCCCGCAGCGCGGCGCCGCCGCCCCGGCCGGTCGGACGCCGCGGGCCCGCACCGTCCCTGACCGGGCCACGCCGCCGCGCGGGCGCGGGCCGCACGGACGACACGGGCGCGGTGGTCTAGCCGTACGGAAGACACCGGCGCGGCGGTCCAGTCACACGGAAGCCACGACCCCGGCGTGGTGGCCCGCACCGCCGCACCGCCGAGGGCGCGGTCCGTCTCCCGTACGGCCCGCGCCCCACCTCAAGGCCGCGCCCCGCCCCGGGGGCGGGGTGGCCGCCTCAGGGCCGGGGTCCGCCTCAGGGCCGGGGCACCTTCGCTTCAGGAGCGGGGGCCCTCCGGTGCCGATACCGCTGTCGCGCCGGTCCCCGTGGCGGCCGTTTCCGCGACGGCCGTCCCCGGGGCGTCGGCGGGCGGGCCGGCCGGCGCTTCGGCGGCGGGTCCGCCCCGGCCGCGCCGCCGGTACGCGCGCACGCCGTACGCCGCGAGCACGACCACGAGCGTGATGGCGCTGGCCGCGAAGTCCATACGGGTGGAGGGCAGCACGGCCATCGTGACGATCACCACCGTCATCGCGGCCACCGTGAACCAGCTCAGGTACGGGTACCACCACATCCGCAGCTGGAGCGACTCCGGGGCCTCGCGCTCCAGGCGGCGGCGCAGCCGCAGCTGGGAGAGGGCGACGAGCAGGTACACGAAGAGGGCCACCGCTCCGTAGGAGTGCACGATGAAGGAGAAGACGGCGTCCGGCGAGACGTACGCGATGATCACCGAGACGTAGCCGAGGGTGGTCGCGAGGAGGATCGCGCGGCGCGGCACGCCCCGCTTGCTGAGCTTGGTCAGGCCGCGCGGCGCGTCGCCGTTCCGGGTGAGCGCGAAGACGATGCGGGAGGCGCTGTAGAGGCCCGCGTTGAGCGAGGAGAGCACGGCGACCAGGACCAGGACCCGCATCAGGGTGCCCGCGGAGGGGATGCCGATCTCCTGGAGCGCCGCGACGTACGGGCCGTCGGCCACGTCCGGCTTGTTCCACGGCACGATCGCGATGACCAGGAAGATCGAGCCGACGTAGAAGAGCAGCACGCGCAGGACGACGGAGTTGGTGGCCTTGGCGACGTTGCGGCGCGGCTCGCTGGACTCCGATGCCGCCAGCGCGGCGATCTCGGCACCGGTGAAGAAGCCGACCGCGGGAATGACGGCGGCGAGCACCGGACCGATGCCGTGCGGCGCGAATCCCTGATGCGCGGTCAGATTCGATACGTCGGCGTGCGCGCCCGGCCACATTCCCAGGACGAATACCAGGCCGAGGACGAGAAATACGGTGATGGCGGCGACCTTGATGGAGGAGAACCAGTACTCGAACTCCCCGAAGGACTTCACCGAGAACATGTTGACCGCGGTGAGGATGACCATCAGGCAGAGGCTGATGACCCAGAGTGGAATGCCCGGCAGCCAGACGTGCAGCTGACTCGCGCCGGCGACCGCTTCCAGCGCCACCACGTTCACCCAGAAATACCAGTAGAGCCAGCCGATGGTGAATCCGCCCCAATTGCCCAGGGCGAGGCGCGCGTATGCGTAGAAGGAACCGACCGAGGGACGGGCCACCGCCATTTCGCCGAGCATCCGCATGACCAGGATGACCAGCCCGCCGGCCAGCATGAACGAGATGATCGCGGCCGGCCCGGCGTCCTCGATGACCACGCCGCTGCCGACGAAGAGCCCCGCGCCGATGACGCCGCCGAGGGCGATGAGCCGCATATGGCGTTGTTTCAGTTCACCGCGCAGCCCCGCGCTTTCGGTGGCTTCGGTGTTGGCTTCGGTGTTTTTCTCTCCCACGGAGACCCCATTTCCTCGGGTGATCGGCATTGTCGGGGATGATGGCCGCCCGGTGAACTCCGGAGAAAGCGCCAGAAACCAGCGATATCGCGGTACCAGAGGGGAGCCTAGAACGCGCGCATGACGCGCGTGTTGCATCGGCATTGCACGATGATCGTTTTCGCGCACACCAAGGGGAGGGCTGCACCGAGGGAGGCGGGCGCATCCGCCCCGCCTCCCTTGGGTAACCCCCTGTTGGGGGGGCGGGGGTGTTCGAGCCGGCACGTATGTGCCGCGGCGTCAGCCGTATACCGATGGCGCCGGCCCCGTACGCTCGTGGCGCCGGCCCCGCACGCCCGTGGCGCCGGCCCCGCACGCTCGTGGCGCCGGCCCAGTCCCCTCGACGGCCCAGTGCCCGCCGGTCCAGCCCCCCATAGGCAGTCCGCCCCTACCCCAGTACCGCTCGCTGGACGTCCGCCATCATGACGTCGACGCCCGAGAGCAGTTCTGCGAGTACCTCGCGGTCGGCCACCAGCGGGGGCGAGATCATCAGCATCGTCGCGCCGCGGTCGTCGGGGCGCAGGATGACGCCCGTGCGCCGGAAGGCGGTCGGCAGTACCTCGCGCAGCACCTTCGCCGACTCCGCCTCGGTCAGTTCCCGGCCCGTCTCGCGGTCGGCCGTCAGCTCGACCGCGTAGAAGAAGCCCATGCCGCGTACGTCCTTCACCACGCGGTACCGGTCCTTGACGGCCTCCAGCCCGGCGCGCAGTTCGGGGCCGAGCGTGCGGACGTTGCCGAGGACGTTCTCGTCGCGCATCGCGGTGATGTTGGCGACGGCGACCGCCGTGGAGACCGGGTGGCCGCCCCAGGTCGCGCCGTGCGTGAACGTACCGCCCCGCGGGGAGTCGAACAGGCCGCGTACCAGCGGCTCTCGGGCGATCATGCCGCCCAGCGGCGCGTATCCCGAGGTCGAGCCCTTGGCGAAGGTGATCATGTCGGGTACGGCGCCGAAGTACCCGCTGCCGAACCATTCGCCGAGCCGCCCGAACGAGCAGATGACCTCGTCGGCGACGAGGAGCACGCCGTACGTGTCGCAGATCCGGCGCAGTTCGCGCCAGTAGCCGTCCGGCGGGACCAGCGCGCCGCGGCCGTTCTGCACCGGCTCGGCGAAGACCGCGGCGACCGTCTCCGGGCCTTCTTCGATGATGGCCTGTTCGATGGCGCGTACGCAGTCCAGCTCGGCCGCCGGACCGCAGTCGCCGGTGAAGCCGAGCGTGTGGGGGACGTGCCGGATGCCGGGCAGCAGCGGCTGGAACGGGTCGCGGATTTTCGGCAGACCGGTCACCGACAGGGCGCCGAGCGTCACCCCGTGGTACGCCATGTGCCGGCTGATGATCTTCGTACGCTCGGGGGCGCCCTGGCTCCGGTGGTACTGCCGGGCGAACTTGATGGCCGTCTCCACGGCCTCCGAGCCGGAGTTGACGAACCAGGTGACGCTCAGGTCGCCGGGCGCCAGGTCCGCGATCAGGCTCGCCGCCTCCACGGCCGGCGGGTGCGCGGCGCCCCAGTTGGTGGAGTACGGCAGCGTCTCCATCTGCTTGGTGGCGGCGGCCACGATGTCGCCGCGGCCGTGGCCCATGTTGACGCAGAAGAGTCCGGCCAGGCCGTCCAGGAAGCGGCGGCCCTGTTCGTCGTAGAGGTGGCAGCCCTCGCTGCGCACGAACACCGGCAGTCCTTCGTCCTGCCAGACGTCGTTGCGGGTGAAGTGCTGGCCGAGGTGGGCCTGTGCCTTGGCGCGCAGGGAGTATTCGGTGCTCACGGTGATCCTTTCGGCAGGGGGAGCGGGAGCGGGGGAGCGGCGGGCCCGCGGTGCGGGGGAACGGGCGGGCCCGCAGCGCGCGTCAGACGAGGACCTCGTCCACGTCCACGTACTTCAGGTCGTGCGCCTCGGCCACCGGCTGGTAGGTGAGCTGGCCGCCGACCACGTTGATGCCGCGCTTGACGGCGGGGTCGGCGGCGGCCGCGGCGGCGAGGCCGTTGTCGGCGATGGCCAGGACGTAGGGCATGGTCACGTTGGTCAACGCGTGGGTGGAGGTGTTGGGCACCGCGCCCGGCATGTTGGCGACGCAGTAGAAGACCGAGTCGTGGCCCCGGTAGATCGGGTCGGCGTGCGTCGTCGGCCGCGAGTCCTCGAAGCAGCCGCCCTGGTCGATGGCGATGTCGACCAGGACCGAGCCCTCCTTCATCCGGGAGACCAGGTCGTTGCTGATGAGCTTGGGGGCCCGGGCGCCGGGCACGAGCACCGCGCCGATGACCAGATCCGCTTCCAGGACGGCCCGCTCCAGCTCGAAGGAGTTGGAGGCAACGGTGCGGATGCGGCCCTGGTACATCCGGTCGGCGGCGCGCAGCTTCTCGATGTTCAGGTCCAGCAGGGTGACGTCGGCCCACATGCCGGTGGCCACGGCCACCGCGTTCATGCCGGAGACGCCCGCGCCGACGACCACGACCTTGGCGGGGGAGGTGCCGGACACCCCGCCCATCAGCACGCCGCGGCCGCCCGCCGCGCGCATCAGGTGGTACGCGCCGACCTGCGGCGCCAGCCGACCCGCGACCTCCGACATCGGGAACAGCAGCGGCAGCGAGCCGTCCGCGGGCTGCACGGTTTCGTACGCGACTCCGGTGATCCCGGACTCCAGCATGGCCTCCGTGCACTCCTTGGAGGCGGCCAGATGCAGGTACGTGAAGAGCAGCTGCCCCTCGCGCATGCGGTGGTACTCCTCGGCGATGGGCTCCTTGACCTTCAGGATCATGTCGGCGGTGGCCCAGACCTGATCGGCGTCCCGCAGCACGGTGGCGCCGGCCGCGGAGTATTCGGCGTCCGGGATCGAGGAGCCGTCGCCGGCGCCCTGCTCGATGTGCACGGAGTGGCCGTGGCGGACCAGCTCGTGCACGCCCGAGGGGGTGATGGCCACCCGGTACTCGTGGTTCTTGATCTCGCGCGGGATTCCGATCTTCACGAAGAACTCCCATCGGTAGGGGCGGGCGCGGCAAGCGCGCCCGGCGACTCTCGGTGTCCGGGGCGGCGGCGCTCCGCCGTGACGCGCCGTGGCCTGAGGTGCCGTGGCGGTCGTGGCGTCTCGTGGCGCTAGCGTGCGGGGCCGGCTGGTCCGGGCGTAAGCGCCAGTTCTCCGGCTTCTGATGGGTCCAGGGCCGGGCCTACCGGAACCCGTCCGTCCGGGCAATTTCTCCCGCCCGACCTCTTGGGCGGCGGCCCGGACGCGGTTACGATCCCGTCAGCTGGCACCCCACGACAAGGCGATTCCGGTCAATCCGAGGGGGGCAGTCCCGCCCCCGCCCGCCGGTCCTTTCTCCCTGCCTGTACGTCGGTCCAGCACGTTCCCCGCCATCCGCCATCGCTGGAGGCCGGTATTCCGCGCACACTGATCGAGATCGACCGGGACTCGGCCGAACCGCTGTACCGCCAGATCCGCAAGGCCATCGAGCACGGCATAGCGGTCGGCACCGTCGACGCCAGCAGCCGGCTCCCCTCGTCCCGCGAACTGGCCCGTGAGCTGGGCCTTTCCAGGAACACCGTCAACGCCGCCTACCAGGAGCTGGTCGCCGAGGGCTTTGTCGAGAGCCGGGTGCGGCAGGGCATCTTCGTCAACCGCGACATGCGCCCGCACTGCGCCGCCGAACAGCGCCCCGAGGCCGAGCCCTTCGACTGGAGCGCCCGGCTGCGCGGCAACCCCGAGGACACCCTCCCGCACATCGAGAAGCGCGCCGACTGGGCCGACTATCCGTACCCCTTCCTCGCCGGGCAGGTGGACCTGCGCGCCTTTCCCGCCCGCGACTGGTCCCGCGCGCTCAACGAAGCGCTGTACCAGCCGCACGCCCGCTACAGCCTCCAGGACAGCATCGCCTGCGACGACCCGCTGCTGGTCGAGATGGTGTGCAGCCGGCTGCTGCCGGCCCGCGGCGTCGAGGCGTCCCCCGAGGAAGTCCTCGTCACCGTCGGCTCCCAGCAGGGCCTGGACCTGCTCACCCGTGCTCTCCTCGGCACCGGCTCCACGGTCGCCGTCGAGGACCCCGGCTATCTCGACGCCCGCCACATCTTCGTCCGCGCCGGTGCCCGCCTGCTGCCGCTGCCGGTGACCTCCGCCGGGCTCACCCCGCCCGCCACCCTCGCCGGTGTCGACCTGCTGCACGTCACCCCGAGCCACCACCACCCCACCAACGTCACCCTCGGCATCGGCCGCCGCCGCGAACTGCTCTCCCTGGTCCGGGAGAGCGGCACGGTCATCGTCGAGGACGACTACGACAGCGAGTTCCGCTACCAGGGCAGCCCGACCCCGGCGCTGAAGGGCCTGGACACCACCGACCAGGTCGTCTACCTCGGCACCTTCTCCAAGTTCCTCGCCCCCGGCCTGCGGCTGGGCTACCTGGTCGGCGCGAAGGAGCTGGTACGTGAACTCCGCGACCTGCGCCGCTACTCCGTCCGCCACCCCTCGGGCCACACCCAGCGCGCGCTCGCCCTCATGATCCAGTCGGGCGAGTACCAGCGCGCCGTCCGTCGCTACCGCGGCCAGCTCATGCGCAAGTGGGAGGCCGTCTGCACGGCCGTCAACGCCCACCTCCCGTGGCACACCACCCCCTCCCCGGGCGGCGTCAGCCTCTGGATGACCGGCCCCGAGGAACTGGACTGCCGCAAGCTCGTCGACAGCGCCCAGCGCCACGGCGTCCTCATCGAACGCGGCGACATCTACTTCCTGCCGCAGGGCACCGGCGGCCCCCCGCTGCACCACTTCCGCATCGGCTTCGCCGCACCGCCCCTCAACGCCATCGACCCGGGCATCCGGATCCTGGGGCGGCTGGTGGCCCGCCAGCTAGCGGGCCAGTAGCCCCAGCACCTCGCGGAACAGGCCGTTTCCCTGGTCCGGCGGCAGGTCGAGGATGCGGGAACGGCGGTAGTACGGGGTCAGGTCGAGGGCCACCCCGAGACCGTGGATCTCGGTGCCGGATTCCCGGTGGGCGACCACGTCCCGCAGATGGTGGTCGAGGTAGTGGCGGTCGTTGGCGAGGTGGGTGGCGGTGTCCATCGGGCTGCCGTCGGAGACGACGAAGAGGATCCTGCGGCCCTCGGGACGGGCCGCTGCGCGGGCGCAGGCCCAGTCCACCGCCTCGCCGTCGATGCCCTCGCGGTAGAGGTCGGGTTTGAGGAGCGCCGCGATGCCGTGGCGGGCCCGGCGCCAGGGGGTGGCCGCGTCCTTGAAGACCAGGTGGGAGCGTTCGTTGAGGCGGCCCGGGTGGGGTGGCCGGCCGGCCCGCAGCCAGTCGCGGCGGGCACGTCCGCCGTTCCAGGCGCCGGTGGTGAAGCCGAGGACCTCGCAGCCGGCGCCGGCCCGGTCCAGGGCGCGGGCGCACACGTCCACCAGCATCGCCACGGACTCGGCGTGCTCCTTCATCGAGCCCGAGCAGTCGATGAGGAAGGTCACCAGCGCGTCGGCGACCGGCGCGGTGCGTTCGGTACGGAAGAGGCGCCGCTCGGTGGGCGAGGTGATCAGCCGGCTGAGGCGGCCGGGGTCGATGTGACCGGCCTCCTGGCCGCCGTCCCAGCCGTCGCGGGCCGGCGCCGCGAGCAGCAGGTGCAGCTCGCGGGCGAGCCGGGGGACGTTGACGCCCTGGTCGGCGACGCGGCGGTCCAGCCGGGCGCGGTAGTCGCGCAGCAGCTCGGCGCGGACGAGCGCGGTGGCGGCGGCCTCGCGGTCGTATGCGGTGGTGAAGACGCGGTAGCCGCCGGGCGCTTCGGCCAGGGTCCGGCTGTGGCCCGACGCGGCGGTGGGGCTCTCCTCGGTGGACTCGGAGTCGAGGTCGAGGAGGGCGGCGAAGGGGGAGCGGGGGTACTCGTCGGGGTCGTCGTCCTCGGCCTCGTCGCCGGGGGCGTCCGCCGCCGTGAGCAGGCCGGTGACCGTACGGGCCAGGGACAGCGCGTACGGGGCGAAGGCACGCTGGTCGGCGCGGTGGCGGCGGAGGGCGGCCAGGTCGTGGCCGGTGAGCGGGGCGAGCGCGGCGCGGGTGGCCTCGATCGGCTCCTCCGCGTGCGCGGGCACGGGTTCACCGGTGAGCCGGGCGCGAGTGATGTGTGCGACGGTGAAGAGGAGCAGGCCGCGGGCGGTCTCGGTGAGGCCGGACCGCACGCAGTCCGCGGACCACACGGTGAAGCGGTGGCGGAGGTTGGCGCGTACGCCGGCCAGTGTCGCGGGTGCCAGCGCCTCCGTACGGAATTGTTCCAGCAGCTCGAAGACCAGCCGGGCGGCCGGGTCGTCCGCGGGGCACACCGCCGCGTGCAGGACGGGGTCCGTGCCGCGCAGCCGCAGCGCCAGGCCGTCGGCCGCGCCGCGCCGGGAGGCGAAGTCGGCGTCGTCGGGGGAGGGGCGGGCATGCGGGGCGTGCACCGGGACCGGGTGCCGGCCGCGGTACGGGCGCCCGCCGCGGAAGTGCACCGCGGGTTCCGCGCTCAGCGCCCGTACCGCGGCCGCGCACAGCTCCTCCGCCTGCTGCCGCCGTCGCGCCGCGGCCTGCCGGGCGGTCACGCGGCGGGCTCCTCGTGAGCGGCGGTGAGCCGGTGGGATTCGGGCAGCTCGCGGTCGAAGCAGCGCTGGAAGTACTCGGCGACCAGCGGGCGTTCCGCCTCGTCGCACTTGTTGAGGAAGGAGACGCGGAAGGCGGCGGCCGGATCGCCGAATATCCCGGTGTTCTCCGCCCAGGTGAGCACCGTACGCGGGGACATGAGGGTGGACAGGTCGCCGGCCCGGAACCCCTCGCGGGTGAGGCCCGCGACCGCCACCATCGCCGCCACCAGCGCGCGGCCCCGCTCGTCGGTGAGGGCGGGGACGCGGGCGCGGACGATCGCGGCCTCCTCGTCGGCGGGGAGGTGGTCGAGCGCGGCGACGATGTGCCAGCGGTCGATCTGTGCGTGGTTCAGCCGCTGCGCGCCGTGGTAGAGGCCGTTGAGGTTGCCGAGGCCCACCGTGTTGGCGGTGGCGAAGAGCCGGAAGGCCGGGTGCGGGGTGAGCACCCGGTTCTGGTCCAGCAGCGTCAGCTTCCCGTCGCTCTCCAGCATCCGCTGGAGCACGAACATCACATCGGGCCGCCCCGCGTCGTACTCGTCCAGGACCAGCGCCATCGGCCGTTGCAGCGCCCACGGCACGATGCCCTCCCGGAACTCCGTCACCTGCTGCCCGTCGCGCAGCACCACCGCGTCCCTGCCGATCAGGTCCGGGCGGCTGAGGTGGCCGTCCAGGTTGACGCGTACGCAGGGCCAGTTGAGCCGCGCCGCCACCTGCTCGACGTGGCTGGACTTGCCCGTGCCGTGCAGGCCCTGGACCAGGACGCGGCGGTTGTGCGTGAAGCCGGCGAGCAGGGCGAGGGTGACGTCCGGCTGGAAGCGGTACGCGGGATCCGCCTCCGGTACGTACGGGGTCGGTTCGCGGAACGCGGGGACGGTGAGCGGGGAGTCGACGCCGAAGACGTCCTTGACGGCGACGGTGGTGTCGGGTGCTGTCGTCATGTGCGGGGAACTCCTCCGAAGTACGGGTGCACCGAAGTACGAATGCACCGAAGTACGGGTGCAGGTTCAGGACGCCGCCGCGTCCTCCGGTGTGCCCTCCGCCTCGATCCGGCTGATCGCGTCCGCGGCGCGCTGCAGCGCCGGCAGCAGCGACAGCGCCTTGTCCGCCGTCAGCCGCATGACCGGTGCCTGGACCGCGACGCACAGGTTGGAGCGGCCGCCGTCATCGGTCGGCACCAGCACCGCGACGCACACCAGCCCCGGCAGGAACTCCTCGTCGTCCAGCGCGAAGCCGTCCCGCCGGATGCGCTTGAACTCCTCCTCCAGCGCGTCCAGATCGGTGATCGTCTTGCCGGTGTACGCCTTGAGGGGGGCGTGCGCGAGCAGCTTGCGGCGCTGCGCCGGGCTCATCTGGGAAAGGATCATCTTTCCGCTGGCCGAGCAGTGCGTCGGTACCCGGGAACCGGGGCGGAGGTAGAAGCGGAGCGGTTCCGGGGTCTCCACGCGGTCCAGGTAGACCACCTCGTTGCCGGAGAGCGCGGTGATGTTGCAGCTCTCGCCCAGCTCCTCGACCAGGGCGCGCAGGACGGTGTGGCGCGCGCCGTGGTGGGTGGCGTTGAGGAGGAGGTTCTCGGCGAGCCGGCGCAGGCGGTGGCCGGTGCCGTAGTGCCGGCCGTCGCTCTGCCGGATCAGCAGCCCGGCGCTCTCCAGCTGCTGGAGCATCCGGTGGAGCGTGGGTTTGGGCAGCCCGGTCTCCTCGACCAGGCCCTGCAGCGAGACCAACTGGTCCTTCGCGGCGATCAGTTCGAGCAGGGAGAAGAGGCGCATGGTCGGCGTGTCGCCGTTCACCGCGCCGGGATCGGGCTCGCGTGGCGGGACCACGGTACCTCCAGGGCTGTACGTCCACCAGTCGTCATCCGGTTTGGATTCCGGAAACAAGCTATCACCGTCTCGATTTCCTGAACGCATCGTTGACGGCTCCGGTCGGCCCCCTTATGGTCCAGCCAGATCCTGAATTCAGGAACGCCACGTACCGATTATTGGCGCATGTAGTCCGATTCCCAGGGCTCATCGAGCGCCTCCCCGTGCCTCCCCGGCGTGTCGAAGGAGTGGAACCTTGAGCGAGAAGCAGACGGCCGACGGCCGTACCGTCGTCAGCGGCCAGCAGCGGATGACCCCCTCGGAGGCCTTCGTCGAGACCCTCGTGGCCAACGGGGTGACCGACATCTTCGGCATCATGGGCTCGGCGTTCATGGACGCGATGGACATCTTCGCGCCGGCCGGCATCCGTCTGGTCCCCGTCGTGCACGAGCAGGGCGCGGGCCACATGGCCGACGGGTACGCCCGGGTCAGCGGCCGGCACGGCGTCGTCATCGGCCAGAACGGCCCCGGCATCAGCAACTGCGTCACCGCGATAGCCGCCGCGTACTGGGCGCACAGCCCGGTTGTGATGATCACGCCCGAGGCGGGCACCATGGGCACCGGGCTGGGCGGCTTCCAGGAGGCCGACCAGCTGCCCATGTTCCAGGAGTTCACCAAGTACCAGGCGCATGTGAACAACCCGAAGCGGATGGCGGAGTACACCGCGCGCGCCTTCGACCGGGCCCACTCCGAGATCGGCCCGACCCAGCTCAACATCCCGCGCGACCACTTCTACGGCGAGATCGAGACCGAGATCCCCGACCCGCAGCGGCTGGACCGCGGGCCCGGCGGTGAGCGGACCCTCGCCGAGGCGGCCGAACTGCTCGCCACCGCCGAGTTCCCGGTCATCATCTCCGGCGGCGGCGTGGTCATGGCCGACGGCGTCGAGGAGTGCAAGGCGCTCGCCGAACGCCTGGGCGCGCCGGTCGTCAACAGCTACCAGCACAACGACAGCTTCCCCGCGAGCCACCCGCAGTGGTGCGGCCCGCTCGGCTACCAGGGCTCCAAGGCCGCCATGAAGCTCATCTCCCAGGCCGACGTCGTCGTCGCGCTCGGTACGCGGCTCGGCCCGTTCGGCACGCTGCCGCAGCACGGCATGGACTACTGGCCGAAGAACGCGAAGATCATCCAGATCGACGCCGACCACAAGATGCTCGGCCTGGTCAAGAAGATCACCGTCGGCATCTGCGGCGACGCGAAGGCCGCGGCCTCGGCGCTGACCGACCGCCTGGCGGACCGCACCCTCGCCTGCGACGCCACCCGCGAGGAGCGTGCCGCGCGCACCAAGGCCGAGAAGGACGCGTGGGAGGAGGAGCTCTCCGCCTGGACCCACGAGAAGGACCCCTACTCCCTCGACATGATCGCCGAACAGGAGCAGGAGGACGGCAACTGGCTGCACCCGCGCCAGGTCCTGCGGGAACTGGAGAAGGCCATGCCGGAGCGGGTCATGGTCTCCACCGACATCGGCAACATCAACTCCGTCGCCCACAGCTACCTGCGCTTCGAGGAGCCGCGCTCCTTCTTCGCGCCGATGTCCTTCGGCAACTGCGGCTACGCGCTGCCGACCATCATCGGCGCCAAGGCCGCGGCCATGGACCGGCCGGCCATCGCGTACGCGGGTGACGGCGCGTGGGGCATGAGCATGGGCGAGATCATGACCGCCGTACGCCACGACATCCCGGTCACCGCCGTGGTCTTCCACAACCGCCAGTGGGGCGCCGAGAAGAAGAACCAGGTCGACTTCTACAACCGCCGCTTCGTCGCCGGCGAGCTGGAGAGCGAGTCCTTCGCGGGCATCGCGCAGGCGATGGGCGCGGACGGCGTCGTCGTGGAAAAGCTGGAGGACGTCGGCCCCGCACTGCAGCGGGCGGTGGACGCGCAGATGAACGAGGGCCGGACCACCGTCATCGAGATCATGTGTACGCGTGAACTCGGCGACCCGTTCCGCCGCGACGCCCTCAAGAAGCCGGTCCGGTACCTGGAGAAGTACCAGGACTACGTCTGACCGGTCCCGGCTGACCCGGCGGGGTTCCGCCGGTCCGCCGCCATGTGCCGGTGGACGCCGCGCGGACGGCGTCCACCGGGTGCGGCGCCCGCCGCCGGGCTGCCCTGATCCGGGCGGCGGGGCCGCACCCCCTCTGGTTCCGGCGCCCGCGTACGACCCTCAACGCACGCGGGCGTCGGATCGGGCCCCTCGCCCGCCCGGCTGCCCCGGCCCCACCGTCGGCGGCTGCGGCGCCGTCGAGGCCGCTCGCGCAGTTCCCCGCGCCCCTGAGCTGCCGTTCCGGCAGCCGGGCGCATCCACCTCAACCCGCCGAAGGAGCCGCGCCCGTGTCGCTCGCCCCTCTCGTCCCGCCGGCGGACGACCCGGCCCGAGCCCTCATCGTCACCTGGGCCGAAAGACTCCGCGACGTACCCCGCAAACCCCGCATCGCACTCGCCGAAGGCACCGACCCCCGCGTCCTCTGGGCCGCGGCCCACCTCGCCGAGCAGGGCACCCTCACCCCCGTCCTCACCGGCGACCCCGCCCGCGTCCGCAACCTCGCCGCCGGCCTGGACCTCAAGCTCCCCGAGGACCCGGAAGCGCTCGACATCCTCGACCCGGCCCGCCTCGCGGCCGACCCCCGCTGCACGGACGCGCTCGCCGGAGCACTCGAAGCCCGCCGCCGCCTCACCTCCCACGACCGCCGCGAACTCGCCGCCGACCCGCTCTTCCTCACCGCCACCGCGCTCCGCCTCGGCGACGTGGACGGCTGCGTCGCGGGCAGCAACCGGCCCACCGCCGACGTCCTGCGCGCCGGCCTCTACGTCGTCGGCCTGGCCCCCGGCATCCGCACCCTCTCCAGCAGCTTCCTGATGGAACTGCCCGACGGCCGCGTCCTCGGCTACGGCGACTGCGCCGTCGTCGTCGACCCCACCTCGGCGGAGCTGGCCGACATCGCCCGCGCCACGGCCGCCACGTACGAGGAACTCACCGCCGACACCCCCCAGGTGGCGCTGCTCTCCTTCAGCACGAAGGGCAGCGCCCAGCACCCCCAGGTCGACCGGGTCGGCGACGCGGTACGGCTGCTCCGCGCGAGCGACCCGGAGCTGGCGGTGGACGGCGAGCTCCAGTACGACGCGGCCTGCGTACCGGCGATCGGCCGCGCCAAGGCCCCCGCCTCACGGATCGCGGGGCAGGCCAACACCTTCATCTTTCCGGGCCTCGCCGCCGGCAACATCGGCTACAAGATCGCCCAACGCGTCGGCGGCGCCACCGCCATCGGCCCCCTGCTCCAGGGCCTGGCCGCCCCCCTCCACGACCTCTCCCGCGGCTGCACGGGCTCCGACATCGCGGCCCTGTCCCTGGCCACGGCGGTACAGTCGACGGTCAGGCGCGCCGTGCAGTCGCCGCGTAGGCGATGAATGCGGCCCACGAGGCGGCCGGCACCCGCACCTCGGTGCCGCGTATCTCCTTGGAGTCGCGTACGCGGACGGTATCCGCGCCGGGCACCACAGCGACCTCCACACAATCGCCGCCATTGGTTCCGCTGTAACTGCTCTTGAACCAGACGAGTTCGGTGCTCATAGCTCCCCTGCCAGGCGATCGATGAGGGCCGCGGCATCCTCCGTACTGAGGGCCCGCGCCCGCAGCATGCCATAGCGGAGCGACAGTTCACTGACTCGTTCGCGGTCGAAGACCAGCGTGCTGACACCGTGGGATTCGAGGTAGACGGCCTGCCGGTGGTCCGAGGTCTCCAGGAGGACTACCGCTCCTCCGTCGAGTCCGCTGTGCGCCGGTCGTCCGCTCGGCATGACCTGGATGTCGACGTTGCGCAGCTGCCCGCACTCCAGCAACCGGCCCAGCTGCTCCTTCACCACCGCCGCCGTACCCACCCTCCGGAGCAGCGCCGTCTCCTCGACGACGAACGCCAGCGCCAGCGGCGGCTTCTCGCGGAAGAGCAGCGCCGAGTTTCAGCAGTTTGCCGTACCCGCCCCAGATGGCGGGTCGCTCGCCGGTTTCGTTCGCCATGCGGCGAGGTTGACCGTGTGGCACGGCCCGCCACTCTCCGAAGTGGGCAATTGTCCCTGGCACGTTCGAAGTCGAGCAGGTCTCGGCTCAGCTTGATCGGGCCTCGGGTCCCGGAAGCGCGGCTTCCCGCGTATTGACGGGTAGTTGAAAGGTGATTCACAGTGTTCCGTCAGTGAGGAAGGTGCGATGCGATGACCGACGTCACGACCGTCCCCGTCAGCCCCCTGGTGATCACGTGAGCGTGTACCGGGAGCGTCCCTGGCTGGCGCGGTATGCCGAGGGGGCACCGGCCGACGTCACCCCGGAGCACCCCACCCTCCTGCACGCCTTCCGGGCTTCCGTCGCGCGCAGCCCCGGCACCGAGGCGATCCGGTACTTCGACGGTGTGCTGACCCTCGCCGAGCTGGACGCCGCGTCCGACGCGCTCGCCGTCGCGCTGGCCGAGCGGGGCTTCGCGCCGGGCGACAGGCTCGCGCTGTATGTGCAGAACGACCCGGCGTTCGTCATCGGGCTGCTCGCCGCCTGGAAGGCCGGCGGCGCCGCGGTCGCCGTCAACCCGATGAACAAGGCCCGCGAGCTGACGTACCTGCTCAGCGACTCGGGCGCGAGCGCGCTGCTGTGCCTGGACGCGCTGTACGAGAACGTGGTCAGGGGCGTCATCGGCGGCGGCGCCACCCAGGTCGCCACCGTCGTCACCTGCTCGCCGCTGGACTGGCAGACGCGCGACGATCCCCGGTTGTTCGACGGTGTGCGGAGGAGCCGTCCGCGGGGCACGCTCGATCTTTGCGCGCTCGTCGAGCGGTACGCGGGGCGGGCCCCGGCGCCCGCGACGCCCGCTCCCGGTGATGTCGCCGTGCTGACCTACACCTCCGGGACGACGGGGGAGCCCAAGGGCGCGCTGAACACGCACGGCACGATGCTGTTCAATGCGTGCACGTACCGGGAGTGGATGCGGCTGACGGACGGCGACAGCATCCTGGGGGTCGCGCCGCTGTTCCATATCACCGGGCTGATCGGGCATCTGGCGCTCGCGCTGCTGCTGCCCTGCCCGCTGGTCCTCGCGCACCGGTTCCACCCGGGTGTCGTGCTGGACGCGCTGCGCGAGCACCGGCCGACGTTCACGGTCGGCGCCATCACCGTCTTCATCAGCCTGGCCGGTGCCCCGGACGCCGCACGGGAGGACTTCGCCTCGCTCCGCGTCGTCTACTCAGGCGGCGCGCCCATCGCGCCGGCCGTCACCGAACAGTTCGAGAAGGCGACGGGCCGGTACATCCACAACATCTACGGGCTGACGGAGACCAACTCGCCCACGCACGCCGTGCCGCTCGGCGCGCAGGCGCCCGTCGACCCGGTCTCCGGCGCGCTGTCGGTGGGGGTGCCCGTCTTCAACACGGTCGTCCGCATCCTCGATGAGGAGGGGGCCGAGGTGCCGGTCGGGGAGATCGGCGAGATCGCCACCTCGGGGCCGCAGGTCGTGCCCGGGTACTGGAACAAGCCCGAGGCGACGGCCGCGGCGCTGCCCGGCGGGGAGCTGCGTACGGGGGACGTCGGCTTCATGGATGCCGCGGGCTGGTTCTACCTCGTGGACCGCAAGAAGGACATGATCAACGCGGCCGGGTACAAGGTGTGGCCGCGCGAGGTGGAGGACGTCCTGTACGGGCACCCCGCGGTCCGGGAGGCGGCGGTGGTCGGCGTGCCGGACGCGTACCGGGGCGAGACCGTGAAGGCGTTCGTGTCCCTCAAACGGGACGCTTCCGTCACGGAGGAGGAGCTGATCGGGTACTGCAGGGAGCAGATGGCCGCGTACAAATGCCCGCGCTCCCTGTCCATCCTGGATGATCTGCCGAAGACGGCGACAGGAAAGATCCTCCGCCGGGAACTGCGGGGACTGCGGGAGGCGGCCGGCTGACACCGTGCGGCCGCGGCGGGCAGCCCGGCCGGGGAAACGCCGCGGTAACGCGAAACGTCGCGGAAACGTCGATGTTCGCCACCGGAAATTACGGCGGGTCACTCTCTTCCCTGGCCCGGCGTCGCCCCCTGTCACCTCCGCCGGGCGGGAAGGTTGACGCACATGCCTGCCGGAATCGACTCCGGGGACACCGCCTGGCTGCTGGCCGCGACCGCACTGGTGCTGCTGATGACTCCGGGGCTGGCCCTGTTCTACGGCGGCATGGTGCGCGCCAAGAGCGTGCTGAACATGCTCATGATGAGCTTCGCCGCCATCGCCGTCGTCACGGTCGTCTGGCTCGCGATCGGATACAGCCTGGTCTTCGCGCCGGACACCGGGGCCGGGCTGATCGGCGGCCTGGACCACCTCGGCATGCACGGCATCGGCCCGAAGAGCGTCACCGGCACCGTCCCGACCGCCCTCTTCGCCGCCTTCCAGCTCACCTTCGCGATCCTCACCGTCTCGCTGATCAGCGGCGCCATCGCGGACCGCGCCCGCTTCGGCGCGTGGGTGGCCTTCACGGCGCTCTGGACCCTGCTCGTCTACGCACCGGTCGCGCACTGGGTCTTCGCGCCCGGCGGCTGGATCCTGGACCGGCTGGGCGCGCTGGACTTCGCCGGCGGCACCGTCGTCGAGGTCAACTGCGGCGCCTCCGGCCTCGCCCTCGCCCTCGTCCTCGGGCCCCGCCTCGGCTTCGGCAAGGAGGCGATGCGCCCGCACAGCCTGCCGCTGGTGATCCTGGGGGCCGGGCTGCTCTGGTTCGGCTGGTTCGGCTTCAACGCGGGATCCGCCGTCGCCGCCGACGGCAAGGCCGCCATGGCGCTGCTGAACACCCAGGCCGCGGGGTGCACCGGTCTGCTCGGCTGGCTGCTGGTGGAGAAGCGGCGGGACGCGCACGCCACCACCCTCGGCGCGGCCTCCGGCGCGGTCGCGGGCCTGGTCGCGATCACCCCGTCCTGCGGCTCGGTCGGCATCTGGGGCGCCCTCGCCATCGGCCTGACCGCGGGCGTGGTCTGCTCGTACGCGGTCAACTGGAAGTTCCGCTTCGGCTACGACGACTCCCTGGACGTGGTGGGCGTCCACCTCGTCGCCGGCGTCCTGGGCACCCTGCTCATCGGCTTCTTCGCGACCTCGGCCATGACCGACGGCCCGGCCGGACTGTTCTCCGGCGGCGGCGCGGGCCAGCTCCTCAAGCAGCTCGTCGCCGTCCTCGCGACCGGCGCGTACGCCTTCCTCGTCACGTACGGCCTCGGCAAGGCCATCGACAAGGTCATGGGCTTCCGCGCGGCGCCCGACCAGGAACGCACCGGTCTCGACCAGACCATCCACGCCGAGACCGCCTACGACCACGGCGTCCTGGGCCACGGCACGGTCGGCCGCCGCGACCCCGCCGGCCACCTCCCCGGCGGCGCCACCACCCTGATGCACCGCGCCGACCGGGAACCGGGGGACTGACCGGGAGGCGGCCGGGACCGGGGAGGGTCGGCCCGGAAGACAGCGTCGCCACTCGAAAACGCCTCAGGACCCAGGCCCTCAGAGGCCCGAGTCCCGCCGAGGCAATGTCACGTGGTGATGCTTTGCGCCAGAGCACGGGCCCTGTTCGCCCACTCTCCCATGCACGTGATGGCCGAGGTCATTTGCTTCACCGCGGCGGAGATGTCCTTCACCGGTTTGCGGAGATGCCGACTCACACGGACCATGTCGGCCGCGGATGCACCGAAGATGCTGAGCTGCTCCAAGCCCTCCTGAGCGGACTCGTCCATGGCCATGAGCTGCCCCAGGAACTCCTCTGCTTCCTCGCCACGCTCGTCGGGCGGAGTGACCTCGATGAGTCCCAGCGCGGCCCTCACCCCACTGTCCAGGGTCGCCATCCGTTCGGCGAAAGTCCCCGCGACAGTGCTCAGTTCTCCGGCCGGCACGCTGATTGACTGTGCGTAGCGGGCTACCGCCGCGAGCCGGGCGCTTATGGGAGTGTTCGCATGGGTGAGTTCGAGCATCTCGGTGTTTGACTCTTCGGTCAGTGCTCCGATGGTCTCGACCGTCTTGGTGATCGCCTCCATATCCGCCGTCATCTCGTCCAGCCCGTCTTCGATCGCGGCGAAGTCGTCGAGCAGACCGGGGGAACTCTCGCCCTCCGCATCTCCACCCTCTGCGGAGGGCGAGGACCTGTCGGCGGGCTGGAGCCCACGCAGCACGCGCGCCGGGGTGAGGGGTTCAAAGCCGTCCCGGAGCCCTACTTCCAGTGCGTTCTCGATCTCCTTTCGTGCGTTGGCCAGGTGGCTGCGCGCGCGTTGATACCGGATGGTCCTGATCGATGCGATGTCGAAGGGAAGCTGTCCGTATTCCCCGACGTGGATCGTCGGCCTGCCGGTGATGTGGCGCAGCCCCAGCTCGTACATCACATTGGGATTGCCGCCGCTGACGTCCGCAATGACGAGGTCGGACTCGACGACATGCCGGCAGATCTGTTCGTTGATGTCACCGGCGTGTGCGATGCCGTCCGCACGTACGGCGGTGATGCCGTGCCTCTCGCAAGCCGGAGCGATCACCTGCTCGAAGATTCCGAGGTGGTGCTCGTACGCCTCGCGCTCGGGAGTGCCGTGCGCGGCATACTGGTCACCGATGGGGCCGATGACGAAACAGACACGGGGCTGGGCCGGCTCCCGCCGAGGAGCCTGTGGCGCGATCATGCAACGTCCTCCGTTTCCAGGCAGATGATGTCGTCGAGCTGGGCGGCGTGCTTGGCACCGGTTTCCAGGTCGACGGCGTAGACAGGCCGCTCTTCGATACCGAGGGAGCGCAGCAGATGGGCGGTCGGGATGCGGTAGCGCCGGCCGACGCGCAGCACGGGGCAAGGGAAGGTGCCGAGGCGGATCAGCTTGTACGCCGTACTGGGGCAGACGCCGAGGGCACGGGCAGCTGTGCGCAAGTCCATGCTCAAGGGCAGGTCGAACGCCTCTGCGAAACCCAGGGGCGGGCCGGACCGCGGGCTCACCGCCGGGCCCCCACTGGGCGCAGCACCAGGGTGCCGACGAGGCTGGCCTCTTCGTGACGGCGGGCCCGGCGCACCAGGTCGGACAGCCCCGCGCAGTGCGCGAGCGCTCCGAGACGCTCCCCTTCCTGGCGCATGCGCGACTCGGCAAAGCGGAGAGTCGCAGCCAGCCCGTCGCGGTGGGGCGGGGGCGTGAGGTGCAGCTCCCAGCCGTCGGTCGGCGGCGGTTGCTCCGCTGGCGGGGCGGTGGCGCTGCGGACTTTGGCAAGGGCGGCGATGTCCAAGCCCGGGATCTCTCGACTGAGGCGATTCGCGTAGGCCCACATCTGGTTCACCGCCTCCTTGATCATGTGGCCGCCCGCGCCCGGGCTGTCCGGACCTGCCGAATCGAGGGCGAGGAGTACGGCCAGAACAGCCTCCGCCTCCAGGTCGGCCCGCTCGACCCGCAGATGGCGCAGGATTCGATGCAGGTTCCGGTACAGCCCAGGTAAAGCCATCCAGACGACGAGCAACCGCTTCGTCCCGTTGCCGTCCTTGGGCTCCTGCTGAGCATCAGTGATCGCCTGTCGCCAGACCGCGGCCCCCAACGCATCGTCGCGTTGCGGCCCGTACAGTGCCTCCCTGCAGGCCTCTGGCGAGAGGCGGACCGAGCGGTCGCCGTCACGCACGACGAGGTACGGCTGCACGTCTTGCCGCGCTCCCACAAAACTCTCCTCAATCAGGGCGAAGACGCCCCCAGACTTGGTCAATCTCATCGCCTCTCTTGCTCGGCGTTCGACGGCCCGGCCGCTGACATCGCCGCCATCGTTCGCGCGCAGGCGCGTGCCAGGGCTGCCAGTGCGGACCGCAGGGACGCGTGGCGCGTCGCCGAAGCCTGGAGCACTCGCTCCTCCCGGAACCGGGTCGCTGCGCCTGCCGGGGGCGCCGGGTAGATGTTGATGGTGCCGTGCACGTCGCCGCCGACATTCACCCCGTAGTCCGCCCACTGGGTGCTGTCCTCGCCCAGGGCCGTCACCGGACATGGCCGGGGCCGACCGTTGGGAGGCTCGCAGGCAGCCCGAGGGTGATGCCTCCGGAGACGTCTCGGCCGACAACGACGCCCTGGTGGACGTACTGGGAGTGGGCGGCGCGGGCCGTCCTGCTCGGGGGAAGCGGCGCCGGTGCCGGCTGCGGCCCACCAGTGCCCTCCACGAACGGCCGCACCTCCTCAGGCCCGTGGCCCGGCACGCGAATCCAGCCGTATCCGCCGAACTCCTTCACCCGCACGTGGGCCTGGACGTACTGGGCCGAGCCGAGGTCAGGGAGCCCGAACCGCACGACGTCCTGGTACAGCCGGTCCGACACGATGACAGCGAGATCCGCACCGGAGAGGGCGGTCAATACGGCCCGCAGCGGGGGTGCGTTCACAAAGCGTGCCACTGCGACGGGTGCAGGTCCGGCGTGGCCGAGAGCGGCATGCGCGACGACGCCGGTGTCGACGGCCAGCCGCAGCCTGACGCGCGGGGCGGCCGGACGGGTGTTGAGGGTGCCGAGGAGGGCCGCCAGGTAGTGCACAAAGGGCCCCAGCACGGTGGCTTCCGATGTGGCCTCGGGAAGAACGGCGAACTCTTGGTCGCCCTGCGGCTGACGGGCCCAGGCCGCCCGGTCCAGTCCGGCCAGCGTCGCCGCCCCGTCCAGCAGCCGGACCAGGTCGGCTTGGACGTCCGACTGGGCCCGGGTGTCGAGGCGGCTGTACTGCTCCATGTCCGCTGCCAGACACAGCCGGCGGTGCGGGATGTCGTCCTGTGGAGAGGGAAAGAAGTGTTGGTCCATGGCAACTCGCCACCTTCCTAAGGGCGTTGGGTGCTCTGCGTGCCAACTGTGCGAGGAAGGAGTCGAGCCGTCGAAGTAAACCGCATTAGTACGGCTTTGTGGCCGTGAAGCTAGGTGGCGGCACGCTCAGCCGGGCGACCATTCGCAGTCGGGCCAGGTCCCGTACGTAGGTTCGCCGGATGCCGGTGATGACGAGTCCGTCTTTTCGCAGCTGAGCCAGCGCCTTGTGCACTGTGTTCGTAGTGGACCCGGTGAGGGCGGCGAACTCGGACTGGGACAGGTTCACATCGATGCGCACCGATTTCCGTTCCTGTCTCCCGTACGTCACCGCCAGTTCGACGAGTACGCGGGCCAGCCGGACCAGGACCGGGTATCCGCCGAACTCGAGGCGCCAGCGGTCGGACCGGCGCAGCCGACCGCAGAGCACCCGGTTGAGGGCCAGTGACACCTCGGGATGGGCGAGGAGGAAGGGCCGCAACTCGTGCTGCGGAACGACGGTAGCGACCACCTCGCCACAAGCCGTGACCGTGGCCGATCTCGGCCCGAGGTCCATGGCCGCCAGCTCACCCACGACGTCTCCGGCGATCCTCATGTCCATGAGCAACACCCTGCCGCCGTCCAACTGGGCGGTCACCTTCACCAGGCCTTGGTGGAGCACCACCAGCTCCTGGGCACGGTCGCCCTCACTGATCAGTGCATCCCCCACGACATAGCGGCACCGGCTTCCGAGCTTCGCGAAGGTCTCGCGTGCCCCGTCCGGCAGAGTGTCGAGAAACGGTGCGCGATCATCGTTGTTCGAGCCGTTAAACATGTGCACAGCAGAGCACTTCCCTCAGGAGGAGGTGCGTGTTTCCGCTCGCTCCGCCGGTGTGCCGAACGCACTCTGGGGCGCATACCGGCGCACGTAAGGGGCACCCGGATGCCGATGACCGCTACGCGAGGGATCAGGAAAATTCCCCGGTCTCCCAGCTGTGTGAGGCGTGCAGCGCTCGCGCCGCGCCGGCCCTCGTACGCTGAGCCGCCGTAAGCACAGTCAGTGGCGTGGTTCCTCGCCGCCCCGAAAAGACTCAGGGGCCGTTTCAGATTTGCTCTGAAACGGCCCCTGAGCTGCGAAAACACCGTCGGGACGACAGGATTTGAACCTGCGACCCCTTGACCCCCAGTCAAGTGCGCTACCAAGCTGCGCCACGTCCCGGTGCTCGCCGTCCGTCCGGGCGGGCCCGGTCGGTGCGTGCAGAAGAAAAATACCTGTCCGCGGCCCGGAATCCAAAACCGGGGGTGGGCGGGGTGCGGTGCGGGTCGCGGGCGCGCGGCCCCCGCGGTGTTTGAATGCGGCCATGAGCAAGCGCGTAACGGTGCGAACGCGGCGTGTGTACGACGCGGTGGATCCCGACGACGGGGCCCGGGTGCTGGTGGACCGGCTGTGGCCGCGCGGGCTGTCGAAGGACGCGGCGCGGCTGGACGAGTGGCTGAAGGGTGTCGCGCCCTCGAATGAACTGCGCAAGTGGTACGGGCACCGGGCCGAGGCGTACGAGGAGTTCGCCGAGCGGTACCGGGCGGAGCTGGCCGAGGAGCCGGGGAGTGAGGCGCTGGAGCGGTTGCGGGGGATGGCGGCGGACGGGCCGGTCACCCTGCTGACGGCGACCAAGGAGCTGGACCTCAGTCATGTGACGGTGCTGGAGGACGCGCTCCGGCACGGCTGAGGCAACCCCGGCCACCCCCTCTGACCTGCTGCGTTGACGAAGCATACGGAACGCTGCATAGTTATACCCATCAACGCATGGATTGAGGAGGGCCCCGTGACCGAGCGCGTCGTACTCGCCTACTCGGGCGGTCTTGACACCTCCGTCTGCATCGGCTGGATCGCCGAGGCGACGGGCGCCGAGGTCATCGCCGTGGCGGTGGACGTCGGGCAGGGCGGCGAGGACCTGGACGTCATCCGCAAGCGCGCGCTCGCCTGTGGTGCGGTCGAGGCCGAGGTCGCGGACGCCAGGGACGAGTTCGCCGACGAGTACTGCCTTCCGGCGATCCAGGCCAACGCCCTCTACATGGACCGGTACCCGCTGGTCTCCGCGCTCTCCCGGCCGGCCATCGTCAAGCACCTGGTCGCCGCCGCGCGGAAGCACGGCGCGACGACCGTGGCGCACGGCTGCACCGGCAAGGGCAACGACCAGGTGCGGTTCGAGGCCGGGATCTCCTCCCTCGCCCCCGACCTGAAGTGCATCGCCCCGGTCCGCGACTACGCGATGACCCGGGACAAGGCGATCGCCTTCTGCGAGGAGAAGAACCTCCCGATCGCGACGACCAAGAAGTCGCCGTACTCGATCGACCAGAACGTCTTCGGGCGGGCCGTGGAGACCGGCTTCCTGGAGGACATCTGGAACGCGCCGATCGAGGACGTGTACGAGTACACCGCCGACCCCGCCACCCCGCGCGAGGCCGACGAGGTCGTGATCACCTTCGAGGAAGGCGTGCCGGTCGCGATCGACGGCACACCCGTCACCGTCCTCCAGGCCATCCAGCAGTTGAACGAGCGCGCAGGTGCCCAGGGCATCGGCCGGATCGACATGGTCGAGGACCGGCTCGTCGGCATCAAGTCCCGCGAGGTCTACGAGGCCCCCGGCGCGATCGCCCTGATCACCGCCCACCAGGAGCTGGAGAGCGTCACCGTCGAGCGCGAGCTGGCCCGCTACAAGCGCCAGGTCGAGCAGCGCTGGGGCGAGCTGGTCTACGACGGCCTGTGGTTCTCGCCGCTCAAGCGCGCCCTGGACGGCTTCGTCGCCGAGGCCAACCGGGCCGTCTCCGGTGACATCCGGATGACTCTGCACGGCGGCCGGGCCGTCGTCACCGGCCGGAAGTCCGAGCAGTCGCTGTACGACTTCAACCTGGCGACCTACGACTCCGGTGACACCTTCGACCAGTCGCTGTCGAAGGGCTTCATCGAGATCTTCGGCATGTCGAGCAAGATCGCCGCGCGGCGCGATCTGCCGGCATAGCACGACGGAACCTGGCCTGAAGCGGGCCGGTCGTACTCTCATCACCTACGAGGAGCAGCAAGTGAGCAACGGCAACAGCGGTGACGTCCGGCTCTGGGGCGGCCGGTTCGCCGACGGCCCCGCCGAGGCGCTGGCCAAGCTGTCCGCGTCCGTCCACTTCGACTGGCGGCTGGCGCCGTACGACATCGCCGGGTCGCGAGCCCACGCACGCGTGCTGAACAAGGCCGGGCTGCTCACGGACGACGAGCTGACGCGCATGATCGCCGGCCTCGACCAGCTGGAGAGCGACGTCGCCGACGGCAGCTTCGTCGGCACCATCGCCGACGAGGACGTGCACACCGCGCTGGAGCGCGGGCTGCTGGAGCGGCTCGGGGCCGACCTCGGCGGCAAGCTGCGGGCCGGCCGGTCCCGCAACGACCAGGTGGCGACCCTCTTCCGGATGTATCTGCGGGACCGCGCCCGGGCCATCGGCGGGCTGCTCGCCGAGCTCCAGGAGGCGCTGGTCGGGCTGGCCGAGGCGCACCCGGACGTGGCGATGCCCGGCCGTACGCACCTCCAGCACGCCCAGCCGGTCCTCTTCGCGCACCACGTCCTCGCGCACGTCCAGGCGCTGTCCCGGAACGCCGAGCGGCTGCGCCAGTGGGACGAGCGGACGGCCGTCTCGCCGTACGGCTCGGGTGCGCTGGCCGGCTCCTCGCTCGGCCTGGACCCCGAGGCGGTCGCCGCGGACCTGGGCTTCGAGCACGGTTCGGTGGGCAACTCCATCGACGGCACCGCGTCCCGTGACTTCGTCGCGGAGTTCACCTTCATCACCGCGATGATCGGCGTCGACATCTCCAGGATCGCGGAGGAGGTCATCATCTGGAACACGAAGGAGTTCTCCTTCGTGACCCTGCACGACGCCTTCTCCACCGGCTCCTCGATCATGCCGCAGAAGAAGAACCCGGACATCGCCGAGCTGGCGCGCGGCAAGTCCGGCCGGCTGATCGGCAACCTGACCGGCCTGATGGCGACGCTCAAGGCCCTCCCGCTCGCGTACAACCGCGACCTGCAGGAGGACAAGGAGCCGGTGTTCGACTCCTGCGACCAGCTGGAACTCCTGCTGCCCGCCTTCACCGGCATGATGGCCACGCTGACCGTCAACCGCGAGCGCATGGAGGAGCTGGCCCCGGCCGGGTTCTCGCTCGCCACCGACATCGCGGAGTGGCTGGTCAAGCAGGGCGTGCCGTTCCGGGTGGCGCACGAGGTCGCGGGCGAGTGCGTGAAGGAGTGCGAGGCGCAGGGCATCGAGCTGGACCAGCTCACCGACGAGCAGTTCGCGAAGATCTCCGAGCACCTGACGCCCGAGGTGCGGACCGTCCTGAACGTGCCCGGGGCGCTCGCCTCGCGGAGCGGCCGCGGCGGCACGGCCCCCTCCGCGGTCGCCGCCCAGCTCGCCGAGGTCAAGGCGGACCTGGCGACGCAGCAGGCGTGGGCCACGGCCAGGCAGAAGTAACCCCAGAAGGCGGCAGCGGCCGCCGTCCGGTCTCTCCGACCGGGCGGCGGCCGCTTTGTCGTGCTGTGCTGTCGAAGAAATGAGACTGCCAAGAATTCGATGAGACATCTGTGTCTCATTAGAATATGATCCGTCTCATGGCCGTGGACCGAGATCGCGTACTGAAAGACGCCGCCGCCCTGCTCACCCGGAAGAGCACCGCCTCGATGGACGACATCGCGCGGGCCGCCGGGATCAGCCGGGCGACGCTGCACCGCCACTTCGCGGGGCGGGACGCGCTCATCCGGGCCCTGGAGGAGCTGGGCATCAGGGAGACCGGGCAGGCGCTGGACGCCGCCCGGCCGGACGAGGACGACGCGGCGACCGCGCTGCGCCGGCTCATCGCCGAGATCGAGCCGGTCGCCGGGGTGCTGGCGTTCCTCTACACCGAGAACCAGCTCTTCGAAGGTGAAGAGATCAACGAGGGGTGGACGGGGCTCGACGCCCGGATACACGCGCTGTTCCGGCGGGGGCAGGAAGAGGGGACCTTCCGCATCGACCTCACCCCCGCCTGGCTGACCGAGGCGCTGTACGGGCTGATCTGCGCGGGCGCCTGGTCGGTGCACGAGGGCCGGCTGGCCCGCGCCGACCGTAATCACTCCATCGCCGAGCTGCTGCTCGGCGGCGTACGAAGGGAAGGCAAGCGATGAGCGGGGCGACGGCCGTGGGGGCGGCCAGCAGCGGGACGGCGGAACAGCCGCGCCCGGGGCGGTGGCTCGCGCTGGGCGTACTGGTCCTCGCGGTGCTGCTGGTCGGCGTCGATGCCACCGTGCTCGGTCTGGCGGCACCGTACCTCAGCGAGGACCTGCGCCCGTCGGGCACCCAGCTGCTGTGGATCGGTGACGTCTACTCGTTCGTCATCGCCGGTCTGCTGGTCTCGATGGGCAGCCTCGGCGACCGCATCGGACGCAAGAAGCTGCTGCTGACCGGCTCGGTGGCGTTCGGCGCGATGTCGGCGCTGGCGGCGTACGCGACGACGCCGGAGATGATGATCGCGGCGCGGGCGCTGCAGGGTGTGGCCGGTGCGACGCTGATGCCGTCCACCCTCGCGCTGATCCGCAACCTCTTCCACGACCCGCGCGAACGCAGCCTGGCCGTGGGCGTCTGGGGCGCGGCGGCCTCCGCGGGTACCGCCGTCGGCCCCGTGCTCGGCGGGTTCCTGCTGGGCCACTTCTGGTGGGGCTCGGTCTTCCTGATCAACCTGCCCGTGATGGTGGTGCTGGTCGCCGTCGGCATCAAGGTGCTGCCGGAGTCCCGCAACCCGAAGCCGGGGCCGTGGGACCTGGCCAGCGTCGGACTGTCGCTGGTCGGCATGATCGGTGTGGTCTACGCGGTGAAGGAGGCCGCGGCGCACGGCGTCGGGATCGGCGTCGCCGTCGCGGGCGTCATCGGCGTCCTCGCGCTCGTCGGCTTCGTACGACGGCAACTGCGGCTGACCACACCACTGCTGGACATGAAGCTCTTCAGCAACCGGGGCTTCTCCGGCGCCGTGCTGGCCGACCTGCTGACCATTCTCGGACTGGCCGGGCTGCTGTTCTTCCTGTCCCAGTTCCTGCAGATGGTGCAGGGCCGGTCGCCGCTCAACGCGGGACTGGTCGAACTGCCCGCCGCCGTCGGCGCGATGGGCGCGGGACTGGCCGCCGGACATGTCGCGCGCCGGCTGTCGGTGCGTGCGGTGGTCTCCGGCGGACTGGTCCTGGTGGGGCTGGGGCTCGGCGCGTGCGCCTGGGTGAGCGCCACCACCGCGACGCCGGTGCTCGGCACGATCCTCTTCGTGGTCGGTGTCGGCGCGGGCTTCTCCTTCACCGTCACCGCCGACGTCATCCTCTCCAGCGTGCCCAAGGAGCAGGCGGGCGCCGCCTCGGCGGTCTCCGAGACGGCGTACGAGCTGGGCTCCGCGCTCGGTATCGCCCTGCTCGGCTCGGTGGTCACCGGCGTCTACCGGAACTTCACGGCGCCCGGCGGGGTGCCGGCCGATGCGGTGGGCGCGGCCCGCGAGTCGCTGGGCGGCGCGGTGGAGACGGCGGGCGACCTGCCGCACCGCGCGGGCGAGGCGCTGCTGCACGCCGCGCAAGGGGCGTTCACCGACGGGATGGAGGTGGCGGCCGTGGTCGGCGGCGTCATCTCCCTGTCCGCCGCGGCCGCCGCGTGGATCCTGCTGCGCGGTCACCGGCTGGAGGGCGGCGAGGGCTGACGGCCCGGGGCGGCGCGCCGTACGGGGAGACCGCGGCACGGGGCGCGCCCCGTGCCCGGGTGCGCGCCCGCGCCGGTAGCCTGCGCCGTGTCGGGACATCCACCGCTTCCGGAGGAGGCTGTCATGGCACTGGCTGCCGAGGACCGCGCCGTCATCGCCGATCTGCTCTCACTGCACGGGCATCTGTTCGACGCGGGGGAGCTGGACCGCCTGGACGAGCTGTTCACCGAGGACGTCGTCTACGACGTCACCGACTTCGGGCAGCCGCCGCTGAAGGGCGTGACGGCGATCCGCGAGGCGGCGCTCGCGCTCGGCGAGGCCAACCCGGTGGCCCACCACGTCACCAACGTCGTCCTCGCCGAACTGCCGGACGGCAGCGGGGTGCACGCCCTGTCCAAGGGCATCGGCGTCAATGCCGACGGCACCTCCGGGACGGTCACCTACGAGGACACCGTCGTCCGCACCGACGACGGCTGGCGCATCAGCCACCGCAAGGTCCTCGCCCGCCGTGCCCCGCTGGGCGGCCGCTGACCGCATACGCAACGGGCCCCCTGCCGACTGCGGCAGGGGGCCCGAAAAGCTGTCGGTACGTCAGGCGGCCTTGGCCTTCGTGGCGTACACGTCGACGTACTCCTGGCCCGAGAGGCGCATGACCTCGCTCATCACCTCATCGGTCACGGCACGCAGGACGTAGCGGTCGCGGTCCATGCCGTCGTACCGGCTGAAGTCCAGCGGCGCACCGAAGCGGCAGGTGACCGGAGCGACGCGGGGGAGGCCCTTGCCGCCGGGCTGCACCTTGTCGGTGCCGACCAGCGCGAACGGGACGACCGGGGCGCCGGTCATCAGCGTCAGCCGGGCGATGCCCGTACGGCCCCGGTACAGGCGGCCGTCGGGGGAGCGGGTGCCCTCGGGGTAGATGCCGAAGAGCTTGCCCTCCTCCAGGACGCGGCGGCCGGTCATCAGCGCCGCGACGCCGCCGTGCCCGCCGTCCCGGTCGACCGGGATCATGCCGGCGGTGGTGAAGAACCAGGCCATCAGGCGGCCCTTGACGCCCTTGCCCTTGACGTACTCGTCCTTGGCGATGAAGTACACCTGGCGCTTGGTCCGCCGCTCCACGATCAGCGACAGGAACAGCGAGTCGATGAAGGTGACGTGGTTGCCGGCCAGGATCACCGGACCGCTGCCCGGAATGCCGTCGAGTCCCTCGACCTTCGGGCGGAACAGGACACGCATGACGAATCCGAGAATCGCCTTCAGCAGCAAGCGGGACAACGGGTCCTCCGGGTCGACTGGTCAGTGCACTGCAGGAGTCTGCAGGTGAGGACGATACTCGCGGCCCAACCTCGATCGCACATCGGGTTCACGGATTCGATACGCAGAGTTGACACGCCCCTCCTGTGCGTCACGGGTGGTTAACCGGCCCGCCATGCGAAGAACGCAGGGGCCGCGACTACACCGCCTGCGGGACCGAGGATGCGTACGAAGATCCGCGAGTGGCCGCGGAAGGGCGCTCCGGAGCTGTGGAATGCCGCACACCCTGCGGCGTCGCCGTGGGGCTGATGCGCCTCCAGGTGATCCCAAAAGCGCACATACGTCACTCGGGTTCACCCGGGTGTTCGGTCGGATGTCTCCCACCGGAAAGGTGTACGGGCCTAACATCGGCCCGGCACCGGCAGGTGCGGCACATCACGGAACCATGAGGAGTCGGGGACACATGGACAAGGCGCAGCGACCCGGGCGACGGACCGTACTGAGCGTTGCGGCGCTCGGCGCCGGAGCGGCGGTGCTGGGCGGCGGGGCCGGTACGGCCGTCGCGGCCGGGCGCGGACACGGCGGACACGGCGGCGGCGAACTGCCCTTCCCGCTCGTCGTCGGCCACCGCGGCGCGAGCGGCTACCGCCCCGAGCACACCTTCGGCTCCTACCAGCTCGCGCTGGACATGGGGGCCGACGTCATCGAGCAGGACCTCGTCCCCACCAAGGACGGCCGCCTGGTCTGCCGCCACGAGAACGACATCACCGCCACCACCGACGTCGCCGACCACCCGGAGTTCGCCGGGCGCAAGACCACGAAGACGGTAGACGGCGTGAAGCTCACCGGCTGGTTCACCGAGGACTTCACGCTCGCCGAGCTGAAGACGCTGCGCGCCAAGGAGCGCATCCCGGGCACCCGGCAGCACAACACCCTCTACGACGGCCGCTGGCAGGTGCCGGAGTTCGAGGAGGTGCTCCAGTGGGCCGAGCGCGAGGGCCGCAGGCGCGGCCGCCGCATCTGGCTGCACATCGAGACCAAGCACCCCACCTACTTCCGCAAGCTGGGCCTCGGCCTGGAGGAGCGGCTGGCCAAGCTGCTGCGCCGGTACGACCGGCACAAGAAGAACTCCCCCAACTTCCTCCAGTCCTTCGAGCCCTCCAGCATCCAGCGGCTGGACAAGCTGGTCGACTGCCCGAAGGTCGTGCTGCTCGGCACACTGAAGACCCAGCCCTGGGACTTCAAGGAGGCCGGCGACCCGCGTACCGTCGCCGACCTGGTCAAGCCGGAGGGGCTGCGCTGGATCGCCTCCTTCGCGCAGGGCATCGGCCCGGACCTCACCGTGATCATCCCGCGCACCGCCGACGGCAAGCTCGGCGAGCCGTCCGCCGTGGTCAAGGACGCGCACGCCGCGGGCCTCGTCCTGCACCCCTACACGGTCCGCAACGAGAACACCTTCCTGCCGGTGGACCTGCGCAAGGGCAGCGACCCCAACGCGTACGGCGACTCCCTCGCCTACTTCAAGGCCCTCTTCGCGACCGGCATCGACGGGCTCTTCTCCGACAACCCGGACACCGCGCTGCTGGCCGCGGCCGAGTTCCGCAAGAGCTGACCGCTTCGACGGCGGCCCGGCGGCGGGCGGGCGAGGGGTGGTGTCCCCGGCCCGCGCGTCGCCCGGCCCCGCCGTGCACCCACGCGTGACACGACCGCGTTGACGCGGCGAAACCGCGGGCCCGCGCGGCGCTGTCGGCGCGGGTATGACGGACCGCGACCGTGCACTGATCACCGCGCTGCGCCCGCTCCTCGCCGCGGAGGCGGCGGCCGAGGCGCCCGCCGCCGGGGCCGACGCCGAGGACATCGAGCAGGCCGTATGGGCGCGCCTGCTCCGGTACACCCGAATGGCCGGTCCGCCGGCCGACCCCGCGCGCTGGCTGCGCCGGGCCGTGCGGGCCGAGGTCCGCTGCGTCCTGCGGCGGACCCGCCGGGAGATCCCCTACGACCCGACCCGTGCCCAGCCGTGGGCCGGCGCCGTCGCCGAGCCGCTCGCCCTGGACGCCGAGCGGCGCCGCGCGCTGCTCACCGTGGCCGGGCAACTCCCCGGACGCTGCCCGGCGTTGGTACGCGCTCTGTTGTCCGGGGCGGATCCGACCTACCGTGAGATCTCATCTGAGTTGGGAATGTCACAGGGGAGCATGGGGCCACTCCGTTCCCGTTGTCTGGGATGTCTGCGCAGAATGCTGACGGCGGAGGTTGGAGTTCCTGAACTCCGGGGAAAGGAGCGTTGACCCCGCCATGGCGGCGCCGCGCATCCCGTGGTGCCATCAAGTCAGGGCAGATCCGTCCGGGCGCCGCACCACACCCTCATGGCGGCCGGGCTCACCGAACCGAAAAGGGGAGGCCAGCACGCATGGGCATGAGCGTGACCATCTCTGCGGCGACCGACAGGGACGCCGAGCAGATCCTCAAGCTGCAGTACCTGTGCTACCAGTCCGAGGCCGCGCTGTACGACGACTACTCGATCGAGCCGCTCACGCAGACGTTCGATGAGTTGCGTACCGAGATGCGGGACGGCTGCGTGGTGGTCGCCCGCCTCGGTGACGAGGTCGTCGGCTCCGTGCGGGGCGCGGTCGACGCGGACGGCGTGGGCAGCATCGACAAGCTGATCGTGCATCCGCGGATGCAGCGGCACGGGCTCGGCAGCCGGCTGCTCGCCGCCGTCGAGGAGCGGCTGTCCGCCGAGCACGGCGTGACCCGCTTCCGGCTGCTCACCGGCCACCGCAGCGAGGGCAACCTCCGGCTGTACCGCAGCCGCGGTTACGCCCAGGTCGGCACCGAAGAGGTCAGCCGCCGGCTCAGCCTGATCACGCTGGAGAAGGACGCTTCGGCCCAGGCGTACGTAGCGAGCGCCTGAGCCTTCCCGTACCTGTGCCGCGGGCCCCGTACGTGCAGCCGCACGTACGGGGCCCGCGGCCGTGTCCGTACGGAGTCAGCCGCCGCGGCGGCCGCGGCGCAGCCAGAGCAGTCCGGTGACCGGCAGGAAGACCGGGATGAAGAGGTAGCCGTAGCCGTACCCCGACCAGACCGTGGCGTCGGGGAAGGCGGACGGCTCCAGCAGCGTCCAGGTGCCGACGCCGAGCACGCCCAGCAGCTCCAGGCAGCAGCAGACCAGGCCCACCCGGCGCGCCGTCTCCCCGCCGCGCACCAGCGAGAAGAGGATGACGGCGTACACCACGGCGGAGACCGCCGACAGGATGTACGACAGCGGGGCCCGGTCGTACTGGGCGATCAGCTGGTATGCGGCCCGCGAGGCGGCGCCGACGGTGAAGACGCCGTACAGCCAGACCAGCAGCCGGCCGGGGCCCGAGCCCAGCGAGAGGCGGCCGCTCCCGGCGGAGGTGTCCTTCGTGGTGGTCGTCGCGGGCTCAGCCATGGCCGCCTCCCCAGATGTCGTACAGCCGCACTTCCAGCACGGCCAGCACCACGCCGCCGGCCGCCACCGTCACCGAGCCCCAGCGGGTCCGCTCGGACAGCGACAGGAATCCGGCGGCGGGCACGCAGGCCGCGGCGCCGATCAGATAGGCGAGGAAGATCGCCGTACCGTCGTCGGGCTTTTCGCCGCCCGCCAGCTTCACGACGGCGATCACCAGCTGCACGAGGGCGAGCAGGGAGACGACGGCCATCCCGATGAAGTGCCAGTCCTTGGTCGGCTCGTCGCGGTACGCGGCGAAGCCGCACCAGGCGGCAAGGGCAAGGGCGGTCACGCCGACCGCGACCGTCAGCGCGTCGATCACCGGGACCTCCGCACGGCGGCGCGGCTGCGCGCGGTGGGGCTGTGGGGCATGCCCCCGACTTTAATCGGCGCCGGCGGCGGGCCCGCGCGCGGCCCCGGCCCGGCGGGGGGCCGGCCCCGGCCCGTGGGCCCTCCCGCCCGGCCCGGCAGAGGGACCCGCATGCCCCGTACCCTCGGTGACCATGAAGCTCTCCGTTGACGCCCTCCTGTTCGACAACGACGGCACGCTCGTCTCCTCCATGGACTCGGTGCACCGCTGCTGGAGCCGCTGGGCCGAGGAGTACGGGGTCACCGAGGCGTTCGCCGAGGTCGAGCTGCACGGCCGGCCCGCCGCCGACATCGTCGCCGACCTGCTGCCCGCCGAGCAGATCCCCGGGGCCCTGGCCCGCATCGAGGAGCTGGAGACGCAGGACGTGAGCGGCGTGGTGCTGCTGCCCGGCACCCGCGCGCTGCTGGACTCGCTCCCGGCCGACCGCTGGGCCGTGGTCACCTCCGCGACGCGCAAGCTCGCCGAGGCCCGGCTCGCCGCCGTCGGCATCCGTCCCAAGCACCTGATCACCGCGGACGAGATCACCCGCGGCAAGCCCGACCCCGAGCCGTTCCTGCTCGCCGCCCGGCACCTGGGCGTGGACCCGGCCCGCTGCGCCGTCTTCGAGGACGCGCCGGCCGGTCTCGCGGCGGGCCGCGCGGCCGGTGCCACGACCGTGGCGTTGACCACAACGGCCCCGGCGGAGGAGCTGGTGGCCGACGTGATCGTTCCCGATCTGTCGGCCGTGTCCGCGCAGGCCACGGCGGACGGCGTGGAGATCACGGCCGGCGGCTGAGCCGCTGTCCACGGACTGATCGGACCCTTCCGGAATCCGGACGGGCTTGATCGGTCCGTACGCCTGTCTGGTTTACTGGCCATCATGACCACGACGAGCTGCCGCATCCCCGCGACCGAGGCGCACAAAGCGCCCGGTGCTCGTCGCATGTGTCGAATGTGTGACCGCTGAGGGCCCCCGCCTGAGCCTCGCGCCCCGAAGCGAGACCCGCTCCCATGCGCCGGACGACCCGTACAGACGCGCCCCGTACCTCCCGTACGCCGGGCCTCCGTACGCAGTACCGCCGGCCGCCCCGCGTCACCGGACCCAGGACCCGGGCGCCCGCCGCCCGTGTGCCTCCGCGATCCTCATGCCGCACTCCGCAATGAATGCCCCGTGCCCGGCGGACGAGCCGCCGAGCACTCAACCGTGACGGATATCCCTGTGATCACCACTACAGGCCTCACCAAGGTCTACCGCTCAGGCGACCGCGAGGTCACCGCGCTGGACGGCGTCGATCTGCACGTCCGCGAGGGCGAGGTGTACGGCGTCATCGGCCAGAGCGGCGCCGGCAAGTCGACGCTCATCCGCTGCGTGAACCTCCTGGAGCGCCCCACCTCGGGCACGGTCACCGTGGCCGGCCAGGACCTCACCGCGCTCGCGGGCAGCGGCCAGCGGGCGAACCCCGCGCTGCGTGCCGCGCGCAGCCACATCGGCATGGTCTTCCAGCACTTCAACCTGCTGTCCTCGCGCACCGTCCTGGACAACATCGAGTTCCCGCTGGAGATCCTGAAGGTCTCCCGCCGCGAGCGCCGCCGCAAGGCGCTGGAGCTGCTGGACCTGGTCGGCCTCGCCGACAAGGCCAAGGCGTACCCCGCCCAGCTCTCCGGCGGCCAGAAGCAGCGCGTCGGCATCGCCCGCGCGCTCGCCGGCGACCCGAAGGTGCTGCTCTCCGACGAGGCCACCAGCGCGCTGGACCCGGAGACCACCCGCTCCATCCTCCAGCTGCTGCGCGACCTCAACCGGCAGCTGGGCCTCACCGTCCTCCTCATCACCCACGAGATGGACGTCGTGAAGTCCATCTGCGACTCCGCTGCCCTCATGAAGGGCGGCCGCGTCGTCGAGCAGGGCACCGTCTCCGAGCTGCTGGCCACGCCCGGCTCGGAGCTGGCCACGGAGCTGTTCCCGGTCACCGGCGAGGCCTCGGCCGAGGACCGCACGGTCGTGGACGTCACCTTCCACGGCGAGGCGGCCACCGAGCCGGTCATCTCGACCCTCTCGCGGACCTACAACGTCGACGTGTCGATCCTCGGCGCCGCCATGGACACCGTGGGCGGCAAGCAGATCGGCCGGATGCGCATCGAGCTGCCCGGCCGCTTCGAGGACAACGTCGTACCGATCGGCTTCCTGCGGGAGCAGGGCCTCCAGGTGGACATCGTCGGGCGGGACGGCGCCACCGAGTCCGCCGCCGTGCTGACCAAGGAGGTCGCCAAGTGAGCTGGAACGCGATGCGGGACGTGCTGTCCATCGCGACCCTGGACACCCTGTTCATGGTCTGGTGGTCCACGGTGTGGGCCGTCATCGGCGGCCTGCCGATCGGCATCCTGCTGGTCCTCACCGGTCCGGGCAGGCAGCTGCAGAACTCCGCGGTCAACAAGGTGCTCGGCGCGATCGTGAACGTCGGCCGCTCGATCCCCTTCCTCATCCTGGTCATCGCGCTGATCCCCTTCACGCGGTACCTGATAGGCACGGCCAGCGGCCCCAGCGCCGCCGTCGTCCCGCTGGCGATCGGCGCCATCCCCTTCTTCGCCCGCCTGGTCGAGACCGCCGTCCGCGAGGTCGACGGCGGCCTGGTCGAGGCCGCGCAGTCGATGGGCGGCGGCACCTGGACGATCATCTTCAAGGTGCTGCTGCCGCAGGCGCTGCCCTCGCTGGTCGCCGGCCTCACCAACACGGTCGTCACGCTCATCAGCTACTCGGCGATGGCCGGCGCGGTCGGCGCCGGCGGCCTGGGCAGCGTGGCGATCACCTATGGCCAGCAGCGCAACGACATGCGTTTCGTGGGCGTCACCGTGGTACTGATCGTCATCATCGTGACCGTGATCCAGCTGGCCGGTGACCTGGTCGTCCGCCGGCTCAGCGCCCGCGGTTCCCGCGCCTCCGCCCCCGTACGCCTCCTGAAGTCGCCGAAGTCCCGCACCGCGGCACCGGACCCCGAGCCCGAGGCCCGCGCCGACACGGCCAAGGTCCGCGAGACCGCGGACGAGGCCGCCTGAGCCACCGACCCCCTGGAGCCCGGACCCTTTGCCGGGCGGAACACCACCTGTAAGGAAGGCACTCTTCGTGCGTAACACCGTCAAGCTCACCGGCGCCGTCGCGGCCGCCGCCGCGCTCACCCTCGCCCTCGGCGCGTGCAGCGCCCCCTCCGACCCGGATGTCGACCGGTCGGACAGCGCGAGCAGCCCGCTCGTCGTCGGCGCGACCTCCGTTCCGCACGCCGAGATCCTGGAGTACGTCAAGAAGAACCTGGCGCCCAAGGAGAAGCTGAAGCTGGACGTCAAGATCTTCGACGACTACCAGCTCATCAACCCGGCCACCAAGGACAACACCCTCGACGCGAACTACTTCCAGACGAAGGAGTTCCTCGACGACTGGAACAAGAAGAACGACGGCGACGTCGTCCCGGTCGCCAACGTCCACGTCGAGCCGATGGGCCTGTACTCCAAGAAGCACGAGAGCCTCTCCGACCTGGGCTCCGGCGACACCATCGGCGTCCCCTCCGACGCGCCCAACCAGGCCCGCGCCCTCAAGCTGCTCGACAAGGAGGGCGTCATCAAGCTCAAGGCCGACGCCCCCGCGGTGCCCGGCCTGAACGACATCGGTGACAAGAAGGGCCTGAAGATCTCCGAGTCGAAGGCCGAGACGCTTGCGCCGACGCTGCCCGACTTCGACGCGGCAGTGATCAACGGCAACTACGCGATCGCCGGGAAGCTGAGCCCGAAGAAGGACTCCCTGGCGCTGGAGTCGGCCAAGAACAGCCCCTACGCCAACTTCCTCGCCGTCGACAAGAGCAAGAAGAACGACGAGCGTGTGCAGAAGCTCGCGAAGCTGCTCAACTCCGACCAGGTCAAGAAGTTCATCGAGACCAAGTACAAGGACGGCTCCGTGCTGCCGTCCTTCAGCAAGGTCGGCTGACCCGCCACACCCCCGTACGACGGCCCGTACCTGCCTTATCAGTGCAGATACGGGCCGTCATACTTGGCACATTCGCAGGCAGATGCTGCATGCTTGTGCACTCAAAGACGGGCAGAAGCCCGAACGTATGCACGGAGCTGCACGAAGCCGTACGGCGCTTCGCGGAGCTCTACGTCCACGGCGTGGGAGCAGGCTGCATGACATCCACTTTTCCGGACATCTCCATCAGCACGGAGCGTCTGGTGCTGCGGCCCTTCGACGACACGGACATCCCCGCACTCGGCGACATGATGAACGACGAAGCCGTCGTCGCCTGGACCGCGCAGCCCTTCCCGTACACCACCGCGCACGCCGAGGAGTGGGTCACCACCGGCGCCCCGGCCGTCCGCACCTCCGGCCGCGGCCTCGCCTTCGCCGTCCACGAGTTCCTCACCCAGCGCCTGGTCGGCACCGTCCGGATCGACCGCACCGACTGGCGGATACGCGGGGCCGAACTCTCCTACATCACCGCCCCCTGGGCCCGCGGCGAGGGATACGCCTGCGAATCCGCGCTGGCCGTCGCCCAGTGGCTCTTCCGCGACCAGAAGTTCGAGCGGCTGGAGCTCCGTACGGCCGCCGACAACACCGCGGCGCAGCAGGTCGCCCAGAAGCTCGGCTGCATCAGCGAGGGCGTGCTCCGCAACGCCTGGATAGCCCGCTCCCGCACCGAGGACGGCAGCTGGACCGACATCCGTACCGACCTCATCGTCTGGAGCCTGCTGCCCGAGGACTTCGACGGGCCCCCGGACCGTACTGCCGACGCCAACGGCTTCGCCTACCCGGAGTGGAACTGAGGGGCCGGGCACCGGTGCCGGGCCCCGGACCGCGCCGTCCGCGCCCGGCGGCACGCCCAGCCGCTCGGGGTACCCTCACCTGATCCACCCCCGCACGACGGGACGCCCGCACGGACCGGACCACCGCCCGGCCGTACGGACGAGGCACGGACGACCGCACGTACAGCCGCACGGACCACCGGCGGCCACGGACAACCGCACGACGAGACCAGGGAGACAGCTGCAGATGGCCGACCGCGTCACCGTGATCGGGTGGGACGGCTCGCCTCTGACCGCCGCCGCACGCTCCGCACTGGGCGCGGCGACCCTGGTGGCCGGTGCCGCCCACCACCTGGCGCTCAAAGAAGTGCCGCCCGCGGCCGAACGGATCAGACTCGGCAGCGTCGAACTGGCCGCCCGCCGCATCGCGCAGCACCGCGGCACCGCCGTCGTCCTCGCCGACGGCGACCCCGGCTTCTTCGGTGTCGTCCGCACCCTGCGCGCCCCCGAACACGGCCTCGAAGTCGAGGTCGTACCGGCCGTCTCCTCCGTCGCCGCCGCCTTCGCCCGCGCCGGCATGCCCTGGGACGACGCCCAGATCGTCGTCGCCCACAGCCGCGACCTGCGCCGCGCCGTCAACGTCTGCCGCGCCCACACCAAGGTCGCCGTCCTCACCTCGCCCGGCGCGGGCCCCGCCGAACTGGCCCTCCTGCTGCGCGACGTGCACCGCACCTTCGTCATCTGCGAAGCGCTGGGCACGACCCAGGAGCAGGTGACCGTCCTCACGTCCGACAAGGCAGCCGACCACGTCTGGCGCGACCCCAACGTCGTCATCGTCGCCGGCGGCGGCAGCGCCGCCACCCAGGGCAGCCCCTGGCTCGCCGCCCACGAGATCGGCTACCCCTCCGGACCGCGCGGCTGGGGCCTCTCCGACAGCGCGTACGGCGGCGGCCTCACCGAGGGCGAGTCCGGCCAGCTGCGCACCGCCCAACTCGCCCGTCTCGGCCCCGCCGTCGGCGACCTCGTCTGGGACATCGGGGCCGGCTCCGGCGCCGCCGCGGTGGAGGCCGCCCGCTTCGGCGCCGCCGTCATCGCCGTCGACTCCGACGCGGACGCCTGCGCCCGTACGACCGCCGTCGGCCGCCGGTACGGCGTACAGCTCCAGGTCGTGCACGGCCGCGCGCCCCAGGCGCTGGAAGACCTGCCCGAGCCGGACGTCGTCCGCATCGGGGGCGGCGGCACGGCCGTGGTCACCGCCTGCGCGGCCCGCCGCCCCGAACGCATCGTCACCCACGCCGCCACCCGCGACGAGGCGGAGGCGCTCGGCCGCGCGCTGGCCGACGGCGGGTACGAAGTCGAGTGCGCCCTCCTCCAGTCCGTCGAGCTGGACACCTCCGTATGGGTGGAGCGGGAGCGGGCCGTCGTCTTCCTCGTGTGCGGTTACCGCGTGCATCACCCCTGACCCGAACGGTCACCCGTGGGAGGTAGGCTGGCGGATCGTTGCGCCGCCGTTCCGCGATCGGAGCCGTGGGTCAATATCCGGAAAAGTCCGAGGTTTTGACCGCACAAGATGCTCTTGAGGGCGGACGTGCCGCGAGGCGCGCTCGCTCGTTCTAGCTATGGGGGCGGTCGGCGCGTGCCGCGGTCGAGCGCGTCGGACGAGCGGTTGGAAGGAGCACTACCGATGGGCGAGGGGTACGCATGACCGACACCGGCCAGGTCCCGGGCGAGGGACTGCCGGAGAACGCAGGCGGACATCCCGGAGGGCCGTTGCCTGCGGCCGCTCCAGCCCCTGCCGACGCCGGCCAGCAGCCGCACGACGCGTACGCCTACCTCGACACCGCCGAGCAGGGCGAGGACGACGACCTGCTGATGCCGGGCGCCCAGGGCGCCTGGGGCAGCGAGCAGCAGGCCGCCCCCGCCGAGCAGCAGATCCCGTACGCCGACTACACCCCGGGCCGGGGCGCGGTGTACGACCCGGTGGCCGCCTACGACCCGACGCCGTACGAGCCGATGGCGTACGCCGAGGAGCAGCCGGCCGCCGCGCCCGCCGAGGCGCAGCCCGCCGCCGCGGCTCCCGCCACCGATGCCGGCGCGCACGAGCACGGCGGCCGGGACACCGGCTCCGTCGACGTCGGCGGCGTACGGATGCCCGAGGCCGTGCAGCAGACGCCCCAGGCCGTCCAGCCGCAGCCGGACGCGGCCCATGCGGGGGCCCCGCAGCCGGGCGCGACGCCGCCGGGCGCCATGCCGGGCCAGGCCGCGATGCCGAAGCAGGCCACGCCCGCGCGCCGACCGCTGCACATGGGCCCGCCCGTGCCCGAGGCACACACCGGCGGCGTGGTCCGCTCCCTCGCCGACCGCGGCCCGGCCGGCACCCCGCAGCCGCCCCAGCGCCACGCCGGCCCGCCGACCGTGGGCCCCGAGTACCTCGACATCCCGCGCGACGAGCCGGGCCCGCTCCCGGGGGCGGCCCCGGGCCCCCTCCCCGAGGACGGCGCCCAGCCGGCGGCCCAGCAGGCGGCCCCGATGCCGCTGCCGGAGGCCGAGGCGGAGCAGGCGCCCGGTGAGCAGCCTGAGCAGGTGGAGCAGGCCGAGCAGGCTGGGCAGGACGTCCAGGCTCCGGCCGAGGCGCAGGCGGCGCCGGCCGCGCAGCCCGCACCGGCGCCGGAGCACGGTGGCGTGAGCATTCCGGCGCAGATGCCGGCCTGGGACGCCGAGCCGGTGGGAGATGCTGCCGGTACCGCTGGGGCCGGGGAGGTGGCCGAGGCCGATGAGCAGCCGGGGGCCGCGGAGGCGGCTGAGGTCGCTCAGGAGGTGCAGGCCGCTGAGGCCCAGGCCCCTGTCGAGCAGCAGGAAGCCGTGGAGCACGGTGTCGCCGCACCGCTCCCCGAGGCCGACGCGGCGGAACACAACGCCGCAGCTCAGGTCGCGCCGGGCCAGGAGGAGGCCGAGGCACCGGCCGACGCGCCCGCGGCGCCGGAGCCCGCTGCCGAGGACGGCGCGCAGGAGGCCGGAGCCGCCGCGCAGCAGAACGACACCGAGGGCGAGCAGGGCCCCGCGGACGGTACCGGCGAGGCCGTACCGGCAGCCGCGGAGCAGCCCGAAGCGGAGCCCGTAGCAGAGGAACACGTGCACAACGAAGAACAGGCCGTGGCCGAGCCGCAGGCGCCCGCCGCCGAAGCCGAGCCGGTCCGGGCCGCCGCTCCCGCCGAGGCGCAGCCCGCCCCGCAGGACGCCGCCGAGCTGGTGCAGCTCGGCGAGGACGGTGCGGAGGACACGGCCGGCGCCAACGTGCCACGGGCCCGGTCGGCCCGGTCGGCCAAGGCGAAGGCCACGCAGGCCGCGATCGACGCCGCTTTCGCGGCGGACCCGACGCCTGCCGTACCGGCGGAGGCCACTGCACCGGTGGAAGCCCCCGCACCGGCTGAGCCCGCCGGGCCGGTCGAGGCCGCCGTACCGGCCGAGGCTGCTCCTGAGGAGAGTGTGGTCGAGGAGGGCGTGGCCGAGGCCGCTCCTGCCGCCGAGCCCGAGGCCGCGGCCGCTCCGGATGCTGCTGAGGCGGCTCCGGAGGAGGTGGAGGCGCCCGCGGTTGCCGAGGCTCCCGAGGCTGTCGAAACTCCTGAGGTCGCTGAGACTCCTGAGGTCGCTGAGACTCCCGAAGCGGCGCAGGCCGAGCCGGTGGCGCAGCCCGAGGCAGCCGCTCCCGAGGGCGACGCGGGCGATGCGTCGGCGAACGCGCAGGCCGAGCCGTCGGCGTCGCCGGACGCGGCAGCAGCCGCGGACGAGACCGTCGAGGAGACGGCAGCCACGGCCGCCGCCGAGGCGCCCGCTGAGGACGCGGCCGCCGCTGACGCAGCTGCCGAGGCGGAGACGGCAACGGCACCGGCACCTGAGGCCGTTTCCGACTCCGATTCCGATTCCGACGCCGAGCCCGCGGCCGGGAACGCCCCCGACGGCGAGACCGCTGCTGAGGGCGAGACCGTTGCCGCCGCCGAGGCGCCCGAGGCCGAGTCCGGCGCTGAGCCTGCTCCCGAGGCCGAGACGGATGCCGTACCGGTGCCCGACGCCACGGCTCCCGACGCCACGGCTCCCGGGGCCCCGGCCCCCGAGGGCGAGGCCGGGCCCGAGCCCGGCCCGGCCGCCGCGGCCGACGCCGAGGCCGGTGCCGAGGCCGGTACCGAGGAGCCCACGGCCGGGGCCGAAGCTCCCGAGCCCGCTTCCGAGGCCGTAGCGCCCGACGCCGACGCGGCGGGAGACCGGGACGCGGACGCAGGCTCGGACACGGGCGCAGACGCGGAGGCCCTCCGGCCCGTCGACCCCGCAGCGGGCTACGGCGACGACGAGCGTGCCGCCGTGCACCGCGTGATGCGCGAGCGCCGGGACATCCGCAACGGCTTCCGCAACGACCCGATCCCCAACGACGTACTGCTGCGCGTCCTGGAGGCGGCCCACACCGCCCCCAGCGTCGGCCACTCCCAGCCCTGGGACTTCGTCGTCATCCGGTCCGCCGAGACGCGCGAGCGGATGCACGAGCTGGCGATGCAGCAGCGCGAGGCGTACGCCAAGTCGCTGCCCAAGGCGCGCGCGAAGCAGTTCCGCGAGCTGAAGATCGAGGCGATCCTCGACACCCCGGTCAACATCGTCGTCACGGCCGACCCCACCCGTGGCGGCCGCCACACGCTCGGCCGGTACACCCAGCCGCAGATGGCGCCGTACAGCTCCGCGCTCGCCGTGGAGAACCTCTGGCTCGCCGCCCGTGCCGAGGGCCTCGGCGTCGGCTGGGTCAGCTTCTTCGACGAGCGCGAGATGGTCCGAGAGCTGGGCCTGCCCGACCACCTGGAGATCGTCGCGTACCTGTGCGTCGGGTACGTCGACGAGTTCCCGGAGGAGCCCGAGCTGATGCAGGCCGGGTGGTCCAAGCGCCGCCCGCTGTCCTGGGTCGTGCACGAGGAGACGTACGGGCGCCGCGCGCTGCCCGGCGCCGAGCCGCACGACCTGCTCCAGGAGACCCTGCAGGGCATCCGCCCGCTGGACGCCAAGGCGCTCGGCGAGGCGTGGGAGCGGCAGAAGCGGATGACCAAGCCGGCCGGCGCGCTCGGCATGCTGGAGATCATCTCGGCGCAGCTGTGCGGCCTGTCGCGGAAGTGCCCGCCGCCCATCCCGGAACCCGCCGCCGTGGCGATCTTCGCGGGCGACCACGGCGTACACGCCCAGGGCGTCACCCCGTGGCCCCAGGAGGTCACCGGCCAGATGGTGGCCAACTTCCTCGGCGGCGGCGCGGTCTGCAACGCCTTCGCGAACCAGGTCGGCGCCGAGGTCTGCGTCGTGGACGTCGGCGTGAAGTCCGAGCTGCCGGCCACCCCCGGCCTGCTGCCGCGCAACGTGCGCCCCGGTACGGACGACATGACCGCCGGGCCCGCGATGTCCCGCGAAGACGTGCTCAAGGCCATCGAGGTCGGCATCGAGACCGCCCGTGACCTGGTGTCGGCCGGGAACAAGGCGCTGCTCACCGGCGAGATGGGCATCGCGAACACCACCGCGTCCGCGGCGCTGATCTCCGTCTGCACCGGCAGCGACCCCGCCGAGGTCACAGGGCGTGGCACGGGCATCAACGACGAGACGCACGCCCGCAAGGTCGACGTCGTCCGCCGCGCCCTCGAACTGCACCAGCCGGACCCGGCCGACCCGATCGGCGTCCTCGCGACCGTAGGCGGCCTGGAGCACGCCGCGATGGTCGGCCTGATCCTCGGCGGCGCGTCGCTGCGTACGCCGGTGATCCTGGACGGCGTGAGCGCCGGCGCGGCCGCGCTGGTGGCGCGGGCCGTGGCGCCCGAGGCGCTGGCCGCCTGCATCGCGGGCCACCGCAGCGCCGAGCCGGGGCACGTCGCGGCCCTGACCAAGCTGGGCCTGCGTCCGCTGGTCGACCTCGACCTGCGTCTCGGCGAGGGCACGGGCGCGCTGCTCGCCCTGCCGATCGTGCAGAGCGCGGCGCGTGCGATGCACGAGGTGGCCACGTTCGACGCCGCCGGAGTCACCGAGAAGGGCTGACGGCCCGCGGGGAGGGGCGACGGCCCGCCGGTACGGAGCTCACCGAGACCCGCACCGAGCCGGGTCGCCGCCCCTCACCACCGCCACAGGCGCAGGGCGTGCCCGTTCGGCCGTGCCCTGCCGGCCCTGGCGCCGTCCCGCCCCGGAATCTCGTTCCTCCGGGCCCGCCGACGCACCCACAGGGCCCGTCGGCACTCCCACAGGCCCCGTGCCCCGTGGGGGTGCCGGGCATTCCCACGGGGCCCGTCGGCACACCCATGGACCCGTCTCAGGGCCGCCCGCGCATGACCCCGGGCCCGCGGCCAAATAGGCTGTGGGCCGGAACGCGTGGCCGCCCGTACCGGCCGCACCACCACCCTCACGCCGCTCCAGTGCCGAAGCGGCCCCGCATCACCCGCACAAGGAGCCGTACCGCCATGGCCGTTCCCTCCGAGCACGCCGCCTATCCCGTCGGCCTGCGCCTGACCGGCCGCCGGGTCGTGGTGCTGGGCGGCGGCCAGGTCGCCCAGCGCCGGCTGCCCGCGCTGATCGCCGCAGGCGCCGACGTCCTGCTGATCTCGCCGTCGGCCACGCCCTCCGTCGAGGCCATGGCCGACGCGGGCGAGCTGGCCTGGGAGCGGCGTACGTACCGGCCCGGTGACCTCGCGGCCGCCTGGTACGCGCTGATCTCCACCGACGACGACGCGGCCAACGCCGCTGCCTCCCAGGAGGCCGAGGAGCACCGCGTCTGGGCCGTACGCTCCGACGACGCCGAGGCGGCCACCGCCTGGACGCCGGCCACCGGCCGCAGCGAAGGCGTCACCGTCGCCGTCCTCAACACCGACGCCGCCGGCCGCGACCCGCGCCGCGCCGCCGCGGTCCGGGACGCCATCGTCGAGGGCCTGCGGGACGGCACGATCGCCGCGCCGCAGCACCGGCGGCGTACGGCGGGCGTCGCCCTGGTCGGCGGCGGTCCCGGCGACCCCGACCTGATCACGGTGCGCGGCCGCCGGCTGCTGGCCGAGGCCGACGTGGTGATCGCCGACCGGCTCGGCCCCCGCGACCTGCTGGACGAGCTGCCGCCGCACGTCGAGGTCATCGACGCGGCGAAGATCCCGTACGGCCGGTTCATGGCTCAGGAGGCCATCAACAACGCGCTCATCGAGCACGCCAAGGCCGGCAAGGCCGTGGTGCGCCTCAAGGGCGGCGACCCGTTCGTCTTCGGGCGGGGCATGGAGGAGGCCGAGGCACTGGCCGCCGAGGGCCTCACCTGCACGGTGGTGCCGGGCATCTCCAGCTCCATCAGCGTCCCCGGCGCGGTAGGAGTGCCCGTCACCCACCGCGGCGTCGCGCACGAGTTCACCGTGGTCAGCGGCCATGTCGCGCCCGACGACGAGCGTTCGCTGGTCGACTGGGCGGCGCTGGCGAAGCTGCGCGGCACGCTGGTGATCCTGATGGGCGTGGACAAGATCGGCGCCATCGCCGCGGCCCTCGTCCAGCACGGGCGCGGCGCCGACACGCCGGTCGCCGTGATCCAGGAGGGCACGATGGCGACCCAGCGCCGCGTCGACGCCACGCTGGAGACGGTCGGGGCGCGGGTCAAGGAAGAGGACGTCCGCCCGCCCGCCGTCATCGTCATCGGCGACGTGGTGAACGCCGCGAAAACCTTCAAGCCGTGAGGCGCGAGGGCCGTCGAGCCCGGGACCTCCGAGCCGGGACCTCCGAGCCCTGCGCCTTCGCTCTGTGGCCAGGTACGCCGTGAAGTGACGCTTCGCCACCTGGCCCCCCTTTGTTGGGGTTATACAGGGGTGTGGCGGACGGCGGCGGGTTGTCCACAGGCCGACCCGCCGCCGTCCGCCGAGCCGACCGGTCCGGCACCGGTGAGTCTCCCGGTCCGGCACCGGCGAGCCGTACAGTGAGCCGCCCGCCCTCCCCGTACCGATGGCCGTAACCGTAGGTAACAAAACCGGCTCCCGGCATGGGAACCACAACGACGACAAGGCACCATCGACCCGTGGCAGACATCATCACCGTCGACGACCCCGACGACCCCCGGCTGCGTGACTACATCGGCCTCACCGACGTGGAACTGCGCCGCAGGCGCGAACCGGCCGAGGGGCTCTTCATCGCCGAGGGCGAGAAGGTGATCCGGCGCGCCAGGCACGCCGGGTACGAGATGCGGTCCATGCTGCTCTCCGCCAAGTGGGTCGACGTCATGCGGGACGTCATCGACGAGGTGCCGGCCCCGGTGTACGCGGTGGACCCCGAGCTCGCCGAGCAGGTGACGGGCTATCACGTACACCGTGGCGCGCTCGCCTCGATGCAGCGCAAGCCGCTTCCGGAGCCCGGCGAGCTGCTCGCGTCCGCGCGCCGCGTCGTCGTCATGGAAGCGGTCAACGACCACACCAACATCGGCGCGATCTTCCGCAGCGCCGCGGCCCTCGGCATGGATGCCGTGTTGCTCTCGCCGGACTGCGCCGACCCGCTCTACCGGCGGTCGGTGAAGGTGTCGATGGGCGCGGTCTTCTCCGTGCCGTACGCGCGCCTGGAGCACTGGCCGCGGAGCCTGGAGACCGTACGGGAGGCCGGCTTCAAGCTGCTCGCGCTCACCCCCGACGACAAGGCCACCGCCATCGACGAGGCGGCGCCGCACCGGCTGGAGCGGGCCGCGCTCATGCTCGGCGCCGAGGGCGACGGACTGTCCCGGCAGGCCCTGGTCGCGGCGGACGAATGGGTGCGCATTCCGATGGCGCACGGCGTCGACTCGCTGAACGTCGGCGCGGCCGCGGCGGTCGCCTTCTACGCGGTCGCCACGGGACGCCCGGGCACGGCCTGAGAAGGGGCAGGGCCCGGGAACGGGCGGGACCTGAGAACGGGCGGGACCTGAGAAGAGGCAGGGCCTGAGAACGGGGCGGGGCCTGAGAGCGGGGGGCGCGGTCCGGTTCTACGGGCGTTCCTCGGCCCCCGTCGAAGCCCCCGCCACGTCGCCCGCGCCCGTCCCACGAGACTCATGCGCGTGGGCGTCGTGCGCGCGGGCCTCATGCACGTGCGCGGCCGCCTGCGTACCCGCCGCCCGCGCGCCCACCGTGTGCGTCCCCTGCGCCGCCCGGTCGTGGGCCGAGCCGAGTACGCCCAGGCCGCGGGTGGGCCCCTGGCAGCCTTGGGCGGCGGCGATGCCCAGGGCCACGAGCAGCGTCACCGTCACGAACACGATGAGCCGCTGACGGAGCAGCCGGCGGTCCGGGCCCGCCGGGCGGCGGCCGCCCGACGTGGAGCGCGCGGCCGGGCGTGAACCGTTTCGCCCAGTCGAACGCGCGCCCGGCACGCGCCCCGAAGCGCGGCCCCCCGAGCGCCCCTCGGAGTGCGGCCCGGCGGACCTGCCGTGGGAACCGGAACCGGACCCGGAGGCCGAACCGGCGCCGGACCGGCCCTGAGAAGCGGACGCCGACCGGCCGTTCGGGCCTGCCGGCGCGGAGCGGCCGTTCGACCCGGCGGCCGAGCGCCCGTTGCTGCTCGCGGGCGCCGACCTGCCGTTGGAGCCCGACGCCGCGGCACCGGAACGCCCGTTGGAGGAGGACGGGGGAGCGGCGGACGCGGAACGCGCACCGCTGCCGCCCGTCGCGGGCCGCCCGCCGCTCTGGCCCGGGGCCGACGGCCAGCCGCCACCCGTGCCCGCCGAGCGGGAACCGGCCGGGCGGGACACGGAAGGCCGGGAGGAGGACTGCGGACGCGGCGTACTGTGCCCCTGGCCCGGCGTGCGCCGCTCGTCCCCGCGCTGGCGTGCGAACTCCTCCGCCCGGCGGCCCGAGGAGCGGTCCGGCGTGCCCCGGTCCGTCCGTACCAGCGCCTCACCCGGCAGCCCGTCCACCGGACCGTCGGTCAGCCCGTGCGCCTCCCGCGCGGCGATCTCCTTCAGCCGCAGCGAGAGCGACAGCGTGCTGGGACGCTCGGCCGGGTCCTTGGCCAGGCACGACTCGATCAGCGGCACCAGCGCGTCGGGCACCCCGGCCAGCTGCGCCTCCTCGTGGACCACGCGGTAGAGCATGACCTCGGAACTGCCGTGCCCGAAGGGTGAGTCCGCGGTACAGGCGTACGCCAGCGTCGCGCCGAGCGCGAAGATGTCCGTCGAGGGCGTGACGGCCGCGCCGCGCACCTGTTCGGGCGCGAGGAAGCCGGGCGAACCGACGGCCGTGCCGACGTGCGTGAGCGTGCTCGCGCCGGTCGCCCAGGCGATGCCGAAGTCGATGATCCGCGGGCCCTTCGGGGACAGCAGGATGTTCGACGGCTTCAGGTCACGGTGGACCACGCCCGCGTCGTGCACGGCTAGCAGCCCCTCGGAGAGCGCCGCGCCGATCGTGGCGACCTGCGCCGGCGGCAGCGGGCCCTCGTCGTTGACCTTGTCGTGCAGCGAGGGGCCGGGGACGTACTGGGTGGCGAACCACGGGCGGTCCGCGTCCAGGTCGGCCGCCACCAGCCGCGCCGTACAGCCGCCCCGGATCCGCCGTGCCGCCTGCACCTCGCGCGCGAAGCGGGAGCGGAATTCGTGGTCCTCGGCCAGATCGGGGCGGATCACCTTGAGGGCCACCCGCTGGCCGCGCTTGTCGGACCCGAGGTAGACCACGCCCATCCCGCCGGCGCCCAGCCGCCGGTGCAGCCGGAACGAGCCGACGACCCGCGGATCCTCGCGCCGGAGCCGCATCATCGCCATGTCCGTCCCCTACCTGCGGTGGGGAGGCCCCACTCCGCTGCATCCGTCTGACGTGCCACAGCTTACGGATTGCCGGCGCGCTGCGCTGTCAGGCCGCGCATGCGTCGGCCATGGATTGTCGGCGGCGCGGGTACGGCGCTGGCCGCACAGCCGGAATGTGCCTGCGTACGTGCGGAGTTCCGCGGCCCGGGCCCAAGGGTCGGCGACGGCAGGGGGTTTGGCGGCCAGCGGGCGGCGTCGCGCGGGCGGCGTCCCCAGCAGCGGAACCGGGGCGGGCGCCGCGGCGTCCCGAGACGGCCCGCCGACCGGCCCCGGCCGGTGGCGGGCGGGAGAGTGGCGGAAGTGACCGAAGTCACGCGAAGCGGTGGTCCCGGGACACAGTCGGGCATCCGGGAACGGGGGCGGGCGTACCGGCACCCCGGCCTCGGGCCGGGCGTACGGACAGCCGGGCGGCATCCGGCGGTACCCAGTGGCATTCAGGGAGATCCCGGTGGGCCGTCCCGTCCGGGATCTCCCTGAATGCCGGTGCCGGGTCTCCACCCAGGGGAGTAGACGCCGGGGTCTCCCGTCATCCTCCTGGAGGCCGGTGGATCAGTACGTCGGGCTGACGCCTCGCGGCCGCTCGCTGCCTAATGTGGAGGTCAAGCGGTGGGCGCGGTACTCGTCCCCCGAGGTCGGACGCCCACCGCTTTCGGAACGAGGGGAGCGGGGCGATGGCCGACACGGCGGGACGGACGGTTCTCCGTACGCAGGGGCGCAGGGCGGCCGCCGCGTTCGGCGGGCACCGGCCCTCCGGCACCCGCCACCCGCTGGTGGCGGTGGCCATGGTGCTGCCGCTGGCGGTGCTGCTGGCCGTCGTCTTCGGCGGCTGGGAAGCCGTCGTCACACAAGCGTCGTCCGTGGCCGGATTGCTGGGGTACTGAGGCCCGGGTCCCGGAAGAGCGGTCCGGGACCAGGGTGCTCACAGCGCTCCGGGAACAAGTCTCCGGCCGATTGACCCCGTGGGGACGGGGGTACGGCGGACGGCACGAATGGCCGGGCATCTGGGGAGATGCCCGGCCTTCGCGCGTCCGGGGCACGTCGGGGCGGGTCGGGGAGTCGCGCGGGCGGTGCGTACGATCCGAGCGGCGGAGCCGGCCGGTGCGCTCTGCGCCAGCCGGGTCCGTACGAACCGAGGGGGAACGATGTCCCGCGCCCTGATACGCCGCCTGGCGGCACTCTCCGAGGAGTCCACGGCGCCCGCCGCTTCCCGAACCCCCGAGGCCCCCGATGACCCAGACGCCTCCCACACCCCCTCACCCCCCACAGTCCTCGCCGACCGTCCCGACGGGACCGTGGTGCGCGGCGGGCGGGCCGTCGCCAAGGCGCACGCGGCCGACTGCGACGCCGCCGCGCTCGCCGTCCGGCTGCGCATCGCCGCCCATCCGAGCCTGCACGGCACGCTGCTGCCCCCGTTGCCGGTGACGGGCCCCGACGGCTACCTCGTCCGGCACGACGACGGCCGCCCACTCACCCGCTGGCCGTACGGCCTCCCGGTCGCGCCGGACGACCCGGACGGTGCGCCCTGGGAGGACGCGGCCCGGCTCCTCGCCCGGTTGCATGCCGTGGACCCGGCGACGCTGCCCGGCCCGGTGCCGCCGATGCGCGGTCCCGCCAAGGCCGCCCGCGCGCTGGCCCGGATGCGGGCCGCGCCGACCGGCGCCGTGCCGTCGCTGGCCGCCGCGGCCCGCACGGTGGCGGCCGGCTGGGCCGCGCTGCCGGCCTGGGCGCGCGACGAGGCGCCCGCGCCGGGGCCCGAGCTGCTCTGCCACGGCGACCTGCACCTGGGCCAGCTCGTGCGGTACCCCGTGCCCGACGGGCGCTGGCTGCTCATCGACGTCGACGACCTCGGTCTGGGGGAGCCGGGGTGGGATCTCGCCCGGCCCGCGGCCTGGTTCGCGAGCGGGCTGCTCGCCGGGGACGTCTGGGCGCGCTTCCTCGGCGCGTACCGGGCCGCCGGCGGCCGTGCCGTACGGCCCGAAGGTGATCCATGGCCGGAACTGGACGTGCCCGCCCGCGCCCTGACGGTCCAGACCGCCGCCCTCGCCATCGCCAAGGCCGCCCCGGAGGGCCGTCAGCTGGACGAGGTGGAGAGCGCTCTCGTCGAGTCCTGTGCGCGGATGGTCTGGTGACAAGCTGTTACGTACCGGGGCAGTTGAGGTGCGTTTTTGCGTCGTAGGGTGAACACACCAACGGTGGACGGAGGTTCGTTGCCGCCGCCGTGCGATCACAGGAGTTGAGCCGACATGCAGTGTCCCAAGTGCCATGCGCCGATGCATACGTACAACCGGAACGGGGTCCAGATCGAGCAGTGCTCCGGCTGCCGCGGAATCTTCCTGGACTACGGCGAGCTGGAGTCGCTGACCCGGCTGGAGTCCCAGTGGTCGCAGCAGGCCCCGCCGCCTCCGCCGGCGCCCGCCCCGCAGGCCTACCCGGCGGCGCCGGCCTGGGGCGCCCCGCACCACGGACAGCACGGTCACCACGGCCACCATGGTCACCATGGCCACCGCAGCTTCGGCCGGATGCTTTTCTCCTCCTGATCGCCGGTGCCCGCCCGGTCCCCGGAGGGCCGGGCGCCCGGCGCGCCGCCACGGCAACGACGAAGGGCCGGAGCTTTCGCTCCGGCCCTTCGTCTGTCGTGTGGACGATACTGGGATTGAACCAGTGACCTCTTCCGTGTCAGGGAAGCGCTCTCCCGCTGAGCTAATCGTCCTCGGGACCATGGTCACTCCGTGAAGTGAGTCATGGGCACTGCGTGCGCGATACTGGGATTGAACCAGTGACCTCTTCCGTGTCAGGGAAGCGCTCTCCCGCTGAGCTAATCGCGCGGGGTGATCGTCATTAGATCATGGTCTTCGGGGGCCGGATCCCGGGGGTTCCGATCCTTGCGGACCAGTGGACGATACTGGGATTGAACCAGTGACCTCTTCCGTGTCAGGGAAGCGCTCTCCCGCTGAGCTAATCGTCCTTGGAGGTGGAGACGGGATTTGAACCCGTGTAGACGGCTTTGCAGGCCGTTGCCTCGCCTCTCGGCCACTCCACCAGGAGCGTAGGGGTTCGGGAAGATCCCCCACTCAGAGCGGACAACGAGGCTCGAACTCGCGACCTCAACCTTGGCAAGGTTGCGCTCTACCAACTGAGCTATGTCCGCAGGTGCCTCCCCCAGACTAACGCCTGAGAGCTGCTGTCTTCGGTCGGCTTCCGCTTTTCGCTTCCGCGTCCCGGCGACGTGTTGAACTCTAGCGGATTCCTGGGCCAGTACAAAAACGCGTTTGTGCAGCGTGCTGCGTACTCGTTCGACCGGGGCGGCGCCGGGGGCGCCGTCCTAGACTCGACGGCGTGCCCGACCTGCCTCCGCTGGCCCGCTTCGGCGGCCTCATCGCCACTGACCTGCGCGACGTCACCAGTGACCCCGCCGCCCTGGACTCCGCGGGCTGGTGGGCCGTGGTCGCCGACTTCGAGGGCCGCCTCGTGTGCGCGCGCTTCGGCGACGTACGGGAGGACCCCGGCAACGGCCCCCGCGGCGCGTGGCGCGGGCCCGCGCGCGAGGCCTGGACCTCCTCGCTGGACCGGGCCGCCTACACCGCGGGCGTCCGCCGGATACGCGAGCACATCGCGGCGGGCGAGGTCTATCAGGCGAACCTGTGCCGAATTCTCTCCGCGCCGCTGCCCGACCCCGAGCGCGCCGACGTCGACGCGCTGACCGCATTGCTGGCCCGCGGGAACCCGGCGCCGTATGGCGGAACGGTTCGCCTGCCCGCGCACGGCGTCGAGGTCGCCACCGCCTCGCCCGAGCTGTACCTGCGCCGCACCGGCCGCACGGTCGAGTCCGGCCCGATCAAGGGCACCGGGCGCACGGCGGAGGACCTGCTGGAGAAGGACCACGCCGAGAACGTGATGATCGTGGACCTGGTCCGCAACGACATGGGCCGGGTGTGCGCCACCGGCTCCGTGACGGTGCCGGCCCTGTGCGCGGTCGAGCCCCACCCGGGGCTGGTGCACCTCGTGTCCACCGTGCGCGGTGAGCTGGCCGAAGGGGCGGGCTGGCCCGAGCTGCTCGTCGGCACCTTCCCGCCCGGCTCCGTCACCGGCGCGCCCAAGCGCAGCGCCCTGGACATCATCGAGACCCTGGAGACCGCGCCCCGCGGCCCGTACTGCGGAGGCGTCGGCTGGGTGGACGCCGACCGGCGCACCGGCGAGCTGGCGGTGGGCATCCGCACCTTCTGGGTCGACCGGCAGGCCGCCGCGGGCCCCGTCCTGCGCTTCGGCACCGGCGCCGGCATCACCTGGGGCTCCGACCCCGACCGCGAGTGGGACGAGACCGAACTGAAGGCGGCCCGGCTGCTGGCGGTAGCGTCGGAGACGTACGAAACGACTGGAGGAACGACGCGATGAAGATCTGGCTCGACGGGGAACTGCGGGACGCGGACAGCGCCCGGGTCTCCGTTTTCGACCACGGACTGACGGTCGGGGACGGTGTCTTCGAGACCCTGAAGGCCGAGGACGGCCGCGCCTTCGCGCTCACCCGGCACCTCCACCGACTGACCGCCTCGGCCCGCGGCCTCGGCCTGCCCGACCCGGACGAGGACGAGGTACGCCGCGCCTGCGACGCCGTCCTGGCCGCCAACCCCATGCCGCTCGGCCGACTGCGCGTCACCTACACCGGCGGCCACTCGCCGCTCGGCTCCGACCGCGGCGAGGCAGGCCCCACCCTCGTCGTCGCGCTCGGCGAGACCACCCGCCGGCCCGACACCACGGCGACCATCACCGTCCCCTGGACCCGCAACGAACGCGGCGCGCTCACCGGCCTGAAGACCACCTCGTACGCCGAGAACGTCGTCGCGCTGGCCCGCGCACGCCAGCAGGGCGCCAGCGAGGCGCTGTTCGCCAACACCGTGGGGCAGCTGTGCGAGGGCACCGGCTCCAACGTGTTCGTCGTCCTCGACGGCGAACTGCACACCCCGCCGGTGGAGTCCGGCTGCCTGGCCGGCATCACCCGCGCGCTGACCGTCGAATGGACCGGCGCCAAGGAGACCGACCTGCCGCTGGAAGCGCTGGAGCGGGCCGAGGAGATCTTCCTGACCTCCACCCTGCGCGACGTCCAGGCCGTCACCCGCAACGACGGCCGGCAGCTCGGGGACGCCCCAGGGCCGGTCACCGCCAAGGCCATGCGGATCTTCGCCGAACGCGCTGCGGCCGACTTCGACCCGCGCTGAGGCCCGCCTGACCAGGCCGATGTCTGAGCGGGCGCGCGCGGGGACAGAACAACACCGTGACCACAACGCTGCGCCCCACCGGTCCGGACGAGCATCTGAAGGGCGGCGCCCGGGCCCGTACGTTCGACGTCTGCGTCAACAGCCGTCCCGTGGGCCGGCTCCGGCTCGCCACCGACCCGCGGTCGGCGCTGCCCACGGGCCGCCTCGCCGACCTGTGGATCGACGAGCCCGACCGGCGGCGGGGCCGCGCCACCGTCGCCGCCCTGGCCGCCGAGGAAGTGCTGCGCGGCTGGGGCTGCCGGCGCATCGAGTTCTTCGTGCCCGCCGACGCCACGCCCGCGCTGCGGCTCAGCGCGGCGCTCGGCTACACCGAGCGGGCCCGCCGGATGCGCAAGGCGCTCACCACACCGCCCGCGCTGCCGCCCGGCAGCACCGACCGGCCGCTGGACGAGTCGGAGTACCCGGCCTGGCGCGAGGCGGCGCAGGCCGAGTTCGTCCGCGTCATGGCCGCGCAGGGCGAGCCGGCCGGCCGGGTCGCCGAGCTGGCGGCCGACAGCCACCGCCGGCTGCTGCCCGAGGGTGTCCGCACGCCGGGGCAGAGCCTGCGCGTCCTGAGCCACGAGGGGACGGACGTGGGGACGCTGTGGACCGCGCTCGTCGTACCGGGGGAGGCGGGCGGCTACGTGTACGACGTCCAGGTCGCCCCGGAGCACCGCGGCCGTGGCCACGGGCGCACCCTCATGGGCATCGCCGAGCGGGAGTGCCTGGCCGCCGGGCACCGCGTGCTGGGGCTGAACGTGTACTCCGACAACGCGGTGGCACGCCGGCTGTACGAGTCCCTGGGGTACCTGACCACGGACCACCTGCTGTGGAAGCCGCTGCTGTGAGCGGCAGGGCGGCCGGGGCTACTCGGCCGCCGCCAGCAGCCGGTCCGCGATCTCCTCGATGCGGGCACGCAGCCCCTCCTGGCTCTTGCTGCCGTCCAGCCGCTCGCCGCCGATGACGTACGTGGGCGTGCCGGTCACGCCGATCGCCTTGCCCTCGGCCTGGTCCGCGTCGACGATCAGCAGGTGCCGCCCGTCGATCAGCGCGGTGTCCAGCTCCTCGGCGTCCAGGCCCAGCTCCCCGGCCACCTTCACCAGCAGCTTCTCGCCCTGCTTCGCCAGTTCCGCGGTACGGCCGAGCACGGCCTCCACGTACGGCCACCCCTGGCCCTGCTCGATGGCCTCCTCGGCGGCCTGCGCGGCGGCGTAGGCGTGCTTGTGCTTCTCCAGCGGGAAGTGGCGCAGCCGGATGTCCAGCCGGTCGCCGTAGCGCGCACGGAGCGCGTGCAGGTCGGCGAGGGCGGTGTGGCAGTCCGGGCACTGCAGCTCGCACCAGACGTCCAGGACGATGGGGAGGGCGGCCTCGGCGGGGGAGGGGGCGTCGTTCATGGGGCCAGTCTTCCAGCCTCCGCGGCCCCGGCCGCACAGCCCCCGAGGCGGCTGCCCACCGGCACTTGCGGAGGATCCGGACCCCGAGATGTCCCCGAGGACGCCCCGGACCATGGCCGGTACGGCGTGCGAGGGGGCACGATGGAGGGGAAACCGCATCACAGCAGGAGGATCCGATGCTGACCTCGACCGTCTGCGCCGCTCTGTCGGTGGCCGGCCTGGGCATCGCCGCGCTGACCGCCTTCCGCAGGCGCTTCCTGGCCGCGACGCGCATCGCCGCCTTCGCGCTCATCCCCGCCGGGCTGGTCATGACCGGCATCATCGACTGGATCACGGGGCTGGTGCTCAAGCCGACCGTGTGGGCGGGCTTCGGCCTGCTGGCCCTCTCGGTCCTGCTGTTCCTCGTGAGCCGCTTCGCCGAGCGCCGCTCCGGGCGGCGGAGGGAACGCCGGGCGGCCGCCCCGGCGCAGCCCGGTACCGCGGTGGCCCCGGGCGCCTCGGTGCCTTCCTTGGGTGCGGGACGTGAGCCCGCCCGCCGACCCGCCGCCGAGCCGGCCCGGCAGGGCGGCGGCGAGGACGACTTCTCCGATATCGAAGCCATCCTGAAAAAGCACGGGATCTGAGGAAGTCCCCCTCTCCCGGGGGAACCGCCCGCCGCTCGCGGAGACCTGCTGCGTCATGATCTCCGCGAGATGAACGACGAGTGCGCCCTGCCCCGGGAGAACACTCCCCGGGCCACCGACCCTGTTTCTCCGTCCCGCGGCTGCCTGTTCGCGCTGTCCCAGCCGCCCCTGATGCTGTTCCTCACCGTCATCGGTGTCCTGCTCATGATCGGCGCCGTGCACGACCTCTTTTGGCTGTGAGGACGGTGAGCGGACCGTGCCGGGCGGGGCTGCGAGCGGCCGGGTCCCGCCCCCCCCGCCGGCTCAGCCCGCTGCCTCCCGGCGGCGCGCCCGATAGGCGGCGACGTGCAGGCGGTTTCCGCAGGTCCGGCTGTCGCAGTAGCGGCGCGAGCGGTTGCGCGAGAGGTCGACGAAGGCGTGCCGGCAGTCCGGTGCCTCGCAGCGCCGCAGCCGCTCCCGCTCCCCGGCGACGACCAGGAACGCCAGCGCCATCCCGCCGTCGGCCGCGAGGTGGTCGGCCACCGAGGCGCCCGGCGCGAAGTAGTGCACGTGCCAGTCGTACCCGTCGTGGTCGGTCAGCCGCGGTGTGGTCCCGGCCGCCGCGACCAGGGCGTTCAACAGTTCCGCCGCCGACCGGTCGTCGTCGGCCGCGAAGACCTCGGCGAAGCGCGCCCGTACGGACCGCAGGGAAGCGAGGTCCCGTTCGCCGAGCGTGCCCACGTCGCTGATGCTGTTGCGCGCGACGAATTCCCTCAGCTCCGCCACGTCGCTGAGCCTGTCGGGGGCCGCCGGGGCCCCGTCCTCGGGCGCGGTGTTCAGGAGGTCGACGACCGCCTCCAGCGCGCACCGGCTGTCGTGGGTGATCATCACGGTTGCTCCCAGGCCGGGAGGGGCGGGCCCTGCCGCCCCCGGGATCAATGGGCGGTGGCCGGCGATCTGCAGCGATCGGCCGGCCACCCCCTTGTGCCGAATGGTCGCCGACTCTAGCGCTTCCAACAAGGCCGGGCGGACACGGTGGCGGAGGCGTGCGCGGTGTGCGGGGCACGGCGTCCGGGCCGGTCAGCGCGGACGGCGCCGCCGCCACGGTGGATTCCGCGGCGGCGGCGCCGGTGCTTGCCGTATGAACTTGTCCGTCCTGCGCCGTCTCCCCGAGTCGGACGGCGCGAGTGGTGAGCGGGTTGACGCGGTTTGCGGCCGCGGGTCTCCTCAGCTCTCCGCGAGGATGTGGGAGAGCTCCGTGTCGAGATCGAAGTGACGGTGCTCGGTGCCCGGCGGAACCGCGGCATCCGTGCGCTTCAGGAAGGATTCCAGGGCCCGCGCCGGGGCTTCGAGCAGTGCCTCGCCCTCCGGAGAGCTCAGGGCGATGCAGACGACGCCCTGACCATGACTCCGGGACGGCCAGACGCGGACGTCGCCGGTGCCGGTGGGCCGGTGCAGGCCCTCGGCGAGGAGGTCACGGGCGAATACCCACTCGACCGTCTCCTCGGCTCCGGTGTGGAAGGTGGCGTGCACGGCATAAGGATCGGCCGTGTCATACCGCAGGCCCGCAGGTACAGGCAGTGAGGACTCGCTCGACACAACGAGGCGCAGGTGCAGCTCGCAGCTGACCGTGGTGTTCATACGCCAGGGCCTTTCGCTCAGTGTGCGCTCGGGGGTTCGCACGTCGGCGAAATCGACATGCCACCTACGGTGGCGTTGTAAACCCCTCTGACTGTTTTGGGTGGCTTCGAGTACCTCTTACGGCGGAGTCCCGGATCCTCCCGAGCGTTCATGCGGGGGAGTGGAGCGTCGGGTAGGTTTGCGAGTATGAGTGCGGAGAGTGACGGGGGCCGTGGCGCGAGCACCGGAGGTGCGACGGCAGTCCCGCAGAAGCTCGGGTCCAAGGCGCCGCATTTCGTGAAGCGCTCCCGGACCCTCCACATGAGCTGGCAGGTGGCGATCTTCATCGTCGGGCTCGCGGTGGTCGTCGGCGGCATCATCATGCTGCCGCTGCCGGGCCCCGGCTGGCTGGTGATCTTCGCCGGCATGGCGATCTGGGCGACCGAGTTCGTCTGGGCGCAGCTCGTCCTGCGCTGGACCAAGCGCAAGGTCACCGAGGCCGCCCAGCGGGCCCTCGATCCCAAGGTCCGCCGCCGCAACATCATCCTCACCACGGTCGGCGTCGTGATCGTGGTCGCGGCCCTCGCGGTGTACGTGTGGCAGTTCGGCTTCGTCATGCCCTGGAAGATCAGTCGGTGACCGTGGTCATGAGCCCCGCTGACATGCGGTAATGTTGGCGGTGCGCCAGGCCGAGAGGCACCGGCGCCCCGGGCGATTAGCTCAGTGGGAGAGCGCTTCGTTCACACCGAAGAGGTCACTGGTTCGAACCCAGTATCGCCCACCCGGATCAAGAACCCGGAGGTCTCGTACCTCCGGGTTCTCGGCGTTTCCGGACCTCCCGCGCGGCACACTGGTCCCATGTCCGACCGGCCGGTCCGCCCGCATCACTACCGCTTCCGCAGCGTCTGGCTGCTGGACGCGCCGCCCGACGCCGTCCTCGCCGCCCTGGAGCGCCCCGAGACCTACCCGCGCTGGTGGCCCCAGGTCGCCGAGGTGCAGCAGACCGGCGAGCACTCCGGCACCGCCCGCATCCGCTCCGTGCTGCCCTTCAGCCTGCGGATCGCCGCCCGCGAGGCCCGCCTGGACCGGGCGGCCGGCGTCCTGGAGACGGAGCTGCACGGCGACATCGACGGCTGGGCCCGCTGGACGGTCGGCCCGCACGGCTCCGGCACCCGCGCGCTCTACGAGCAGGAGGTCGAGGTGCGTAGGCCGTTCATGCGCCTGCTGGCCTACCCCGGACGCCCGTTCTTCCGCCTCAACCACGCCCTGATGATGCGGGCCGGCCGGCGCGGACTGGCCGCCTGGCTCGACGGCCGGCAAGGAATTTGAACGGAGCCCCCCGCGACCTGTATTGTTCAGCTCGTTCGCGGGGGACACCCCAAGAACCCCGGGCGATTAGCTCAGTGGGAGAGCGCTTCGTTCACACCGAAGAGGTCACTGGTTCGAACCCAGTATCGCCCACAAGTGCGAGGGTGAAGCGTGCTTGCCAACAGTGCAAGCCGCTTCGCCCTCGTCGTGTTTTACATGGCTTCGCCACCCGCACCCCCCGCACATAGGGCCGGACCGGCATCAACGGTCAGGCCTTCTGCATGCGTTCACCCGCGCAAGCTCACTCGCGTACGTTCACGCCGCCGCCGGCAGGTCCGGGCGGAGCGGCCAGTGCGGGTCGACCGGCTCCTCCGTGCCGTTGCGCGCGAACCACGCCTGCAGGCCCCGCGCCTGCGCCGCGTGCCACACCGCCTGCAGCGCGTGCAGCTCCGCCACGCTCAGCCCTTCGAGGCGCGTCGCGAACATCTGCCCCACGGCCCGTACGACCTGCAGCGCCGCCGTCGCGTCCGCCGCCGCCTCGTGCGCCCCCGACAGCTCGACGCCGTACTGCTCGCACAGGTCCGTCAGCGTCCGGCGGCCCTTGCGGTACCGGTCCAGATGCTTGTCCAGCACCCGCGGATCCAGCACGCACAGCGACTGCGTACCGAGATATGTCGCCAGCGACGACGCGCGGTGCCGCCGCAACTCGCGGTCCAGCAGCGTCAGATCGAACGGCGCGTTCATCACGACCAGTGGCCGCCCCGCCATCGCCTGCTCCGCCAGGGACCGCGCTATCTCCTCCATCACCGGCGCAGGCCACCGGCCGTTCATCGCCAGATGCCCGGCCGTCAGGCCGTGCACCGCCGTCGCCGCCTCCGGGATGTCCACACCGGGATTGACCAGCCAGCGCATGACCCGCGGAGTCGAGCGGGGCGTCTCCTGGACGACGAGGGCGGCGGAGACGATGCGGTCCTGCTCCACATCGATCCCCGTGGTCTCCGTGTCGAAGGCGGCAAGTGGCCCGTCGAACCAGCTCGGCATTGTCCCAACTCCTCGCGCTCCTGCGGCGGGTGGCCTGCCCCGGGCCGCCCGAGCTGGTGATACCCGGCCCTCACGGTTGTCGAACCGCCCTTGTTTGCGGACCACTTGACACGGAGACAACACAGAGGAGACCGCCGCCTCAGCCGCGGTCCGCCGGACCGCCGTGCGGCCCGGCCACTCCCTTCCACCCACCCGACCCGCACCACCGCAACGCCCGGAAGGCACAGGAGCGATGACGCTCGCGCAGCCCGAACCGGGTGGGCTGTCAGCCGCAGGCGGGCGGTACCCCCGGTCCGAAGGGGGTCCGGTACCGCTGCGCGGCCAGCTCGCCACCACCGCCTCCATGGAGACCCTCCAGGTGGGCTACCTCCACGCCGTGGCCGCTGCCGCGGGCTGTTCGCTCGCCCAGCCCTTCCCGGACAACGGCATCGACTGGCACGTCAGCCACAGCGCGCCCGGCCACACCATCGACGACGAAGTGACCATCAAGGTGCAGCTCAAGTGCACCTACCAGGTCCGGCCGCGCCCCCCTGGGGCGAGCTTCGGCTTCACGCTGGACAACGAGCACCTCGTGAAGCTGGCCCGGACACCCGTGGCGGTGCACAAGATCCTCGTCGTGATGCTCGTACCGCGCAGCCCCGAGGACTGGCTGCTGGCGAGCCACGACCGGCTCGAACTGCGGCACTGCTGCTACTGGATCAACCTGGCGGGCCGGCAGGCCACCGGCAGGCGCAAGACCACAGTGCGGATCCCGACCACGCGGGTCTTCGACGACCGCGCGCTCAGCGAGATCATGACGCGGGTCGGGGCGGGAGGGAGACCCTGATGTACCGGCCGACCGAAGACCACCCCTTTCCCGTTCCCGACCCCGCCCGGGTCGACCCGGGCGTGCTCACCGCTCTGCTGGCGCGGCACGGCTGGCGGCGCCGGGGCGGCCCCCAGGGCCGGTACGCGCGCTGGACCCCGCCCGGCGGCGCCGGCGGCACCAGCCTCCTCGTGCCCGGGGCGGCCGGCTACCCCGACAGCGCCGATCTGCTCGCCGAGGCACTGGACGCGCTCTCCCGCAGCGCCGCGCCCTCGGCCCGCGAGGTCCTCGTCGGCCTCGCGCTGCCCAGCGACGAGGTGCGCTGGGAGCGCGACACCCCCGACGAGGGCTCCGGCGCGACCCTGTGGACCGCGCAGGAACGGCTGCGCGCCGCGGCCCGCTCCCTGCTGGTCGCCGGCGCGCTCGGCACGTACGGGAAGGCCGGGTACTACGGCGCCCGGCACAAGCGGCAGGCCGAGGCGTTCCTCGACCAGGTGCTGGTCGGCCCGGCCCCCGCCGGCCGCCGGCTCACCGCGTACGTACCGGTCCGCGCGGGCCGCGGCTCGGTCGCCGGACTCCAGCGGGCGCTGCACGCGGCGCGCGACGCCACCGACTACCAGCGCGCGACGGGCGGCATGGAGGCCTACGAGGCGGCCGTGGAGCTGGGCGTCTGCCACGAGCTGACCGAGGCGCTGATCTCCCTGGTGCGCGGCGCCGAAGGGGTCCGTATCTCCCTCGCCTGGTCACCGGCCGAAGGCCCGCCGCCGGGCTGCCCGGCCCGGCCCGAACCGGTCGAGTTCACCCCCGGCGACCTGCCCGCGCTGCAGCAGGCCGCCCAGCGGTACGTACGGGACGAGCCCTCACTGGCCGTGCGGGTGACCGGCACGGTCGTACGGATGCGCCGCGACCGTCCCGACGGCCCGGGCGCGGTACGGCTGCGGGTCCTGGCGGGCGCCGATGTGGCGCAGGTCAGGGTCGCGCTCGGCGAGGAGGACTACCGGATCGCGGGTCATGCGCACCTCCTCGGGCTGCCGGTCCGGGTGACCGGCCGGCTGGAGAGCCGCGGCGGCTTCCGCCGGATAACGGGCGCCCGCGACCTCACGCCCGTCCAGGTCGACGAGGCCGAGCGGGACCGGCTGCTGAAGTCGCTGCAGGAGAACCTGGACCACTTCGAGGAGGCGTGCGGCGGGGAGTGAGCCGGCGGGGCGCGCCGCCCTCGGCCGCGGCGCGCCCCGCTTTCGTGCGCCGGGGTGCGTCGCCTTCGTACGCCGGGCCCCGTCAGCGGTGCGCATACAGGTCGCGCAGCAGGGCGATCTCCGCGCCGTGGTGGATCGCCTCCCGGTTGATGTGGAGCACCGGCTCGGCCGTCGGCGACTCGGCGAACTCGTCCTCCGCCGGGCCGCAGGGCCGCGCCAGCCCCTCCTCGCCCAGCCCGCGCACGCCGTCCCGCCAGGCCGCGTACGCCGCGTCGAGCTGCTCCAGCGCGCCCTGCGCCGAGCCCGCGTACGCGAAGCTCTCGTAGTCCGTTTTCGGCCCGCCGAAGTGGTTCGCGACGCGCATCCCAAAGACCCCGACGATGATGTGGGCGTCCGCCACCGGCTCCCAGAAGTACTCCTCGCCGGTCAGCCCCTCCAGGCGCCCGCGCAGCTGGTGGCGCCAGTGCCGGTCGAGCTGCTCCGTCAACCTGTCGTTCCGGCGGATGGCCATGGCCCGACGGCAGGGGCGCCCCGCCCGGCGCGTGGCGGAACGCGCCGGGCGGGGGAGGCGCCGCCGGAATACCGTTTCGCGAGGCGGCCCGGTGGCTCGGTACGATTCGGGGAGCGCAGCGATCGCTGCCGCCCAGCAGACATACGTCAGGAGAGACCGGTGTCAGACGTCCGTGTGACCATCCAACGCGATTCCGAGCGGGAAGAACGCGTGGTGACCACGGGCACTACGGCCGCCGACCTCTTCCAGGGCGAGCGCAGCATCGTCGCGGCGCGGGTGGCCGGAGAGCTCAAGGACCTCGCGTACGAGGTCGCCGACGGCGAGACCGTCGAGCCCGTGGAGATCACCTCCGAGGACGGTCTGAACATCCTGCGGCACTCCACCGCGCACGTGATGGCGCAGGCCGTGCAGGAGCTGTTCCCGGACGCCAAGCTCGGCATCGGCCCGCCGGTCAAGGACGGCTTCTACTACGACTTCGACGTCGAGACCCCGTTCACCCCCGAGGACCTCAAGCGCATCGAGAAGAAGATGCAGGAGATCCAGAAGCGGGGCCAGCGTTTCTCGCGCCGGGTCACCACCGACGAGGACGCCCGCGAGGAGCTGGCGGCCGAGCCGTACAAGCTGGAGCTGATCGGCCTCAAGGGCAACGCCGGCGAGGCCGCCGAGGGCGCGGACGCCGAGGTCGGCGCCGGCGAGCTGACCATCTACGACAACCTCGACGCCAAGACCGGCGAGCTGTGCTGGAAGGACCTCTGCCGCGGTCCGCACCTGCCCACCACCCGGAACATCCCGGCATTCAAGCTGATGCGCTCCGCCGCCGCCTACTGGCGCGGCAGCGAGAAGAACAAGCAGCTGCAGCGGATCTACGGCACCGCCTGGCCGACCAAGGACGAGCTCAAGGCGTACCTGGAGTTCCTCGCCGAGGCCGAGAAGCGCGACCACCGCAAGCTGGGCGCGGAGCTGGACCTGTTCTCCATCCCGGAGGAGATCGGCTCGGGCCTGGCGGTCTTCCACCCCAAGGGCGGCATCATCCGCCGGGTCATGGAGGACTACTCCCGGCGGCGCCACGAGGAGGCGGACTACGAGTTCGTCTACAGCCCGCACGCCACCAAGGGCAAGCTGTTCGAGAAGTCGGGCCACCTGGACTGGTACGCCGACGGCATGTACCCGCCCATGCAGCTCGACGAGGGCATTGACTACTACCTCAAGCCCATGAACTGCCCGATGCACAACCTGATCTTCGATGCGCGCGGCCGCTCGTACCGTGAACTGCCGCTGCGCCTCTTCGAGTTCGGCACGGTGTACCGGTACGAGAAGTCCGGCGTGGTGCACGGCCTGACCCGCGCCCGCGGCTTCACCCAGGACGACGCGCACATCTACTGCACCAAGGAGCAGATGGCGGACGAGCTGGACGCCACGCTCACCTTCGTCCTGGACCTGCTGCGCGACTACGGCCTGACCGACTTCTACCTGGAGCTGTCCACCAAGGACCCGGAGAAGTTCGTCGGCTCGGACGAGGTCTGGGAAGAGGCCACCGAGACGCTGCGCAAGGTCGCCGAGAAGCAGGGCCTGCCGCTGGTCCCGGACCCGGGTGGCGCCGCGTTCTACGGCCCGAAGATCTCCGTGCAGACCAAGGACGCCATCGGCCGTACCTGGCAGATGTCCACGGTCCAGCTGGACTTCAACCTGCCGGAGCGCTTCGACCTGGAGTACACCGCGCCGGACGGCTCCAAGCAGCGGCCCGTCATGATCCACCGTGCCCTGTTCGGCTCCATCGAGCGGTTCTTCGCGGTGCTGCTGGAGCACTACGCGGGTGCGTTCCCGGTCTGGCTGGCCCCGGTCCAGGCGACCGGCATCCCGATCGGCGACGCGCACGTGCCGTACCTGGAGGAGTTCGCGGCCGAGGCCAAGAAGAAGGGCCTGCGCGTCGAGGTCGACTCCTCCTCGGACCGGATGCAGAAGAAGATCCGCAACGCGCAGAAGTCCAAGGTCCCGTACATGATCATCGCGGGTGACGAGGACGTCGCGAACGGCGCGGTCTCCTTCCGCTACCGCGACGGCTCGCAGGAGAACGGCATCCCGAAGGACGAGGCCATCGCCAAGATCCTCAAGGCGGTCGAGGAGCGGGCCCAGGTCTGATCCGCAACCGCCGCCGACGGCCCCCGGAGCGCGCCCCGCGTCCTCCGGGGGCCTTCTGCTGTCCGGACCCGCCGACGTCAGGTCGACGGGTGAAGTCATATGCTGCTCAACATGACGACTGAGCCGGAGCAGCAGATCGGAGTCGGGACCCAGGACGCCTTCCAGCGCCTGTGGACGCCGCACCGGATGGCCTACATCCAGGGTGAGAACAAGCCGACCGGCCCGGGTGCCGACGACGGCTGTCCGTTCTGCACGATCCCCGCGAAGTCGGACGAGGACGGGCTGATCGTCGCCCGCGGCGAGCACGTTTATGCGGTGCTCAACCTCTACCCGTACAACGGCGGCCACCTGATGGTCGTGCCCTACCGGCACGTCGCCGACTACACCGAGCTGGACGACGCCGAGACGGCGGAGCTGGCGAAGCTCACGAAGCAGGCGATGGCGACGCTGCGCGCGGCGTCGGGCGCGCACGGCTTCAACATCGGGATGAACCAGGGCGGCGTCGCGGGCGCGGGCATCGCGGCGCACCTGCACCAGCACGTCGTCCCGCGCTGGGGCGGCGACACCAACTTCATGCCGGTCGTGGGGCACACCAAGGTGCTGCCGCAGCTGCTGGCGGACACCCGCGCGATGCTGGCGGACGCCTGGCCGGCGGCCTGACGCGGCACCACCGGTCATGAGGGTGGCCGGTACGGATTCCCGTACCGGCCACCCTCATGCCGTGTGTGCCGCCGCGCTCACGCGTCGTACGCGTCCGCCTTCCGCGGCGTCGGGTCCTGCACCGCACCGCTGAGGACCAGCGAGCGGTTGTCGAAGCGGGTGATGTCCACGCCGTTCTCCTGCAGGACGCTCATCGCCGCGGAGTGCACCACGCGCAGGACGGGCGTGGCGGCGCGCAGCGCGTCGTCCGCCATGAAGCGGTGCCGCCAGGGCTTGTCGGCCCAGACGTGGCGCAGCCCGAACGGCTCGGGGAGCGCGAGCTTGCCGCCGAGGAAGTCCAGGACCGGGGGGAACCAGGTCAGCGGGGCGCGGGCGGCGAGGCGGACCACCTCGCTCGTGTCGATGAGCGGCAGTGTGGAGGTCCTGGTCTCCCAGAACTTCACCGTCTTGTTGACCGTGACGGTCTTGGGGCTGGGCTTGCCGAGGAAGAGGCCGTTGACCGGGCCGAGGGCGTGGCCGGTGACCTCGATGCGCAGCGTCTCGTGCAGCACGGTGACGGTGATCAGCAGGGTCAGTACGAGCTGGCCGTCCCAGAGGACGAACTGCACGCCGAGGTAGTGGCGGTTGCCGGCGCCGAACTGCTGCTCGTTGCAGATCCGCTCTATCTCGTGCGGGCGGATCTGGTACGCGTCGGTGTCGGTGCCCTCGGGGCGGGCGACCGTGTCGGCGCCCTCGGCGACGGGGACGACGACCCAGTGGCGTACGGAGGGGGCCTGGCCGAAGCCGCCGGTGTGCAGCGGGCTGCGCTCCAGGAGCTTGAGCCGGTCGTGGATGACGCGGATGACGTCCCAGCTGCGGAAGGGGTGGATCTCGGAGCCCTCTTCGGCGGGCCGCAGCTCCTCGGCGAGCTGCCAGCTGCCCCAACGGGTGCCCATGCCGAGTATGCCCTTGGGGCCGGCGTAGAAGACGACGTTGCTGTTCTGCTCGGCGCTGAGCTTGGCGAGGTTCTGGCGGAGCTGTTCGGCGGCGGTCTGGGTGGGGTCCTGGGGCACCGCCTCGGGGATCTTCGCGCCGATGCCGCCGCCGCCCAGGATGCCGCTCCAGGCTTCGCGGAGGTCGACCGCGGTGCGCTCGCAGATCCGCTTGGCCCACCACCAGCCTATGACGGGGGCGACGAGCATCAGCCGGACGTAGATCATCCAGAAGCTGTCGAAGGGCAGCTTGATCAGGAAGATCAGGATGATGCCGCCGAGCGCGACGAGCAGCACCGTGCCGAGCGCGCTCTTGCCCTTGTGGGTGGACTTGTCCAGGATGCGCTTGAGCTGGAAGAGGCCGAGCCAGAGCAGGACACCGGGCAGGAAGAGCAGCCCGAAGACGACCATGAGGATCGTCAGCTTGGTGTCCCGCTCCTTGCGGATGCGGCTGGCGGCGAGGCAGTGCTCGACGACGGTCTGCGGCTCTATGCCGAAGGACTGGATCAGCGCCTTGCGGCCGCCGCCGAGCATGCGGACCTGGACGGCGCGGGAGAACGCCTCGCCGAGGTTCGGTTCGAACAGCGAGAGCTTGGGCTTCTTGATGTCCGACGTGGCGGTGTCGGAGTCGGCCTTGGAGATGTCCGAGAGCGGACTGTCCCGGTAGGCGGCCGAGGCCAGCGCCTGGGTCGCGGCGGTCTGGCCCGCGCCGCCGGCGATCGGTACCTGTGCTCCCGGACTGAAATCGAAGCCGTCCATCGTCGTCACCAAGGCCCCCTCGCCGCCGTCTGCCCCTGCCGTGGGCGCGCTTCCCGGAGGACGCCCCTAGGCGCCCTTCCCACCGGCCGCCCCCGGCACACCTGCTGAGCTGGACCTCAGCGTACAGCCGGCGTGCTGCCCAAGGGAGTTGAGCGTACGCCCCGGGGCAGGACGCCGGCCGTTCCGCCGGCCTCGGACGTGCGAACTAGCCGCCGTTCTCCTGCTTTTCGCGCTCCTCCCGGATCCTGGCCGCGAGCTGCGGCGGCATCGGTTCGTGCCGGGCGTAGCGGCGCTGGAAGCGGCCGGTGCCGTGCGAGAGTGACCGGAGATCGACGGCGTAGCGGCCGATTTCGTACTCCGGGACCTCGGCGCGCACCACGGTGCGGCCCGCGCCGGACTGCTCGGTGCCCACGACGCGGCCGCGCCGCCCGGACAGGTCGCTCATCACCGGGCCCACGTAGTCGTCGGCGACCAGGACGGTGACCTCGGCGACCGGCTCCAGGAGGTGGATGCGCGCCTCGGCGGCGGCTTCGCGCAGCGCGAGGGCGCCCGCGGTCTGGAACGCGGCGTCGGAGGAGTCGACGGAGTGCGCCTTGCCGTCCAGCAGCGTCACCCGTACGTCGACGAGCGGGTACCCGGCCGCGACGCCGCGCGTCGCCTGGGCCCGTACGCCCTTCTCCACGGACGGGATGAACTGGCGGGGCACCGCGCCGCCCACGACCTTGTCCACGAATTCGATGCCGCTGCCGCCGGGCAGCGGCTCCACCTCGATCTCGCAGATCGCGTACTGGCCGTGGCCGCCCGACTGCTTGACGTGCCGGCCGCGCCCGGCGGCCTTGGCGCCGAACGTCTCCCGCAGCGAGACCTTGTGCGGTACGGCGTCGACCTGCACCCCGTACCGGGAGCGCAGCCGCTCCAGCGCCACGTCCACGTGGGCCTCGCCCAGGCACCACAGGACGACCTGGTGGGTGTCCTGGTTCTGTTCCAGGCGCATCGTGGGGTCCTCGGCGACGAGCCGTGCCAGGCCCTGGGAGAGTTTGTCCTCGTCCGCCTTGCTGTGCGCCTGGATGGCGACCGGCAGCAGCGGGTCGGGCATGTCCCAGGGCGCCATGAGCAGCGGCGCCTCCTTGGCGGAGAGGGTGTCGCCGGTCTCGGCGCGGGTGAGCTTGGCGACGCAGGCCAGGTCGCCGGCGACGGCCTTGGTGAGCGAGCGCTGCTGCTTGCCGAAGGGCGCGGACAGCGCGCCGATGCGTTCGTCGACGTCGTGGTCCTCGTGCCCGCGGTCGGCGAGCCCGTGCCCGGAGACGTGCACGGTCCGGTCCGGGAGGAGGGTGCCGGAGAAGACCCGTACGAGCGACAGCCGGCCGACGTACGGGTCGGACGAGGTCTTGACGACCTCGGCGACCAGCGGGCCCTCGGGGTCGCAGGTCAGGGCGGGCCGGGGCGCGCCCTCGGGGGTGGTGACGGCGGGGGCCTCCCGCTCGGCGGGGGTGGGGAACCCCCGGGTGATCAGCTCCAGCAGCTCGACGGTGCCCAGTCCCTCCTTGCTGCCCTCGGCGGCGGGCGCGGCGGCGAGCACCGGATGGAAGCTGCCGCGTGCCACGGCGGTCTCCAGATCACCGATGAGCGTCTTGATGTCGATGTCCTCGCCGCCGAGGTAGCGGTCCATCAGGGACTCGTCCTCGCTCTCGGCGATGATCCCCTCGATCAGACGGTTCCTGGCCTCCTCGATGAGGGGCAGCTCCTCGGGCTCGGGGTCACGCTCCTTCCGGACGCCGGTGGAGTAGTCGTACACCCGCTGCGTGAGCAGCCCGATCAGGCCGTGCACGGGGGCGTGGCCGTCGGCACCGGCCGCGCCGTACAGCGGGAGGTACAGCGGCAGTACGGCGTCGGGATCGTCGCCGCCGAAGGACGTGCCGCAGGTCCCGGTCATGCTGTCGAAGTCGGCGCGGGCCGCTTCGAGGTGGGTGATCACTATGGCGCGGGGCATGCCGACCGCCGCGCACTCGTCCCAGACCATGCGGGTGGCGCCGTCCACGCCGTCCGCAGCGGAGACAACGAAGAGGGCCGCGTCCGCTGCCCGCAGACCGGCCCTCAGCTCCCCGACGAAGTCGGCGTATCCGGGGGTGTCCAACAGATTGATTTTGATGCCGTCCCATTCGACAGGGACCAGGGAGAGCTGTACCGAGCGTTGCTGGCGGTGCTCGATCTCGTCGTAGTCGGAGAGGCAGCCGCCGTCCTCCACCCGGCCCGCCCTGTTGACCGCGCCCGACGCCAGCGCTAGGGCTTCGACCAGGGTCGTCTTCCCCGATCCGCTGTGGCCGACCAGCACCACGTTCCGTACGGAGGAGGGGTGGTCGACCGCCGCTGCCCTGCCGGCGGCTCCTGGATGTGTGCTCGTCTTGTCGCCCATGTGTCTCGCCTCCAGGTCGACACTCTGCGGTGCTCCGAGCTTTCCACCGAGGTCATGGTGCGTCCATACATCGCACAAGGGACGATGAGGGATCTTGGGGGTGTCCAGGGATCATGCAGGACAAGCCCGAACGAGTGGTCCGGGCATGTGTGTGCGGCCGCCAACTTCCGCCGCCAGCTGTGCTCATGGCCCTCGGGCCGGTCCCGGGCGACTGCGCCGGGCGGGTGGCGGGGGAGACCCCGGCGGGTGCGCGGGTCGTCCGCGAGCCGTGGTGCGTTCGCAAAGCGCCGAGGACGGCTGGCTACGATGGGCCAGCCGGTGGCCCCATTGACCGCGCGGCCCGCACACAACCTCCGGGAAGGCCATGCTGAACAAGTACGCGCGTGCGTTCTTCACGCGTGTTCTCACGCCGTTCGCCGCCCTGCTCATCCGTCTCGGCATCAGCCCCGACGTGGTCACCGTCCTCGGCACCGCCGGGGTGGTCGCCGGAGCCCTGGTCTTCTATCCGCTCGGCGAGTTCTTCTGGGGCACCGTCGTCATCACCCTGTTCGTCTTCTCGGACCTGGTCGACGGCAACATGGCACGGCAGCTGGGCCGGTCCAGCCGCTGGGGCGCGTTCCTGGACTCCACCCTGGACCGGGTCGCCGACGCGGCGATCTTCGGTGGGCTCGCCCTCTGGTACGCGGGCCGCGGCGACGACCTGCTGCTCTGCGCCGTGACGATCTTCTGCCTCGCCTCCGGCCAGGTCGTCTCGTACACCAAGGCCCGCGGCGAGAGCATCGGCCTCCCGGTGAACGTCAACGGCCTCATCGAACGCGCCGAACGCCTGGTCATCTCCCTGGTGGCCTGCGGCTTCTCCGGCCTGCACAAGTTCGGCGTGCCCTGGATCCAGAACCTGCTCCCGATCGCCCTGTGGATCGTGGCCGTCGGCAGCGCGGTCACCCTCGGGCAGCGGGTGGTCACCGTACGCCGGGAGTCCGCCGAGGCGGACACCGTGGGGGGAGAGAGCGCGTGATCAACAGGGAACGGCTCACCGACGCCCTGTACGGACTGGGCTGGGCCACGGTCAAGAAGCTCCCCGAACCGGTCGCCGTACGGCTCGGCGAACGCATCGCCGACACCGTCTGGAAGAAGCGCGGCAAGGGCGTGCAGCGCCTGGAGGCCAACCTCGCCCGCGTCGTCCCGGATGCCACCCCGCAGGCCCTCACGCGCCTGTCCCGGACCGGCATGCGCTCGTACATGCGGTACTGGATGGAGTCCTTCCGCCTCCCGGCCTGGAGCCTGGACCGGGTCCGCGACGGCGTGGACGTCCAGGAGGTCCACCGCCTCACCGAGGCCCTGGACAGCGACCGCGGCGTCATCCTCGCGCTGCCCCACATGGGCAACTACGACCTCGCCGGCGTCTGGGTGACCCGAGCCCTCGGCGTTCCCTTCACCACCGTCGCCGAGCGCCTGAAGCCCGAATCCCTCTACGACCGGTTCGTCGCCTACCGCGAGAGCCTGGGCATGGAGGTCCTGCCGCACACCGGCGGCGCGGCCTTCGGGATACTCGCCCGGCGGCTGCGCGCCGGCGGCCTGATCTGCCTGGTCGCCGACCGCGACCTGTCCGCATCCGGCATCGAGGTGAAGTTCTTCGGCGAGGCCGCCAAGATGCCCGCAGGACCCGCCATGCTCGCGCTCCAGACCGGCGCGGTACTGCTGCCGGTCACCCTGTGGTACGACGGTACGCCCGTCATGCGGGCCCGTGTGCACCCCGGGATCGAGGTACCCGAGACCGGTACACGTACGGAGAAGGCCGCCGCGATGACCCAGGAGTTGGCCGACGCCTTCGCCGCGGGCATCGCCGAGCACCCGGAGGACTGGCACATGCTGCAGCGTCTGTGGCTCGACGACCTGGAGCCGCGCGGTGCCGGCGACCGCGGGACGGAGGCCTCGTGAGGATCGGCATCGTCTGCCCCTACTCGTGGGACGTCCCCGGCGGCGTCCAGTTCCACATCCGCGACCTCGCCGAGCACCTCATCCGGCTCGGCCACGAGGTCTCCGTACTCGCCCCGGCCGACGACGAGACCCCGCTTCCGCCGTACGTCGTCTCCGCCGGACGTGCCGTCCCCGTCCCGTACAACGGTTCGGTTGCCCGGCTCAACTTCGGCTTCCTCTCCGCAGCCCGGGTACGGCGCTGGCTCCACGACGGCGCGTTCGAGGTCATCCACATCCACGAACCGGCCTCCCCCTCGCTCGGCCTCCTGGCCTGCTGGGCGGCGCAGGGCCCCATCGTGGCGACCTTCCACACCTCCAACCCGCGCTCCCGCGCCATGATCGCCGCGTACCCGATCCTCCAGCCGGCCCTGGAGAAGATCAGCGCCCGCATCGCGGTGAGCGAATACGCCCGCCGCACCCTCGTCGAACACCTCGGCGGTGACGCGGTCGTCATCCCCAACGGCGTCGACGTCGACTTCTTCGCCCGCGCCGAGCCGAAGGAGGAGTGGCAGGGGCGGACCATCGGCTTCATCGGCCGCATCGACGAGCCCCGCAAGGGCCTCCCCGTCCTCATGAAGGCCCTCCCCGAGATCCTCGCCGAGGTCCCCGACGCGCGCCTCCTCGTGGCCGGCCGCGGTGACGAAAAGGAAGCGGTCGCGGACCTTCCTGCGGAGTTCCGCGACCGTGTGGAATTCCTCGGCATGGTCACCGACGAGGACAAGGCGCGGCTCCTTCGCAGCGTTGACCTCTACGTCGCCCCCAACACCGGCGGCGAGTCCTTCGGCATCATCCTCGTCGAGGCGATGTCGGCGGCGGCCCCCGTCCTGGCCAGCGACCTCGACGCCTTCGCCCAGGTCCTGGACCAGGGAGAGGCGGGCGAACTCTTCACCAACGAGGACGCGGGTGCGCTCGCCGCTTCGGCCGTACGGCTGCTGCGTGACCCGGCCCGGCTCGCGGAGCTCCGCGTACGCGGCAGCCGCCACGTACGCCGCTTCGACTGGTCGACGGTCGGCGCGGACATCCTCGCCGTGTACGAGACGGTGGCGGACGGCGCGGCTGCCGTGGACACGGACGAGCGCGTGGGGCTGCGGGCGCGGTGGGGGCTGGCGCGCGACTAGTGTCTGCGCGACCGGCGTCTGCGCGACCGGCGTCTGCGGGACCAGCGTTTCGCGGGTGTGCCGTGTTGCCGCCGGGGGCGGCGCCGTTGCGCCTGCGGCGGGCGGTGCCGCTGCGCGGGGCTTTCGGGTGCGGTGACGGACCTCCGCGGGGGGGGGGGGGGGGGGGGGGGGGGGGGGGGGCGCGCCCCCCCCCCCCCCCCCCCCCCCCCCCCCCCCCGGCGGGGGGGGGGGGGGGGGGGGGGGGGGGGGGGGGGGGGGGGGGGGGGGGGGGGGGTGGGGGGGGGGGGGCGCCCCCGGGGGGGGGGGGGGGCGGGCGGGGCCGGGGGCCCCCCCCCCCCCCCCCCCCGCTACGGCCCGCCCCCTCCCGTTGTGGTGGGTGGGAAAGACAGGTCGCGCGGGGCGACGGGACGCGCCGAACGCGATAGGGGCCGCCACCCCGACGGCCCCCGGCTCTTGTCGTTCCACCATCCACCGACGGGAGGGGACGGGCCGGATCGGGTGGGGTACCGGACGTCAAGCGAAGCAGTCCGGTACCCCACCCGCGGAGGCCCGGCACCGTGACGCCGAGCCCCGCGCAGCGGTAACCGCCCGCCGCAGGCGCAACGGCGCCGCACCCGGCAACGTACGGGCACCCCCGCACCCGGGGGCGTACGGGCACCCCCGCACCCGGGGGCGTACGGGCACCCCCGCACCCCGGCAGCACAAGCGCCCCTGCGAGGACCGGTAACGTGACGGCCCGTGACCACACTCATCTGGGTCGTCGTGGCCCTCGTCGTCATCGGCGTGTACCTCAGCTGGACAGCCGGCAGGCTGGACCGGCTGCACGCGCGCATCGACGCAGCCCGCGCCGCGCTGGACGCGCAGCTGCTCCGGCGCGCGTCCGTCGCGCAGGAGCTCGGTACGTCCGGCGTCCTCGACCCCGCCGCCTCGATCGTGCTGTACCAGGCCGCGCACGAGGCACGGCAGGCCGAGGAGGATCAGCGGGAGGTCGCCGAGAGCGCGCTCAGTCAGGCGCTGCGCGCGGTCTTCGACGAGGCCGAACAGGCCGACGCCGTACGGGAGGCCCCCGGCGGCGAGCAGACGCTCACGGAACTGACCGCGGCCGTGCGGCGCGTCCCCATGGCCCGCCGCTTCCACAACGACGCCGTGCGCGCGGCCCGCGCCGTCCGCCGGCACCGCGTCGTACGCTGGTTCCGCCTCGCGGGCCACGCCCCGTTCCCGATGGCGTTCGAGATGGACGACGAGGCCCCGGCGGCACTGGGGGAACGCGCGGCGGCCTGAGCGCCGCGCCGGTGCAAGCGGCCGGCGCGGGCCCGTACAGAACCCCTGGTGGGGCCGCCAAGAGCCACCGCCCTGCAATTGGCCCTTTTCACCTGCCGTACACAAACGGTTCTCTAGGTGCAGCAGCACAACCACCCGCACTTAGTGAGGTCAATCGTGTCCACCACGCCCACCACGCCCCAGACCCCGGAGACCGGTACCGCCCGCGTCAAGCGCGGCATGGCCGAGCAGCTCAAGGGCGGCGTGATCATGGACGTCGTCACGCCGGAAGAGGCGAAGATCGCCGAGGACGCCGGCGCCGTCGCGGTCATGGCCCTGGAGCGCGTCCCCGCGGACATCCGCAAGGACGGCGGCGTGGCGCGGATGTCCGACCCTGACATGATCGACGGCATCATCAACGCCGTCTCCATCCCCGTCATGGCCAAGTCCCGCATCGGCCACTTCGTCGAGGCCCAGGTCCTCCAGTCCCTCGGCGTGGACTACATCGACGAGTCCGAGGTCCTCACCCCCGCCGACGAGGTCAACCACTCCGACAAGTGGGCCTTCACCACCCCCTTCGTCTGCGGTGCCACCAACCTCGGTGAGGCCCTGCGCCGCATCGCCGAGGGCGCGGCCATGATCCGCTCCAAGGGCGAGGCCGGCACCGGCAACGTCGTCGAGGCCGTCCGCCACCTCCGCCAGATCAAGGGCGAGATCGCCAAGCTGCGCGGCTGCGACAACAACGAGCTGTTCGCCGCCGCCAAGGAGCTGCGCGCCCCGTACGAGCTGGTCAAGGAGGTCGCGGAGCTGGGCAAGCTGCCCGTCGTCCTCTTCTCCGCCGGTGGCGTCGCCACCCCCGCCGATGCCGCGCTGATGCGCCAGCTCGGCGCCGAGGGCGTCTTCGTCGGCTCCGGCATCTTCAAGTCCGGCGACCCCGCCAAGCGCGCCGCCGCGATCGTGAAGGCCACCACCTTCTACGACGACCCGAAGGTCATCGCGGACGCCTCCCGCGACCTGGGCGAGGCCATGGTCGGCATCAACTGCGACACGCTCCCCGAGGCGGAGCGGTACGCCAACCGCGGCTGGTGAGCAAGGAGCCGGTGAGTACGTACACGAGCGAGCGAAGCGAGGCCGGTGCATGAGTGACCGCACTCCCACCATCGGCGTGCTGGCGCTCCAGGGCGACGTTCGCGAGCACCTCACGGCGCTCGCGACCGCCGACGCCCTGGCGCGGCCGGTGCGCCGCGCCGAGGAACTGGACGGCATCGACGGCCTGGTCATCCCCGGCGGCGAGTCCACGACCATGTCCAAGCTGGCGGGCGTCTTCGGCATGCTGGAGCCGCTGCGCGCCTTCATCCGCGCGGGCAAGCCGGTCTACGGCACCTGCGCGGGCATGATCATGGTCGCGGAGAAGATCCTGGACGGCCGTGACGACCAGGAGACGTTCGGCGGCGTCGACATGATCGTGCGCCGTAACGCCTTCGGGCGGCAGAACGAGTCCTTCGAGGCGGCCGTCGACGTCGCCGGGATCGACGGCGGACCGGTCGAGGGCGTCTTCATCCGCGCGCCCTGGGTCGAGTCGGTCGGCGCCGAGGTCGAGGTACTGGCCGAGCACGGCGGTCACATGGTGGCCGTCCGGCACGGTAACGTCCTCGCCACGTCCTTCCACCCGGAGCTCACCGGCGACCACCGGGTCCACGCGTTCTTCGTGGACATGGTGCGTCGGGCGGCGTGACGGCGTCTGGGTAGGATCTAGGGCGTTCGTTTTCAGAAGTTGGTTACGCGAAGGAGACAGGCGGATGTCCGGCCACTCTAAATGGGCTACGACGAAGCACAAGAAGGCCGTGATCGATGCCAAGCGCGGCAAGCTCTTCGCGAAGCTGATCAAGAACATCGAGGTCGCGGCGCGCATGGGCGGCGTCGACATCGAGGGCAACCCGACCCTCTACGACGCCATCCAGAAGGCGAAGAAGCAGTCGGTCCCGAACAAGAACATCGACTCCGCGGTCAAGCGCGGCGGCGGCCTCGAGGCCGGCGGCGCCGACTACGAGACGATCATGTACGAGGGTTACGGCCCGAACGGTGTCGCGGTGCTCATCGAGTGCCTCACCGACAACCGCAACCGTGCCGCCTCGGACGTGCGCGTCGCCATGACCCGCAACGGCGGCTCCATGGCCGACCCGGGTTCGGTGTCCTACCTGTTCAACCGCAAGGGCGTCGTCATCGTCCCCAAGGCCGAGCTGACCGAGGACGACGTGCTGGCCGCGGTCCTGGACGCGGGGGCCGAGGAGGTCAACGACCTCGGCGAGTCCTTCGAGGTGCTCAGCGAGGCCACCGACGTGGTCGCGGTCCGTACCGCGCTGCAGGAGGCCGGCATCGACTACGACTCGGCCGACACCAACTTCGTCCCGACCATGCAGGTTGAGCTGGACGAGGAAGGCGCGAAGAAGATCTTCAAGCTGATCGACGCGCTGGAGGACAGCGACGACGTCCAGAACGTCTTCGCCAACTTCGACGTCTCGGACGAGGTCATGGCCAAGGTGGACGCGGACGCGTAAGCGCCGTACACGGCCGCGTAAGCCACGCTCGGCCGCGGTACTGGCCGACACGGCCGGGGTTTCGGCCGACGTGACGGGCCGGCAGGGAACACGCCCTGCCGGCCCGTCACGCGTTGTCAGTGCCACCCGATACTGTGCTGAGCAGGGGATCTCCGCTCCCCCGTGGTGGGGGTGGAGGGCCGAAACGGTACGGCGGCGGTGGCGGCAGCGCGGCATGAGGGGAGGGGATCACTCGTGAAGGTGCTGGGCGTGGACCCGGGGCTGACGCGCTGCGGTGTCGGTGTGGTCGACGGCGTGGCCGGACGGCCGCTGACGATGGTGGGTGTCGGGGTGGTCCGTACCCCCTCCGACGCCGACATCGCGCACCGCCTCGTCCTCATCGAGCGCGGCATCGACGAGTGGCTCGACGAGCACCGCCCCGAGTACGTGGCCGTGGAGCGCGTCTTCAGTCAGCACAACGTCCGTACGGTCATGGGGACGGCCCAGGCCAGCGCGGTGGCCATGTTGTGTGCCGCCCGTCGCGGCCTGCCCGTCGCGCTGCACACCCCCAGCGAGGTCAAGGCCGCCGTCACCGGCTCGGGCCGCGCCGACAAGGCCCAGGTCGGCGCCATGGTGACCCGGCTGCTGCGGCTGTCGGCGCCCCCGAAGCCGGCCGACGCCGCGGACGCGCTGGCGCTGGCCATCTGCCACATCTGGCGCGCCCCCGCCGTCAACCGACTTCAACAGGCCCAGGCGCAGGCCCGGACCGCGCCCCGGCGCACCCCGCCCCCCGCGCGCTCCGCCGGTACGCCACGTGCCGCCGGTGCCTCCCGCACCCCCGCCCCCGTACGCAGCACCACCCGTATCCCGAAGGGCACGTCATGATCGCCTTCGTTTCCGGCCCGGTCGCGGCCCTCGCCCCCGATGCCGCCGTCGTCGAGGTCGGCGGCATCGGCATGGCCGTCCAGTGCACCCCCGGCACCCTGTCGGGGCTGCGCATGGGGGAGCAGACCCGGCTCGCCACCTCCCTCGTCGTACGGGAGGACAGCCTCACGCTGTACGGCTTCGCGGACGACGACGAGCGGCAGACCTTCGAGCTGCTGCAGACGGCGAGCGGCGTCGGGCCGCGGCTGGCCCAGGCCATGCTCGCGGTGCACTCCCCGGACGCGCTGCGCCGCGCGGTCTCCACGGGCGACGAGAAGGCGCTCACCGCCGTGCCCGGCATCGGCAAGAAGGGTGCGCAGAAGCTGCTGCTGGAGCTGAAGGACCGTCTCGGCGAGCCGGTCGGCAGCGCCGGGCCCGCGATCGGCAGCCCGGTCACGGCCGGCTGGCGCGACCAGCTGCACGCCGCGCTGATCGGCCTCGGGTACGCCACCCGCGAGGCCGACGAGGCGGTCGGCGCGGTCGCCCCGCAGGCCGAGGCGGCCGTGGCGGACGGCGGTACCCCGCAGGTCTCGCAGCTCCTGAAGGCGGCGCTGCAGTCGCTGAACCGGGCGCGCTGACCGGCCGCCTTACCGGGTACCTCTACGATCCGGCACTCCACCCACCGACGACGCGAGGCAGTACGCAGTGAACTGGGACGACAGCACCGACACCGCGGACGGACAGGACCCCGGCCTGCCGCCGGGCGGCGCCGACCGGCTGGTGGGCGCGGACGCCGATGGCGAGGACACCGCCGTCGAGGCCGCGCTGCGCCCGAAGGACCTGGAGGAGTTCGTCGGCCAGGAACGGGTGCGCGAGCAGCTGGACCTGGTGCTGCGGGCGGCCCGGGCGCGCGGCGCCACCGCCGACCACGTGCTGCTCTCCGGCGCGCCGGGGCTCGGCAAGACCACCCTGTCGATGATCATCGCGGCGGAGATGGGCGCCCCCATCCGGATCACCTCGGGCCCCGCCATCCAGCACGCCGGCGACCTCGCCGCCATCCTCTCCTCGCTCCAGGAGGGCGAGGTGCTCTTCCTCGACGAGATCCACCGGATGTCACGGCCCGCCGAGGAAATGCTGTACATGGCGATGGAGGACTTCCGGGTCGACGTGATCGTCGGCAAGGGGCCGGGCGCGACCGCCATTCCGCTGGAGCTGCCGCCGTTCACGCTGGTCGGGGCGACGACGCGGGCCGGCCTGCTGCCGCCGCCGCTGCGCGACCGTTTCGGGTTCACCGGGCACATGGAGTTCTACGCGCCGGTCGAGCTGGAGCGGGTCATCCACCGTTCGGCGGGCCTGCTGGATGTCGAGATAGAGGCCGAGGGCGCCGCCGAGATCGCCGGGCGGTCGCGCGGTACGCCCCGTATCGCCAACCGTCTGCTGCGCCGCGTACGGGACTACGCCCAGGTCAAGGCGGACGGCCTGATCACCCGGGAGATCGCGGCGCAGGCCCTGGATGTGTACGAGGTGGACCAGCGCGGCCTGGACCGGCTGGACCGCGCGGTGCTCACGGCGCTGCTCAAGCTGTTCAGCGGCGGTCCGGTGGGCCTGTCGACCCTGGCGGTGGCCGTGGGGGAGGAGCGTGAGACGGTCGAGGAGGTCGCGGAGCCGTTCCTCGTCCGTGAGGGCCTGCTCGCGCGCACCCCCCGTGGCCGCATCGCCACCCCCGCCGCATGGACGCACATGGGGCTGGTGCCGCCGCAGCAGATGACGGGCGGAAACGGACAGCAGGGGCTGTTCGGGGCGTGACGGCGCGGGGACTCGCCGGGTCAGGAACTGCGGTGGGATGCTGGGCGTTGTTCCACTGGTGCGGACTCGCTTAGACTCCGCCGATGCCGTCCGTACGGTCCGGCATACCAACCCCCGTATACCAGGCCGCGCCTCCGCGGTCGTGCGAAGGAATGTCCGTCCCGTGAATATCATGACTCTCCTCCCGTTCATCGTGCTCATCGGGGCCATGTTCCTGATGACGCGCTCCGCCAAGAAGAAGCAGCAGGCGGCAGTGCAGATGCGGAATGAAATGCAGCCCGGCACCGGCGTCCGCACGATCGGGGGCATGTACGCCACCGTCAAGGAGATCCACGACGACTCGGTCCTCCTGGAGGTCGCGCCCGGCGTGCACGCGCTGTACGCGAAGAACGCCGTCGGCGCCGTGCTGCCCGACGACGAGTACAACCGCATCATCGACGGTGCCGAGAAGGGCACCGTCGTTCCGGACGACGTTTCTTCCCTGACCGGCGCCTCCGCCGTCAACGCCGCCGACGACGACACCACCGAGAAGGGTGACGCCGGCGAGAAGATCGACCTGGGCAAGGAAGCTCCCGCGGAGAAGGCCGCCGAGGCCGACGCCGACGAGCCGAAGGCCGACGCGGCCCCGGCCGAGGACGCCGACGCCAAGGCCGCCGAGGCCAAGGACGCCAAGAAGGACGGCGGCGCCGACGCGAAGTAGGCCCGCCTCTCAGGGAACCGCGGTGCGCGCCGAGTGCGGTGCACCGCGGTTCCTGGACCGTCTAGGCTCCGGCGGGGGCACGTCCCCACAAGACTTCGTGGCCGTCCGGCACTGACCTGACTCGGGCGGTTGGACAGGGAGATACGAGAAGGTGGCAGCACCGAACAAGGGCCGAAGGTCGCCTGCGACCCAGGGCAGGCCGGGGCGCGCCCTGGTCCTGATCCTGGTCGTCATCGCGGCGCTGGTCGGGGGGATGTTCTACTCCGGCACGATGACGCCGAGGCTGGGCATCGACCTCGCGGGTGGTACGAGCTTCACGCTGGAAGCCCAGAACATGCCGGGCAAGCCCAACGCGATCAACGAGACCAACATGAAGACCGCGTCGGGGATCATCGAGCGCCGGGTCAACGGTCTCGGTGTCTCCGAGGCAGAGGTCCAGACGCAGGGCACGAACCACATCATCGTGAACATCCCCAAGGGGACGGACGCGAAGCAGGCCCGCCAGCAGGTGGGCACCACCGCCCAGCTCGGCTTCCGTACGGTGCTGACGGCCGCGGCCGGGACGAAGACGCCCACGCCGGGTGCCTCCGAGAGCCCCAAGGCCGGCAGTGGTGAGAAGGAGAAGGGCGACAGCGGCAGCTCCGCTTCGGGTACCCCCTCCGGCAAGCCCACCACTCAGGGCCGGGCCGTCAGCGACGCGCTGAAGAAGGACGACGCCCCCTCGAGCTCCGCCACGCCGTCCGCCTCCAAGACGCCCAGCATGCCGCCGGCCCAGCAGCAGCCCCAGGGTGCCGATATCCCCGCGGCGCTGCAGAAGAAGCTCGCGGCGCTGGACTGTTCCACGAAGGCGAGCCGTTCGGAGGCCGCCGAGCAGGCCGCGCGGGCCAAGCCCAGCGACTCGATCGTGGCCTGTGAGGACGACGGCAAGACCAAGTACGTGCTCGGCCCGGTCAAGGTCGAGGGCACGGACGTGGACGACGCGAAGGCCACCTTCGACCAGCAGGGCGGCCAGGGCTGGCTCGTCCAGATGAACTTCACCTCCGCCGGCGGCAAGAAGTTCGCCGACGTGACCGGTGACATCGCCACCAAGACCCCGCCGCAGAACCAGTTCGCGATCACCCTGGACGGCGAGGTCGTCTCGGCTCCGCAGGTGAGCAGCGCGATCGCGGGCGGCAACGCCCAGATCACCGGCGGCTTCACCCAGCAGTCCGCCGAGGACCTGGGGAACATGCTGTCCTACGGTGCGCTGCCGCTCTCCTTCAAGATCGCGGACGAGACCACCGTGACCGCGGCGCTGGGTGGCGAGCAGCTGAACGCCGGCCTGATCGCGGGCGCCATCGGCCTCGCGCTGGTCATCATCTACCTCATCGCGTACTACCGCGGCCTGTCCCTGGTGGCGCTGGCCAGCCTCGTGGTCTCGGCGGTGCTGACGTACACGCTGATGACCCTGCTCGGTCCCGCCATCGGCTTCGCGCTGAACCTGCCGGCCGTCTGCGGTGCGATCGTCGCGATCGGTATCACCGCCGACTCCTTCATCGTGTACTTCGAACGCATCCGGGACGAGATCCGCGAGGGCCGTACGCTGCGGCCGTCCGTCGAGCGGGCCTGGCCGCGTGCCCGGCGCACGATCCTGGTCTCGGACTTCGTGTCGTTCCTGGCCGCCGCCGTGCTCTTCATCGTCACGGTCGGCAAGGTCCAGGGCTTCGCGTTCACCCTTGGCCTGACGACCCTGCTGGACGTCGTGGTGGTCTTCTTCTTCACCAAGCCGCTGATGACGCTGCTGGCCCGGCGGAAGTTCTTCTACTCCGGCCACCCCTGGTCGGGCCTGGACCCCACGCGCCTCGGCGCGAAGCCGCCGCTGCGCCGCGGCCGGCGCACCTCCGCCCCCATCGAGACGAAGGAGGCGTGAGATGTCCAAGCTCGGAAATCTCGGCGCCCGGCTGTACCGCGGCGAGGTCGGCTACGACTTCATCGGCAAGCGCAAGATCTGGTACGGCGTCTCGATCCTGATCACCGTCGTGGCGATCGTGGGCCTCGCGGTGCGCGGCCTGAACATGGGCATCGAGTTCTCCGGCGGCGCGGTCTTCACCACCCCGAAGACCACCGTGTCGGCGAGCCAGGCCCAGCACCACGCCGAGTCCGCCTCCAACGGCCACCAGGCCGTGGTCCAGAAGCTCGGCAACGGCGGTCTGCGGATCCAGATCAGCGAGCTGGACACCAAGGAGGCCGTGCCGGTCCAGGAGGAGCTGGCCAAGGACCTGAACGTCCCGGTCAAGGACGTCAACACCCAGCTGGTCGGCCCGAGCTGGGGCGAGGAGATCGCGAACAAGGCCTGGCTGGGCCTGGGGATCTTCATGGTCCTCGTGGTCATCTACCTCGCCATCGCCTTCGAATGGCGGATGGCGCTGGCGGCCCTGATCGCGCTGATCCACGACCTCACGATCACGGTCGGTGTGTACGCACTGGTCGGCTTCGAGGTCACGCCGGGTACGGTCATCGGTCTGCTGACCATCCTCGGTTACTCGCTGTACGACACGGTGGTGGTCTTCGACAGCCTCAAGGAGGCGTCGCGGGGCATCACCAAGCAGTCCCGGTACACCTACGGCGAGGTCGCCAACCGCTCGATCAACTCCACGCTGGTCCGGTCGATCAACACCACGGTCGTGGCGCTGCTCCCGGTGGCCGGTCTGCTCTTCGTGGGCGGCGGCTTCCTGGGCGCGGGCATGCTGAACGACATCTCGCTCGCCCTGTTCGTGGGTCTCGCGGCCGGTGCGTACAGCTCGATCTTCATCGCCACCCCGCTGGTCGCCGACCTCAAGGGCCGCGAGCCGCAGATGAAGGCGCTCGCTCGCCGGGTCCGCAGCAAGCGTTCCGCGGCGGCGGCCAAGGGCGACTCCCAGGAGGGGGCGGCCGAGGGAGCGGCGGAGACCGACGAGGAACCGCGGGACGACGCCGGTGACCCGGCGGCGGCCGGCAGCTCGGCGGCCGGTCCGCGCAGCCGGCCCGCTGACCGCAGCCGCGGCCGCGGCCGTCCGTCGGGCAAGCGCCGATGAGCGCCCCCGCGGAGCTGCGCGAGCTCCTGCTCAGCAGGATCGCCGACGTGCCGGACTACCCGCAGGCGGGTGTGGTCTTCAAGGACATCACCCCGCTGCTGGCCGACCCGGACGCCTTCGGGCGGCTGACCGAAGCGCTGGCCGGGATCTGCGGCGAGTTCGGCGCGACGAAGATCGTGGCGCTGGAGGCCCGCGGGTTCATTCTCGCGGCGCCGGTCGCGGTGAAGGCGGGCGTGGGCTTCGTGCCCGTACGCAAGGCCGGCAAGCTCCCCGGGGCGACCCTCGGCCAGAGCTACGCGCTGGAGTACGGCCACGCCACGATCGAGATCCAGGCCGACGCGCTGGCCCCGGGGGACCGGGTGCTGGTGATCGACGACGTGCTGGCCACCGGCGGTACGGCGGATGCCTCGCTGACCCTGATCCGCCGTTCCGGTGCCGAGGTCGCGGGCGTGGCGGTCCTGCTGGAGCTGGGCTTCCTGGACGGCCGCGAGAGGCTGACGGCCGGCCTGGACGGGGCCCCGCTGGAGGCGCTGATCACGGTCTGAGGCGGGGCCCGAGCGACCCCGGGATCGTGGCCGCGGGCCGCGTCCGACGCTCGAAAGCCAAGCAAAGTGCAGGTAAAAGGGCATCCGGCATAAATGCGGATGCCCTTTTGCTGTGTCCACAGGAGCACCGGCCCGCGGAGGAGCCGTGGCTGCCGGCATGGATACCATGGCAGCCCGGCCACTCCGTGGACCGGTGGTCCGGCACCGCTCTTTTCCGCCCGTTCGCCGGTGGGAAAGGTCCCAGCGAGGAGTTGCTCTTGCCAGACGAGGCCCAGCCGCTCTCCCCCCGCACGCCGGGGGGCGGCGCCGCCGCGCATCCGGACGACCGGCCCGCGGGCGGCACCGCGGACGCGTCGAAGAACGGCGGGAAGGAAGCACCGGCAGGGCCCGGCCCGACGGCTGCCCGGCCCGCAGCGCCGGCGCCCAAGCCCACCCCGCCGCCCTCGGCCCCCAAGCCGCTGCCGCCGGGGTACACCGGCCAGTCCGGCAGCCGGTCCGGTTCGTCCAACCGGGTGAGGGCCCGCCTGGCCCGGCTCGGCGTGCAGCGCCAGAGCCCGTACAACCCGGTCCTGGAGCCGCTGCTGCGCATCGTGCGCAGCAACGACCCCAAGATCGAGACGGCCACCCTGCGCCAGGTCGAACGGGCCTACCAGGTCGCCGAGCGCTGGCACCGCGGCCAGAAGCGCAAGAGCGGCGACCCGTACATCACCCATCCGCTGGCCGTGACGACGATCCTCGCCGAGCTGGGCATGGATCCGGCGACGCTGATGGCCGGGCTGCTGCACGACACGGTCGAGGACACCGAGTACGGGCTGGACACCCTCCGCCGGGACTTCGGCGACCAGGTCGCGCTCCTCGTCGACGGCGTCACCAAGCTGGACAAGGTCAAGTTCGGCGAGGCCGCGCAGGCCGAGACCGTGCGCAAGATGGTCGTGGCGATGGCCAAGGACCCCCGGGTCCTGGTGATCAAGCTCGCGGACCGGCTGCACAACATGCGCACGATGCGTTACCTCAAGCGGGAGAAGCAGGAGAAGAAGGCCCGCGAGACGCTGGAGATCTACGCCCCGCTGGCGCACCGGCTGGGCATGAACACCATCAAGTGGGAGCTGGAGGACCTCGCCTTCGCGATCCTCTACCCCAAGATGTACGACGAGATCGTGCGGCTGGTCGCCGAGCGGGCGCCCAAGCGCGACGAGTACCTGGCCATAGTCACCGACGAGGTACAGGCGGACCTCCGCTCGGCGCGCATCAAAGCCACCGTCACGGGACGGCCCAAGCACTACTACAGCGTCTACCAGAAGATGATCGTCCGCGGCCGGGACTTCGCGGAGATCTACGACCTGGTGGGCATCCGCGTCCTCGTGGACACGGTGCGGGACTGCTACGCGGCGCTGGGCACTGTGCACGCGCGATGGAATCCGGTCCCGGGCCGGTTCAAGGACTACATCGCGATGCCCAAGTTCAACATGTACCAGTCGCTGCACACGACGGTCATCGGTCCCAACGGCAAGCCGGTCGAGCTGCAGATCCGCACCTTCGACATGCACCGCCGCGCCGAGTACGGCATCGCCGCGCACTGGAAGTACAAGCAGGAGGCGGTGGCCGGCGCCTCCAAGGTCCGTACCGACGTGCCCAAGGGCAAGGCCGGCAAGGACGACGCGGTCAACGACATGGCGTGGCTGCGGCAGCTGCTGGACTGGCAGAAGGAGACCGAGGACCCGGGCGAGTTCCTGGAGTCGCTCCGCTTCGACCTCTCCCGCAACGAGGTCTTCGTCTTCACCCCCAAGGGCGACGTCATAGCGCTGCCGGCCGGTGCCACCCCGGTGGACTTCGCGTACGCCGTGCACACCGAGGTCGGCCACCGCACGATAGGCGCGCGCGTCAACGGCCGCCTGGTGCCGCTGGAATCGACCCTCGACAACGGCGACCTGGTGGAGGTCTTCACCTCCAAGGCGCCGGGCGCCGGCCCCTCCCGGGACTGGCTCGGCTTCGTCAAGTCGCCGCGGGCCCGCAACAAGATCCGTGCGTGGTTCTCCAAGGAGCGCCGCGACGAGGCGATCGAGCAGGGCAAGGACGCCATCGCGCGGGCCATGCGCAAGCAGAACCTGCCGATCCAGCGCATCCTGACCGGCGACTCCCTGGTCACGCTCGCGCACGAGATGCGGTATCCGGACATCTCGTCGCTGTACGCCGCGATCGGCGAGGGGCACGTCACCGCGCAGTCCGTCGTGCAGAAGCTGGTGCAGGCGCTCGGCGGCCAGGACGAGGCCACCGAGGACATCGCCGAGTCCACGCCGATCCGCCGCTCCAAGCGGCGCTCCAGCGCGGACCCGGGCGTGGTCGTCAAGGGTGTCGAGGACGTCTGGGTCAAGCTCGCGCGCTGCTGTACGCCGGTGCCGGGCGACCCGATCATCGGCTTCGTCACCCGCGGGTCCGGCGTCTCGGTGCACCGCGCCGACTGCGTCAACGTGGACTCGCTGTCCAAACAGCCGGAGCGGATCCTGGAGGTCGAGTGGGCGCCGACCCAGTCCTCGGTCTTCCTGGTCGCCATCCAGGTCGAGGCGCTGGACCGGTCCCGGCTCCTCTCGGACGTCACACGGGTCCTGTCCGACCAGCACGTCAACATCCTGTCGGCGGCCGTGCAGACCTCCCGTGACCGGGTGGCCACCTCCCGCTTCACCTTCGAGATGGGCGACCCCAAGCACCTCGGGCACGTCCTGAAGGCGGTACGGGGCGTGGAGGGCGTCTACGACGTCTACCGCGTCACCTCGGCCCGCCGGCCCAACTAGCCGCCGTACGCGACGAGGAGGGCCCCGGTACGCGGTACCGGGGCCCTCCTCGCGTGCGTTCCGCCCGGCGTCAGCCGCCGAACTCCTGGAGGCCCTTCTGGGCCTGGTCCAGCAGGGCCTGGCGGCCCTCCAGCTCACGGGCGAGCTTGTCGGCCTTGGCGTCGTTGCCCGCCGCACGGGCCGTGTCGATCTGCTTCTGGAGCTTGTCGACGGCGTCCTGGAGCTGGCCGGTCAGCCCCGCGGCACGCGCCCGCGCCTCGGGGTTGGTCCGCCGCCACTCGGCCTCCTCGGCCTCCTGGATGGCGCGCTCGACGGCGTGCATCCGGCCCTCGATCTTCGGGCGGGCGTCCCGCGGCACATGGCCGACGGCCTCCCACCGCTCGTTGATCGAACGGAACGCGGCCCGGGCAGCCTTCAGGTCCGAGACCGGGAGCAGCTTCTCCGCCTCGACGGCCAGCTCCTCCTTCTTGGTGAGGTTCTCCCGCTGCTCGGCGTCCCGCTCCGCGAAGACCTCGCTGCGGGCCTGGAAGAACACGTCCTGGGCGCCGCGGAAGCGGTTCCACAGGTCGTCCTCGTGCTCGCGCTGGGCGCGGCCCGCGGCCTTCCACTCCTGCATCAGCTCGCGGTACCGGGCGGCGGTGGGGCCCCAGTCCGTGGAGTTCGACAGCGCCTCGGCGTCCGCGACCAGCTTCTCCTTGGTCTGCCGGGCCTGCTCGCGCTGCGCGTCCAGCGACGCGAAATGCGCCTTGCGCCGCTTGGAGAACGCCGACCGGGCGTGCGAGAAGCGGTGCCACAGCTCGTCGTCGGACTTGCGGTCCAGACGCGGCAGCCCCTTCCAGGTGTCGACCAGGGCGCGGAGCCGCTCGCCGGCCGCCCGCCACTGCTCGCTCGCCGCCAGCTCCTCGGCCTCGGCGACCAGCTTCTCCTTCGCCGTCCTGGCCTCGTCCGCCTGCCGGGCCTTGGCCACCTTGCGCTCCTCGCGGCGGGCCTCGACCGTCTGCACGAGCGCGTCCAGGCGCTTGCGCAGGGCATCAAGGTCACCCACCGCGTGATGCTCGTCCACCTGCCGGCGCAGGTGGTCGATGGCGGTCATGGCGTCCTTGGCCGACAGGTCGGTGGTCTTGACCCGCCGTTCGAGGAGGCCGATCTCCACGACCAGGCCCTCATACTTGCGCTCGAAGTAGGCGAGGGCCTCCTCGGGAGATCCCGCCTGCCACGATCCGACGACCTGCTCGCCGTCGGCGGTACGCACGTACACGGTCCCCGTCTCATCGACGCGGCCCCATGGGTCGCTGCTCACAGCGCCTCCTCCACATGATGCCGGCGGGACGCGGAGGCCCCGGGCATCGTCCACAGTTTCTGTCCGGCGGGACTGCGCCCCGGCCGGTCCGACGGACTGTTCTTGCGGGTGAAGGTGGCAGCCGTCGGAGCAGGCACCCTACCCAACGCCAATCTAGGCGACCGGCGGCCCGGCTGTCCGCATCCCGCACGACCGAAATTCCGTGGTCCAGGCAAGGATGGCCGGAGTACGTCAGGTCTTCGTGACGCGGGCGCGGTCGATGACGACGGTGGCGTTCGGCGCGGTGTTGCCGGTCTGCGGGTCGGGCGTGGAGCCGGCCTTCGCGATCTTCTTCAGGACGTCCATCCCCTGGGTGATGGTGCCGAACGGCGTGTAATTGGGCGGCAGCTCGCTGTCCTGGAAGACCAGGAAGAACTGGCTGCCGCCGGTGTTCCGGGTCTTCTCGCTCTGCCCGTCGTACCGGTTGGCCATCGCGACCGTGCCGGCCGGGTAGACGTTGCCCTTGAGCCGCGAGTCCTTCAGGTTCTCGTCCGGGATGGTGTAGCCGGGGGTGCCCTGGCCGGTGCCGGTGGGGTCGCCGCACTGCAGGACGTGCAGGCCGTCGTCGACCAGGCGGTGGCACTTGCTGTGGTCGAAGTACTTCTCGCCCGCCAGGAAGTTGAAGGAGTTGACCGTGTGCGGGGCCTTCTTCGCGTCCAGCTTCAGGGTGATGTCACCGCAGGTGGTGGCGAGCTTCGCGGTGTACGAAGCGGCGGTGTCCACCGTCAGCTCCGGCTCCTTCTTCCACTGCTTCTCGGACGGCTCGCCCTTGGCGGGCGCGGCGCACGGGTCCTTCGGCCGCTTCTCGGCCGAGGCCTTCGCGTCGTTGTTGTTGTCCGCGCCGACCAGGCCCGCCGTCGCGTACACCGTCGCGCCGGCGGCCAGCACCACCGCGAGAGCCGACGCGATGACGACGTTGCGGCGCTTGGTCTTCCGCCGGGTCTCGACCCGCCGCTGGGCCTGCCGCTCGTACTTCTGGCGCGCGAGCTGCTTGCGCCGCTGTTCCCCCTTGACCACCGGGCCGTCTCCTTGGTCTGTGTGCTCTGCCGTGGCCGTACCGTATACGGGTTCGCTCCTGCGGGAGTCCCGCCGGTAGGCTCTGAACAGCAGAGATCTTGCAGCATGTTTCTGTGAGATCCGCCAGGGCCGCATGCCGGGGCCCGTCAGGATCTGTCCGCCGGACGATAGAAGGACGAACGTGCTGATTGCCGGGTTCCCCGCCGGGGCCTGGGGCACCAATTGCTATTTGGTCGCCCCCGCCGCGGGTGAGGAGTGCGTGATCATCGATCCGGGCCACCAGGCCGCCCAAGGGGTCGAGGAAGCGGTGAAGAAGCATCGCCTCAAGCCCGTCGCCGTCGTCCTCACCCACGGCCACATCGACCATGTCGCCTCGGTGGTCCCGGTCTGCGGCGCGCACGACGTCCCCGCCTGGATCCACCCCGAGGACCGCTACATGATGAGCGACCCGGAGAAGGCGCTGGGCCGCTCCATCGGGCAGCAGCTGATGGGCGAGCTGACCATCGGGGAGCCGGACGACGTCAAGGAGCTGGCCGACGGGGGCACGCTGTCGCTCGCCGGGATGGAGTTCTCCGTCGCGCACGCGCCGGGCCATACCAAGGGGTCGGTGACCTTCAGGATGCCCGAGCAGGCCGACATCCCGCCGGTCTTCTTCTCGGGCGATCTGCTCTTCGCCGGCTCCATCGGACGCACCGACATGCCCGGCGGTTCCCACGCCGAGATCCTCCGGTCGCTGGAGCGCGTATGCCTCCCGCTGGACGACTCGACCGTGGTGCTGTCGGGACACGGCCCCCAGACCACCATCGGCCAGGAGCGCGCCACCAACCCCTTCCTCCGGGAAGTGGCCGCCGGCCTCGGAACGGGCCCCCAGAGCCCGGCTCCGCGACGAGGAATGTGACGAAAGCTTCCGTGAGCACCTTCAAGGCCCCCAAGGGCACCTACGACCTGATCCCGCCGCAGTCCGCGACCTACCTGGCGGTCCGTGACGCGATCTCCGGACCTCTCAAGCGCTCCGGCTACGGCTACATCGAGACGCCCGGCTTCGAGAACGTCGAGCTGTTCGCGCGCGGCGTCGGCGAGTCCACCGACATCGTCACCAAGGAGATGTACGCCTTCGAGACCAAGGGCGGCGACAGGCTCGCGCTGCGCCCCGAGGGCACCGCCTCCGTGCTGCGCGCCGCGCTGGAGGCCAACCTCCACAAGTCCGGCAACCTCCCCGTCAAGCTCTGGTACAGCGGCTCGTACTACCGCTACGAGCGACCGCAGAAGGGCCGTTACCGGCACTTCTCGCAGGTCGGCGCGGAGGCCATCGGTGCCGAGGACCCGGCGCTGGACGCCGAGCTGATCATCCTGGCGAACGACGCGTACCGCTCGCTGGGCCTGCGGAACTTCCGCATCCTGCTCAACAGCCTCGGCGACAAGGAGTGCCGCCCCGCCTACCGGGCCGCGCTGCAGGACTTCCTGCGCGCCCTGGACCTGGACGAGGACACCCGCCGCCGGATCGAGATCAACCCGCTGCGGGTCCTGGACGACAAGCGCCCGGACGTGCAGAAGCAGCTGACCGGCGCGCCCCTGCTGCGCGACCACCTCTGCGAGAACTGCAAGGCGTACCACGAGCAGGTGCGCGAGCTGCTGACCGCGGCGGGCGTGGCCTACGAGGACGACCCCAAGCTGGTGCGCGGCCTGGACTACTACACCCGTACCACCTTCGAGTTCGTCCACGACGGGCTCGGCTCGCAGTCCGCGGTGGGCGGCGGCGGCCGGTACGACGGCCTGTCGGAGATGATCGGCGGCCCCGCGCTGCCGTCCGTCGGCTGGGCGCTCGGCGTGGACCGCACGGTCCTGGCGCTGGAGGCCGAGGGCGTGGAGCTGGAGATCCCGGCCAGCACCGCCGTCTTCGCGGTGCCCCTGGGCGAGGAGGCCCGCCGGGTGCTCTTCGGCACGGTCACCGAGCTGCGCCGGGCCGGTCTCGCGACCGACTTCGCGTACGGCGGCAAGGGCCTCAAGAACGCCATGAAGTCGGCGAACCGCTCGGGCGCGCGCCTGGCGATCGTCGCAGGCGAGCGTGACCTGGCCGAGGGCGTGGTCCAGCTCAAGGACCTGGAGAGCGGCGAGCAGGCGCCGGTCGCGCTGGACGCGATCGTCGAGGAGGTCCGGCGAAAGCTGGGCTGATAGATCGTTTCTATGTGCGAAGGGTCCGGTGGCCGAGGGGCTGCCGGGCCCTTCGTCATGGGCCGGAAGGGCGTTCGCCGGCGTTCGGTTTTATGCGCAGCGAACGGTGCCCGGTGCACCGGGTGGGGCACAATGTGAGGCTCGAACGGGCGGATTCACCAAGGGACCGACGGAACGGCGATATGACGACGACTACGCTTGATGACGTGTCCACCACCGACCACGGCCGTACGGACGGCGACGGCACCATCGGAGCGGGTCGCCCCTTCGCGCTGCTCCTGGTGATCACCAGCGCGCTCGGTCTCCTTGCCGCCTGGGTCATCACCCTCGACAAGTTCAAGCTGCTGGAGGACCCGACCTTCAAGCCGGCCTGCAGCATCAACCCGATCATTTCCTGCGGCAACATCATGAAGAGCGCGCAGGCCGAGGTCTTCGGCTTCCCGAACCCGATGGCCGGGCTCGTCGGCTTCGGCGTCGTCATGGCGATCGGCGTGGCCGTGCTCGCCGGTGCCCGCTTCAAGGCCTGGTACTGGATCGGCCTGAACATCGGCACGCTGCTCGGCACGGTCTTCTGCATGTGGCTGATGAGCCAGTCGCTGTACGTCATCAACTCGCTGTGCCTGTGGTGCACGCTCACCTGGCTCGTGACGATCCTGATGTTCTGGTACACGACCGTGCACAACATCAAGCACGGCATCATCAAGGCGCCCGCGGGTCTGCGCAACGCGGTCCTGGAGTTCCACTGGGTCGTCCCGGTGCTCTGGTACGGCGTGATCGCGCTGCTCGTCCTCACGCGCTGGTGGACGCAGTACTGGAGCACGCTGCTCTGAGCCGGGGCCGTCCCGGAGGCCGGGGCCCGGAGGCGTTGTCAGTGGGGTGACATAGGCTCGGGAGCGTGGAGCCCGACCTGTTCACCGCCGCTGCCGAAGACCGCCAGGAGAAGGACCCCGCGGGGTCCCCGCTCGCCGTACGGATGCGTCCGCGCACCCTGGACGAGGTGGTCGGCCAGCAGCATCTGCTGAAGCCCGGATCGCCGCTGCGGCGGCTGGTGGGCGAGGGGGAGGGCGGCCCGGCGGGGCCGTCCTCGGTGTTCCTGTGGGGCCCGCCCGGCATCGGCAAGACCACCCTCGCGTACGTCGTCAGCCAGGCGACCAACAAGCGCTTCGTGGAGCTCTCCGCGATCACCGCGGGGGTGAAGGAGGTGCGGTCCGTCATCGACGGTGCCCGCCGCGCCTCCGGCGGGTACGGCAAGGAGACCGTCCTCTTCCTGGACGAGATCCACCGCTTCAGCAAGGCCCAGCAGGACTCCCTGCTCCCCGCGGTCGAGAACCGCTGGGTGACGCTCATCGCCGCGACCACCGAGAATCCGTACTTCTCGGTGATCTCCCCGCTGCTCTCCCGCTCGCTGCTCCTCACGCTGGAGCCGCTGACCGACGACGACCTGCGGGGGCTGCTGAAGCGCGCGCTGACCGACGCGCGGGGGCTGGCGGGCGCGGTGACGCTGCCCGAGGACACCGAGGCGCATCTGCTGCGGATCGCGGGCGGGGACGCGCGCCGGGCGCTGACGGCCCTGGAGGCCGGCGCCGGCTCGGCGATCTCCAAGGGGGAGAAGGAGATCTCCCTCCAGACGCTGGAGGAGTCCGTCGACCGGGCGGCCGTGAAGTACGACCGGGCCGGTGACCAGCACTACGACGTGGCCAGCGCGCTGATCAAGTCCATCCGCGGCTCGGACGTGGACGCGGCGCTGCACTATCTGGCCCGGATGATCGAGGCGGGCGAGGACCCGCGGTTCATCGCCCGCCGGCTGATGATCTCCGCGAGCGAGGACATCGGACTGGCCGACCCCTCCGCGCTGCAGACGGCGGTGGCCGCCGCGCAGGCCGTCGCCATGATCGGCTTCCCGGAGGCCCGGATCACCCTCAGCCAGGCGACGATCGCGCTGGCCCTCGCGCCGAAGTCCAACGCGGCGTACATGGCCATCGACGCGGCGCTGGCGGACGTGCGCGCCGGGCTGGCGGGGCCGGTGCCGCAGCATCTGCGCGACAGCCACTACCAGGGCGCGAAGAAGCTCGGCCACGGCAAGGGCTACCAGTACCCGCACGACCTCCCCGGCGGCATCGCGGCCCAGCAGTACGCGCCGGACGAGGTGCACGGCAAGCGGTACTACACCCCCACGCGGTACGGCTCCGAGGCGCGGTACTACGACGTGGTGGAGCGGGTGCGCGGCAGGCTGGCGGGGGAGGCGGGGCCGGCGGGGGAGTGAGGCGCACGCGGAAGGCCGCCTTCCGCCGCCGTACGGGCAGGGCCCTGTCGAGCGGGGGCCCGTCACGAGATATCTTGATGTCGAGCAATGTTGCAGACGTGGAGCGGAGCACCGGTGACTGACTCGACCATCATCTATACGCACACCGACGAGGCCCCGGCCCTGGCGACGTATTCCTTCATGCCGGTGATCGAGGCCTACGCCTCGACGGCCGGTGTCGCCGTGGAGAGCCGTGACATCTCGCTGGCGGGCCGGATCATCGCCAGCTTCCCCGAGCGTCTTCGGGAGGACCAGCGCATCGACGACGCGCTGGCCGAGCTCGGCGAGCTGGCGAAGACGCCCGAGGCGAACATCATCAAGCTGCCGAACATCTCGGCCTCGATCCCGCAGCTCAAGGCGGCCGTCGCCGAGCTGCAGGAGCAGGGTTACGCGCTGCCGGACTACCCGGACGACCCGAAGACCGACGAGGAGCGCGACATCCGCGCCCGCTACGACAAGGTCAAGGGCTCGGCCGTCAACCCGGTCCTGCGCGAGGGCAACTCCGACCGCCGTGCCCCCGCGTCGGTCAAGAACTACGCCAAGGCCAACCCGCACCGCATGGGCGCCTGGACGGCCGACTCCAAGACGAACGTCGCGCACATGACCGGCGACGACTTCCGCTCCACCGAGAAGTCGGTCGTCATCGCCGAGGACGGCGCGCTGAAGATCGAGCTGGTCGGTGACGACGGCTCCACCACCGTGCTGCGCGAGTCGGTACCGGTGCTCGCGGGCGAGGTCGTGGACGCCTCCGTCATGCGCGTCGGCGCGCTGCGCGAGTTCCTCAAGGAGCAGGTCGCCCGCGCCAAGGCCGAGGGCGTGCTGTTCTCGGTGCACCTCAAGGCCACCATGATGAAGGTCTCCGACCCGATCATCTTCGGCCACGTGGTGCGCGCCTTCTTCCCGAAGACCTTCGCGAAGTACGCGGACGTGCTCGCCGGCGCCGGCCTGACCCCGAACGACGGTCTCGGCGGCATCTGGAAGGGCCTGGAGTCCCTGCCCCAGGGCGAGGAGATCAAGGCCTCCTTCGACGCCGAGCTCGCCGAGGGCCCGGACCTGGCCATGGTCGACTCCCACCGCGGCATCACCAACCTGCACGTTCCCAGCGACGTCATCGTCGACGCCTCCATGCCGGCCATGATCCGCACCTCCGGCCACATGTGGAACAAGGACGACCAGGAGCAGGACGCCCTCGCGGTCATCCCCGACAGCTCGTACGCCGGCATCTACCAGGCCGTCATCGAGGACTGCAAGGCCAACGGCGCGTACGACCCCTCGACCATGGGCTCGGTGCCGAACGTCGGCCTGATGGCGCAGAAGGCCGAGGAGTACGGCAGCCACGACAAGACCTTCGAGGTCCCCGCCACCGGCACCGTGCGGGTCGTCGACGGCAACGGCACCGCGCTGCTGGAGCAGACGGTCAGCGCCGGCGACATCTTCCGCGCCTGCCAGACCAAGGACGTGCCGATCCGTGACTGGGTCAAGCTGGCCGTCACCCGCGCCCGCGCGACCGGCGACCCGGCCGTGTTCTGGCTGGACGAGGGCCGCGCGCACGACGCGAACCTGATCGCCAAGGTCAAGCAGTACCTCCCGGAGCACGACACCGAGGGCCTGCAGATCGAGATCATGTCCCCGGTCGAGGCCACGAAGTTCTCGGTGGAGCGCATCCGCCGCGGCGAGAACACCATCTCGGTGACCGGCAACGTGCTGCGCGACTACCTCACCGACCTGTTCCCGATCCTGGAGCTGGGCACCAGCGCCAAGATGCTCTCGGTCGTGCCGCTCATCAACGGCGGTGGTCTCTTCGAGACCGGTGCCGGCGGCTCCGCGCCCAAGCACGTCCAGCAGCTGGTCAAGGAGAACTACCTGCGCTGGGACAGCCTGGGTGAGTTCCTCGCGCTCGCGGTGAGCTTCGAGCACCTCGCGCAGAAGACGGGCAACGCGCGTGCCCAGATCCTCGCCGACACCCTGGACCGCGCCACCGGCACGTTCCTGGCCGAGAACAAGTCGCCCAGCCGCAAGCTCGGCGGTATCGACAACCGCGGCAGCCACTTCTACCTGGCTCTGTACTGGGCCCAGGAGCTGGCCGAGCAGACCGACGACGCGCCGCTCGCCGAGGCGTTCGCGGCCCTCGCCGCGACGCTGGCCGAGCAGGAGCAGACGATCGTCGACGAGCTGATCGCCGTCCAGGGCAAGCCGGCCGACATCGGCGGCTACTACCAGCCCGACCCGGCGAAGGCCGCGGCCGTCATGCGTCCGTCCGGCACGCTGAACAAGGCCCTCGCCGCGCTCAGCGCCTGACGCGCCCCGGCGGCCCGCCGCCGTAAGCGCACCGCCCCTCCCGGCTTCGTGCCGGGAGGGGCGGTTCTTTCTGCGGGGCACGGCGCCGCGCGGACGCGGTGACCGGGACGGCGCCGTTGCCGTCGCGGGCACTCACGCCGCGGCGTCGAAGAGGTGGTGCATCGCCCGCCGGAGCTCCATCAGGTCCCGTACGGGCGTGGGGAAGTCGAAGCGGGCGTCGAAGGTCTGCGTGCCGGGGTCGGAGAAGCGGACCCGCAGGCCGAAGCGGTCCAGCGCCACGGGGACGACGGAGCCGCGCGCCGCGCAGATCTGCTCGGCCCGGTCGCCGAGCAGCCCGCACAGGTCGCGTACCTGCTCGCCGTGGGCGGTGTGCAGATGCTGCAGAAGCTCGGCCTCGTGGCCCGCCACGGGGTCCGGAGCGGCCTGGGCGAACTCTTCCGGCTCGACGGAGTCGGCGCCCCACAGATCGTCCACAGTGGCCTCGCCGACCTCCAGGCGGAGCATCATCCACGGGGCGCGCTGGACGGCGCCGGGGGCCGGGTCGGGGCGCAGCGCCTCGCCGATGCCCAGCAGCTCCCCGACGGGGTGCCGCTCGGCGAGCAGCCGGGCTGCCTGGGCCCGGTCCTCGCCCCGTACCGGGGTGAGCCAGCCGGCCACCCAGGCCCGTCCGCGGATGCGATGAGGCACCGAAACGGGTGCGACATCCGTGAGTTCCATCACGGCGGTGACGTCGTCGTCCTGTGCGTGTGCGGCGGCACGTGCGGCCGCGGAATCGCCAGGAACCAGCAACAGCACGTCTCCTGAGCTGTCGACGGTTCTGCAGGTGGGCGCGGCGAAACCGGCTTCGTCGAGATCGTGGACTCCGGGAATGGTCAGCGACGCCATAGCATGGGAATCCACGAGGGTTCGCACACGCTCGGCGGCGGATGGCTGCTGGGCGTCTTCCGTGGGACGCGGCTGACCCGCCTCTGTGCTCTGGTCTGCACTGGGCAGGGGGTTCCCAGGTCGAAACATGCGGTCTCCTCGCGCTGCTAAGGTAAGCCTCACCTAACTTACATGGAGGTCCGTTCCACGTGAACCAGTCGCGTCCCAAGGTCAAGAAGTCCCGCGCGCTCGGCATCGCCCTGACGCCGAAGGCCGTCAAGTACTTCGAGGCCCGTCCCTACCCGCCCGGCGAGCACGGCCGTGGCCGCAAGCAGAACAGTGACTACAAGGTCCGCCTGCTCGAGAAGCAGCGTCTGCGTGCGCAGTACGACATCAGCGAGCGCCAGATGGTGCGCGCCTACGACCGCGCTCGGAAGGTCGACAGCAAGACAGGCGAAGCGCTGATCATCGAGCTTGAGCGCCGTCTGGACGCGCTCGTCCTGCGTTCGGGTCTGGCCCGGACGATCTACCAGGCCCGCCAGATGGTGGTCCACGGCCACATCTCGGTGAACGACCGCAAGGTCGACAAGCCGTCCTTCCGCGTCCGCCCCGGCGACGTGGTGATGGTCCGCGAGCGCAGCCGCGAGAAGCACCCCTTCCAGGTCGCCCGTGAGGGTGGCTACGCCGGCGAGGGCGAGACCCCCCGCTACCTGGAGGTCAACCTCCAGGCCCTGGCGTTCCGCCTGGACCGGGACCCCAACCGCAAGGAGATCCCGGTCATCTGCGACGAGCAGCTGGTCGTCGAGTACTACGCCCGCTGAGCGAGCCCCGTACTCCGCCCGCCGGTCGGATCCCGCCCGGCAGTGCACGGGCAGCGCGCCGTACTGCGGCGCGCCGCCCCTCAGCCCGCCGTCTCCCCGCCGTTCGCGGCCGGTGAGATGGCGGGTTCGCCCGTTCCCGGGGCCGTACTGCTGCCCGCGGACCCGCGCGGCCGCGGCAGGCCGCCCAGCACCCGCGTGACGGCCGCGTCCAGGTCCAGCGCCCCGCCCCGCCGCACGGCCGCCTCGTACCCCGCGTCGCCCAGCTGCTCGCGGGCCAGCCGCGCGCACAGCTCGTGCGGTCGGTTGAAGCTCCGGGAGCCGAACAGCTGCGGCCCGACCGCGGGCCAGATCCGCGCCGCGACACCCTGCAGCACCGCCGCCTCCGCCGCGTCCCCCTCGTCCACCGTGACCAGCGCCAGCAGCTCCACCGCCAGCACCGCGCCCAGCAGGTCGTGGAAGACGTGGTCGATCACCAGGCACTCGGTCAGCAGCTGCCGGGCGCCCGCCAGGTCCCGCCGCGTCCAGGCCGCGTAGGCCAGCACGTACAGCGCGTACGCCCGAGCCCAGCGCTCGCCGTGGTCGGCGCACACCTCGCGCACCTCGACGCACAGCTCCTCCGCCGTCGCCAGGTCGCCGCCGAACGCCACCGCCATCGCCAGCTCGATCTGCGCCATCAGCACGTTGCTGTTCAGTTCGCCGACCTCGCGGTAGGCGGCCAGCGCCGCCCGCAGCAGCCTCTCGGCGCGCGGCACGTCGTCCCCGGTCAGCGCCAGGCAGCCCAGCCGGTGCTGCGCGTACGCCGCGGCCCGTGCGTTGCCCGCGTACCGCGCCTCCGACCGGCACTGCTCCAGCGCGCGCCGGGCGCCGGCCGGATCGCCCTGGAGGACCGCGACGTAACCGGTCACCCACAGCGCCTTCAGCCGTGCGTCGTGATGGTCGGCGGGCATGGCCAGGGACCGCTCCAGCCAGTGCCGGCCCTCCGAGAGCCGGCCGCAGCCGACCCAGAAGAACCACAGCGTCCCGGCCAGGAACTGCCCCAGGTACGCCTCCTCCGGCACCTCCAGGCTGTGCTCCAGCGCCAGCCTTACGTTGGGCAGCTCCACGTCGATCCGCGCTGCCACCTCGTCCTGGCGCGGCCCGAACCAGTCCAGCTCGCACCAGGTGGCCAGGCCCACGTACCAGTCGCGGTGCCGCCGCCGCAGCCGCTCGGTGTCGCCCAGCGCCGCCAGCCAGTCCGCGCCGTAGGCCCGTACGGTGTCCAGCATCCGGTACCGCACCCCGGCCCGGGTCTCCTCGCGGACCACCACCGACTGCGCGACCAGCTCGGACAGCACGTCCAGCAGGTCCTCGGCGGGCAGGTCGCGCCCCGAGCACACGTACTCGGCCGCCTCCAGGTCGAACTGGCCGCCGAACACCGACAGCCGCGCCCACAGCAGCCGCTCCGCCGGCGTGCACAGCTCGTGGCTCCAGCCGATGGCCGTGCGCAGCGTCTGGTGGCGGGGGAGGGCGAGCCGGTCGGTGCCGGTCAGCAGCCGGAAGCGGTCGTCCAGGCGGTGCACCACCTGCTCCACGGAGAGCACCCGCAGCCGGCCGGCGGCCAGCTCCAGGGCCAGCGGGATGCCGTCGAGCCGGTGGCACAGCTCGGCCACCGCGGCACTGTTCGACCCGTCGACGGCGAACCCGGCGACGACGCAGCCCGCCCGGTCGGCGAACAGCTCTCCGGCGTCCGCGTCGGGCAGCGGCAGCAGCGGGAGGTTCCGCTCCCCGGGCAGGCCCATCGGGCGCCGCCCCGAGGCCAGCACCCGGAGGCCGGGTGCCCGGCGCAGCAGCCGCGCCACCAGCGGCGCGCACGCGTCCACCAGGTGCTCGTAGCCGTCCAGGATCAGCAGCAGCTCACGGCCTGCGAGGTCGTCGCAGAGCGCGTCCCGGGTCGGGCGGCCGCTGTGGTCGGCCAGCTCCAGCGCCTCGGCGACGGCGTGGTCCAGCAGATGCGGCTCCCGCACGTCGGACAGCTCGACCAGCCACACCCCGTCGCGGAAGCGGTCCCGGAGCGCCCGGCCGGCCTGCACGGCGAGCCGTGTCTTGCCGACCCCGCCCATCCCCGTGAGCGCCACCAGCCGCGCCTCGGCCACCCTTCCGGTCAGCGCGGCCAGTTCGTCCGCACGTCCGATGAACCGGTTCAGTTCCGCGGGCAGATTGCCCGGGCCCGGCAGGCGGACGCGGTGGTCTCGGAAGGCGGGATCCGGTCCCCGGGAGCGTCGCATGGCACACGGAGCGTACTCGCCGGTGTGCGGACCGTACAATCGCGCCGCACCGGCCCGGGTACGCGGTCCGCCGCGTCGCTGCTGCCCCCGGAACCGGCCGTGGCACACGGGAACACGGTGCGGACGGGGAGCCCCGGCGCGATAGGGTCGACACCTGCCGATCGAGCAGGACGAGACAAGCAGAGAACCAGTCGGAAAGTGGTGTGAGCGTGTCCGGTGGAGAGGTGGCCGGGATCCTCGTGGCCGTCTTCTGGGCGATCCTCGTGTCGTTCCTCGCCCTCGTGCTGGTGAGGCTCGCGCAGACGCTGAAGGCGACGACGAAGATGGTCGACGAGGTGTCCGAGAAGGCCGTGCCGCTGCTCGCCGACGCGTCCGAGACCGTCCGCTCCGCGCACACCCAGCTCGCCCGCGTCGACGCGATCACCTCCGACGTGCAAGAGGTCACGGCCAACGCCTCCGCGCTCTCCTCGACCGTCTCCTCCGCCTTCGGCGGGCCGCTGGTCAAGGTCGCGGCGTTCGGCTACGGCGTCCGCCGTGCGATCGGCCGGAAGGGCGCGCCCGCGCCCGAGTCCCCCGTCGTCGTCAGCCGCACCCTGCCAGCCGCCCGCCGCAGCGGGCGCCGCAACCGCCGTTCCAAGGACTGATCACCGCGATGTTCCGCCGCGCATTCTGGTTCACCACCGGCGCAGCCGCCGGGGTGTGGGCCACCAACAAGGTCCACAGCAAGCTGCGCAAGCTCCAGCCCGACAGCCTCGCGGCGCAGGCAGCGGACAAGGCGGTGGAGACCGGACACCGGCTGCGCCGATTTGCATTGGACGTACGCGACGGAATGGCGGACCGTGAAGAGCAGTTGCACGAAGCGCTCGGTCTGACGGAGACCGGAGCGGCGCGCGAACTGCCGCCCGCCCGCCGGACCGACGCCCTCGCACCGCACCACCCCCCGACACGTATCACCCGGACAACCGGACCGAACCGAAACGAGGACCACTGATGGAGTCGGCTGAAATCCGCCGCCGCTGGCTGAGCTTCTTCGAGGAGCGCGGGCACACCGTCGTGCCCTCGGCGTCGCTCATCGCGGACGACCCGACGCTGCTGCTGGTCCCCGCGGGCATGGTCCCCTTCAAGCCGTACTTCCTCGGCGAGGTCAAGCCGCCGGCCCCACGCGCCACCAGCGTCCAGAAGTGCGTGCGCACGCCGGACATCGAAGAGGTCGGCAAGACCACCCGGCACGGCACGTTCTTCCAGATGTGCGGCAACTTCTCCTTCGGCGATTACTTCAAGGAAGGCGCCATCAAGTACGCCTGGGAGCTGCTGACGACTCCCGTGGCGGAGGGCGGCTACGGCCTGGAGCCCGAGAAGCTCTGGGTGACCGTGTACCTGGACGACGACGAGGCCGAGCGCATCTGGCACGAGGTCGTCGGCGTGCCCAAGGAGCGCATCCAGCGCCTGGGCAAGTCGGAGAACTACTGGTCCATGGGTGTCCCGGGTCCGTGCGGCCCGTGCTCCGAGATCAACTACGACCGCGGCCCGGAGTTCGGCATCGAGGGCGGCCCGGCCGTCAACGACGAGCGGTACGTGGAGATCTGGAACCTGGTCTTCATGCAGTACGAGCGCGGCGAGGGCACCGGCAAGGAGGACTTCGAGATCCTCGGCGAGCTGCCCAGCAAGAACATCGACACCGGCCTCGGCCTCGAACGCCTCGCGATGATCCTGCAGGGCGTGCAGAACATGTACGAGACCGACACCCTGCGCGTCGTGATCGACAAGGCCACGGACCTCACCGGCGTCGCCTACGGTGCCGGCCAGGACACCGACGTCTCGCTGCGCGTCGTCGCCGACCACATGCGCACCTCCGTCATGCTCATCGGTGACGGCGTCACGCCCGGCAACGAGGGCCGCGGCTACGTGCTGCGCCGCATCATGCGCCGCGCCATCCGCAACATGCGCATCCTCGGTGCCACCGACCCGGTCGTCGCCGACCTCGTCGACGTGGTCATCAAGACGATGGGCCAGCAGTACCCGGAGCTGCTCCAGGACCGCAAGCGCATCGAGACCGTGGCCCTCGCCGAGGAGGCCGCCTTCCTCAAGACGCTGAAGGCCGGCACGAACATCCTCGACACCGCCGTGACCGAGACCAAGGCCGCCGGCGGCAAGGTCCTCGCCGGCGACAAGGCGTTCCTGCTCCACGACACCTGGGGCTTCCCGATCGACCTCACCCTCGAAATGGCCGCCGAGCAGGGCCTTTCGGTGGACGAGGACGGGTTCCGCCGCCTGATGAAGGAGCAGCGGGAGCGCGCCAAGGCCGACGCCCAGGCCAAGAAGCACGGCCACGCCGACATGTCCGCCTACCGCGAGGTCGCCGACAAGTCCGGCTCCACCGTCTTCACCGGCTACACCGACACCGACGGCGAGTCCACGGTCGTCGGCCTGGTCGTCAACGGCGCCTCGGCTCCCGCCGCCCACGAGGGCGACGAGGTCGAGGTCGTCCTGGACCGCACCCCGTTCTACGCCGAGGGCGGCGGCCAGCTCGCCGACATGGGCCGCATCAAGACCGACACCGGCGCCGTGATCGAGGTCCGCGACGTCCAGCAGCCGGTCCCGGGCGTCACCGTCCACAAGGGCTCGGTCCAGGTCGGCGAGATCACCGTGGGCTCGCCCGCGTACGCCACCATCGACATCAAGCGCCGCCGGGCCATCGCCCGCGCCCACAGCGCCACGCACCTCACGCACCAGGCGCTGCGGGACGCTCTTGGCCCCACCGCCGCCCAGGCCGGTTCGGAGAACTCCCCGGGCCGCTTCCGGTTCGACTTCGGCTCGCCGACCGCCGTGCCCGGCACGGTCCTCACGGACGTCGAGCAGAAGATCAACGAGGTGCTCTCGCGCGAACTGGACGTCACCGCCGAGGTGATGAGCATGGACGACGCGAAGAAGCAGGGTGCCATCGCCGAGTTCGGCGAGAAGTACGGCGACCGGGTGCGCGTGGTCACCATCGGCGACTTCTCCAAGGAGCTGTGCGGCGGTACGCACGTCCACAACACCGCCCAGCTGGGCCTGGTGAAGCTGCTCGGCGAGTCCTCCATCGGTTCCGGTGTGCGCCGCGTGGAGGCCCTGGTGGGCGTGGACGCGTACAACTTCCTGGCCCGTGAGCACACGGTCGTCTCGCAGCTCACCGAGCTGGTCAAGGGCCGGCCCGAGGAGCTGCCGGAGAAGGTCTCCGGCGTGCTCGCCAAGCTCAAGGAGGCCGAGAAGCAGATCGAGCAGTTCCGCGCGGAGAAGGTCCTGCAGGCCGCCGCCGGGCTCGCCGAGGGCGCCAAGAACGTGGGCGGCGTCGCGCTTGCCTCCGGCCAGGTGCCCGACGGCACCTCCGCCGACGACCTGCGCAAGCTCGTCCTGGACGTGCGCGGCCGCATCCCGTCCGACCGTCCGGCCGTCGTGGCCCTCTTCTCGGTGGCCAACGGCCGCCCGGTGACCGTGATCGCCACCAACGAGGCGGCCCGCGAGCGCGGCATCAAGGCCGGCGAGCTGGTCCGCACGGCCGCCAAGACGCTCGGCGGCGGTGGCGGCGGCAAGCCGGACGTCGCCCAGGGCGGTGGCCAGAACGCCGCCGCCGTGCCCGAGGCCATCGAGGCCGTCGAGCGCCTCGTCGCGCAGGCCGGCTGAGGCACGTGAGCGGTATGCGACGCGGCAGGCGGATCGCCGTCGACGTCGGGGACGCCCGCATCGGGGTCGCCTCGTGCGACCCCGACGGGGTCCTCGCGACGCCGGTGGAGACCGTGCCGGGACGTGACGTCCCGGCCGCCCACCGGCGGCTGAAGGCGATCATCGAGGAGTACGAACCGCTGGAGGTCGTCGTCGGCCTGCCCCGCTCCCTGAACGGGGGAGAGGGGCCGGCCGCGGCCAAGGTGCGGGCCTTCGCCAAGGAGATGGCGAAGAACATCGCGCCGGTGCCGGTGCGGCTGGTCGACGAGCGGATGTCGACGGTCACCGCGGCCCAGGGCATGCGCGCCTCCGGTGTGAAGGCCAAGAAGGGACGTTCCGCCATCGATCAGGCGGCGGCCGTGGTCATCCTGCAGAGCGCCCTGGAAACCGAACGCACGTCCGGTCAGGTCCCTGGTGAGAGCGTCGAGGCGGACGTCTGATCGCGGTACGGTAACGTTCCGCGCGACCGGCCGCGTTCGAACAGTGGCGGGCGCAAGAAGAGGCGGTCAGTACACAAGCCGCGCTGCGACCACGGAGCGCACCGCCTCGCGGCTCTAGGGGATCGATGACTGAGTACGGCCGGGGCTACGGCTCCGAACCCTGGCATCCCGAGGACCCTCTGTACGGAGAGTCCTACGGTGACCAGGGCGCCTACGGCGGCCGGGCTTCCTACGGGAGCCAGGACCCCTACGCGGGTCAGGACGCCTACGCGGGACAGGGGCAGCAGGGCTGGGACGGCGCTCCCGGCCACCAGCAGCACCAGTACGGCCAGCAGCAGTACGACCCGTACGGCCAGGCCGGGCAGACCGGCGGCGTGCCGTACGACCCGTACGGCCACCAGTCCGACCCCTACGGCCAGTCCGCCCCCTACGGTCAGCAGCCCGATCCGTACGGCCAGGGCGACCCCTACGGTCAGCAGCCCGACCCGTACGGCGGCGCGGCGCCGGACCACTACGGCACGCCCGACGGCTACCCGGCACCGCACCCGGCCCAGTCGATGGGGCACGACCGGACGGCGGCCATGCCCGTCGTCCCCGGCGACCCGCCGGGGCAGGATGCGCCCTGGCAGGACGAGCAGGCCGGGCCCGAACCGGAGCCGGACCACGCCTTCTTCTCCGGCGGCGACGCGGACGACGGCCCCGATGAGGACCCGGCGCCACGCGAGAAGCGCCGGTCGGCACGGGACCGCCGCGACCGGGACCAGCGCCCGAAGCGCCGCGGCCGCGCGGTCGCCGCGGTCGTCGCCCTCGCGGTGATCGGCGGCGGCGGTTACCTGGCGTACGACCGCTTCGCCCCGCCGCCGGACTTCGACGGCGAGGGCAGCGGGAGCGTCCAGGTGGAGATCCCGGACGGCTCGCCCGTGCTCCAGATGGGGCTGCTCCTCAAGAAGGAGGGCGTGGTCAAGAGCGCCGACGCGTTCACCGCGGCGGTCACCGAGAACCCCAAGGCCGAGAGCGGCCTCCAGCCCGGCGCGTACACGCTGCGCAAGGGGATGTCGGCGGCGTCGGCCGTGGAGCTGATGCTCAGCCCGCAGAGCCGCAACGGCATGACGATCCCGGAGGGCATGCGGGCGGTCTCGGTCTACGAGCGGATCGACAAGAAGCTCGATCTGAAGGCCGGCACGACCAAGGGCGTCGCCGCGAGCGAGGCGAAGAACCTCGGCCTGCCGTCCTGGGCGGACGACGACCCCGACATCAAGGACCCGCTGGAGGGCTTCCTCTACCCCTCGACATACGCGGTGAGCCCGAAGGCGAAACCGGCGGACGTCCTCAAGCAGATGGTCGCGCGGGCGAAGCAGAATTACGCCCGCTACGACCTGGTGGCGAACGCGAAGAAATACGGGCTGAAATCGCCGCTGCAGCTCGTCACGGTGGCCAGCCTCACCCAGGCCGAGGGCACCAGCCACGACGACTTCCGCAAGATGGCCGAGGTCGTCTACAACCGCCTGGACCGGAGCAATCCCGAGACCTGGGGCCGGCTCGAATTCGACTCGACGTACAACTACATCAAGAACCAGAGCGAACTCGACATTCCGATCAGCGCCATCAAGAACTACGACAACCCCTACAACACGTATTACTACAAGGGGCTGCCGCCGGGGCCGATCGGCAATCCGGGCGATGACGCGCTGAAGGCGGCGGTCAACCCGACCGACGACGGCTGGTACTACTTCGTCGCCATCAACGGGAAGTCGAAGTTCGCCAAGACCTACGCCGAGCACGAGAAGCTCGTCGCGGAATTCAACAAGACGCGTTAGGCCCCTGGCGACCCGCCAGGACAGGGCCCGTGAGAGAACGGCTGAGGGCAGTACCCGTGTCAGGAACCCACCACAAGGCGGCGGTCCTCGGATCGCCCATCGCCCATTCGCTGTCCCCGGTGCTGCACCGCGCCGCGTACGACGAACTGGGGCTGGCCGGCCGGGAGTACGGCCGCTTCGAGATCGACGAGGCGGCCCTGCCCGGCTTCCTGGCGGGCCTGGACGACGCCGAGTGGGCGGGCCTGTCACTGACCATGCCGCTGAAGCGCGCGGTCATCCCGCTGCTCGACGGGATCAGCGAGACCGCCGCCTCCGTCGAGGCCGTCAACACCGTGATCTTCACCGAGGACGGCCGGCGGACCGGCGACAACACCGACATCCCCGGCATCCAGGAGGCGCTGCGCGAGCGCGGCGTGACGAGCGTCGAGAGCGCCGCGATCCTCGGCGCCGGCGCCACCGCCTCCTCGGCGCTCGCCGCGCTCGCCCGCCTCTGCACCGGCGAGGTGACCGTGTACGTCCGCAGCCGGGCGCGCGCCGACGAGATGCGCGGCTGGGGCGAGCGGCTCGGTGTCGCCGTCCGCACCGCCCCCTGGGACGACGCCGCGGCCGCCTTCGAGGCGCCCCTGGTGATCGCCACGACCCCGGCCGGCACCACGGACGCGCTGGCCGCCGCCGTGCCCCCACGGCCCGGCACCCTCTTCGACGTGCTGTACGAGCCGTGGCCCACCGCGCTGGCCGCCGCCTGGTCCGAGCGCGGCGGCGCGGTCGTCGGCGGCCTGGACCTCCTGGTCCACCAGGCCGTCCTGCAGGTCGAGCGGATGACCGGCTGCGAGCGGGCCCCGCTGGCCGCGATGCGCAAGGCCGGCGAGGCGGCGCTGGCCGCTCGCTGACCCGACCCCGGCCGGGACCGTATCCGGCCGGACCGCGGACGCGGCGGTCCGCTCCCTGGACTGGGCGCCGGCCGCCGGGCGGGTCGTGGGAGGATCAGGGGAAGAACGTACGCGCAGTACACGAGGAGCACCGTTGAGCAGGTTGCGCTGGCTGACGGCGGGGGAGTCGCACGGCCCCGCACTGGTGGCGACGCTGGAGGGCCTTCCGGCCGGCGTCCCCGTTACCACGGACATGGTGGCGGACGCCCTGGCCCGTCGCCGGCTCGGCTATGGCCGCGGTGCCCGTATGAAGTTCGAGCGCGACGAGGTGACCTTCCTCGGTGGCGTCCGGCACGGCCTCTCCCTGGGCTCGCCGGTCGCGGTCATGGTGGGCAACACCGAGTGGCCCAAGTGGGAAAAGGTCATGGCGGCCGACCCGGTCGACGAGGCGGAGCTGGCCGAGCTGGCCCGTAATGCGCCGCTGACCCGGCCCCGCCCCGGCCACGCCGACCTGGCCGGCATGCAGAAGTACGGCTTCGACGAGGCCCGCCCGATCCTGGAGCGCGCCTCGGCGCGCGAGACCGCTGCCCGCGTCGCGCTGGGCGCCGTGGCCCGCTCCTACCTCAAGGAGACGGCCGGCATCGAGATCGTCAGCCATGTCGTCGAGCTGGCCGCCGCCAAGGCCCCGTACGGCGTGTACCCCAAGCCCTCCGACGTCGAGAAGCTGGACGCCGACCCGGTGCGCTGCCTGGACCAGGACGCGTCGAAGGCGATGGTCGCGGAGATCGACCAGGCCCACAAGGACGGCGACACCCTCGGCGGCGTCGTCGAGGTCCTGGCGTACGGCGTGCCGGTCGGCCTCGGCAGCCACGTGCACTGGGACCGGCGCCTGGACGCCCGCCTGGCCGGTGCCCTGATGGGCATCCAGGCGATCAAGGGCGTCGAGGTCGGCGACGGCTTCGACCTGGCCCGCGTGCCGGGTTCCAAGGCGCACGACGAGATCCTGGCCACCGACGACGGGATCAAGCGCGCGTCGGGCCGCTCCGGCGGCACCGAGGGCGGCCTGACCACCGGCGAGCTGCTGCGCGTCCGCGCCGCGATGAAGCCGATCGCGACCGTGCCGCGCGCCCTGGCCACCGTCGACGTGACCACCGGCGAGGCGGCGCAGGCCCACCACCAGCGCTCCGACGTGTGCGCCGTGCCGGCCGCCGGCATCGTCGCCGAGGCCATGGTGGCGCTGGTCCTCGCGGACGCCGTGGCGGAGAAGTTCGGCGGCGACAGCGTCGCCGAGACCCGCCGCAACGTCCGGTCGTTCCTCGACAACCTGGCCATCCGGTGAGCGAGCCGGTGACCGGCCCGGCCGTCGTGCTCGTCGGTCCCATGGGGGTGGGCAAGACCACCACCGGGCTGGCGCTCGCCGAGCGGCTGGGCACCACCTTCCGGGACACCGACGCGGACATCGTCGCCGGGGCCGGCAAGGAGATCTCGGAGATCTTCATCGACGAGGGCGAGCCGCACTTCCGGGAGCTGGAGCGGCAGGCCGTGAGCGCCGCGGTGCGCGACCACGCCGGGGTACTGGCGCTCGGCGGCGGCGCGATCCTGGACGCGTCCACCCGCGAGCTGCTCTCCGGGCTGCCCGTGGTCTTCCTGGAGATGGGCGTCGCCGAGGCCGTGAAGCGGGTGGGCCTGGACGCGCCGCGCCCGCTGCTGGCGGTCAACCCCCGGCAGCGCTGGCGCGAGCTGATGGCCGAGCGCCGGCCGCTGTACATGGAGGTGTCCCGCGCGGTGGTGTCCACGGAGGGGCGCACCCCCGAGGACGTCGCCGAGGCCGTCCTTGACGCATTGGAGCTGAGGAAAGCATGACCGACGCACCCACTCGTATCCACATCGGCGGCTCCGCCGGTTCGGACCCGTACGACGTGCTGGTCGGCCGGCAGCTGCTGGGCGAGCTGCCCTCGCTGATCGGGAACCTGGCCAAGCGGGTCGCGGTCCTGCACCCCGAGGCGCTGGCCGCCACCGGTGAGGCGCTGCGCGAGGACCTCGCGGGCCAGGGGTACGAGGCCATCGCGATCCAGCTGCCGAACGCCGAGGAGGCCAAGACCGCCGAGGTCGCGGCGTACTGCTGGAAGGCGCTCGGGCAGACCGGCTTCACGCGCACCGACGTCGTGGTGGGCGTCGGCGGCGGTGCCACCACCGATGTCGCGGGCTTCGTCGCGGCCACCTGGCTGCGCGGGGTGCGCTGGATCGCCGTGCCGACCACCGTGCTGGGCATGGTGGACGCGGCCGTGGGCGGCAAGACGGGCATCAACACCGCTGAGGGCAAGAACCTCGTAGGCGCCTTCCACCCGCCGGCCGGCGTGCTGTGCGATCTCGCGGCGCTGGACTCGCTGCCGGTGCACGACTACGTCTCGGGCCTGGCCGAGGTCATCAAGGCGGGCTTCATCTCCGACCCGGTCATCCTGGACCTGATCGAGAGCGACCCGGAGGCCGCGAAGCGCCCCGACGGGCCGCACACCGCCGAGCTTCTCGAACGTGCCATCCGCGTCAAGGCCGACGTGGTCTCCTCCGACCTCAAGGAGTCGGGCCTGCGGGAGATCCTCAACTACGGCCACACGCTCGCGCACGCCATCGAGAAGAACGAGCGGTACAACTGGCGGCACGGCGCGGCCGTTTCGGTGGGCATGGTCTTCGCCGCCGAGCTGGGCCGGATCGCCGGGCGCCTGGACGACGCGACCGCCGACCGGCACCGTACCGTCCTCGGCGCCGTCGGCCTGCCGCTGACCTACCGCGGTGACCAGTGGCCCAAGCTGCTGGAGACGATGAAGGTGGACAAGAAGTCCCGGGGCGACCTGCTGCGCTTCATCGTGCTGGACGGGCTGGCGAAGCCGACCGTGCTGGAGGGCCCGGACCCGGCGATGCTCCTCGCGGCGCACGCCGAGATCGCCGCCTGACGCCCGCCGGGCACTTACCGCCGCCCCCGGCCGTTCTCTCCACTACGGCCGGGGGCGGTACCGTTCGATACCGTTCCACACCTCATCCCACGAGACGGAGAGCCACCGGATGCAGCACCCAGGGGGGGCTCCGCTGCCACCGCCGCATCTGCCGGGCAGTGCCGGCGCCTGGGCCGAGCACCAGGCCCGTTCCATACCCTCCGGGCCGCAGCGGCCCCCGGCGCCGACCGGTCCGCCGCCTCCGCCGCAGGGGGCTCCCACGGGTCCGCCGCCCCCGCAGCAGGGAGCGCCGGCCGGCTGGGGCGGGAACCGGCAGGCGGCGCGGCCGGAGACCACGGGCCAGGCCACGGGTCACATCCAGCTGCCCACCGGCAACCCCGTCGCGCTGCCCACGCCGCCACCCGGCACGGCCGCGCCCGACGTCGCGCACACCGCCGTCGCGGTGCTGCTCATCGGCCCCGCGGGCGCCGGCAAGACCAGCGTCGCCCGGCACTGGGCCGACATCCGCCGCGTCCCCACCGCGCACATCAGCCTGGACGACGTGCGCGAATGGGTCCGCGCGGGGTTCGCCGACCCGCAGCAGGGCTGGAACGACCACTCCGAGGCGCAGTACCGTCTCGCCCGCCGGACCTGCGGCTTCGCCGCGCGCAACTTCCTCGCCAACGGCATCTCCTGCATCCTCGACGACGCCGTCTTCCCCGACCGCCCGGTGGTCGGGCTGGGCGGCTGGAAGCGCCATGTGGGCCCGGGGCTGCTGCCCGTCGTCCTCCTGCCGGGCCTGGAGATCGTGCTCGAACGCAACGCCCAGCGCAGCGGCAACCGCCGGCTGACCGACGAAGAGGTCGCCCGCATCCACGGCCGGATGGCCGGCTGGTACAGCTCCGGTCTGCCGATCATCGACAATTCGCAGCACGACGTCGCCACCACCGCCCGGATGCTCGACGAGGTCGTGGCCCGCAGCCTGGCCAGCCCGCCGGCCTGGTGACGGGGGCCGGCCCGGTTCCCACCGGGCCGGAAACCCCTACAGACGCGCTCAAAGCGCGCGACTCCCGGCGTACTCGTACGCTCGGTACATGCCAGACATGTACGCAACCCGACGCGCCCGGTTGCGTGACCGCTATGCCGCGGCCGGCACCGGCGCGGGCGCGATCGACACCGCGGCGGCGCTCGTTTCGAGCCCCGCCAACATCCGCTACCTCACCGGCTGCGCGCCCCGCGGAGCCGCGCTGCTGCTGCACGAGGGCGACGACACGCTGCTCTGCCCCACCGCACCCACCGGCGAGCCGTCGGAGGGGCGGCCGGCCGAAAACCTCCGGGTCAGCCTGCTGCCCGCGCACACCGGCGACCCGACCGTCGCCGCCGCCGACCTCGCCGCGAAGGCCGGGGCGGAGACGCTCGCCGTGGAGGAGCACCACCTCACCGTGGCCCGGCACCGCGCACTGCGCTCCGTGGCACCCGGGCTGCGCCTGGCGGACCTGGGCTGTGCCGTGGAGGCGCAGCGGCTGGTGAAGGACCAGGAGGAGATCGCCTGCCTGCGCATCGCCGCCGAGATCACCGACCAGGCGCTCGGCGAGCTGCTGGAGTCGATCCTCGTGGGCCGCACCGAACGCCATCTCGCGCTGGAGCTGGAGCGCCGGCTCGTCGACCACGGCGCGGACGGCCCGGCCTTCGCCACTTCCGTGGCCACCGGGCCGAACTCCGGCCGCCCGGGTCATCTGCCCACCGACCGACGGGTCGAGGAGGGTGACTTTCTCACGGTGAGTCTGGGCGCCGACTACCGCGGCTACCGCTGCGAGATCGGCCGTACGTTCGTCATCGGCACCACGCCGGCGGACTGGCAGATCGAGCTGTACGACCTAGTCTTCGCAGCCCAGAGGGCAGGCAGAGAGGCGCTCGCGCCCGGCGTGGAGTGCCGCGAAGTGGACCGTGCGGCAAGGCAGGTGCTGGCCTCAGGGGGGTACGAAGAGGGGCTCGGACCATGGACCGGACACGGCGTGGGGCTCGAAATCGCCGAGGACCCTCAGCTGTCACCTGCGGCCATGGGTAAACTGGACGCTTGCGTGCCGGTCACTGTCGATCCCGGGGTTCACCTCCCGGGCCGCGGCGGTGTCCGGATCGACGACACACTCGTCGTCCGCCCCGAGGCGGACGGCGGGCCAGAGCTACTCACGATCACGACCAAGGAGCTGCTCGCCCTCTGAGCCTTGACGGGCCCGGAGCGTGCGCTGCGTCTTCCGGGTCCCCACCACCTGCAGTCCAGGAGATACCGCAACCGTGGCATCCACGAACGACCTCAAGAACGGCATGGTGCTCAAGCTCGAAGGGGGCCAGCTGTGGTCCGTTGTCGAGTTCCAGCACGTCAAGCCCGGCAAGGGCCCGGCCTTCGTCCGTACCAAGCTGAAGAACGTGCTCTCCGGCAAGGTGGTGGACAAGACCTTCAACGCCGGCGTGAAGGTCGAGACGGCCAACGTCGACAAGCGCGGGATGCAGTTCTCGTACATGGACGGCGAGTACTTCGTCTTCATGGACATGGACACCTACGACCAGCTGATGGTCGACCGCAAGGCTGTCGGTGACGCCGCGAACTACCTCATCGAGGGCTTCGAGGCCGTCGTCGCGCAGCACGACGGCGAGGTGCTCTACGTCGAGCTGCCCGCCGCGGTCGAGCTGTCCATCAAGGAGACCGAGCCGGGCGTCCAGGGCGACCGCTCCACCGGCGGCACCAAGCCCGCCACGCTGGAGACCGACCACGTCATCCAGGTCCCGCTCTTCATCACCACCGGTGAGAAGATCAAGGTCGACACCCGCTCCGGCGAGTACCTCGGTCGGGTGAACAGCTAACCGTGGCTGCCCGTAACAAGGCCCGCAAGCGCGCCTTCCAGATCCTCTTCGAGGCCGACCAGCGCGGCGCCGATGTGCAGACCGTGCTCGCGGACTGGATGCGGCACGCCCGGACCGACCCCCGGCAGCCCCCGGTCAACGAGTACACCCTTGAGCTGGTCGAGGGGTACGCGGACCACGTCGAGCGGATCGACGAGCTGATCGCGCAGTACGCGGTCGGCTGGACGCTCGACCGGATGCCGGTCGTCGACCGCAACATCCTGCGGCTCGGCGCCTACGAGCTGATCTGGGTGGACGAGACTCCGGACGCGGTCGTGATCGACGAGGCCGTGCAGCTGGCCAAGGAGTTCTCCACCGACGACTCGCCGTCCTTCGTGAACGGCATGCTCGGCCGTCTGAAGGACATGAAGCCGAGCCTGCGCCGGGGCTGACGCCCGGCATCCAGGCTCCGCACACGTCCACCGGGCCCGGCGACGGAAGAGGTTTCTTCCGCCCGGGCCTGGTGCCGTTGCGGGGCCTGCTCTACGTTCGGCCGGATGTCCGAATCCCTCGCACACCGCGCCGCCGGGGACGCTCCCGGCACCCTCCTCGCCCGCCTGGACGCGCTGCGCGCCGCCGACCTGCCCGTGCACGGCGGCCGCACCATGGCGTACGTCTACGACTCCGGGCTGCCCGGCACCGAGGAGCTGGCGGCTGCCGCGTACGCCCGTTTCGCAGGGGTCAACGACCTGGACATGACGGCCTTTCCGAGCGTCGTGGCGCTGGAGAACGACCTCGTGGGCACCGCCTCCCGGCTGCTGGGCGGGACCGCGGCCACCGCCGGCACCTTCACCAGCGGCGGTACGGAGAGCTGCCTCCTGGCCGTGCTCACGGCGCGTGAGCACGCGCGCCGGACGCGCGGGGTCGACGCGCCCGAAATGCTCCTCCCCGAGACGGCGCACGCCGCCTTCCACAAGGCGGCGGCCCTCTTCGGACTGCGCGCAGTAACCGTCCCCGCCGACCCCGCCACCCACCGGGTGCGCGCCGCGGACGTCGCCGCGGCCCTCACCGACCGCACGGCGCTCGTGGTGGTCTCCGCGCCCTCGTACGCACACGGGGTGATCGACCCGGTGGCCGAGGTCGCGGCGGCCGCTGCCGCACGCGGGGTCCTCTGCCACGTCGACGCCTGCATCGGCGGCTGGTACCTGGGCCACCTGCGGCGGGTCGGCGACGCGCCGGAGCTGCCGCCCTTCGACCTGTCCGTACCGGGCGTCAGCTCGCTCTCGGTGGACCTGCACAAGTACGGCTACACGCCCAAGGGCGCGTCGGTCCTGCTGCTGCGCGACGCGGAGCTCCGCCGGCACGGCTGGTTCGCGCACGCCTCCTGGCCGGGCTGTCCCGTCGTCAACGCCACGCTCCAGGGCACCAAGTCAGCGGGGCTGCCGGCCGCCGCCTGGGACGTGGTGCGGCACATCGGCACCGGCGGCTACACGGAGCTGGCGCGGCGGGTGCACCGGGCGACCGGCGACCTGGTGCGCGGCATCGGCGCCCTGGACGTCCTGCGGGTGCTCGGGCCGCCGGACGCCTCGCTGGTCGCGGTGGCGGCGGACGAGCCGGCGCTGGACGTCTTCGTGGTGGCCGACGAGATCCGGGAGGCGGGCTGGTACCTGTAGCCGCAGCCGGCGTACGGGGCCTCGCCCGCGACCCTCCATCTGACGGTCACGGCGGCGGTGGCGGGGGAGGAGAGCGTCGCGCAGCTGCTGGACGCGCTCGCGGCGGCGGTGGCACGGGCACGGCAGCGCGGCCCGGCGGTGGTCGGCCCGGAGCTGCTGCCCGAGGTCATCGGCCGGCTGTACCGGATGGCGGAGCGAGCGGCGGACGCGCACGAAGACGCCTCGGGGCGGGAGCATGCGGCTCCCGCCCCGAGGCGTGTCGTTTCTGCTGTGGTGCCGAAGGCTCAGATGTCCTCGTGCTGGACCGCGCGGCGCGCGTCGGCGTCCAGGACGCCCCAGCTGATCAGCTGCTCGGTGAGCACCGAGGGGGACTGGTCGTAGATGACCGCCAGCGTGCGCAGGTCGTCCTGGCGGATCGAGAGCACCTTGCCGTTGTAGTCGCCGCGCTGGCTCTGGATCGTCGCGGCGTAGCGCTGCAGCGGTCCGGCCTTCTCCTGCGGGACGTGGGCGAGGCGCTCCAGGTCCAGCACCAGCTTCGGCGGCGGCTCGGCGGCACCGCCCGGCGTCGTGCCCGGAAGCAGCTCCTGGACCGGCACGCCGTAGAAGTCCGCCAGCTCGGCCAGGCGCTGCACGGTCACGGCACGGTCGCCGCGCTCGTACGAACCCACCACCACGGCCTTCCAGCGGCCCTGGGACTTCTCCTCGACACCGTGAAGGGAGAGGCCCTGCTGGGTGCGGATGGCGCGGAGCTTGGCCCCGAGCTGTTTAGCGTATTCGCTGGACATAAAGCTCCCCAGACAGCTGTCTCGATATGCGGCTCGGCCGCGCGGCTGGTAACTCACTGTGAGGTTACGCAGCGTAATTTGGCTTCGTCAAGCCGAATGAGGCATACCGCTGACCGTCGGGGGTGCTTACGGTCGATGTTCGGGTCCCTGGTACCGTGAATGCGGTAAATCCGACGTCCTTTAAGGTCCGTCCCGTGAGGCGGAGAAGGAGGTCCGTTTCGTATGGACGCAACACCTGCGACTCCGGCGCGCCCCGTTCTGGAAGGCCCGGACATCGCGCGCATGCTGACCCGCATCGCCCACGAGATCGTGGAGCGCGCCAAGGGCGCCGAGGATGTGGTCCTGCTCGGCATTCCCACCCGCGGCGTCTTCCTCGCCCGCCGGCTCGCCGTCAAGCTCGAAGAGATCACCGGCCGCGCGGTCCCCGTCGGCTCGCTCGACATCACGATGTACCGCGACGACCTGCGCCTGGGCCCTGCCCGCACGCTCGCGCGCACCGACATCCCCGGTGACGGCATCGAGGGCCGTGTGGTCCTCCTCGTCGACGACGTGCTCTTCTCGGGCCGCACGATCCGCGCGGCCCTGGACGCCCTGAACGACATCGGGCGGCCGCGCGCCGTGCAGCTCGCCGTCCTGGTCGACCGCGGCCACCGCGAGCTGCCGATCCGCGCCGACTACGTCGGCAAGAACCTCCCCACGTCGCTGCGCGAGACGGTCAAGGTCCAGCTCGCCGAGGAGGACGGCCGGGACGCCGTGCTGCTCGGCGTCAAGCAGGACAAGCAGGCTCCGACCGCACAGGCCGCCGAGCGCTAGGCCTCCCGTACGCCCCGGGTGTGCCCGGGCGTGCGTAGCCATGCCCGCTCGACGGACATTCCCGCCTACCTGCCTCACTCACGGAGAAACCGGATGAAGCGTCACCTCATCTCGGCCGCCGATCTCTCGCGCGACGACGCCGTCCTGATCCTCGACACCGCCGAGGAGATGGCCCGGGTCGCCGACCGGCCGATCAAGAAGCTGCCCACCCTGCGCGGGCGCACCGTCGTCAACCTCTTCTTCGAGGACTCCACCCGTACACGGATCTCCTTCGAGGCCGCCGCCAAGCGCCTCTCGGCGGACGTCATCAACTTCTCCGCCAAGGGCTCGTCCGTCTCCAAGGGCGAGTCGCTGAAGGACACCGCGCTGACCCTGGAGGCGATGGGCGCCGACGCCGTCGTCATACGGCACCACGACTCCGGCGCGCCGCACCGCCTGGCCACCTCCGGCTGGATCGGCGGCTCGGTGATCAACGCCGGCGACGGCACCCATGAGCACCCCACCCAGGCCCTCCTGGACGCCTTCACCATGCGCCGCCGGCTGGCCGGCGGCGAGGGCGACCTGGCCGGCCGCCGCATCACGATCGTCGGCGACATCCTGCACAGCCGCGTCGCCCGCTCCAACGTCCACCTGCTGACGACGCTGGGCGCCGAGGTCACGCTCGTCGCGCCGCCCACCCTCGTCCCGGTGGGCGTGGAGACCTGGCCCTGCGAGGTCTCGTACGACCTGGACGCGGTGGTCGCCAAGTCCGACGCGGTCATGATGCTGCGCGTCCAGCGCGAGCGGATGAACGCCGCGTTCTTCCCGACCGAGCGGGAGTACGCCCGCCGGTACGGCCTGGACGGCGACCGGATGGCCCGGATGCCCGAGCACGCCGTCGTGATGCACCCCGGCCCGATGAACCGCGGCATGGAGATCACCGCCGAGGTCGCCGACTCGCCGCGCTGCACCGCCGTGGAGCAGGTCACCAACGGCGTCAGCATCCGGATGGCGGTCATGTACCTCCTGCTGGGCGGCAACGAGCCGGCCCTTACCTCCAGCACCACCAGCAGCACTCGCACCGAGGAGAGCAAGTAACCATGGGCAAGATCCTTATCCGCGGCGCGAAGGTCCTCGGCGGCGACGCGCAGGACGTCCTGATCGACGGCGAGACCATCGCCGAGGTGGGCGCCGGGCTGAGCGCCGAGGGCGCCGAGATCGTCGAGGCGGACGGCAAGATCCTGCTGCCGGGTCTGGTCGACCTCCACACCCACCTGCGCGAGCCGGGCCGCGAGGACTCCGAGACGGTCCTGACCGGCACGAAGGCCGCCGCGGTCGGCGGGTACACCTCCGTGTACGCCATGGCCAACACCTTCCCGGTCGCCGACACCGCCGGCGTCGTCGAGCAGGTCTGGCGGCTGGGCAAGGAGTCCGGCTACTGCGACGTGCAGCCGGTCGGCGCCGTCACGGTCGGCCTGGAGGGCAAGAAGCTCGCCGAGCTGGGCGCCATGCACGACTCCGCCGCCAACGTCCGGGTCTTCTCCGACGACGGCAAGTGCGTCGACGACGCGGTGATCATGCGCCGCGCCCTGGAGTACGTGAAGGCCTTCGACGGCGTCGTGGCCCAGCACGCCCAGGAGCCCCGCCTCACCGAGGGCGCCCAGATGAACGAGGGCATCGTCTCCGCCGAGCTGGGGCTGGGCGGCTGGCCGGCCGTCGCCGAGGAGTCGATCATCGCCCGCGATGTGCTCCTCGCCGACCACGTCGGCTCCCGCGTGCACATCTGCCACCTCTCCACCGCCGGCTCCGTCGAGATCATCCGCTGGGCCAAGTCCCGCGGCATCGACGTGACCGCCGAGGTCACCCCGCACCACCTGCTCCTCACCGACGAGCTGGTGCGCACGTACAACCCGGTCTACAAGGTCAACCCGCCGCTGCGCACCGAGCGCGACGTCATGGCGCTGCGCGAGGCGCTGGCGGACGGCACGATCGACATCGTCGCCACCGACCACGCCCCGCACCCGCACGAGGACAAGGACTGCGAGTGGGGCGCGGCGGCCATGGGCATGGTCGGCCTGGAGACCGCGCTGTCCGTGGTCCAGCACACGATGGTCGACACCGGGCTGCTCACCTGGGCGCAGGTCGCCGACCGGATGTCCGTCCGCCCCGCGGTCATCGGCCGCCTGGAGGGCCACGGCCGTCCCGTCTCGGCAGGCGAGCCCGCCAACCTCACCCTGGTCGATTCCGCTTACCGTGGAGCCGTGGACCCCGCAGGGTTCGCCTCCCGCAGCCGTAACACCCCGTACGAGGGCCGCGAGCTGCCGGGCCGTGTCACCCACACGTTCCTGCGGGGCCGGGCAACGGTCGTGGACGGGAAGCTGGCGTGACACCTCATTCAACTCTGATCCTCCTGGCCGCCGCGCAGAAGTCGGCCGAGGTCACCAACTGGCCCGCGCGGATCGGCTGGGTCGTCGGCCTGCTGCTCTTCATCGCGCTGCTGTACTGGCTGATGCGCGAGGGCTGGAAGTGGCGCGGCACGCTCCAGGGCGACCTGCCCGAGCTGCCGCAGACCCCGGAGACGCCCGGCGAGCCGCGGCTCACGATGAGCGGCCGGTACCACGGCTCCACCACCGCCGGGCAGTGGCTCGACCGGATCGTGGCCCGCGGGCTCGGCACCCGCAGCCGCGCCGAGGTCACCCTCACGGAGCAGGGCGTGGACGTCGTCCGGCCCGGGGCGCAGGACTTCTTCATCCCCGCCGCCGACCTGCTCGGCGCCCGCCTGGACAAGGGCATCGCCGGCAAGGTCCTGCCCGAGGGCGGCCTGCTGGTCCTCACCTGGCGGCTGGGCGAGAAGGAGATCGACTCCGGTTTCCGCTCCGACCGGGCCGCCGAGCACTCCGCGTGGGTGACCGCCCTCGACGAGACCATCCAGCGCAAGGACGCGCTGGCCAGCACGACCACCGAAACGGAAGGCGCACGATGACGACCTCCACCCGGGGAGCCGCGAAGGTTCCCGCCGTACTCGTCCTGGAGGACGGCCGCAGCTTCCGCGGCCGCGCCTACGGGGCCGTGGGGGAGACTTTCGGCGAGGCGGTGTTCTCCACCGGCATGACCGGCTACCAGGAGACCCTGACCGACCCCTCTTACCACCGCCAGGTGGTCGTCATGACCGCCCCGCACATCGGCAACACGGGCGTCAACGACGAGGACCCCGAGTCCAAGAAGATCTGGGTCTCCGGGTACGTCGTCCGTGACCCCGCCCGTACCCCCTCGAACTGGCGCTCCGTCCGCACCCTGGACGACGAGCTGACCGCCCAGGGCATCGTCGGCATCAGCGGCGTCGACACCCGCGCGCTCACTCGCCACCTGCGCGAGCGCGGCGCGATGCGGGTCGGCATCTTCTCCGGCGACGCGCTGCCCGACGAGGGCACGCTGCTGGAGAAGGTCCGCCGGGCCCCCGAGATGAAGGGCGCGAACCTCTCCGCCGAGGTCGCCACCCAGGAGACGTACGTCGTCCCGGCGATCGGCACGAAGAAGTTCACCGTCGCCGCCATCGACCTGGGCATCAAGGGCATGACCCCGCACCGGATGGCCGAGCGCGGCATCGAGGTGCACGTCCTGCCCGCGACCGCCACCGCCGAGGACGTCTACGGGGTCAACCCGGACGGCGTGTTCTTCTCCAACGGCCCCGGTGACCCGGCCACCGCCGAGCACCCGGTCGCCCTGATGCAGGCCGTGCTGGAGCGGAAGACCCCGCTGTTCGGCATCTGCTTCGGCAACCAGATCCTGGGCCGCGCGCTCGGCTTCGGCACCTTCAAGCTGAAGTACGGCCACCGCGGCATCAACCAGCCGGTGCAGGACCGTTCCACCGGCAAGGTCGAGGTCACCGCGCACAACCACGGCTTCGCCGTGGACGCGCCGCTCGACAAGGTCTCCGACACCCCCTACGGCCGTGCCGAGGTCTCCCACGTCTGCCTGAACGACAACGTGGTGGAGGGCCTCCAGCTGCTCGACCAGCCGGCCTTCAGCGTCCAGTACCACCCCGAAGCGGCCGCCGGTCCCCACGACGCCGCGTACCTGTTCGACCGCTTCGTATCCCTGATGGAGGGCCAGCGTGCCTAAGCGCACCGATATCCAGTCCGTCCTGGTCATCGGCTCCGGCCCGATCGTCATCGGCCAGGCCGCCGAGTTCGACTACTCCGGTACCCAGGCCTGCCGCGTGCTCAAGGCCGAGGGCCTGCGCGTCATCCTGGTGAACTCCAACCCGGCGACGATCATGACCGACCCGGAGATCGCCGACGCCACCTACGTCGAGCCGATCACCCCCGAGTTCGTCGAGAAGATCATCGCCAAGGAGCGCCCCGACGCGCTGCTGCCGACCCTCGGCGGCCAGACCGCGCTGAACACCGCGATCTCGATGCACGACCAGGGCGTCCTCGACAAGTACGGAGTCGAACTGATCGGCGCCAACGTCGAGGCGATCAACAAGGGCGAGGACCGCGACCTCTTCAAGGAGGTCGTGGAGGAGGTCCGCAAGAAGATCGGCCACGGCGAGTCCGCGCGCTCCTACATCTGCCACTCCATGGACGACGTCATGAAGGGCGTCGAGGAGCTCGGCGGCTACCCCGTCGTCGTCCGCCCCTCCTTCACCATGGGCGGCGCCGGCTCCGGCTTCGCGCACAACGAGGAGGAGCTGCGCCGCATCGCCGGCCAGGGCCTCACGCTCTCCCCGACCACCGAGGTGCTCCTGGAGGAGTCCATCCTCGGCTGGAAGGAGTACGAGCTGGAGCTGATGCGCGACAAGAACGACAACGTCGTGGTCGTCTGCTCCATCGAGAACTTCGACCCGATGGGCGTGCACACCGGCGACTCGATCACCGTCGCCCCGGCGATGACGCTGACCGACCGCGAGTACCAGATCCTGCGGGACGTCGGCATCGCGATCATCCGTGAGGTCGGCGTCGACACCGGCGGCTGCAACATCCAGTTCGCGGTCAACCCCGAGGACGGCCGGGTCATCGTCATCGAGATGAACCCGCGCGTCTCCCGGTCCTCCGCGCTCGCCTCCAAGGCCACCGGCTTCCCGATCGCCAAGATCGCGGCCCGGCTCGCCGTCGGCTACACGCTGGACGAGATCCCGAACGACATCACCGAGAAGACCCCGGCGTCCTTCGAGCCCACGCTCGACTACGTCGTGGTCAAGGTGCCCCGCTTCGCCTTCGAGAAGTTCCCGGCCGCCGACGCCACCCTCACCACCACCATGAAGTCGGTGGGCGAGGCCATGGCCATCGGCCGTAACTTCACCGAGGCGCTCCAGAAGGCGCTGCGCTCGACGGAAAAGAAGGGCAGCTCCTTCGCCTTCACCGGCGAGCCCGGTGACAAGGCCGAGCTGCTGGCCACGGCGCAGACCCCGACGGACGGCCGGATCAACACCGTCATGCAGGCCATCCGCGCCGGGGCCACCCCGCAGGAGGTCTTCGACGCCACGAAGATCGACCCGTGGTTCGTCGACCAGCTCTTCCTGATCAAGGAGATCGCCGACGAGATCGCGGCCGCCGACAAGCTCGGCCCCGAGATCCTCGCCGAGGCCAAGCGGCACGGCTTCTCCGACGCCCAGATCGCCGGGATCCGGGAGCTGCGCGAGGACGTCGTCCGCGAGGTCCGGCACGCGCTCGGCGTCCGCCCGGTCTACAAGACGGTCGACACCTGCGCCGCCGAGTTCGCCGCGAAGACGCCGTACTTCTACTCCTCCTACGACGAGGAGACCGAGGTCGCGCCGCGCGAGAAGCCCGCCGTGATCATCCTGGGCTCCGGCCCGAACCGCATCGGCCAGGGCATCGAGTTCGACTACTCCTGCGTCCACGCCTCCTTCGCGCTCAGCGACGCGGGCTACGAGACCGTGATGGTCAACTGCAACCCGGAGACCGTCTCCACGGACTACGACACCTCCGACCGCCTGTACTTCGAGCCGCTGACGCTTGAAGACGTGCTGGAGATCGTGCACGCCGAGCAGGCGGCCGGCCCGGTCGCGGGCGTCGTCGTGCAGCTCGGCGGCCAGACCCCGCTGGGCCTCGCGCAGGCCCTGAAGGACAACGGCGTGCCGATCGTCGGCACCTCGCCCGAGGCCATCGACCTCGCCGAGGAGCGCGGCGCCTTCGGCCGCGTGCTCACCGAGGCCGGGCTGCCGGCCCCGAAGTACGGCACCGCTTTCTCGTACGACGACGCCAAGAAGATCGCCGCCGAGATCGGCTACCCGGTCATGGTGCGCCCGTCCTACGTGCTCGGCGGCCGCGGCATGGAGATCGTCTACGACGAGCCGTCGCTCGGCGAGTACCTGGAGCGGCACGCGGGCCTCATCGACCAGCACCCGGTGCTGATCGACCGCTTCCTCGACGACGCCATCGAGATCGACGTCGACGCGCTCTACGACGGCCAGGAGCTCTACCTCGGCGGCGTCATGGAGCACATCGAGGAGGCCGGCATCCACTCCGGCGACTCCGCCTGCGCGCTGCCCCCGATCACCCTCGGCGGCTTCGACATCAAGCGGCTGCGCGCCTCCACCGAGGCCATCGCCAAGGGCGTCGGCGTCCGCGGACTGATCAACATCCAGTTCGCCATGGCCGGGGACATCCTCTACGTCCTGGAGGCCAACCCGCGCGCCTCCCGTACGGTGCCCTTCACCTCGAAGGCCACCGCGGTACCGCTCGCCAAGGCCGCCGCGCGCATCTCGCTCGGCGCGACCGTCGCCGAGCTGCGCGCCGAGGGCATGCTCCCGAAGACCGGCGACGGCGGCACGCTCCCCATGGACGCGCCGATCTCCGTCAAGGAGGCCGTGATGCCCTGGTCGCGCTTCCGCGACATGCAGGGCCGCGGCGTGGACACCGTCCTCGGCCCGGAGATGCGCTCCACCGGCGAGGTCATGGGCATCGACTCGGTCTTCGGCACGGCGTACGCCAAGTCGCAGGCCGGCGCGTACGGCGCACTGCCCACGAAGGGCCGTGCGTTCGTCTCCGTCGCCAACCGCGACAAGCGCGCGATGATCTTCCCGGCCCGCGAGCTGGTCCAGCACGGCTTCGAGCTGCTGGCCACCTCCGGTACGGCCGAGGTGCTCAAGCGCAACGGCATCAACGCCACCGTCGTGCGCAAGCAGTCCGAGGGCGAGGGCCCGAACGGCGAGAAGACCATCGTCCAGCTCATCCACGACGGCCAGGTCGACCTGATCGTCAACACCCCGTACGGCACCGGTGGCCGCCTGGACGGCTACGACATCCGTACGGCCGCGGTGGCCCGCTCCGTGCCCTGCCTGACCACGGTCCAGGCCCTCGCGGCCGCCGTGCAGGGCATCGAGGCGGTGTCCCGCGGCGAGGTCGGCGTGCGCTCCCTCCAGGAGCACGCCGAGCACCTGACGGCAGCCCGCGACTAAGCAGCCGGCCGAACGAGGGGGACACCGCGACCGGTGTCCCCCTCTTCATGAGCTCAAGCGGCCCACCAGGCCCTTCCGAGGACATCACCATGTACAAGTTCTTCTTCCGGCTCGTCTTCAAGCGGATGGACCCCGAGCAGGCGCATCACCTGGCCTTCGGCTGGATCCGGCTGGCCGCGCGCATTCCGGTGCTGCGGACCTTCGTGGCCGCCGCCCTCGCGCCACGCCACAAGGAGCTGCGCGTCGAGGCCCTCGGGCGCCGCATGCACGGCCCCTTCGGGCTCGCCGCCGGCTTCGACAAGAACGCCGTCGCGATCGACGGCATGACGATGCTCGGCTTCGACCACGTCGAGATCGGCACCGTCACCGCGCAGCCGCAGCCCGGCAACCCCAAGAAGCGCCTCTTCCGCCTCGTGAAGGACCGCGCGCTGATCAACCGCATGGGGTTCAACAACGAGGGCTCCGCGGCCGTGGCGGCCCGCCTGGCGGCCCGTAAGGCCGTCTTCAGGACGACGCTGGGCGTCAACATCGGCAAGACCAAGGTCGTGCCGGAGTCCGAGGCGGTCGGCGACTACGTCACCTCCACCGAGCGGCTGGCCGGCCACGCCGACTACCTCGTGGTCAACGTCTCCTCGCCGAACACCCCCGGCCTGCGCAACCTCCAGGCCGTCGACCACCTGCGCCCGCTGCTCTCCGCGGTGCGCGAGGCCGCCGACCGCACCGTCACAGGGCGCCGCGTGCCCCTGCTGGTGAAGATCGCCCCCGACCTGGCCGACGAGGACGTCGACGCGGTCGCCGACCTCGCCGTGGAGCTGGGCCTGGACGGCATCATCGCCACCAACACCACCATCGCGCGCGACGGCCTGGGCCTGAAGTCCGACCCCGCGCTCGTCCAGGAGACCGGCGGGCTCTCCGGCCGCCCGGTGAAGGAGCGCTCCCTGGAGGTGCTACGCCGCCTGTACGCCCGCGTCGGTGACCGCATCACCCTCATCGGCGTGGGCGGCATCGAGAACGCCGAGGACGCCTGGCAGCGCATCCTGGCCGGTGCCACCCTCGTGCAGGGCTACAGCGCCTTCATCTACGAGGGCCCGTTCTGGTGCCGCGCCCTTCACAAGGGCCTGGCCGCACGCCTGCGCAACAGCCCGTACGCCACGCTCGCCGAGGCCGTCGGCGCCGAGCACAAGAAGGTGACCTCATGACTTCCCAGGAGACTCAGGGGCTTGCTGAGCCCTTCGGCGCCCGGCTGCGCCGCGCCATGGACGAGCGCGGGCCGCTCTGCGTCGGCATCGACCCGCACGCCTCGCTGCTCGCCGACTGGGGCCTGAACGACGACGTGGCGGGCCTGGCCCGGTTCACCCGTACCGTCGTCGAGGCGCTCGGCGAGACCGTCGCGGTCTTCAAGCCGCAGGCCGCGTTCTTCGAGCGCTTCGGGTCCCGCGGCCTGGCCGTCCTGGAGACGGCCGTCGCCGAGGCCCGGGAGCGGGGCGCGCTGGTCCTGATGGACGCCAAGCGCGGCGACATCGGCTCCACGATGGCCGCGTACGCCGAGACCTTCCTCGGCAAGGACAGCCCGCTCTTCTCCGACGCGCTCACCGTCAGCCCGTACCTGGGCTACGGCTCCCTGAAGCCCGCCGTGGAGCTGGCCCGGGAGAACGGCTGCGGCCTCTTCGTGCTGGCGCTCACCTCCAACCCCGAGGGCCAGGAGGTGCAGCACGCGGTACGGGCCGACGGCACGACCGTGGCGGCCACCGTGCTCGCCCACCTCAAGGCCGAGAACGCCGGCGCCGAGCCGCTGGGCTCCTTCGGCGCTGTCGTGGGCGCGACGCTGGGCGATCTGTCCGCGTACGACCTCGCCGTGAACGGACCGCTCCTGGCACCCGGCATCGGGGCCCAGGGGGCGACCCCCGCCGACCTGCCGAAGGTCTTCGGGGACGCCGTGCGCAATGTGGTGCCGAGCGTCAGCCGGGGTGTTCTCCGTCACGGTCCGGACGTCGCAGGTCTGCGCGATGCGGCTGCTCGGATCGCCGAGGATGTGGCCGCAGCGGTCGGTTAATGGCAGCGACCGGCACTTCAGTCGGTACTTTGGTCCCGAAATGTCCTGGTCGGCAGAGGCTGACCAGGACTTTTCGTCTGTTCTCGCTGACTCTGGCGCCCTCGCCCGCTAGTCTCCGACGAGAGCACCGCACGTAAGCGCGTTGTTCGTTGCTCCGCAGGTGCGGGGCGACTAGGTTCCACACCGGTCCGTATCCGACAGTTCTACATCCGAGGTGACGTAGGCGTGGCTCTTCCGCCCCTTACCCCTGAACAGCGCGCAGCTGCGCTCGAGAAGGCCGCCGCGGCTCGCCGGGAGCGCGCCGAGGTCAAGAATCGGCTCAAGCACTCCGGTGCCTCCCTCCATGAGGTCATCAAGCAGGGCCAGGAGAATGACGTCATCGGCAAGATGAAGGTCTCCGCACTGCTCGAGTCCCTGCCCGGCGTCGGCAAGGTCCGCGCCAAGCAGCTCATGGAGAAGCTGGGCATCTCCGAGAGCCGGCGTGTGCGCGGTCTCGGCTCCAACCAGATCGCGGCACTCGAGCGTGAGTTCGGCAGCAGCGCAGCGAGCTAGTGCCGGGGCACTGCCCGGAAGCTGGAATAATTGCTGCATGAGTTCTGCAGTCTCCCGGGGGGCGACCCCGGCAACCCCGGACAGACAACCGCGGCTGACCGTGCTCTCCGGCCCCTCCGGGGTCGGCAAGAGCACGGTCGTCGCCCATATGCGCAAGGTCCACCCCGAGGTGTGGCTCTCGGTCTCGGCGACCACGCGTAAGCCGCGTCCGGGAGAGCGCCACGGAGTCCAGTACTTCTTCGTCGAGGACGAGGAGTTCGACAAGCTGATCGCCAATGGCGAGCTGCTGGAGTGGGCCGAATTCGCGGGCAATCGCTACGGCACCCCCCGCCAGGCGGTCCTGGACCACCTGGCGGCGGGTGAGCCGGTACTGCTGGAGATCGACCTCCAGGGCGCCCGGCTGGTCCGCGAGTCCATGCCCGAGGCGCGGCTGGTCTTCCTGGCCCCGCCGAGCTGGGAGGAGCTGGTCCGCCGGCTCACCGGCCGCGGCACGGAGTCGCCCGAGGTGATCGAGCGCCGGCTGGCGGCCGCGCGTGTCGAGCTGGCGGCGGAGAAGGAGTTCGACGAGACGCTCGTCAACACCTCCGTCGAGGACGTCTCGCGTGAGCTGCTAGCCTTGATGCTGAATAACTCCGGAGAATGATCTTCGCGCTCTTTTCAGATGCCGCGGGTTCTCCGGAAATTCCCTGATCACACCTTCGGAAGGCAGAGAGTGTCCTCTTCCATCACCACGCCCGAGGGCATCATCAACCCGCCGATTGATGAGCTTCTCGAGGCCACCGACTCGAAGTACAGCCTCGTGATCTACGCCGCGAAGCGTGCGCGCCAGATCAACGCGTACTACTCGCAGCTCGGCGAGGGCCTGCTCGAGTACGTCGGCCCCCTGGTGGACACCCACGTCCACGAGAAGCCGCTCTCCATCGCGCTGCGCGAGATCAACGCGGGTCTGCTGACCTCCGAGGCCGTGGAGGGCCCGGCCCAGTAAGGGCCCGCTCCGGCGAAAAGTTTCATGGACCAAGGGTCCGGCAGCCGCGCTGCCGGGCCCTTGGTGTGTCATGGGTACGTACACCGCCGTGTACGGGAAAGTGTTCGGCGCATGGGCGCCCTGGCTCGGGGAGCAGCGAAGACGATGGACAAGCCCAAGGTCGTCCTGGGAGTCAGCGGCGGGATCGCCGCCTACAAGGCCTGCGAGCTGCTGCGGCGGCTGAGCGAGTCCGGGCACGACGTCCGCGTGGTGCCGACGGACTCCGCGCTGCACTTCGTGGGCGAGGCCACCTGGGCCGCGCTCTCCGGGAACCCGGTCTCCACCGAGGTCTGGGAGTCGGTCCACGAGGTGCCGCACGTCCGCATCGGGCAGGGCGCCGACCTGGTCGTGGTGGCTCCCTGCACGGCCGACATGCTGGCCAAGGCCGCGCACGGCCTCGCCGACGACCTCCTGACGAACACGCTGCTCACGGCCCGCTGCCCGGTGGTCTTCGCTCCCGCCATGCACACCGAGATGTGGGAGCACCCGGCCACGCAGGAGAACGTCGCGACGCTGCGCCGCCGCGGCGCGATCGTGATCGAGCCGGCCGTGGGCCGGCTGACCGGCGTCGACACCGGCAAGGGCCGCTTCCCCGACCCGGCCGAGATCTTCGAGGTCTGCCGCCGGGTGCTGGCCCGCGGCCCCGAGGCGGTCACCACGGATCTCGCCGGCCGGCACGTCGTGATCAGCGCGGGCGGCACCCGTGAGCCGCTGGACCCCGTCCGCTACCTGGGCAACCGTTCCTCGGGGAAGCAGGGCTACGCGCTCGCCCGTACGGCCGTGGCGCGCGGTGCCCGGGTCACGCTGGTCGCCGCGGAGACCGGCCTGCCGGACCCGGCGGGCGTGGACGTCGTCCGGATCGGGACGGCCGTGCAGCTGCGTGAGGCGGTCCTGAAGGCGGCGGCCGACGCGGACGCGGTGGTCATGGCGGCGGCCGTGGCCGACTTCCGCCCGGCCCGGTATGCGCCCGGCAAGATCAAGAAGCAGGACGACGTGGAGCAGCCGCCGCTCGACCTGGTCCGCAATCCGGACATTCTCGCGGAGATCTCCGCCGACCGGGCGCGTCCCGGACAGATCGTCGTCGGCTTCGCCGCCGAGACCGACGACGTCCTGGAGAACGGCCGCAGGAAACTCGCCCGCAAGGGCTGTGACCTGCTGGTCGTCAACGAGGTCGGGGAGCACAGGACCTTCGGTTCCGCCGAGAACGAGGCGGTCGTGCTGGCCGCCGACGGTACGGAGACCCCGGTGCCCCACGGACCCAAGGAAGCGCTGGCCGACACGGTCTGGGACCTGGTCGCCGAACGAATTTCCTGATCACTCGATGAGTCCATTCCGGCCCACGCGCCACGGCAAAACCCCTTGTCGTGGCATGCCGTTGGCCGGCGCCCGGCGGCCCGCTGGCAGGGTGTCCCTGGTCACGGCGCATCCACAGAACGAGACTGCGTGCCCGAACGGGACCTCCGACCGATAAACTGGCCGTGGATCGCGCCGAGCGCAGCTCTCGGCCGGTCCGTCAATGATCAGACAGCAGCCGCTGCAACCCCAGGGAGCGATGTGTCCCGCCGCCTCTTCACCTCGGAGTCCGTCACCGAGGGCCACCCCGACAAGATCGCTGACCAGATCAGCGACACCATCCTCGACGCGCTCCTCAAGGAGGACCCCTCCTCCCGGGTCGCCGTCGAGACGCTGATCACCACCGGCCTGGTGCACGTCGCCGGCGAGGTGACCACGAAGGCCTACGCCGACATCCCCACCCTCGTGCGGAACAAGATCCTGGAGATCGGTTACGACTCCTCCAAGAAGGGCTTCGACGGCGCTTCCTGCGGTGTCTCCGTATCGATCGGCGCGCAGTCCCCGGACATCGCCCAGGGTGTCGACACCGCCTACGAGAAGCGGGTCGAGGGCGACGAGGACGAGCTGGACAAGCAGGGCGCCGGCGACCAGGGCCTGATGTTCGGGTACGCCTGCGACGAGACCCCGGAGCTGATGCCGCTCCCGATCAACCTCGCGCACCGCCTGTCCAAGCGGCTGTCCGAGGTGCGGAAGAACGGCACCATTCCCTACCTCCGTCCTGACGGCAAGACCCAGGTCACCATCGAGTACGACGGTCACAAGGCGGTCCGCCTGGACACCGTGGTCGTCTCCTCGCAGCACGCCTCGGACATCGACCTGGACTCGCTGCTCGCTCCCGACATCCGCGAGTTCGTCGTCGAGCACGTGCTGAACGAGCTGATCGAGGACGGCATCAAGCTCGACACCGAGGGCTACCGCCTCCTGGTCAACCCGACCGGCCGCTTCGAGATCGGCGGCCCGATGGGTGACGCGGGCCTCACCGGCCGCAAGATCATCATCGACACCTACGGCGGCATGTCCCGGCACGGCGGCGGCGCCTTCTCCGGCAAGGACCCGTCCAAGGTCGACCGCTCCGCCGCGTACGCCATGCGGTACGTCGCGAAGAACGTCGTGGCCGCGGGCCTGGCCCAGCGCTGCGAGGTCCAGGTCGCCTACGCGATCGGCAAGGCCGAGCCGGTCGGTCTCTTCGTGGAGACCTTCGGCACCGCCACCGTCGACGTCGAGAAGATCGAGCAGGCCATCGGCGAGGTCTTCGACCTCCGCCCGGCCGCGATCATCCGTGACCTGAACCTGCTCCGCCCGATCTATGCCGAGACCGCCGCGTACGGTCACTTCGGCCGTGAGCTGGACGCCTTCACCTGGGAGCGCACGGACCGCGTCGACGCCCTGCGCAAGGCGGCGGGCCTGTAGGCACCGCCTCCGCTGCTTTCTGCCTCCGGGCCCGTACCGCACACCTGCGGTACGGGCCCGGAGGCGTTTCGGGCCGGCGCCGTTGCCCCGCGGGCGGCGGCCACTGTCGGTGGGGTCTGCTAAGACTGGGGGTGTGAGCAGCGAGAACGGGGCGGGGGCCGGGGAGCAGGGAGAGCAGCTGGCCCTGATCAGGGAGACCGTCCGGGAGGCCAAGAAGAAGGCGCCGAAGGCCCGGCCGCGGACCTGGCGCGGCGCCGAGCTGGCCAAGGAGCGGCCGGTGGCGCGGGTCCTGGTGGACAAGGGCCCGGTCCACCTCGACAAGCTCTGGGACTACGCCGTGCCCGCCGCCATGGACGAGGAGGCGCAGCCCGGCGTCCGGGTCCGCGTCCGGTTCGGCGCGGGCACGGGCAGGGTGCGCGAGGGCCGGCGGGAGGGCGGCGGCCTCCTCGACGGGTACCTCGTCGAGCGCATCGCCGAGTCCGACTACCAGGGCCCGCTGGCGGCCCTCGCCCAGGTCGTCTCGCCCGAGCCGGTGCTGACGCCGGAGCTGCTGGCGATGTGCCGCGCGGTGGCCGACCGGTACGCCGGTTCGCTCGCCGACGTACTGCAGCTCGCCATCCCGCCGCGGCACGCCAAGCCCGAGGCGAAGCGCTTCGAGGCGCCGCCGCCCCCGCCCCCGGTACCCGCGCTGGCCAGCTGGGAGCGCTACCCCGACGGGCCCGGGTTCATCGAGGCGCTGGCGGGCGGTGGGGCGCCCCGGGCCGTGTGGACGGCGCTCCCGGGGCCGCACTGGCCGTGGGAGCTGGCCGCAGCGGCGGCGGCGACGCTGGCCTCCGGGCGCGGCGCGCTGATCGTGCTGCCCGACGGGCGGTCGGCGGCCCGGGTGGACGCCGCGCTGACCGAGCTGGTGGGCCGGGGGATGCACACCCTCCTGGTGGCGGACTCCGGGCCGGAGGAGCGGTACCGCCGCTGGCTGGCGATACGCCGCGGTGCCGTGCGGGCCGTCGTGGGCACGCGCGCCGCGATGTACGCGCCGGTGGCGGATCTCGGGCTCGTCGCGCTCTGGGACGACGGGCACACCGCCCACAGCGACGACCACGCGCCGTACCCGCACGCCCGGGACGTGCTGCTGCTGCGCGCCGTGCACGAGAAGGCGGCGTGCCTCATCGGCGACCTGGGGCGCACGGTCGAGGCCGCGCAGCTCGTGGAGAACGGCTGGGCGCGGTCCCTGGAGGCCGGGCGCGAGCAGGTGCGTGCCGCGGCGCCGCTGGTCCGCACGATCGGTGACACGGAGACCGCCCGCGACGAGGCGGCGCGCGCCGCCCGGCTGCCCTCGCTCGCCTGGCAGACGGCGCGCGCGGGGCTCGACCGCGGCCCGGTGCTGGTCCAGGTCCCGCGGCGGGGATACGTCCCCCGGCTGGCCTGCGCGCGGTGCCGCGAGCCCGCGCGCTGCCGGCACTGCGCGGGGCCGCTGGAGGCGGCGGACCAGGACACCGCGCTGAGCTGCGGCTGGTGCGGGCTCGCTGCGCCGGACTGGCACTGCGCCGAGTGCGGGAACGCGCGGCTGCGGGCCCAGGTCGTGGGGGCGCGGCGGACAGCTGAGGAGCTGGGGCGGGCGTTCCCCGGGGTACCGGTGCGGACGTCCGGCCGGGACCACGTGCTGGACAGCGTGCCCGACCGGCCGGCGATCATCGTCTCCACGCCCGGCGCGGAGCCGGTCGCGGCCGGGGGCTACGCGGCCGCGCTGCTGCTGGACGGCTGGGCCCTGCTGAACCGGCCCGATCTGCGGGCCGGGGAGGAGGCGCTGCGGCGGTGGCTGGGCGCGGGGGCGCTGGTCCGCGGGGCGGAGGAGGGCGGGACCGTCGTGGTGACCGGGGAGCCCACGCTGCGGCCCGTGCAGGCACTGGTGCGGTGGGATCCGGTGGGGCACGCGGTACGGGAGCTCGCGGAGCGGGCGGAGCTCGGGTTTCCGCCGGTGTCGCGGATGGCCTCGGTCATGGGGCGGGCGGAGGATGTCGCCGACCTGGTGCGGGGGGCGGCGTTGCCGCCGTCGGCGGAGGTGCTGGGCCCGGTTCCGGTGGCGGACCCGCCCGCGGGGCGTCCGCGGCGGGTGGGGGATCCGCCGGTGGGCGAGACGTGGGAGCGGGTGCTGGTCCGGGTGCCGCCGGGGGAGGGGGCGGCGATGGTTTTCGCCTTGAAGACGGCCTGGGCGGGGCGGATGGTGCGGCGGGAGGGGGGCGCTGTGCGGGTGCGGGTCGATCCGCTTGATCTTGGGTGACGGTGGGGGTTCCGCGGTGCGGTGCCGGGTGCCCGTACGGTGCGGTTTCGTCGGGGTGACCCCGGTGACGTTTGTCCTCAAGCGCCGGACGGGCTGGGTCGTACTGGGTGCGGTGGCGGGCCTCCGCGGGTGGGGGTTCGGACTGCTTCGCTTTACGTCCGAACCCCCACCCGCTGCGGCCCACCCCCTCCCGTTGGGGGAGTGGATTGCGGTGCGTCGTGGCGTGGGTGGGCCGGTGCCGCCCGTGCGCTTCGGCGTGCGTACGGGAAGGCGTCCGTGGCCCGGTCAGCCGTTGCGGGGGCCCGGGAAGGCGTTGGGGCGGTCCTGGGTGGGGTGGGTCGGCATGGCACGGGCCGCGGGGACGGCCGTGGGCGGCATGGCGGGGGCCACGGAGACCGGGCGGGGGGTGGCTTCGGTGGCGCGGGGGGTGGTGTCCTGGGCGTCGGCCGGGGGCTGAGGCGCGGGGCGGCGGGCGCCGTAGCGGCGGTGGACCGCCTGCTTGGTGACGCCGAGTGCCGAGCCCACCGCGTCCCACGAGAAGCCGAGCGAGCGGTCGAAGTCGACCGCGGCCGTGACGAGCGTTTCGACGCTGTCCCGCAGCTCCTGGGCGAGGCGCACCGTGGGTGCCGGGGCGCGCCCGTACACGACGAAGCCCGTGGACGGGCCGGTGCGCCGCGGGCGGTAGACGTTGCCGAGCTGTGCGGTCAGCGTACGCAGTGCGTCCACCTGCCGGCGGACCCGCTCGATGTCCCGCACCAGTAGATGGAGACTGGCGCGTGCCTGGGCGTCGTGGGTTGCGTGGTCGGCCATGAACAAGCCTCTCGAACCGGCGTTGATGCGGAAAATGAATGCGTGGACCGGCTGGGCGGCCCGGTTGGTCAATGTCGTTTGACCAACGCGACAGCGCCGGGTGGGGTCACGGTATGGGGGCGTACGAGCTCTCAGCTGGGGCGCGCGGTAACCCGTACGCCCCCGTGTCTGACGACCCATAGACTGGTGTGTCCTTCCGCAGCGCTGAGAGGTAGTACGCCACCCATGAAGCTCGTCTTCGCCGGCACCCCCGAGGTCGCCCTTCCCGCCCTGGACGCCCTGATCGCGTCGGACCGGCACGAGGTGGCGGCCGTCGTGACCCGGCCGGACGCGCCGGCCGGCCGCGGCCGCAGGCTCGTCGCGAGTCCGGTCGCGCAGCGTGCCGAGGAGGCCGGTATCGAGGTGCTCAAGCCCGCCAAGCCGCGGGACGAGGACTTCCTGGCCCGGCTGCGCGAGATCGCGCCGGACTGCTGCCCGGTCGTCGCGTACGGCGCGCTGCTCCCGAAGGCCGCGCTGGAGATTCCGGTCCACGGGTGGGTGAACCTGCACTTCTCGCTGCTGCCCGCGTGGCGTGGCGCGGCGCCCGTGCAGCACGCGGTGCTGGCGGGCGACGAGGTGACCGGTGCGTCCACCTTCCAGATCGAGGAGGGGCTGGACTCGGGGCCCGTCTACGGGGTGCTGACCGAGGAGGTGCGGGCCACGGACACCAGTGGTGATCTGCTGACGCGGCTGGCGTTCGCCGGGTCCGGGCTGCTCGCCGCGACCATGGACGGCATCGAGGACGGCTCGCTGAAGGCGGTGCCGCAGCCGGCCGAGGGGGTCACGCTGGCGCCGAAGATCGAGGTCGAGGACGCGAAGATCGACTGGTCGGCGCCCGCGCTGCGGGTGGACCGGGTGGTCCGGGGCTGTGCCCCCGCGCCGGGCGCGTGGACGCTGTTCCGGGAGGAGCGGCTGAAGGTGATGGCGGTGACGCCGCTGCCCGACCGTACCGATCTGGAGCCCGGCGAGATCGCGGCGACGAAGAAGGCCGTGTTCGTGGGCACCGGCAGCCACGCGGTGCAGTTGCAGTGGGTGCAGCCGCAGGGCAAGAAGCCGATGGCCGCGGCGGACTGGGCCCGCGGCGTGCGGATCTCGGAGGGCGAGCGGGTCGGGGGCTGACGCCCCGATTGCGTTTGCTCAAGTTTGACTAGTGGGGATGGGCGGGTATTTGGTGGGCGAGTGGTAGTCAAATTTGATTAGGAGGGGTTGTGGGGGAGTTCGTCGTGCCTGAGGCGGGGGGTTATGTGCCTTCGGGGGAAGACCTGAAGGGGGTTGAGGAGTGGTTTGCGCGGTACGACGCGTTGAGTGCCGCGGTGGACGTCGAGGGGATGGCGGACATGGCCGTCTTTCCGCTCAATCTCGTCAGTGACGACTCGGACGGGAACGGCCAAGCGGGGCAGTGGAGTCGCGGGGAGTTCGTGCGGACCATGGCAGAAGTGATGGGGGGCGACGGAGATGTGACGTTCGAGTCGACGCGTACGCCGCATTTTCTGAGTGCGGGGATCGTCGTGGTGTTCACGGACGCGGTGTTCACCGTGGACGGGCGGTCGCAGTCGGTGCGGTACGCGGACGTGCTGGTCAGGCGGGACGGGGGGTGGGCGTTCCAGACCATGATCCAGGGCGGCTGGGGCGATCGGCTGCGACGGTAGGCTGGGTGGGATTCATCCTCGTCAGCAGCGGAGCACCTTACTCGTGAGCGACCAGCCTCGTCGTCGTCCCGGCAGCAAGCCCTATCGGAGGCCGAAGAAGGACCCCGTACGCATCCTCGCGTTCGAGGCCCTGCGCGCGGTCGACGAGCGGGACGCGTACGCGAACCTCGTACTGCCGCCGTTGCTGCGGAAGGCGCGCGAGGGGGGCGACTTCGACGCGCGCGACGCGGCGCTGGCCACCGAGCTGGTCTACGGGACGCTGCGCCGGCAGGGCACGTACGACGCGATCATCGCGGCGTGCGTGGACCGGCCGCTGCGCGAGGTCGACCCGCCGGTGCTGGACGTACTGAGCCTGGGCGCGCACCAGCTGCTCGGTACGCGCATCCCCACGCACGCCGCGGTCAGCGCGAGCGTGGAGCTGGCACGGGTGGTGCTGGGGGACGGGCGCGCGAAGTTCGTCAACGCGGTGCTGCGGAAGATCGCCGCGGAGGACCTGGACGGGTGGCTGGAGCGGGTCGCGCCTCCTTACGACGACGACCCGGAGGATCATCTGGGCGTGGTGCACTCGCATCCGCGGTGGGTCGTCTCCGCGCTGTGGGACTCGCTGGGCGGCGGCCGGGCCGGCATCGAGGATCTGCTGGAGGCGGACAACGAGCGGCCCGAGGTGACGCTGGTCGCGCGGCCCGGCCGGGCCACGGCCGAAGAGCTGCTCGACGCGGTCGGCGAGGAGAACGGGCTGCCGGGGCGATGGTCGCCGTACGCGGTCCGGCTCAGCGAAGGTGGCGAGCCGGGTGCGCTGGATGCCGTACGGGAGGGCCGTGCGGGGGTGCAGGACGAAGGCAGTCAGCTGGTCGCCGTCGCGCTCGCGAACGCTCCTGTGGACGGTGCCGACGCGCGGTGGCTGGATGCCTGTGCGGGGCCCGGGGGCAAGGCGGCGCTGTTGGGGGCGCTGGCGGCGGAGCGGGGGGCCGCGCTGCTGGCCGCGGAGAAGCAGCCGCACCGCGCCCGGCTGGTCGGGCGGGCGCTGGCGGGCAATCCGGGGCCGTACGAGGTGATCGCCGCGGACGGTACGCGTCCGGTGTGGCGGCCCGGCTCCTTCGACCGGGTGCTGGTGGACGTGCCGTGCACGGGGCTGGGGGCGCTGCGCCGCCGGCCCGAGGCGCGCTGGCGCCGCCGACCCGAGGACCTGGACGGCTTCGCGCCGCTCCAGCGCGAGCTGCTGCGGCAGGCGCTGAAGGCCGTACGGGTCGGCGGGGTCGTCGGGTACGCGACCTGTTCGCCGCATCTGGCGGAGACCCGCGCGGTGGTGGACGACGTGCTGAAGGAGCGCGGCGGGGTGGCCGCCGAGCCGGTGGACGCCCGGCCGCTGATGCCCGGTGTCCCCGCGCTCGGCGACGGGCCCGACGTCCAGCTCTGGCCGCATCTGCACGGCACGGACGCGATGTATCTGGCGCTGCTGCGCCGTACGGCCTGAGGGAGTTGGGGAACGCTCTGTTCCCGAAGTGGGGGATGCGGAAGGCCTGAGTGGGAAGGTCGCTTCGGAATTAGGGAACAGAGTGTTCCCGTTGAAGTCTTGACCAGGGGCGTGGGCGGTCATACGTTGTTGCCCTGCCGGCGCGCCCTGGCCGCCGCTCCCTCTCCCTTTGCCGCTGCGGAGTGCCACCATGAGCTCGCGTCGTACCCCGAAGACCGATGCCGGCACGCCCGGCGGGGCCGACCGCCCCGTGGCCCGCGGCGGCCGTCCCAAGGACCCCGAGCTGGACGGCAGGGTCCTGGACGCCGCGGCCGAGCTGCTCGTGGAGCTGGGGTATCTGGAGCTGACGATCGAGAAGGTCGCCACCCGGGCCGGCGTCACCCGTAAGACGGTCTACCACCGCTGGGCCAACAAGTCCGCGCTCGTCGGCGAGCTGCTGATCCGGAACGCCGCGGTCGACCACATCCCCGACCTCGGGGACACCCGCAGCGAGATGCGGATGCTCTTCGCGCAGATCGTCCAGGACGTGGGCGAGAGCCGGGGCAGGCTGCTGTCGTCCCTGTGGGCGACCATCGGCGACCCGGCCGTGCTGGAGCGCTTCCGTACCGAGGTGCTGGGGCCGCGGCGGCAGTACGCGCGGGCCGCTGTCCAGCGTGGCGTGGCCCGTGGTGATCTGCCCGCGGACATCGACGTGGACCTGCTGATCGACATGTGGTCGGGAACGGTGATGTTCCGTACCGAGGTACGGGCCGATGCGCTGCTCGCCTCCCAGGCCGACGCCATGGTCGATCTTGCGCTCTCCGGGTCCGTGCCGCGGCTGCCGCGGCCCGGCGCCGATTCCTGAATCCTCCCCCCTTTCGGTACGCCTCCGGGCGTCGCTCCGGCCTGCCCTGAAGCGCGTACCGCTGTTCCCCGAACCGAGGTCTCTGTCATGAACAGAACAGTCAGACCCGCACGCCCACTCGGCCCCCGCGCCATGCTCGCCTCGATGGCCCTCGTCGAGGTCGCGAGCGGTGCCACGCAGCAGTACCTGCCGCCGATCCTCCCGGGACTGGGCGCGCAGGCCGGCTTCGGCACCGCCCAGCAGAACTGGATCATCGTGGTGCAGATGGCGAGCTGCGCCGTGCTCACCCCGGTCCTCTCCCGGCTCGGCGACGGCTTCGGCCACCGGCGGCTCCTCCGCGCCTCGATCCCCATGGTCGTGCTCGGCTCGCTCGTCATGGCGCTGTGGCCCGCGCTGCCCTTCCTGACGCTCGGCGCGGCCCTCCAGGGTGGCGTCGTGGGATTCATGCCGCTGATGATCGGCATCCTCCGCCACCAGCAGGGCGAGGCGGCCTCCCGGCGCGGCATCGGCGTCCTGGTGGGCGCGCTGCTCCTGGCCGTCGGCTGCGCGGGCATCGTCGCCGGTGCGGTCGGCGCGCGCGACGCCCGGCTCGGCCTGTGGATCGGCGTCGGCGCGGGCGTCCTGGGGCTGGCCGCCGGGTGGCTGCTGCCGGACGGCGGGGCGACGGCGCCCGCGGCCCGGCGGTTCGACGTACCCGGCTGCGTGCTGCTCACCGTCGGCCTGGTCGGCGTGGTGCTCGCGCTGGCGCAGGGCGCCACCTGGGGCTGGGCGTCGGCCGCGACCGTCGGCTGCGGGCTGGTGGGCGTGGCCGCGCTGGCCGGCTGGTGGGTGCTGGAGCTGCGCGTGGCGCAGCCGCTCGTGGACGTACGGATGTTCCGCAATCCGCGGGTGGCCGTGCTCAGCGTGGTGACCTTCTGCGTCGCGGCGGTGACCATCGGGTCGATCGCCTTCAACGCCACCTTCCTCGCTGCCGCGCCGGACGCCGTGGGCTACGGCATCGGCCTGAACGCCACCGCCATCGGCTGGGCGCTGCTCCCGATGACGCTGGCCAGCGTGGCCGCCTCGGCGCTCAGCCCGGTACTGCTGCGGCGGCTGGGGGAGCGGGTCACCGTGGCGGCGGCCGGCGTCACCGCGGCCGTCGGCTTCGGGCTGCTCGTCCTCCGGCACACCGCGCTCGCCCACTACCTGGTCGCGTCGCTGTTCATCGGCGTCGCGCTGGGCCTCTTCGAGTCCGTCACCCGCACGCTGACCGTCGAGGCGGTCGCCCCCGAGGAGACCGCCACCGCGGCCGGCGTCAACGAACTGGTGCTGTCGCTCGGCGCGGCCGTCGGTTCCGCCGTGCTCGGCGCGGCGCTCGCGGCGCACACCGGCCCCGCGGGCCGGGTCGCCGTCGGCGGCTACACCACCGGCTGGGCGCTGTGCGCCGCCGCCGGGGTCGCCGCCGCGCTCGCCGTCCTCGGGCTGCGCCGCGCCCCGGCTCCCGCCCCGTACGCCACCTCACCCGAAGGAGCGCACTGATGAAGCTCACCACCCACCACCGCACCGCACGCGACGCCGCCGAGTCCTGGCGCGAGGAGCTGCTCGGCCTCAGCCACCAGCTGCACGCCGACCCCGAACTCTCCTACGAGGAGCACCGGTCGGCCGCGGCGCTGGCCGGGCTCGCCGAACGGGCGGGTTTCACCGTCGAACGCGGCGTCGCGGGGCTGCCCACCGCCTTCACCGGGGTGCGCGGCAGCGGCGATCTGGTGATCGGGGTGTGCGCCGAGTACGACGCGCTGCCGGGCATCGGGCACGCCTGCGGGCACAACGTCAACGGCACCGCGGCGCTCGGTGCGGCCCTCGCGCTCGGCGCCGTCGCCGACGACCTGGGCATCACCGTCAAGCTGCTCGGCACCCCGGCCGAGGAGGACGGCGGCGGCAAGGTCGACATGATCGAGCACGGGCTCTTCGACGAGGTGGCCGTCGCGATGATGGTGCACGCCAACGACGCCGACACCGTCGGCAACGGCTCGCTCGCCATCAGCTCCTGGAACCTCACGTACACCGGCCGCGCCGCACACGCCTCGGCGGCGCCCTGGGACGGCCGCAACGCGCTGGACGCGCTCACCGTCGCCCAGACCGCGCTCGGCCTGCTCCGCCAGCAGCTGCCCCCGGAGAGCGTCGTGCACGGCATCGTCACCGACGGCGGGCAGGCCGCCAACGTCATACCCGCCAGGACCGCCGCACGGTACGAGGCGCGGTCGCCCACGCTGGAGCGGCTGCGCGCGCTCCAGGAGCGGGTACGCGCCTGTTTCGAGGCGGGTGCGCTGGCCACCGGCACCGAACTGCGCGTGGAGCCGCACGGGCACGACTTCGCCGACCTGCGGCAGGACGCCACCGTCGCCGAGCTGTACGCGGGGGCCGCCGAGGCCCTGGGGCGTACCGTCGGCCGCGCGCCGCAGCGCACCGGCTCCACCGACATGGGCAACGTCTCGCACCTGCTGCCCACGATCCACCCGATGATCGGCTACGACACCGGCGGAGCCCGGCAGCACACGGAGGAGTTCGCCGCCGCCGGCACCTCGGCGGGCGCGGACCGCGCGGTGCTGGACGGTGCCGTGGCCATGGCCTGGACGGGTGTCGCGCTGGCCGCCGACGCCGGGCACCGGGAGCGGCTGCTGGCCGAGGTGGGCCGACGCGCGGCCGACCGGGAGCGAGTCGCGCGGGACGGCGGCGGTCCGCGTCCTTGACCCGCTTATGGTTGTCGCCGCGGTCACGACATACTAGGTGGCATGGCCTTGATCAACCCCAGCATTCTGTCCGCCGACTTCGCCCGGCTCGCCGAGGAGGCGAAGGCCGTCGAGGGCGCGGACTGGCTCCATGTCGACGTCATGGACAACCACTTCGTGCCCAATCTGACGCTCGGCGTCCCCGTCGTGGAGTCGCTGCGGAAGGCGACCGACACCCCCCTCGACTGCCACCTGATGATCGAGGAGCCGGACCGCTGGGCCCCGCAGTACGTCGAGGCGGGGGCCGGCTCGGTCACCTTCCACGCCGAGGCCGCGGCCGCGCCGGTCCGCCTCGCGCGGGAGATCCGGGCCAAGGGCGCGCGCGCTTCGATGGCCCTGAAGCCCGCCACGCCCGTCGAGCAGTACGAGGATCTGCTCCCCGAACTCGACATGCTGCTGATCATGACGGTTGAACCGGGCTTCGGCGGGCAGGCGTTCCTCGACATCATGCTTCCGAAGATCCGCCGCACTCGCGCGCTGATCGCCAAGCACGGCCTGGAGATGTGGCTCCAGGTGGACGGCGGGGTGTCCGCGAAGACGATCGAGCGTTGCGCCGAGGCCGGTGCCGACGTCTTCGTCGCGGGTTCGGCCGTGTACGGCGCCGACGATCCGGCGAAGGCCGTCCGTGACCTGCGGGACAAGGCCGACGCCGCCACCGCGGCGGCCGGCTGGGGCTGCGCGCACTGACGCGCGGCCCGGGCCGCGCGCACGGCACGGCCCACCCGGGGCGGCGCCGCGGGGCGACGGGGGTTGACCTCGCGGCCACGCAGCGTTCATCGCGGACCGAGCGGTCACGGTCCACGCCGACCTCGGGTTTCTGGAAGGATGAGCGCAGAGTCGATCAGGTGCGCAGTAGGGGAGATTTTCGTGGTTGCCAGCCGCCCACATTCCGGGATGGGCCCCGCCGAGCTGGTGCAGGCTGCGGCCATGGCCCGCCGGTTCTATCTCGAGGGCAAATCCAAGATCCAGATCGCCGAGGAGTTCGGCGTCAGCCGCTTCAAGGTCGCGCGGGTGCTGGAGACGGCACTGGAGCGTGACCTGGTACGGATCGAGATCCGGGTCCCCGCCGAGCTGGACGCCGAGCGCTCGGACGCGCTGCGCGCCCGGTACGGCCTGCGGCATGCCGTGGTCGTGGAGTCGGCCGCCGACTCCGACGACGCGCCCGACCCGGAGAACCTCGGTGAGGTCGCCGCCGACCTGCTCGGCGAGCTGGTCACCGAGGGCGACGTGCTCGGCCTCGCCTGGGGCCGGGCGACGATCCACATGGCCTCGGCGCTGCACCGGCTGCCGCCGTGCACGGTCGTCCAGCTGACCGGTGTGTACGACGCGGGCACCGCCGACCGCGGCTCGGTGGAGGCGGTACGCCGTGCCGCCGATGTCTCCGGTGGCGAGGCGCACCCCATTTACGCGCCGATGCTGCTGCCGGATTCGGCCACAGCGGCGGCGCTGCGGGGCCAGACGGGTATCGCGCGGGCTTTCGATTACTTCGACAAGGTCACCGTCGCCTGCGTCTCCATCGGCTCCTGGGCGCCCGGCATTTCGACGGTGTACGACATGCTCTCGGAGAGCGAGCGCGAGCACTACGCCTCGCTCGGCGCCGCAGCGGAGATGTCGGCGCACCTCTTCGACGCCGAGGGCCGGCGCATCGGCCGCGACCTGGGGGAGCGCTGCATCACGGTCGAGGCCGACCGGCTGCGCCGCATCCCCGAGGTGGTCGCGATCGCCGGCGGCCACCGCAAGGCCCACGCCATCGGCGCGGTCCTGAAGTCCGGCCTGGTCACGAGCCTGGTCACGGACACCGCCGCCGCCGACCACCTCCTGCTGGAGTCCGACCCGGGGCCGCGCCCGGCCCTGGACCGCGCGGACCCGGACGGTTCCTGACCTCCTCCGGAGTGCCCGGACCCCGTACGGCGTGAGCCCGTACGGGGGCCGTTCGCCCGGCGCCGCGGCCGGGGCTGTGACAGCATCACGGCATGCCCGATACCCCCGGAGTCCCCGGCCAGGGTGCCGGCCCGCGCGACGGCGCCCGCACCGAGAAGGACGGCGTGCCCAGGTCGCTGTCCGCCGTACTCGACGGACGGACGCTGCCGGGCGTGCTGTCCTGGCCCGCCGGCCGGCCCGTGCAGGAAGCGCTGGACGCCGCGCTGGCCGCGGGCTGGCAGGGCACGGTGCTCGACCTCGAAGGCGTCACCGACAAGGCGGAGTTCATGACGCGCGCCGCGGCGGCGCTGCGCCTGCCGTCCTGGTTCGGAGCCAACTGGGACGCGCTCGCCGACTGCCTCGGAGACCTGTCCTGGTGGCCCGCCGAGCACGGCGGCCGGCTGCTGGCCGTACGGGCCTGGCAGGGGTACGCCGCCGCCGAGCCGGAGGAGTGGCGGGTGGCGGAGTCGGTCCTCGCGGACGCCGTGGCCCGCTGGCGGGACACGGACACCGGACTGGCCGTGCTGCTGACCCGCGACGCGGGCGGCCCGGCGACGGCCCGCCGCTGAGCAGCCGTAGCGGACCGCGCTACAGCGCCCGCTCGAAGCACCACGACGACGGTACGCTGCCGGGCCCGCAGCACGGCCGCGTCCGGGTCCTCCCAGGCCACTTGTTCGATCTTCATGGCGGGGATTCTGCCGAGGCCGCGTTTCGGACGCGTTGGGCCGCGGGCCCGGCGTCCGGAACGGGCCGGCCGCCTCAACGGGGCGGTCGGCCGGAACGGGTCAGTCCTCGACGTGGTCCAGCAGCACCGAGCCGCCGAAGTCCTCGTCGTCCGTGCCCCACAGCGCCCGGTCGCCGGGCAGCAGGGCGACCGCCTCGATCTTGCGGTTGTCCGCCGTCGTGTACCGGCGGACCTCCTCGGGCTTGGTGAGCTTCAGCTCGGGGCGGCCCTTGTCGGCCGTCAGCCGGCCCGCTTCGTAGACCGCGGAGCTGAAGGGGCCGGAGTTCTTGTTCGGGTCCTGGGCCGCGGACAGCACCACGGTCCCGTCCGCCGTGATCTTCATGTCGCTGATGTGCCGCACCTCGTCCTGCGCGGGCCACGGCGCGCGGAACGCGACCGGGTCGGTGACGTGCGAGAACACGTTCTTCGCGGCGGAGGCGGACGGGTTCAGGACGGCCGCCCGCACCTGCGAAGCGGTGCCGTTGCTGCCCCGAGTCGCCCAGACGGCGACGTCCTTCCCGGTGGCCCGGTCGCGGTGGACGGCGAACGCCTCGTAGTTCTGCGTGTCGTCGCCCTTGTAGTGGCCGGTGCCCGGCAGCGGGGCAGACCAGCGGACCGTCGCCGTGCCGCCGCTCACCTTCAGGCCGTAGACCGTCGGGCGGAACTTGCCGCCGTCGCCGCTGCTCAGCGTGGTGTACTCGCCCGGCCGGCCGGGCACCGTGTCCAGCGACTCCAGGTCCTTGGGCACCTCGCTCCCGGCCCACTTCAGGTCCCGTACGACGGGCGCGTGGCCGTGCTCCAGCCGTACGGCCGAGAGCCGGACCTGGCCCGCCTCCTTGTTGTCCCGCGCCACGACCGTGTCGATGCGGCCGTGCTCGGAGCCGGCGACGGCCAGCCCGCTGACGCCGCCGGTCATCCCTTCGCCGACCTTCTGCCACCCGGACTTCGCGGCGGCCGGCCGCTCCGTGCCGTCGGCGAAGGCGACGGTGGCCGCAACGGTCGCGAGGGACACGCCGGCGATGCCCGACGCGAGGAGTGTTTTTCTGATCATCACGGCACGGTACGGGAGCCCACCGCTCCGCGAGCAGCTCGTATGCACAGGGTTTACCTTCACCCGCACAATTTCGGGTGAAACCACAGTCGGCGTGAACGCCGGTCGGGTGATGACACAGAACCTGACCGAACGGCGGCCGAGGCTCGTCAATCCGGTGCCCGATCGGCGATGATGGACTAGGAGCTTGATGCCTGATCCGCTGCCGGCACAGCCGTACCCGCCACCGGACCGGTGCTGACTCCCCGCCCGCTACCGAAGCACAACCGCAGGTGAGAGAGTTAGCATGCGATTTCTGAACGATTCGAAGCCGCCGTACGACCTGACGTACGACGATGTGTTCATGGTGCCGAACCGCTCCGCGGTCGGCTCCCGGCAGGGCGTGGACCTCTCCTCGCCCGACGGCACGGGCACCACCATCCCGCTGGTCGTGGCGAACATGACCGCGATCGCCGGCCGCCGGATGGCCGAGACGGTGGCGCGCCGCGGCGGCCTCGTCGTCATCCCGCAGGACATCCCGATCGACGTCGTCACCGACGTCGTCAGCTGGGTCAAGCGGCGGCACCTGGTCTTCGACACCCCGATCGTGCTCTCGCCGATCGCGACCGTCGCCGACGCGCTGTCCCTGCTGCCCAAGCGAGCGCACGGCGCGGGCATCGTCGTCGAGGGCGGCCGCCCCGTCGGCATCGTCACCGAGCACGACCTGGCCGGCGTGGACCGCTTCACCCAGGTCGCCGAGGTCATGTCCAAGGACCCGCTGGTCCTGGACGCCGACATCGACCCCCGTGACGCGTTCAACCAGCTCGACGCCGCCAACCGCAAGCTCGCCCCCGCGGTCGGCAAGGACGGCCAGCTGGTCGGCATCCTCACCCGCAAGGGCGCGCTGCGCGCGACCCTCTACACCCCGGCCACCGACGCCGACGGCAAGCTGCGCATCGCCGCGGCCGTCGGCATCAACGGCGACGTGGCGGGCAAGGCCAAGGCGCTGCTGGCCGCGGGCGTGGACACCCTCGTGGTGGACACCGCGCACGGCCACCAGGAGTCCATGATCAGTGCGGTCCGGGCCGTCCGGGCGCTGGACCCGCAGGTCCCGATCGTGGCGGGCAACATCGTCGCCGCCGACGGCGTACGCGACCTCATCGAGGCCGGCGCCGACATCATCAAGGTCGGTGTCGGGCCGGGCGCGATGTGCACCACCCGCATGATGACCGGCGTGGGCCGCCCGCAGTTCTCCGCCGTCCTGGAGTGCGCCGCCGAGGCGAAGAAGTACGGCAAGCACGTCTGGGCGGACGGCGGCGTCCGGCACCCGCGCGACGTCGCCATGGCGCTCGCCGCCGGCGCGTCCAACGTCATGGTCGGCTCGTGGTTCGCCGGTACGTACGAGTCGCCCGGCGACCTCCAGCAGACCGCCGACGGCCGGCTCTACAAGGAGAGCTTCGGCATGGCCTCGGCCCGCGCGGTGCGCAACCGCACCAGCGAGGAGTCGGCGTACGACCGGGCCCGCAAGGGCCTCTTCGAGGAGGGCATCTCCACCTCCCGGATGTTCATCGACCCGGCCCGGCCCGGCGTCGAGGACGTGATCGACTCGATCATCGCGGGCGTGCGCTCGTCCTGCACCTACGCGGGCGCCTCGAACCTCGCGGAGTTCGCCGAGAAGGCCGTCGTCGGGGTGCAGAGCGCCGCCGGCTACGCCGAGGGCAAGCCGCTGCACAACAGCTGGTAACGGGCGCACTCGACGCCTCTCACGGGCCCGGTCCCGCGCGCACCCCGCGCGGGGCCGGGCCCGTTCGCGTCCACGCGGGGCCGTCACCGAGTGAGATCGCTCTCTTCCGAGCCCGCACGCCCGTACGGCCGCAGGCGTCTTCCTTCGATTCCACGGCCTCAACACGCCGCTGCCGCGCAACAAATGGCCGCTGTGGGGCGCGGTGCGCAAGGATCATGCGCGAATGCGCAAAGAACCCGCATTACGGCAGGTCACGCGCGGGCCTTAAGGTCAGGCAAGTTAGTTACGTGGAGTGGCGGGGACCGTCCGCTCGGCGGTTCCCGTGCGGGTTGCTTCGTGCTGCCCGCGTGCGGGCCGCCGCGGTCACCGCCGCCTGGTCGGCAGCGAAAAAGGAGCCACCCCAGTGTTGGACCACGGCGCAGCCCCTCACTCCGAGGGCAGCGACCCCCAGCCGCAGCAGCCTCCGTCCCGCCCCGGGCCGCTCGGCACCCTGATGCGGCGCAAGCCCGTCGAGAACCTGGTGGCCGATGCCGGCCACGGGGAGGGCGGCACCCTCCGCCGCTCCCTGGGCATGTGGCAGCTGACGATGATCAGCATCGGTGCCACGCTCGGCACCGGCATCTTCGTGGTGCTGGGCGAGGCGGTCCCGGACGCGGGTCCCGCCGTCATCATCTCCTTCGTGATCGCGGGCATCACCGCGCTCTTCTCGGCGCTCTCCTACGCCGAGCTGGCCGGCACCATCCCGGTCTCCGGCTCCTCGTACTCCTACGCGTACGCCACGCTCGGCGAGCTGGTCGCCTGGGTCTGCGGCTGGTGCCTGATCCTGGAGTACGGCGTCTCGGTGGCCGCGGTCGCGGTCGGCTGGGGGCAGTACCTCAACGAGCTGCTGTCCGGCACGCTCGGCTTCACCATCCCCGAGGTGATCGCCGCACCGCCCGGTGACGGCGGCATCTTCAACCTGCCGGCCCTGCTCGTCGTGCTGCTCGCGATGGTCTTCCTGCTGGGCGGCGCCAAGGAGAGCGCCCGGGCCAACGCCATCATGGTCGCCGTGAAGATCGCCGCGCTGCTGCTCTTCTGCGGCGTCGCCTTCCAGGGCATCCGGGCCGGGAACTACGCCCCCTTCATGCCGCTGGGCATGGCCGGTGTCAGCGCCGCGGGCGCCACCCTCTTCTTCTCCTACATCGGCTTCGACGCCGCCTCCACGGCCGGCGAGGAGGCCAAGAACCCGCAGCGCGACCTGCCCCGCGCCATCATGCTCTCGCTGGTCATCGTCACCGCGCTGTACTGCCTCGTCGCGGCCGTCGCCGTGGGTGCGCTGCCGTGGCAGAAGTTCTCCGGCACCGAGGCCGCGCTCGCCGGGATCATGAAGGACGTGACCGGCCAGGGCTTCTGGGCCGTGCTGCTCGCCTTCGGCGCCGTCGTCGCCATCGCGTCCGTCGTGCTGACCGTGCTCTACGGCCAGACCCGCATCCTCTTCGCGATGTCCCGCGACGGCCTGGTGCCCAAGGTCTTCTCCAAGGTCCACCCGAAGACCGGTGCGCCCCGCGCCAACACCGTGATCGTCTCGCTGTTCTGCGGCATCCTGGCCGCGGCCGTGCCGCTGGGCCAGCTGGCGGACGCCACCAGCATCGGCACGCTCTTCGCGTTCGCGCTGGTCAACGTCGCGGTCATCGTGCTCCGCAAGACCCGCCCCGACATGCCGCGGTCCTTCCGTACGCCGCTGTCGCCGCTCTTCCCCGCGATCGGCTTCGTGCTGTGCATCTGGATGATGGGCAGCCTCGACGTGGTCACCTGGGTGGTGTTCGGAGTCTGGATGGTGGCCGGTCTCGTGTTCTACTTCGCTTACGGCATGCGCCGCTCCCGATTGGCCACCGACCAGAAGTGAACAACCCCTCGTGCGACTGAACGACCTCGACGAACGCATCGTCCACGCCCTCGCGGAGGACGCCCGCCGCTCCTACGCCGACATCGGTCAGGAGGTCGGGCTCTCCGCGCCGGCCGTCAAACGCCGGGTGGACCGGCTGCGGTCCGACGGAGCGATCACCGGGTTCACCGTACGGGTGGACCCGGCGGTGCTCGGCTGGGAGACCGAGGGCTTCGTCGAGCTGTACTGCCGTCGCAACACCTCGCCCGAGGCCATTCACCGCGGCCTCGCGCGCTATCCCGAAGTGGCGTCCGCCTCCACCGTGACCGGTGAGGCGGACGCCCTCGTGCAGGTCTTCGCCGCCGACATGCGGCACTTCGAGCGGGTCCTCGAACGGATCGCGGGCGAGCCCTTCGTCGAGCGGACCAAGTCCGTCCTGGTGCTCTCGCCCCTCCTGCGGCGCTTCACCTCCGGCTCCCCGGTCTGACGCTCCCGTCCCGCGGGGGCCCGGTGTCACGGCCGGACGCGGCGGGGCGCAACGAATCGCCGGAACGGGCTCCGAAGGCGCAACAAATCGGTACGTGAAGCGCAATGGTGCAGCCTTGTACCACTTGCTCCGCGGACCGTACCGTCTTTACGTCTTCCGAAAGCCCGTACGCACCGTACGCACCGTACGCACCATCCGAGGGGTCCCATGTCTGCGCTGCGCACCGCCCTGCTCCAGAGTTCGGGACGGCCCGGCGATGTGGCGTACAACCTCAAGGCGCTGGACCGGGCCGCCGAGGACGCTGCCGCGGCCGGCGCCGGGCTCCTGGCCTGCCCCGAGCTGTACCTGACCGGCTACGCCATCGGCTCCGGCGTGCGCGAGCTCGCCGAGCCCGCCGACGGCGAGAGCGCCGACGAGATCGCCCGGATCGCCGCCGAGCACGGCATCGCCGTGGCGTACGGCTACCCGGAGCGCGACGGCGGGACGGTGTACAACTCCGTCCAGCTGATCGGCCCGGACGGCACCCGGCTCGCGAACTACCGCAAGACGCATCTCTTCGGCTGCTTCGAGCAGGAGATGTTCACCCCCGGCGACCGCACCGTCGTCCAGGCCGAGCTGTCCGGCGTCCGGATCGGCCTCATGATCTGCTACGACGTGGAGTTCCCGGAGAACGTCCGGGCCCACGCGCTGGCCGGCACCGACTTCCTGGTGGTGCCCACCGCCCAGATGCACCCGTACCAGTTCGTCGCCGAGTCGCTGATCCCGGTACGCGCCTTCGAGAGTCAGCTCTACCTCGCCTACGTCAACCGCACCGGTCCGGAAGGCGAGTTCGAGTTCGTCGGGCTCTCCACGCTGGCCGGGCCCGACGGGGTCGTACGGGCCCGCGCCGGCCGCGGCGAGGAGACCGTCCTCGGTGATGTCGACCCCGGCTTCCTCGCGGCCTCCCGCGAGGCCAACACCTACCTGAAGGACCGCCGCCCGGAGCTGTACGGCTCCCTGGGCTGAGCCCGGCCCGCCCGGCTGCCCCGCCCGCCGGCCGTCCGGCCGCGGGCTGCCCCGGCCCGGCCCTCGCCTGCCCCCTTCCTCCCGTTCCGCATGGTTTTGCAAGGAGTACCGCCCTCATGACGTCCACGGTGCCCACCGCCGTCCAGCACACCGATGCTCAGCCGCCGATCACCATGTTCGGACCGGACTTCCCCTTCGCTTACGACGACTTCCTCGCGAACCCGGCGGGGCTGGGCCAGATACCCGCGACCGAGCACGGCACCGAGGTCGCGGTCATCGGCGGCGGCCTCTCCGGCATCGTCACCGCCTACGAGCTGATGAAGATGGGCCTCAAGCCCGTCGTCTACGAGGCGGACCGGATCGGCGGCCGGCTGCGCACGGTCGGCTTCGAGGGCTGCGACTCCTCGCTCACCGCCGAAATGGGCGCCATGCGCTTCCCGCCGTCCTCCACGGCGTTGCAGCACTACATCGACCTGGTCGGGCTGGAGACGCAGCCGTTCCCGAACCCGCTCGCGCCCGACACCCCCTCCACCGTCGTCGACCTCAAGGGCGAGTCGCACTACGCCGAGACCGTCGACGACCTGCCCGACGTCTACCGTCAGGTGGCCGAGGCCTGGAACACCTGCCTGGAGGAGGGCGCCGACTTCTCCGACATGAACCAGGCCCTCCGGGAGCGCGACGTGCCGCGCATCCGGGAGATCTGGGCCAAGCTCGTCGAGAAGCTCGACAACCAGACCTTCTACGGCTTCCTCTGCGACTCCAGCGCCTTCAAGTCCTTCCGGCACCGGGAGATCTTCGGCCAGGTCGGCTTCGGCACCGGCGGCTGGGACACCGACTTCCCCAACTCCATCCTGGAGATCCTCCGCGTCGTCTACACCGAGGCCGACGACCACCACCGCGGCATCGTCGGCGGCAGCCAGCAGCTCCCGCTGCGCCTGTGGGAGCGCGAGCCCGCGAAGATCGTGCACTGGGCGCAGGGCACCTCGCTGTCCTCCCTGCACGACGGCGCGCCCCGCCCCGCCGTGACCCGGCTGCACCGCACCGCCGGCAACCGGATCACCGTCACCGACGCCTCCGGTGACATCCGCACCTTCCGGGCGGCCGTCTTCACCGCGCAGTCCTGGATGCTGTTGTCAAAGATCGAGTGCGACGACGCACTGTTCCCCATCGACCACTGGACGGCGATGGAGCGCACTCACTACATGGAGTCCTCCAAGCTGTTCGTGCCCGTCGACCGGCCGTTCTGGCTGGACAAGGACGAGGAGACGGGCCGCGACGTCATGTCGATGACGCTGACGGACCGGATGACCCGCGGCACGTACCTCCTCGACAACGGGCCCGACCGGCCGGCCGTCATCTGCCTCTCCTACACCTGGTGCGACGACAGCCTGAAGTGGCTGCCGCTGGACGCCAACGAGCGCATGGAGGTCATGCTCAAGTCGCTCTCGGAGATCTATCCGAAGGTCGACATCCGGAAGCACATCATCGGCAACCCCGTGACCGTGTCCTGGGAGAACGAGCCCTACTTCATGGGCGCGTTCAAGGCCAACCTCCCGGGCCACTACCGCTACCAGCGCCGCCTGTTCACGCACTTCATGCAGGACCTCCTTCCCGAGGACAAGCGCGGCATCTTCCTGGCCGGTGACGACATCTCCTGGACCGCCGGCTGGGCCGAGGGCGCCGTGCAGACCGCGCTGAACGCCGTGTGGGGCGTGATGCACCACCTCGGCGGCGCCACGGACGCCACCAACCCGGGCCCCGGCGATGTGTACGACGAGATCGCCCCGGTCGAGCTGCCGGAGGACTGACCACCGGCGACCACCTGAACGACCGTCGACCGGTGGGGGAGCCCCGGGCCCGGGGGCGGAGGGGACAGGGGGAGCTGCCGCCGCGCAGCTCCCCCTGCGGTCATATCCCGGCCGCGCGCGCCGCTTCGTACACCTCCGCCGCCAGGTCCTTCAGCTCCTCCGCGTCCCGGGCCCGGCCCTGGAGGTCGAGCAGGATCTCCCCGACGCCCACCTCGGCATGGGCCGCCAGGTCCTCGACGATCTGCGCGACGCTGCCCTGGAACGGGAGGCGGTCCTGGCCCTCGTACGTCTTCGCCGTGTGCTGGGTGTTCACCCGCAGGACGTTCTCGAACGGGGCCTCACGGCCGCGCTCCTCGGCCAGCTCCCGCAGCTGCCGCCATTGCTCGGCCAGCTTCTCCGCGCCCATGCCCACCGGCATCCAGCCGTCCGCGCGGTCCACCAGGCGGCGCAGCGCCCGGGGGCTGTTGGCGGGCAGCAGCACCGGGATCGGCCGGGCCGGCTTGGGTCCGACCTCCGACGGCGCGATCGTCGTCAGCTCGCCCTCGTACGCCACCGGGTCCGGGCCCCACACCGCCCGGCACACGTCCAGCAGCTCGTCCAGCACCTTGCCGCGCTGCTCGAACGGGGCCACCGCGGCCGCCGCGTACTCGTCCAGGGACCAGCCCGTGCCGAGCCCGGCGATCACCCGGCCGCCGCTCGCCGCGTCCAGCGAGGCGAGGCTCCGGGCCAGCTGGAAGGGGACGTGCAACGGGGCGATGAGCACGCTCGTGCCCAGCCGGGCCCGCTCCGTGGCCGCGGCGGCCAGCGTCAGCGTCACCAGCGGATCGGCCACCGAGCGGTACTGATCGGGCCAGGGCAGGCCCGGTATGCCGTACAGCCCCTGGCTCGCGGGCTCGGGGAAAAGCACGCGCTCGAAGACCCAGAGGCTCTCGTAACCGGTCTGCTCCGCGGCACGCGCCACGTCCGGCACGTCGCGGCCGAGGTCGTACTGACGCATCTGCGGAAGGCTCAGTCCGAGTCGGACAGTCATACCGTGCTCCTTCGGATCCGGTTCGCCGACGGGTTATGTGCGATCAACGTCCGTCATCGGCGCGGGAGTTCCGGTGCCGGGGGGCGCGATGGCGCGCAGCACCGGCGTGCACGATCGGTGGGGCCCCGGCCAAGGCTTTAGTCCGATCCGGTCATGCCTCACCGCGCCGTCCCTGCAGCCCGCCCGCCCCTGCCACGCTGATCGCCATGACGACGATGCAGCCGACAGGCGTGACGGCGGGCGTGGAGCGGATCGTGGCGCGGATGCGCGCGCTGGACGCGACGCTGCCGCCGCGCGACGGCGTCGCGGTCTTCAACCGGGTGTACCTGCAGGTCACCGAGGAGGTCGGCCGGCAGATCGGGGCGGGCGGCTTCCGGGACGCGGGCGCGGCCGCCGAGCTGGACGTACGGTTCGCGCTGCGGTACCTGAGCGCGGTGGACGCCGTGACGGCCGGGCTGCGTCCGCCGGCGTGCTGGCGCCCGCTGTTCCAGCTGCGCCGCCACCCCGGCGTCGAGCCGCTCCAGTTCGCGCTCGCCGGGATCAACGCGCACATCGGGCACGACCTGGCGCTCGCCCTGGTGGACACCTGCCGGGCGCTGGGGTGCGAACCAGCCGCGCTGGAGGCCGACTTCGACCGGGCGGGGCGGGTGCTCATCGGCCTGGAGGAACGGGTGCGGGAGCGGCTGATGCCGGGGCCCGACCTGCTGGACATCGCCGACCCGCTGACCCACCTGGCCGGTTCGTGGAGCCTGGAGGCGGCCCGGGACGGCGCGTGGACAGCGGCCCGCGCGCTGTGGAGCATGCGCGGCCTGCCGGAGGTGGCGGAGGAATTCACCCAGCGACTCGACGCGGGCGTCGGCCTGGTGGGCCAGCTGCTGCTGACGCCGTTGCGGGGATGATGCCGGGGCGCCGCCGCGGGGGTGACGCCGCTGCGGGTGACGCCGCCGCGGTGGCGCCGCACCGCTGTCACCGCTGCACCGCTGTCGCCACGCAGGGGCCGTCGCCCGGCGGACGCGCTCCGCCGGGCCGGCGTGCTTCGCCGACTGCCCGCTTGGGCAACCCCCTGGTGGGGGCCTCCGAGAGCTGCGCCTCTATGCGCGCCGCCCCGCTACGCGCGAGACGCCCCGCAAGGAACCACTGAGGCGCCGCCCCGCAAGGAACCACCGAGACACCGTCCCACAAAGGGCCACTCAGACGCCGCCCCCCAGAGGCGATTCCGGGCGCGCCGTCCCTAGTCCGTGCCCTTGGCCGTGCCGCTGTCTTCGGTCCGCTCCTCGTCGTAAGCCGACGTCCCCTCGTCCAGCAGCGGCTGCTGCGTCTTGAGGTGCGCCGGGGCCAGGGCGCGGAGGACGTGGTAACCGGAGAGGACGACGATCGTGCCGAGGGCGATGCCGCTCAGCTCGAAGTTGTCGGAGATCTTCAGGCTGACGCCGCCCACGCCGATGATGATGCCCGCGGCGACGGGGACGAGGTTGAGCGGGTTGCGCAGGTCGACCTTGTTGTGGACCCAGATCTGCGCGCCGAGCAGGCCGATCATGCCGTACAGGATGACCGTGATGCCGCCGAGCACCCCGCCCGGGATCGCGGCGACGACCGCGCCGAACTTCGGGCAGAGCCCGAAGAGGAGGGCGAAGCAGGCGGCGGCCCAGTAGGCGGCGGTGGAGTAGACGCGGGTGGCCGCCATGACGCCGATGTTCTCGGAGTACGTGGTGTTGGGCGGGCCGCCGAGCGCGGTGGAGAGCACGGACGCGGCGCCGTCGGCGGAGATCGCGGTGCCGAGCTTGTCGTCCAGCGGGTCGCCGGTCATCTCGCCGACCGCCTTGACGTGTCCGGCGTTCTCGGCGACCAGCGCGATGACGACCGGCAGCGCGACCAGGATCGCGGACCACTGGAAGCTCGGTCCGTGGAAGGACGGCAGGCCCACCCAGTCGGCCTTGCCGACGGCGGAGAAGTCCAGCCGCCAGTGGTCGGTGACCTTCCCGGCACCGTTCTGGGAGTGGATCATCCCGAAGACCAGGTCGAAGAGCCAGGAGACGAGATACCCGAAGATCAGCCCGAGGAAGATCGCGATGCGCGACCAGAAGCCGCGCAGGCAGACCACGGCCAGCCCGGTGAAGAGCATGGTCAGCAGCGCCACCCACTGGTCCTGCGGCCAGTACGTGCTCGCGGTCACGGGGGCGAGGTTGAAGCCGATGAGCATGACGACCGCGCCCGTGACGACGGGCGGCATCGCCGCGTGGATGATCCGCGCGCCGAACCGCTGCACGGCCAGCCCGATGAGGAAGAGCACCGCGCCGACCACGAGGACCGCGCCGGTCACGGTGGCGCTCGTACCGCCCTGGGCCCGGATGACGGCGGCGACGCCCACGAAGGAGAGGCTGCACCCGAGGTAGGAGGGCACCCGGCCGCGGGTCGCCAGCAGGAAGATCATCGTCGCGACGCCGGACATCATGATGGCGAGGTTCGGGTCCAGGCCCATGAGGACCGGAGCGACGAACGAGGCGCCGAACATGGCCACCACGTGCTGCGCGCCGAGGCCGGCGGTACGCGGCCAGGACAGCCGCTCGTCGGGTCTGACCACGGCTCCCGGCGCGGGTGTGCGCCCGTCTCCGTGGAGGGTCCAGCGCACGCCGAGGCCCATGGAAGCTCCCGTTCTCGTCTTCTCGTCAAGTCGTCGTGAGGCCACCGACCGGCGGTGACCGGCCAATGTTAGTGCGGGCCGGGTCCGCTTCCTCCGGTTACGGTCCGGATTGGCCGCGGATGGAATCGGTCACTCGGCCCGGGGCTGAAGCAGTCTAAGCGCATGCTTACGATGAGATGGTTCAACTTTTGAATGCATCCGAACGCCCCGGTTCCGGACGTGTCGCCATGGCCCGCCGCGCCGGTCCCGGGCGTGACCACCCCGTCCGACCGCACCGCAGCACCAGGAGTACGACCGTGAGTGACGCCGCCCCGTATACCGCCGAGACCCTTCCGTACGGCGAGCTGGTCCCCGTGACGGTCCACTTCGACGACCTCGACGCGCTCGGCATGCTCCACAACTCGCGCTTCCCGCTGCTCGTCGAGCGGGCCTGGGGCGCGTACTGGCACTCGCACGGCTTCGGGTTCACCGGCGACTGGGCGAGCGCGGGCGACATGGCCAACGTGATCAAGGAGATGCGGGTCTCCTACGAGGCGCCGATCACCCGTCCCGGCACCTTCGCCGCCCACCTGTGGGTCGAGAAGCTGGGCCGGACCAGCCTCACCTACGGCTTCCGGGTCTGCTCGGCGGACGGCGCGACCACGTACGCGCAGGGCCACCGCATCCTGGTCCGTGTCGACGCGCAGACGCTGCGCCCCGCGCCCTGGACCGACGAGGCCCGCGCGATCGCCCGCAAGCTGGCCCGCCCGGAGGCCCTGCCCGACGCGAGCTGACCCGACGCGAGCTGACCCGACGCGAGCTGAGCGCCGCGGCCGACGGGCTGCCGCGGCGTCGCGCCGGCCCGCCGCCCGTCATGACCCCTTCAACGAGTCGCCCCTCACGACCCCTTCAGGTCGAACGTGGTCGAGCTGACCGAGGCGCGGCGCTCCGGTGCGCGGAGTACGCCCGCGCCGAGCACCAGGCCCAGGGCCAGCGCCGTGATCAGGACGAACGAGCTGGTCAGCGAGGTGGCCTGGGCGATCGAGCCGATCGCGGAGGGCGCGATCAGCCCCGAGGTGTACGTGATCGTCGCGACGCCCGCGATGGCCTGGCTCGGCGCCGGGCCGCTGCGCCCCGCCGCGGCGAACGCCAGCGGGACGACCACCGCGATGCCCGTGCCGATCAGCGCGAAGCCCGCCACCGCCATGGCCGGGTGCTGTGCCGTGACGATCAGCAGGCCGCCCACGGTGGCCAGTACGCCGCTCGCGCGCACCGTGCGCACCGGGCCGAAGCGGGCCACCACGTGGTCGCCGGCCAGCCGGGCCACCGCCATCGTGCAGGTGAACGCGGTCGTCGAGACCGCCGCGAGCCCGGCCGACGTGCCCAGTACGTCCCGCAGGTACACCGCCGACCAGTCCAGGCTCGCCCCCTCGGCGAACACGGCGCAGAAGCCGATGGCGCCGATGATCAGCGCGGACTTCGGCGGCAGCGCGAACCGGGGCGGCGGATGCTCGTCCGGGGCGCTGCGCAGGTCCAGTACGCCCTGGCAGAAGACCGCGCCGAGCACGGTCAGCACGCCGGCCGCGAGGGCGAGGTGCAGGCGGGCGTCGGTCTCGGTGTGCGCGGCGACGGTGCCGGCCGCCGATCCCAGCAGCGAGCCCACGCTCCACATGCCGTGCAGCCCCGACATGATCGGCTTGTCGAGGCGCTGTTCGACCTCGACGCCCAGCGCGTTCATCGCCACGTCGGACATCCCGGCGGTGGCCCCGTAGACCAGCAGTGCGCCGCAGAGCGTGTAGAGGTTCGGGGCGACCGCCGGGAGGACGAGGGAGAGCGTCCAGAGCGCCAGGAGGCCGCGCAGCGCCGTACGGGCGCCGAAGCGGTGGCTGATCCGGCCCGCCAGCGGCATCGCGAGGGACGCGCCGATCGCGGGGAAGGCGAGCGCGAGCCCGAGCTGCCCCGCGCCGGCCCCGGTGTGTTCCTGGATCCAGGGAACGCGGGTGGCGAAGTTGCCGGTCACCGCGCCGTGCACGAGGAAGACGAGCGCCACCGACCAGCGTGCGCGGCGCAGTTGGGGAGGCGGGACTGCCGTGGGGGAACCACCGTTGGCTGGCATGGCGATGAAACTATCAGGACCCCTGCCTATTAACCGCAGAATATGTCGGGGGTTCGGTCTGGAAGGATTCCGCCATGCCTGACACCACCGCGCGACCCGGCAGTACGCCGGCCGGCACCGCCCCCCGGGCCCGGTCCCGTACGGCGTCGCCGCGCACCGCGCGGGCCATCAATGACCGCTTCGCACTCCAGCTCCTCGAAGCAGAAGGCCCCTTGACGGCACATCAGCTCAAGGAGCGGACCGGCCTGTCCCGGCCGACGGTCGCCGACCTCGTGGACCGGCTGGGCGGCGCCGGGCTGATCGAGGTCGTCGGCGAGGCGGGTGCCGACCGCCGCGGCCCCAATGCCCGGCTCTACGGCATCGTCGCCGGCCGCGCCCACCTCGCCGGGATCGACGTCCGCACGCACGGCGTCACCGTCGCCGTCGCCGACCTGCTCGGCACCGTCCGCGCGCAGGAGTCCGTGCCGGTCGCCGCGGACGCCGCGCCGGAGGAGGCGCTGGCCTGCGCGTACGCAGCGCTGGACCGGGCACTGGAGCGCGCGGGCGGGGTCCGGCCGCACACCGTCGCGGTCGGCGCGCCCGGCCTGGTGGACCCCGCCACCGGCCGGCTGACCGGCACCGGAACGCTGCCCTCCTGGCACGGCGCGCTGGTCGCGGGGCTGCGCGACCGGCTCGGCGTACCGCTGCTCCTGGAGAACGAGGTCAACCTCGCCGCCATCGCAGAACGGCGGGACGGCGCGGCCCGGGACCGGGACACCTTCGTCCTGCTGTGGCTGGGCCACGGAGTGGGTGCCGCGGTCGTGCTGGACGGCCGGCTGCGCCGCGGTGCCTCCGGAGGCACCGGTGAGATCGGCTTCCTGCCCGTGCCCGGCACGCCGGCCCTGCCCAGCGCCACCGGCTGCGACGGCGGCTTCCACTCGCTGGCCGCCTCCGGCGCGGTCGTCGAGCTGGCGGGGGAGTACGGATTCGTGCCCGCCGGGCCGGGGGCCGGGAGCGACACGGGCTCCGGCACGGACGACGAGGCGCCGGCCGCCGAGCGCGTCGTCCGCGCTGCGGTGGCCGCGGGGTCCGCGGGCGCGGACTTCCTCGACGCGCTGGCGCGCCGGATCGCGGTGGGCGTGGCCGCGGTGACCGCCCTCCTCGACCCCGGCTGCGTCGTGCTCGGCGGCGAGATCGGCCGGGCGGGCGGCGCGGCGCTCGCCACGCGGGTGGCCGCCTGCGCGGCAGGCATGTCCCCCCTGCACACCGAGGTGCGCGCGGGCACGGTCGGCGGCCGCGCCGTGCTGCGCGGCGCCGTACTGGCCGCCAAGGACGCGGCCCAGGACGACCTGTTCGCCCCGGAGGGCGCGGCGCGCTGAACCGCCCCGGCGCGCCGAAACGTGCCCGGGCGGTTCACAGCAGGTTCACGGCGGCGGGGGCCCGGACGTCTCCTGCTGCGGCCACGGGGACGGATCGGCGGCCCAGCCACTCAGGAGGCGGTCGAGGGCGGCGAGGCTCAGCGGCTTGGCCAGGTGCGCGTCGAACCCGGACCGGGCCGACCGGTCGCGGTCGGCCTGCCGGCTGAAGCCCGACACGGCGATCAGCCGCGTGCGGGCGGCCGGCAGCGCCTCCCGCAGCCGGCCGGCGAGGTCGTGGCCGTGCACGTCGGGCAGCGCCAGGTCGCTCAGTACCAGGTCGAAGGGGGCGGCGCGGGCGGCGGCCAGCCCCTCCACGCCGGTATGACACACCGTCACCCGGTCGCCGCCCCGCTCCAGCAGGGCGCGGTAGCCGGTGGCCAGGTCGGCGTTGTCCTCGATGACCAGGATGCGCAGCGGCGGGCGGCGGAGGGCCGGTTCCCTCTTGTCGGGCGGGTGTTCGGCCGGCAGCGAAGGGGCGGCCAGCGGCAGGCGGATGCGGAAGCACGCGCCGCTGCCGGGGCCGTCGCTGTGCGCCCGTACGGTGCCGCCGTGCAGTTCGGCGATGCCGCGGACGATGGGCAGGCCGAGCCCGAGCCCGCCGGTCGTGGTGTCCGAGGCCGGGACGGCGCGGACGAAGGCGTCGAAGAGGGTGTCGGCGACGGCCGGATCGAACCCGATGCCGTCGTCGCGCACGGTCAGCACCGCGTGCCCCGCCTCCGCCGCACCGGAGCCGTCCACCGTGTCCAGCTCGACCTCCACCCGGCCGTTGGGCCGGGTGTACTTGCGGCCGTTGCTGAGCAGATTGGCGGTCAGCTGCGCGAGCCGGACGCGGTCCCCCTCGACGTGCACCGGCCCGGACGGCATCACGACCAGCAGCCTGCGCCGCGTCCTGGCGTACTCGGGCAGCATGTCCTCGGCCGCGGTGGTGACCACGGAACGCAGGTCGAGCCGCTCGCGCGCCAGGTTCAGCCGGCCGGTCAGCGCCCTCGTCGCGTCCAGCAGGTCGTCGGTCATCCGCGCCATGTGCGAGATCTGCCGCTGGAGTACGGCCAGCGCCTCGCGCGGGGGCGGACCGTCCAGCGCGAGCAGCTCGCCGGCGGCCTGAAGGGCGGCCATGGGATTGCGCAGCTCGTGCGAGAGAGTGGCGATGAACCGGTCCTTGGCCTCCTGCTGCTCGCGCAGCGCAGCCCCGGCGGTGGTCAGCGCGTCGTTGGCCTGCCGCAGCCGCTGGTTCGCCTCCTGGACCTCACGGCTGCGGGCGAACAGCTCGCTCTCCACCCGGTCGGCGCGCTGCTGTTGTTCGGCGGCTGCCCGCCGCTGGCGCCGCCCGGCGCGGCGCAGACGCACGAACTCGGTGACGTCCTCGACCCGGTGGATGATGTGGGTGAGCGTGCCGGAGCCGTCCAGGACCGGGGTGTTGACCGGGGACCAGTACCGCTCCACGAAGGTGCCGCCGGGCCCGGCCGGGATGTCGTACCGCTGCATGGCCATGGTGTCGGGCCGGCGGGTGGCCAGGACGGTGCGCAGGGAGCGGGCCAGGTTCCGCACGCCGTCCGCCGCCGGGTCGGCGGGGTTGTCGGGGAAGACTTCGAAGATCGGGTGGCCGAGGAGGGACCGCCGGTCGGTGACGGTGGCGGCCAGGTACGCCCGGTTGACCTCGACGATGCGCAGCTCGGGGTCCAGGACCAGGTAGGGCGAGGGTGTCGCGTCGAACAGCGCGTGATAGTCCGGCGTCGGGGCATCGCGGCGAGCGGTGCCGTCCCGGTCGGGCCCCTGGGCCATGGCGTGTCACCTCGTGCGGAGTGCGGGTGAGTCATCCGGGCGGGTCGTCCGCCACGTCCAGCCGGTAGCCGAACCCGCGTACCGTCGTGATCCGCGGTGCCCCGACCCCGGCGGCCAGCAGCTTCCGCCGTACGCGGTAGACGTGTTCGGTGACGGTGGCCGGGTCCTGCCAGTCGGCGCCCTCCCACAGCCGCTCCAGCAGCTGGCCGGGGGAGAAGGTCTGGCCGGGGGAGGCCGAGAGGAACTCCAGCAGCGCGTACTCGCGCGGCGTGAAGGCGATCGGGCCGCCCACGCTGCGCACCTGCCGCGCCCCGGTGTCCACGACGAGGTCGCCCAGCCGGAGAACGGGCCGTCGCCCGGCCTTTCCCCTGTCCTCCCGGGGCGCGGTGCGGCGCAGTACGGCCCGCACACGGGCGGCCAGTTCACGCTGCGAGAACGGCTTGACCACGTAGTCGTCGGCGCCCAGCTCCAGGCCGAGCACCCGGTCGGTCTCCTCGCCGCGCCCGGTCACGATGATCACCGGCGGGCCGTCCTCGTCGCGCATGCCGCGCAGCAGGTCCAGGCCGTTGCCGTCGGGCAGCCCCAGGTCGAGCACCGCGAGGTCGACCGGATGGCCACGCAGTACCGCACGGGCCGACCGGACGTCGTGCGCGCTCACCACGGCGAAGCCCTCGCGTTCCAAGTAGGCCCGGGACATCGCGACCAGGTCGGGCTCGTCCTCGATCAGCGCGACCACCGGCCGGCGCGTGGCCGGCACGCTGCCCACTGCTGCGCTGGACCCGGTCGGCCCGGAAGGTGACGGCAACGGTGTTCCCGCGTGGCTCGCAGAGTTGATCCGGCGTTGATCCGGCGTGCAGGAGGCGGCCAGCCTGCCGCGCTATCACTGGAGCACCGGATCTCGAAGTGCTGTCGACCGCAGCATCTCACGTGAGGACGAGGGGCACCATGAAGCGCGTTGAACCGGGTGGAAGGGGGCTCCGACGAGATCCGGCGAGGCTGCTGCCGTCCGCCTGCCCGGACCCCGCTCACCCCCAGGATCCCGCGATGCCCGACCCCGATCCCGACCCCGGTGCCGATTCCGCCCCCGAGGAGCACGAGGGGGCACTCGCCAGGGCCCTGCTCAATCTCATCCAGGTGCGCGCCGACAGTACGGCGGGCCCGCTCTCCCGCCGCCTGGTCTCGCACTGCCTCGCCCTGCTGCCCGTCGATGCCGTGGGGGTCATACTCGTCGTCCCCGCGCCTCCGAAGGACGGGAAGCGCGCCGGTTCCCCGAGGAAAAGCGTCCAACTGACCGCCGCCTCCCACGAGGTGCTCCGCGGCGTGGAGTTGTACGAGATCGAGACCGCGGACGGGCCGTGCATGGAAGCCGTGCGCACCGGCCGCCCCCACCACGTCGCGGATTTGGCCGGCCGGCAACGCCGTTGGCGCGCACTCGCCGTGCGGGCGACGGCCGCGGGCTACCGGGCCATGTGGGCCGAACCGCTGCGCCACCGCGACGGCGCCGTCGGGGCCATCAACCTCTACTGCCGCGACGCGGGGACGCTGGACGCGCGCCACCGGCAGCGCGCCCGGAGCCTGGCCGGCGCCGCCACCACCGGACTGCTGCTCCAGCGGACGCTCACCGACTGCCACATCCGGACCGGCCAGCTCCAGCAGGCCCTGTCGTCCCGCGTCCCGATCGAGCAGGCCAAGGGCATCCTCGCCGGCCGGTTCGGCCTCTCCCCGGAGGGCGCCTTCGAAGTGCTCCGCACCTACGCCCGGGCACACCAGATGCGCCTGCGCGACCTCGCCACCGCCGTCATCGACGACCCCACGGGGCCCTGGCCGCCCCCGGAACCGGGCCGGCCGGAGAGCTGACCCGCCGGGCGCTCAGCCGCCCGCTGCGTCGTCGGTCCCCACCGCGCGCAACCCCGGTACGCGCCCGCCGCGTTCGGCCAGGAAGTCCGCGTAGCGGATCTTGCCGACCGCATGGTCGGGGGCGAGGTTGCCGCCCGCCCGCAGCGCCCGGTACGTCGCCCCGGGCAGCAGCACCGGCACCATGAGGCGGCGCCGCCCGCCCGCGCGCAGCGTGAGACCGACCAGCTCACGCGCGTCGAGCACCTCGGGGCCGCCCATCTCCGGTACCTGCCCGGCCGGCTCCCCGTACGCCAGCTCCACCAGCCGCGCGCCCACCTCGCGGACATCGACGGGCTGGACCCGTACGGCCGCCGGGGCCGGCAGCACCGGCGACCGTGCGCCGGCCTTCACCAGCCGCAGCACGAGATCGTGGAACTGCGTCGTGCGCAGCACCGTCCACGGCACGTCCGACTCCGCCAGCAGCCGTTCCACCTCGCGCTTGGTGCGGTAGTAGCGCAACGGCACCCGGTCCACGCCGACGATGGAGATGTACACCAGATGCCGTACGCCCGCCGTCCGCGCCGCGTCCACCAACTGTCCTGCCGCGTCCAGGTCACCCCCGGCCGGCGTCGACGCGCAGTGCACGATCACCTCGGCGCCGGCCGTCGCGTCCGCGAGCCCGACACCGTTGCGCAGATCGACGGCGTACGAGCGCAGCCTGGGGTTTTCCGTCCGAGTGTGCGGCCGGCGGCTGAGCACCCGCACGGTGTGTCCATCGGCCAGCAGCCGGTCCACCACGACCCGTCCCAGGGTCCCCGTCCCGCCGGTCACCAGAAACGTCGTCATCGCCCGCTCCTCCCGGAGACTGTCCTGTCGTGCGACCGCGCCGGGCGCAGTCTGCCACCGTAAGAACTCCCCGGGAACGCGCGGAGAACTCCCGGGGCCGGTGCGTACATGCCCCGCCACCCAGTGTGAGCCAGCCCACAAGCGTGCGCCCGCATGGCCGACGATCAGACGTGGCAGACTGGAGGGGTACTGACATACGCAGCGCACTCCGGGGTCGGTGAAAGTCCGAACCGGCGGTTACAGTCCGCGACCCGTCCGCAGCCAGCGGCCGGTTGAGCAGGTGAAATTCCTGCACCGACGGTTAAAGTCCGGATGGGAGGCAGTGCGCGGCGGGCGAGCAACACCGGTACACCGCCGCCGGCGGTCCCGTCCACGACGGTCGGGATCACCCCTCAGGCCTCGGTGACCGTGCTGTTCCGTACCGCTTCTGTCGCTCGCGACAGCCCCGGAGTCCGTGCCCGAAGAGGCAGGAGGACCCGGTGGCCGCCACAGCCCCCGCTGAGACCACGGCAATGCGCCGGGCCATCGCGCTCGCCTCGCGCGGCCTCGGGCACACCAGCCCCAACCCCGTCGTCGGCTGCGTCATCCTCGACGCGCACGGTGCCGTCGCCGGTGAGGGCTGGCACCAGCAGGCGGGCGGCCCGCACGCCGAGATCCACGCCCTGCGTGCCGCCGGCGAGCGTGCCCGCGGCGGTACGGCGCTGGTCACCCTGGAGCCCTGCAACCACACGGGCCGCACCGGTCCCTGCGCCCAGGCCCTCGTCGACGCCGGGGTCGCCCGGGTCGTCTACGCCGTACCGGACCCCAATCCCGCCGCGACCGGCGGCGCCACCACCCTGCGGGCGGCCGGCGTCGACGTGGAGGGCGGGCTGCTGGTCGACGAGGCCGCCGCCGGGAACGAGGCCTGGCTGACCTCCGTACTGCGCGGCCGCCCCTTCGTGTTGTGGAAGTACGCCGCCACCCTCGACGGCCGGATCGCCGCCGCCGACGGCACCAGCCGGTGGATCACCTCCCCGCAGTCCCGCGCCGACGTGCACCGGCTGCGCGCCCTGGCCGACGCGGTGATCGTCGGCTCCGGCACCGCCCGCGCCGACGACCCGCAGCTCGGCGCCCGGCTGCCGGACAGCGAGGTCACCCAGCCGCTGCGGGTGGTCGTCGACTCCTCCGCCACGGCCGTGAAGCCCGGTGCCCGGGTCCTGGACGGCACGGCCCCGACGCTGATCGCGGTCGCCGCGGACGCCGACACCGCCCACCTCGAAGAACTCGCGCCCCTCGTCCGGCTGCCGCGCGCGGCCGACGGCCGGGGCCTGGACGTGCCGGCCCTGCTCGGCGCGCTCCACGACCGCGGCGTGCGGTCCGTCCTCCTGGAGGGCGGCCCCACCCTCGCCGGGTCCTTCCTCGCCGCCCGCGTCGTCGACAAGGTCGTCGGCTATCTCGCCCCCGCGCTGCTCGGCGCGGGCCCGGCCGCGCTGGGCGACGCCGGAATCTCCACCATCGACCGGGCGTTGCGCCTCGACGTGACCGATACCGAACGGCTCGGTCCCGACCTGCGCATCACCGCCACCCCCGCCCTCCACGAGGAGAACTGAAGTGTTCACCGGAATCGTCGAAGAACTGGGTGAGGTCGTCGCCGTCGAGACGCTGACGGACGCTCCCCCAGCTACCGCTGGGGGGACCCCCAGTCGCTACGCTCGCTTCCGGCTGCGCGGCCCCGTCGTCACGGAGGACGCCAAGCACGGCGATTCCATCGCCGTCAACGGCGTGTGTCTGACCGTCGTGGAGACCGCGGACGGCGAGTTCACCGCCGATGTGATGGCCGAGACGCTGAAGCGGTCCAGCCTGGGCGCGCTGGAGAAGGGCTCCCGAGTCAACCTGGAGCGCCCGATGGCGCTCGGCGGGCGGCTCGGCGGCCACCTCGTCCAGGGGCACGTCGACGGCACGGGCACCATCGCGGAGCGCACCCCCGGGGAGCACTGGGAGATCGTGAAGGTCGCCCTGCCGGACGGGCTGGCCCGGTACGTCGTCGAGAAGGGCTCCATCACCGTCGACGGGGTCTCGCTCACCGTCGTCGAGGCCGGGGACGACTACTTCACCATCAGCCTCATCCCCACCACCCTGGACCTCACCACCCTCGGCATCAAGCAGGTCGGCGACCCGGTGAACCTGGAGGTCGACGTCCTCGCCAAGTACGTCGAGCGGCTGCTCGGCAAGGACGCTTCGGGAGACCCGCGATGACCGCCCTGACCTGGCTGAACGGTGAGGCGTTCGCCGCCTTCGGCCAGCACGTCATCTGGTCCGACATGATCGGCAACACCGTCGGCCTGCTCGCCCTGGCCCTCGGCTGGCGGCGCTCCATATGGACCTGGCCCGCGCAGTTCCTCTCCGGCGTCATCCTCGTCGCCGCGTACGCCTCAGCGCAGCTCAGCGGTGGGGTGGGCAAGCAGCTGCTGGTCATCGCCGTCGCCCTGTGGGGCTGGCGGCAGTGGCAGCGCGGCCGGCAGCAGGCCCAGGACGGGACGATCGCCGTCCGCTTCGCCACCTGGCGCGAGCGCTCCACGCTCCTCGCGGGCACCGCCGTCGGTACCCTCGCCGTCGGCTTCCTCTTCACCCAAGTCCCCCAGCTGTCCTGGAACCCCTGGCCGGACGCCTACATCTTCGTCGGCACGCTCGCCGCGATGGTGGCCCAGGCCCGCGGCCTCGTGGAGTTCTGGTTCGCCTGGCTGCTGGTCGACGTGGTCGGCGTCCCGCTGGCCTTCAGCAGCGGCCTGGCCTTCTCGGGCCTGGTCTACGTCGTCTACCTCGGTCTCGTCCTGTGGGGCCTGCGCGACTGGTGGCTGCGCTCCCGCACGAGCCCGCAGCCCGTCCTGGAAGGAGCGGCGGCATGACCGCACAGCAGAACTGGTACGAAGGCCCCGACGCGACCGACCTCACCCTCGACCCCGTCGAGCGCGCCATCGCCGACATCGCGGCCGGCCGCCCCGTCGTGGTCGTCGACGACGAGAACCGCGAGAACGAGGGTGACCTCGTCCTCGCAGCGGAGAAGGCCACCCCCGAGATCGTCGCCTTCATGATGAGCGAGTGCCGCGGCCTGATCTGCGCGCCCATGGAGGGCTCGGAGCTGGACCGGCTGGAGCTCCCGCAGATGGTCCAGCACAACACCGAATCCATGCAGACGGCCTTCACCGTCTCCGTGGACGCCACCGGCGAGCACGGCGTCACCACCGGCATCTCCGCCGCCGACCGCGCCATGACGCTGCGCCTGCTGGCCTCCGGCGAGTCCGAGCCCGGCGACTTCGTGCGCCCCGGCCACATCTTCCCGCTGCGCGCCAAGCCCGGCGGCGTCCTGGTACGCAACGGCCACACCGAGGCCGGCGTCGACCTCGCGCGGCTCGCCGGGCTGCGGCCCGCCGCCGCGATCGTGGAGATTGCGGGCGAGGACGGCACCATGCTGCGGCTGCCCGAGCTGATCCCCTTCGCCCGCAAGCACGGCCTCGCGATCATCTCCATCGAGGACCTGATCGCGTACCGCCGCAGCGCCGAGCCCACCGTCCGCCGCGAGGCCACCACACGGCTTCCCACCGCCTTCGGCGACTTCACCGCGCACGGCTACCGCTCCACCGTGGACGGCGTCGAGCATGTCGCGCTGGTCGCGGGCGACCTCGACGACGGCGAGGACGTGCTGGTCCGGATCCACTCCGAGTGCCTGACCGGCGACATCTTCCACTCGCTGCGCTGCGACTGCGGCCCGCAGCTCCAGGAGTCGCTGCGCCGGATCAGCGAGGCGGGCCGCGGCGTGGTGATCTACCTGCGCGGCCACGAGGGACGCGGCATCGGACTGCTGTCCAAGCTGCGCGCCTACGAGCTGCAGGAGCGCGGCCGGGACACCCTGGACGCCAATCTGGAGCTGGGCCTGCCCGCCGACGCCCGGGACTACGCCGCGGGCGCCCAGATCCTCACCGACCTGGGCGTGCGCTCGCTGCGCCTGATGACCAACAACCCCGAGAAGACCGCGGCCCTGGTCGAGTACGGCCTGCACATCACCGGCCGGGAGCCGATGCCGGTCCAGGCCGGCGAGCACAACCTGCGGTACCTGCGCACCAAGCGGGACCGGATGGGGCACGACCTGCCGTGGCTGGACCCGGCGGACCGGGCCTCGGCCTGCAACAGCCAGTAAGACCCGCACAGAGTCGGCAAGACACGCACATCCCACTTCCCTATTACGCACCACCAGTACGAGGAGCAACGTGAGCGGCAAGGGCGCACCCGAACTGTCCGTGAAGAACTGTGGCGACCTGCGGGTGGCCGTGATCGCGGCCCAGTGGCACACCCAGGTCATGGACGGTCTGGTCAACGGCGCGCTGCGCGCCCTGGCCGAGCTCGGCATCGACGAGCCCACCCTGCTCCGCGTGCCCGGCAGCTTCGAGCTGCCCGTGGTCGCCAAGGTGCTCGCGGGCCGCGGGTACGACGCGGTGGTCGCGCTCGGCGTGGTCATCCGCGGCGGCACCCCGCACTTCGAGTACGTCTGCCAGGGCGTCACCCAGGGCCTGACCCAGGTCTCCATCGACACCGGTGTGCCCATCGGCTTCGGCGTGCTGACCTGCGACGACGAGCAGCAGGCGCTGGACCGTGCGGGCCTTGAGGGCTCGAACGAGGACAAGGGCCACGAGGCGGTCACCGCGGCCGTCGCCACCGCCGCCACGCTCCGTTCAGTATCCGAACCCTGGCGCTGAGCCGGCCGGCCCCTCTCCCGCCACCGCCCTTCAGCGGAGGCGCTGCGCGCCACAGTGACATCGACCGCTAGGGTGGGTATCACCATGTCCAAGAAGACTTTCGAGGAGCTCTTCGCCGAGCTCCAGCAGAAGGCCGCCACCGGCGACCCCGCCACTTCCCGCACCGCCGAGCTGGTCCAGTCCGGCGTCCATGCGATCGGCAAGAAGGTCGTCGAAGAGGCCGCCGAGGTGTGGATGGCCGCGGAGTACGAATCGCACGACGCCGCCGCCGAGGAGATCTCCCAGCTCCTCTACCACCTTCAGGTGATGATGGTCGCCAAGGGCATCAGCCTCGACGACGTCTACGCCCACCTCTGATTCACCGCACTTCTCCACTCACCTTTTCTCCCTCCCGCAAAGGAAATCTCTCTCATGCTGCGCATCGCCGTCCCCAACAAGGGTTCACTGTCCGAGCCTGCGTCGGCGATGCTCCATGAGGCCGGCTACCGCCAGCGCAAGGACCGCAGGGAGCTGGTCCTGGTCGACGCCGAGAACGAGGTCGAGTTCTTCTTCCTGCGCCCGCGCGACATCGCGGTCTACGTCGGTTCCGGCAAGCTCGACATCGGCATCACCGGCCGTGACCTGCTGCTGGACTCCGGCGCCAAGGCCGAGGAGATCATGCAGCTCGGCTTCGCCGGCTCGACGTTCCGGTACGCCACCACGCCCGGCACCGCCAAGGACGTCAGCGAGTTCGGCGGCATGACCGTCGCGACCTCCTTCTCCGGGCTGGTCACGCAGCACCTCGCCGACAACGGCGTGGACGCCTCCGTCGTGCACCTCGACGGCGCGGTGGAGACCGCCATCCAGCTGGGCGTCGCCGAGATCATCGCCGATGTCGTGGAGACCGGCACCACCCTGCGCAACGCGGGCCTGGAGATCATCGGCGAGCCGATCCTGAAGTCCGAGGCCGTCGTCATCCGCGGCAAGGGCGCGCCCGTCGACGACCCGAAGGTGCAGCAGTTCCTCCGCCGCATGCAGGGCGTCCTGGTGGCCCGCCGCTACGTGATGATGGACTACGACATCCGCGTCGAGCACGTCGAGAAGGCCGTGGCCCTCACCCCGGGCCTGGAGTCCCCGACCGTCTCCCCGCTGCACCACGAAGGCTGGGTCGCGGTCCGCTCGATGGTCCCCTCCAAGGACGCCCAACGCATCATGGACGAGCTGTACGCCCTCGGCGCCCGCGCGATCCTCACCACCGGCATCCACGCCTGCCGCCTCTAGAGCCTGCTCCCGGGCTCCTCCGACCGCCCCCGCACGGCCGGGCCGCACGCACCGCCTCGCGGCCGGCGTACGGCCCGCGCCGCCACCCCGCCACGGAAGACGACGACGTGTCCGCGCCTCTGCCCGACCTCCCGGTGACCTTCCGGCCCGCCCGCACCCGTGCCGTCCTGTACGTCGTCGGCATCGCCCAGCTGGTGGCCCTCACGATCATCGCGTTCCTGCTGCCGGCCCTCAGCGGCGGCGAGCGGATCAGCTTCGTGTTCACCGGACTGATCGTGCTGGGCGTCCTGCTGCTGCTCGCCCGGCCCAAGGTCGTGGCCACCGAGCGCGGCATCACCGTCGTCAACCTCACGACCAGGCGCACGCTGGCCTGGGCGGAGGTCCTGCGGGTGAATCTGCGGGTCGGGGACGCCTGGGTCCATCTCGACCTCGCCGACGGCACGAGCCTGCCGGCGATGGGCATCCAGCCCGGCATCGCCAAGCAGCAGGCCGTGCAGGACGCCCGTACGCTGCGCACTCTCGTCGAGACGCACGGCAGCGGCGACCACGCCGGCTGACCGGTTTCCCCCGCCGTACCGATCAGGGCGGACCGAATCTGCGGCATACCGCACGCCCGTCCGCTCTCCCCTTGCCACGCCCGGCCTGTTTACTCTGTAGCCCGGGGCCGTGCCGCGGCCCCGCCCCCTCGCGGGGACCCTGCGACCCGAGGAGTGACTCCTTCCAGCAATGGACGGATCGTCCTGTAGTACCTGCGCCGCCCCTCCCGGACAGCGCCCGCGCACCGCGGCTGTCCTGAGCACCACGGAGGCGGCGGCATGACAGTTCCGCTGCTGTTGCTCGCCGCGGCCTTCGTGCTGATCCTGGCCAACGGCTTCTTCGTGGCCGCCGAGTTCGGCCTCGTCACCGTCGAGAAGGCGGCCGCCGAACGGGCTGCCGACGCCGGTGACCGCCGCGCCCGTACGGTCGTCACCGCGCTGCGCGAGCTCTCCTTCCAGCTCTCCGGCACCCAGCTGGGCATCACCATCACCTCCCTGGTGGTCGGCATGCTCGCCGAGCCCGCCCTCGCCGACCTGCTCGGCGGGCCGCTCGCGGCGACCGGGCTGCCCGCCGGCGCGGTGCCCGGCATCGCCGTCGTCATCGGCATGCTGCTGGCCTCCGCCGTCCAGATGGTCATCGGCGAGCTGGTCCCGAAGAACTGGGCGGTCTCCAAGCCGCTCACGGTCGCGCGCTTCGTCGCCGGGCCGCAGAACGCCTTCTCGCGCTTCTTCCGCCCGGTCATCGCGCTGCTCAACACCGTGGCCAACCGCCTCGTGCGGGCCATGGGCGTGGAGCCCACCGACGAGCTGGCCTCGGCCCGTACCCCCGGCGAACTGGTGTCGCTGGCCCGGCACTCCGCGCAGGCCGGCGCCATCGAGCAGGACACCGCCGACCTGTTCGTCCGGACCCTCTCGCTCGGGGAGCTGAGCGCGGAGAACGTGATGACCCCGCGGGTGCGGGTCTCCGCGCTCCAGTCCTCCGCGACCGCCGAGGACGTCCTGAACCTCACCCGCGCCACCGGCCTGTCCCGCTTCCCCGTCTACCACACCCGGATCGACGAGGTCGTCGGCATGGTCCACCTCAAGGACGCGCTCGCCGTGCCCGCCGAGGAGCGCCTGCGCACCCCCGTCGGCCGGATAACGGTCGCGCCGCTGCTGGTGCCGGAGAGCCTGCCGGTGCAGCCGCTGCTGGAGCGGCTGCGCAGCGAACAGCCGATCGCCGTGGTCGTCGACGAGTACGGCGGCACGGCCGGCGTGGTGACCCTGGAGGACATCATCGAGGAGCTGGTCGGAGAGGTCCGCGACGAGCACGACCACGCGGACCTGCCGGAACTGGTGCTCGCGCCCGCCGAGGACGGCCATCCCGCCTGGGACGCCGACGGCGGCTGCCGCGTCGACACCCTCCGCAGGATCGGGCTGGCCGCTCCGGACGGCCCGTACGAGACCGTGGCCGGTCTGGTCGCCCACACCCTCGGCCGGATCCCCGCCTCCGGGGACATCGCCGAGCTGGACGGCTGGCGGCTGCGGGTGCGGCTGGTCGCGCACCACCGCGCCGACCGGGTGCGCCTGATACGTACGGGGCCGGCGCCGACCGCCGTCGCCGCGCAGGCCGGCGAGCGGGCAGGTGTCCGATGAGCGCACTGCAGCTGTTCGCCGCCGCCCTCCTCGTCCTCGCCAACGGCTTCTTCGTCGGCGCGGAGTTCGCACTGGTCTCCGTACGCCGCAGCCAGATCGAGCCGCTCGCCTCCGAAGGCTCCAAGCGGGCCAGGCGGGTGCTGTACGGCCTGGAGAACCTGCCGCAGATGATGGCCGCCGCGCAGTTCGGCATCACCGTCTGCTCGCTCACACTGGGCGCGGTCGCCGAGCCCACCGTGGCCCGGCTGCTGGAGCCGCTCTTCCACGCCGTGCACCTCCCCGAGGCGCTGATCCACCCGCTGGGCTACGCCATAGCCCTCGCCCTGGTGGTCTTCCTCCACCTGGTGATCGGCGAGATGGTGCCGAAGAACCTCGCGATGGCCGCGCCCGAGAAGACCGCCCTCTGGTTCAGCCCGGGCCTGGTCGTCTTCGCCCGGATGTGCCGCCCGGTCACCGCCCTGCTGGGCGCGTGCGCCCGCGGCATCCTGCGGCTCTTCCGCGTGGAGCCCAAGGACGAGGTCGAGGCGGTCTTCACCACCGAGCAGCTCACCCACCTCGTGGCCGACGCGGGGCAGGCCGGGCTGCTGGACCCGGGGGAGCAGGAACGCCTCTCCGACGCGCTGGAGTTGGGCCGCCGCCCGGTCACCGAGGTACTGATCGACCGCGCGGCCCTGGTCACCGTCGCCCCGTCCGTCACCCCCCGGCAGGTCGAGGAGCTGACCGTGAAGACGGGCTTCTCCCGCTTCCCGGTGTGCGCGCCGGGCGGCGCCTACATGGGCTATCTGCACGTCAAGGACGTACTGGACCTGGAGGAGCGGGACCGTGCGGTGCCGCAGCACATCTGGCACCCGATGACCACGCTGCGCGCCGAATTCCCGCTGGACGACGCGCTGACGGCGATGCGCCGGGCCGCCTCGCACCTCGCGGCGGTCTCCGACGGCGCGGGCCGGGTGCTCGGCCTGGTCGCCCTGGAGGACGTGCTGGAGAAGCTGGTCGGTGAGGTCCGCGACCCCGCCCACCGCGATACGGCTGAGCCCGCCCGCATCGCCGGGCCGCGCGGCGCCGGCGACCTGCGGACCGAAGAGGTGCAGCCGGGGGAGCGGGCGATGGCGGGCTGACGGCTCGCATCGGACGACGGGCGGGCGTGGCTGTCACAGCCGCGCCCGCCCCGCGTTCAGGCCCCGGTCACGCTCCCGGGTCCGGCGCAGGCCCGCGCCCCGACAGCACCTCGCCGTACGCCTGCATCAGATCCGGCAGCCGCAGCGTCGAGAGGTCCTCGCGGGACGGCGTGCCCGACCACGTCGACAGCCGCAGGTCCCGGTACGCGCAGCTCTTCTCGTACAGCGTGCGCAGGAAGCGGCCGTTGCCCAGCTCGTCGATCCAGCCCTGGTCCACGACGTGTCCGGCGATGCTGCGCAGCTCGTCCAGCGACTCCTCGTCCCAGCGGTCGCCGTTGTCGGCCGCCAGCACCTCGCCGATGGCGGTCAGCTCCAGCGGCCGGTAGCTGGGGAAGTCCACCCGGGTGGTGAACCGCGAGGAGAGCCCGGGGTTCGCGGCCAGCAGCCGGTCCATGCCCTCCGGATACCCGGCGAGGATCACCACCAGCCGGTCTCGGTTGTCCTCCGCGCGCTTCAGCAGCACCTGGAGCGCTTCGTCGCCGTACGCGTCGCCCTTGGTGTAACCGGAGTTGGAGAGGGAGTACGCCTCGTCGACGAAGAGCACACCGCCCAGCGCCGAATCGATCAGTTCGTTCGCCTTCACCGCCGTCTGGCCGAGGAACTCGCCCACCAGATCGGCGCGTTGGGCCTCCACGAGATGGTCGCCGCCGAGCAGCCCCAGCGCGTAGAAGACCCGCCCGAGTATCCGTGCCACGGTCGTCTTGCCGGTCCCGGACGGGCCCGAGAAGACGAAGTGCCGCTTGGGCGGCTGGACGGGCAGCCCCTGCCCGGCCCGCAGCCGCGCCATCCGCAGCTGCGCCGACAGCGCCCGCACCTGCCGCTTCACCGGCTCCAGGCCCACCATCCGCTCCAGCTCCTGGAGCGCCTGCTCCAGCAGGACGGGATCGGCGGGACCGGCCGGCAACTGATCGGCGGTGCGCTGCTCCGGTACGCCCTTGACGCGGGCCGGGCCCGGGGCGCCGGCGGCCGGCGTGCCGAGGAGGTCACTGTCGTCCGGCCCGTCCGGATCGGCCGTTGCCAGCAGCTCCCGGCCGTCCACCGGGTCCAGCGGCGCCAGCGGGTCGAGGTCCGCGCCGTTCTCCTGGCCGAGCCCGGCCGGGACGGTGGCCAGGTCGGCGCCCTCCTCCAGCCCGTCGCACTCGGCGATGGCCGCGAGCCGGGCCGCGGTGTCCATGAAGGCCGGATCCACGCGGTGGACGGCGCGATACAGGGGGAGCGCCGCGGCGCTGCGGCCCGTGCCCTCGTGCGCCCGCGCCAGCCAGTACCGCAGCTCCTTGCGCTGCGGCTGCTCGCTGCGGCACCGCATCAGCGCGGCCGACAGCAGTGGTTCGGCCTGGCCGTACATCTCCAGCCGGACCCGCGCCATGCCCCCGAACAGCCCCGACTCGATGCCCAGCAGCGGGTCGTCGATCAGCGGCTCGGTGTGCCGTACGAGCTGCTCCCAGTCCTTGACCAGATACGCGCGGCAGGCGTGCAGGAACCGCACCTGCGGATCGGTGTCGACCGGCGGGCAGCCGGCCAGCGCCTGGTCCAGCTCGGCGACGTGCCGGCCGTCCAGCCAGTGCGAGGCGTGCGCGAGGAGCAGGTCGCGGCCGGTCTCCAGCACCGGCTGCACCCACCAGCCCAGCCAGTACCAGGAGTTCAGGGTGCGGCGGTGGCGGGCGCGCTGCTCGCCGAAGCGGTCGCGGTGCCGGTACATGCGCAGCAGTGCCGTGGTGGTGTCCGCGCGCAGCGCGTGCAGTCCGAGCCAGGCGTCCGCCATCGAGGGGTCGATGCGTACCGCGGCCCGGAACTCCTCCTCGGCCTGCGCGTACGCGCCCATGGTGTACGCGTCCACCGCGCGCAGCCAGGCGAGTTCGGCCGGGGCCGCCGTGCCCTGCGCGCCACAATCCATCCTGTCCCCCACAAAAGATCCCCCGCGCCCGCCAGGTGGCTACCCGGCAGCGGCGTGATCGAAGCAGCGTGCTGTGGACGGGATCTGCACGCCGTCGCGCGCCCGTCGGTTCGTGTCCTCGGGTGGCACGAACTGGCATCGTACCTGCGGTGCGGACGCCTGCCGAAGAGGGCGCAGCGGGGAAGCTGGGACTCGGCGGCGCGAAGGGGCCGGTGACCGAGGGTGAGGGAGAAGCGGCGCGAAGCGCGTGATTCGGGGGATGAGGACAGAACGAAGCCCCCGATCACGGGGGAACAACCGGGGGCTTCGCGTCTGTGGGCGGTCCGTCAGAACCGCACATTGAGAACGTAAGTCCTGTACGGCCCCCAGGTCAAGCCGAGTTGGGGCACTCGGCGGGAGCCTGTCGGCCCTCCTCGGTACACCGGCCCCCGCCCGTCACGGAGTGTGAAGGAATGGGGGAGTCAACGCGCGTCCACCGGCCCCGCAAGCCACTCGTACCCCACCTGCCCCTGTGTCACCAACAGGTCGGCGTGGGGGCGGGAAGGATCGACCGCGAAGTGCGCGCGCTCCGCCGGAATCCAGCCATCCCAAAACCCGGTGAGCTCCGGCCCGTCCCGCCGCCGCCCCCGTGACCAGGCGGTCTCGTCGGGCAGCTCCATCCACAGCAGGCACGCCAGGTGCGGCCGGAGCGCGCGGCGGCCGGCGCCGACGCCTTCCAGGAGCACCACCGGGGCGGGCGCCAGCGTGCGCTCCCGCGCGAAGCGGCGGTGCACCCAGTCGTACACCCCGTACCGCGCGGTCCGCCCCGCGGAGAACGGCTCGATCACCTGTTCCCGCAGCCGCTCATCCCAGCCGAAGAGCTCGTCGTGCGTCGCGAGGTCGTCGAGGTGGATGACGGGAGCCGCCGCCGTGACCTGCCCTGCTTCCGCCGCTGCCCCGGCCGAGGCCGATTCCCCGGCCGCTACCGCTTCCCCCGCCGCTGCCGCTCCGAGCGTCGCCGCCAGCCGTCCCGCGAACGTGCTCTTGCCCGACCCCGCGTGCCCGTCCACGGCCACCAGCCGCACCGGACCGCACGAAGGGGGCAGGGCGCGCAGACGCGCGGCGAGGGCGGCGAGGGAGAGATCGGCGGCACCTTCCATCGGACCAGCGTACGACACTGGTCCACACCAATATTTCGTCGCGCGACGCGCGTCGAACCGCTGGCCGAACCGCGACGGTGCGGTGATAGTTGAGCCACGACTGCCGTGACGCTCATCCCGCACCCGACTGGGGGACCTGACGCCCATGACCAGATACGCTCCCCGCCGCACCGTGCTGGCCGCCGCCCTCGCCGTCGCCGCCGGCGCCGCGACCCCCCTGCCCGCCTTCGCCGCCGGCCGCTCCGGAACGCCCGACCCGCACGGCGCCGCGCACCCCGCCGCCGGCCCCCTCGTGGACTACCACGGCTGGACCGGAGTGGCCGACTGGCTCGCAGGCTCGGGGCAGGGCACCCGCATCGAGCCCGGCGCCCGGCCCGGCGTGCAGATCGCGGTCCCGATCGGCACCATCGACTACCGCGACCCGCACCTGAACAAGACCTCGACGTGGGAGTACGCCACCTGGACCTCCCCGGCCCACAAGCTCAGGGTCCCCGCCACCGAGATCATCGCGTCCTGGAACGCGCACACCCCCGCCGGCACCTGGATCGCCGTCGAGGTGCGCGGCATGTACTCGGACAAGTCCCGCACCCCGTGGTACGTCATGGGCCGCTGGGCCGCGGGCGACCAGGACATCCGCCGTACGTCCGTGGACGACCAGACCGACGACAAGAGCACGGTCTACACCGACACCCTCTCGGTGGACTCCCCGGCGAGCGGCCTCCGCATCGTCTCGTACGAACTGCGCGTCACGCTCTACCGCAAGCCCGGTACGGACCTCACGCCCACGGTGTGGCGGGTGGGCGCCATGGGGTCCGACATCCCCGACCGCTACACCGTCCCCGCCTCAAAGCCGGGCATCGCGCGAGGCCGGGAGCTCGCGGTCCCGCGCTACTCCCAGGAAATCCACAAGGGCCAGTACCCCGAGTACGACAACGGGGGAGAGGCGTGGTGCAGCCCGACCTCGTCCCAGATGATCATCGAATCCTGGGGCCGCCGCCCCAGCCCCGACGACCTGGCATGGGTCAACCCGTCCTACGCCGACCCCCAGGTCTGCCACGCCGCCCGCTACACCTTCGACTACCAGTACGAAGGCTGCGGCAACTGGCCCTTCAACGCCGCCTACGCCGCGACGTACGACAACCTCCAGGGCGTGGTGACGCGCCTGCACTCCCTCACCGACATCGAGAAGCTCATCCACGTCGGCATCCCCGTCATCACCTCCCAGTCCTTCATCGCCTCGGAACTGGACGGCGCGGGTTACGGCACGTCGGGCCACCTGATGACGGTCATCGGCTTCACGCAGTCCGGCGACATCATCGCCAACGACCCCGCCTCCCCCTCCAACGTCGCCGTCCGCCATATCTACAAGCGCCGCCAGTGGGAGGTTATTTGGCTCCGCACCAAGCGCAAGGACGCGAGCGGCGCCGTGAAGTCCGGCACCGGCGGCGTCTGCTACCTCTACTTCCCGGCCAGGCCCACCCCCACCCAGACCCGCGCGCTGCGGGAACTGGGGATCTGCCCGTGACTGACGCGGGAACCAAATCGTCGTGACCTTGGCCGACCGGTGAGGTACTGGGGCGTGTTGCGCGCTTGCGGCGGCTCATCGGTTGGCTGGGCGAGCCGTGTTTTTTGTCGTGTCTGTGAGGAACGGTCAGATTCGCGGGTCTAGTGGCAGATGATTGATCGCTCGCATGTTCCAGCCCGCGGCATCTGGCCGCCGGGCTCGGAGGGCTGCTGACGGTCACTCTGTTACCTGAGCTGGCACCTGCCCCCGCGTGGGCAGCACCCAAGCCAACGGCGAGTGCGGCCGTTCCGAGCGCTGACGACTCTGACGAGAAGCAGGCCACCACCGAGGACGCCGCGCTGGAGCAGGCCAAGCGCACCGGACACAGTGTGGAAGTCACCTCGCTGCGAGGTGAGGCGTCGGACGTCTTCGCGACTGCCGAGGGGAAGCTTGAGGCGCGTCAGTATCTGCGGCCGGTGCGCACCCGTGCAGGCGGGCAGTGGAAGGACATCGACACCGAACTGCCCAAGGGTGATGGCGGGCACGTCGCTCCGAAGGTCTCCACCGTGGGACTGGAGATCTCCGTCGGAGGGGACGGGCCACGGAGCGCGAGGCCGGGCTGCGTGCCCCCAGGACCTGCGCGTGGTCGGCTTCGGCGACACGCTGGTCGCGGTCTGGGCCGATCCGCCGCTGACGACGGTGCGGCAGCCGTCGTGCGAAATGGCGGCGGCCGCCATCGAGTTGGCCCTCGCGTGCGGCCGCGGGGAGTGAGTTCCGCAGCTCGGCCTGGAGAGCGCCTTGGAACTGGTGGTCCGCCGGAGCGCGGCCCCGCCGCAGAGCGGGCGGTCCCGCCGGCGAATGGAGCGCGAGGGTGTCCGTGCGTCCCAGGTGCGCCCTGTTGCCCTCTCGGTCGCCCGTTCATCACAGGTGTCGAAACTTTCGCGAAGCGGGGATGGAAACTTTTGCGGGCAGAGCATTGACCGGGCACCGTCAAGCGCCTCATCATTCCTACGTCCGGAGGTCCGGCTGTTGTTCGGTATATCGGCCGTGCGTCGGACGAGACCAGTCTGAGCTGTACAGGCGGCCGAATCCGCCCGCTCCACCGCATGCGCTCCACCCCCCATTTCCTGATCCGGTGAGGCTCCCCCGACTCAGCAGCCACGGTCCTCGTGCGGCCGGGCGCACCAGATGTCGTGAGGCGAGTCCATCGGTCGAGTCACGAGGAGTTGCCCATGCTCTTACCGCATCGTCTCCGCCCCCGCCCCTGTCGCCGCCGCGCCTATGTGGCCCTGCTCATCGCCCTGTTCACGGCGTTCTTCGCCGTGCCCGCCGAGGGAGCGACGCCGGCGGGCACCCTCCAGCAGGGCCTGCCGAGCAGCTTTCGGTGGTCTTCCACGGGGCCGCTGATCTCGCCGCAGCCGGACGGCAGCAACTCGGTCGCCGTCAAGGACCCGTCGGTGGTCCAGGACAAGAACGGCAGATGGCACGTCTTCATGACCACCGCTGCGCGCGGCTCCGGTGACTGGAGCCTGGCCCAGACCAGCTTCTCCGACTGGTCCCAGGCCGCCGGCGCGAAGCAGACCCACCTGGAGACAGCCTCCGCCATCGGCCCCGGCTACCGCGCTGCCCCGCACGCCTTCTACTTCGCCCCCAAGGACGAGTGGTACCTCGTCTACCAGACCGGGCTGCCGTCGTACTCCACCACCAAGAACATCAACGACCCGACCAGCTGGTCGGCGCCGAAGAACTTGATGAACAGCATGCCCGACGTCGTCCGGCAGAACATCGGCAACGGCAACTGGCTCGACTTCTACGTGATCTGCGACGACGCGAAGTGCTACCTGTTCTCCGCGGACGACAACGGACACGTGTACCGGTCCGAGACCACCGTCGCCAACTTCCCCAACGGCTTCGGCAACACCAAGATCGTGCTCCAGGACTCCCGCTTCGCGCTGTTCGAAGGAGGCGCGGTCTACCGCGTCAAGGGCACCGACACCTACCTGCTGATGTGGGAGGCCATCGGTTCCGACGGCAACCGCTACTACCGCTCCTACACCGCCAAGGGCCTGACCGGCACGTGGCAGCCCCTCGCCGCCACCGAAGCCAACCCCTTCGCCCGCTCCACCAATGTCACCTTCCCGGGCGGGGCCTGGACGAAGGACATCAGCCACGGCGAGCTGATCCGCGCCGGCAACGACCAGACCATGACCATCGACCCCTGCCACCTCCGGCTTCTCTACCAGGGCAGGGACCCCAACTCCGGCGGTGAGTACTCGCAGTTGCCCTACCGGCTCGGCCTGGCCACACAAACCGGCTCCGCCTGCTGAGACCCCCTCACCCCCACGAGGAGTCACGCATGTCGTTAAGACGACGCACCTTCCTCGGCCTGTCCGCGGCCGCGACAGTCGGCCTGAGCACCCCTCTGCTCGGCTCCGGATTGCACCGTGCCTACGGCGCCGGCCCGGCGGCGCCCGCCCGGGAGTTCGCCGTCGGAGTGCGCCAGTTCAACTGGAGCCGAGGTGCCCGCTCACTGTTCACCAAGGTCTTCTACCCCACCCCCGGCACTCCCGGCGGCGCCCCCGTTCCCAACGCCCCGCTCGCCGACGGTGTGTTCCCCGTCGCCGAGTGGAGCCACGGCATGGGCGGCAACTCCGACTCCTACGCCTCGCAGACCCATGCGATAGCCTCCGCCGGCTTCATCTGCCCCGCCCCCTCGTTCTCCGACAACACCAACCTCGGCTCCGTCTACGGAGGCGAATGGTCGAAGGACGTCTCCGAGGTCATCACCCGGACCCTGGCGCTCAACGACGCCACGGGCGGTCCCTTCGCCGGACGCATCGACACAGCGGCCGGCGTCGGCGTCTCCGGGCACTCCATGGGCGGCATGACCACCCACGGCCTGGTGACCGCATGGCCCGACGACCGCATCGTCGCCGCCGTCCCGGTCGCCTGCGTGGACATGGGCGACCCCGCGGCCTCAGTCCGTGCAGGCGTGCTGTTCATCCACGGCGACCAGGACCCGACCTGCGACTACGCCCTGGCCCGACGGGCGTACGCGGAACTGCCCGCGCCCAAGGCGTTCCTCACCCACGTCGGCGCGGACCACGCCGCGTACCTGAACCCGGGGTTCCCCGCCTTCGACCGGACCCAGAACACCCTCGTGGACTGGTTCCGCTGGCGCCTGTACGACGACACCGCCGCCCGCGACCGGCTACCCGCCGACGCCACCGGCGACGGAACCCGCTGGGAATCCGCTCTGGCCTGACGGCCGGCGGCCGTACGAGGACATGCCCTGCACGGACACCCACCCCCACCAGAGAGGGACCCGCTATGACCGACAGATCTTCCAGAAGGCGCGCCCCGCGACGCGCCTCACGACGCACCCGGTCGACGATCACCGCCGCAGCGACCGGCGCCCTGGCGGCAACGGCAGTCCTGGCGTTCTCGCCCACCGCTCAGGCCGCCGATACCCTCGGCGGTGCGGCCGCCCAGAGCGGCCGGTACTTCGGCGCCGCGGTCGCCCCCCGCCTCGGCGAGACGGACTATGAATCCACGCTCAACCGGGAGTTCTCCAGCGTCGTCGCCGAGAACGCGATGAAGTGGGATGCCACCGAGCCCAGCCCGGGTCAGTTCAACTTCAGCGGTGGCGACGAACTCGTCGCCTATGCCAAGCAGCGCGGCAAGTTCGTACGCGGCCACGCCCTGGTCTGGCATGCCCAGCAGCCCGGCTGGGTCCAGGGACTGACCGGCGACGCCCTGCGCCAGGCGATGCGCAACCACATCACCAAGGTCGCCGGCCACTACGCGGGCAAGATCGACTCCTGGGACGTGGTCAACGAGGCGTTCGAATGGGACGGCAGCCGCCGCCAGTCCAACCTCCAGCAGCAGCTCGGCAACGGCTGGATCGAGGACGCCTTCCGCACCGCGAAAGCAGCCGACCCCAAGGCCAAGCTCTGCTACAACGACTACGGCACTGACGGCATCAACGCCAAGAGCGACGCCATCTACCGGATGGTCAAGGACTTCCGCGCCCGTGGCGTACCGCTCGACTGCGTCGGCTTCCAGAGCCACCTCTCCTCGAACTCCGACCTCAGCACCTACCGGCAGAACCTCCAACGCTTCGCCGACCTCGGCGTGCACGTGCAGATCACCGAACTCGACGTCGGGGGGTCCGGCTCGGCACAGGCCAATGTGTACCGGCAGGTCACTCAGGCATGCGTGGCCATCGCCCGGTGCAATGGCATCACCGTGTGGGGCGTCACCGACAAGTACTCCTGGCGCGCCCAGGAAACCCCGCTGCCCTTCAACAGCAACTACCAGAAGAAGGAGGCGTACGGTGCGGTCCTCGCGGCGCTGAACAGCGCCGCGAGCTGAAGCCGGCGGAGGCCCGGCGGCCGTCCTGCCGGGTCTCCGCACCTGCAGGCGTGACCTGCATGCGTGCACAGCGTCGGGCGGAGCGGAGGTTCTGGTCCGGCATGTGCACGTCGCCATCCGGCTCCCACACCGCGTGCCGGGCGAAGGGCGGGTCGCGCAGCAGCCCGTGGCCGAGCAGGACCACGGCGGCCTCCGGCCAGGGACTGGGCACGTTCGAGTTTCGGCCAGTAGGCGGCGATGGCGTCGCCCGCCATGTCGTAGGAGGTCCGCAGCTTTCGCAGGTTGCCGGAGGGCGGTCACCGATGCGGTGACCGGTGCCTCGCCGCCGGGGGGCTCCGCCATGCAACCGCAGTGCAGCGCACCGGACCGTCGGGCATCGCGGGGAGCCGTCCGAAAGAACGGAACCTGTAGCCGGGGCGTTCGCCCACCTTACGGCCGTGCAGGTCAGCGGTGGTGGCGCGGTGGCGGGTGCAGGGAGGCGTAGGGCCGTACGGGGTGTCCGTGCGGCCCTACGTGCGGGCGGTCCGGGGTCAGTCGGTGATCTTGGTCAGGCGGAAGGGGCCTGCGGCGCCGGGGCCGTACATGGCCGGCAGGTCCTGGCCCCGGGGGACGACGACGAGGGGTTCGTCGCGGTACTCCTTGAGGAATTTCTCCAGGGGCTGCCAGATGAGCTCCTGGTAGCCGGACTCGGTTCGCTGGCGTTCGAAGGACAGGGTGAGCGCAGAGTCCATGACGGTGACGCTCACGCAGTTCACCTCGAGCCATGCACCCCCGATCCAGGCTTCAAGCCGCACGTAGGACATGGCGTAACCCTGCCTTGTCCGGCGGGCCGCTCGCAATCGGCCACGACCACCTCCGTCAACCTCCGTCACATCCGTTCTCCCGTGTCACCGGTTGACCGACTGGTGTGCGAAGGGTGAGGCGGACGGGGGAGCGCATCCATTGCTGCGATTCGTGCGTCTCAAGAGTGAGCGGCACTCTCATGTGACCGCACGGCAGGGTAATGGAGTACTCGACTTGAACATTGGCATCAATGGCACGCGTCGTGCGTCCGCGGTCCTGGTGACCGCGGGAGCGGTGCTGGCCGCCGGGGCGTTCGCCGCCCCGGCGCAGGCCGCCACGCCCAAGGCGCCCACGATCACCGCCAAGGGCGGGTTCGTGATGAACAACGGCACGGGGAAGAGCCTCTTCACCAAGGCCGCCGACTCCCGGCTTTCCACCGGGTCCACCACCAAGATCATGACCGCCCGGGTGGTGCTCGCGCAGGCGAACCTGAACCTGGATTCGAAGGTCACGATCCAGAAGGCGTACAGCGACTACATCGTCGACAACAACTGGGCCTCCTCGGCCAAGCTGATCGTCGGCGACAAGGTCACCGTTCGCCAGCTGCTGTACGGGCTGATGCTGCCGTCCGGCTGCGACGCCGCCTATGCCCTGGCCGACAAGTTCGGCACGGGATCCACGCGGTCCGCGCGTGTGAAGTCCTTCATCGGCAAGATGAACACCACGGCCAAGAGCCTCGGGCTGAAGAACACCCACTTCGACTCGTTCGACGGCATCGGGAAGGGTGCGAACTACTCGACGCCGCGTGACCTGACGAAGCTGGCCAGCAGTGCGATGAAGTACTCCACGTTCCGTACGGTCGTGAAGACGAAGTCCACGAAGCAGAAGGTCACGACGAAGAGCGGCGGCTACCGCTACATGTCGTGGAGCAACACCAACAACCTGCTCAGCAGTTACTCGGGCACCATCGGCGTCAAGACCGGTTCGGGCCCTGAGGCCAAGTACTGCCTGGTCTTCGCCGCCACCCGCAGCGGCAAGACCGTCATCGGCACCGTCCTCGCGTCCACCTCGGTGGCCAACCGCACCGCCGACGCGAAGAAGCTGATGGATTACGGGTTCAAGAAGTAGCCGCGGGAACGCGGTGGCAGTACGCGGGGCCGGGTCGGACGGGAGTATTTCCCGGCCGGCCCGGCCTCGTGCGTGAGCGGCCCGGTCAGGCCGCCGCCGCGCCGCGCACCGGGACGTGGCCCAGGGCGCGGGAGCGCAGATGGGCGTAGCCGGGGCGGATGACCTCGTTGATGAGGGCGGTACGCTCGTCGAAGGGCAGGAAGGCCGCCTTCGCCGCGTTGACCGTGAACTCCTCCAGCTCCGCCGGGCCGTAGCCGAAAGCGGTGGCCAGGTGCTGGAACTCCTGGGTCATGGTGGTGCCGCTCACCAGACGGTTGTCGGTGTTGAGGCAGACGCGGAAGCCGAGCCGGCGGAGCAGGTCGATCGGGTGGCCGGGGTAGCTCGCCGCGGCGCCGGTCTGCAGGTTGGAGGTGGGGCAGACCTCCAGGGCTATCCGCATGTCGCGTACGTAGGAGGCGAGCCGGCCGAGGCGTACCGAACCGTCGGCGGCGATCTCGATGTCGTCGGTGATGCGGACGCCATGGCCGATGCGGTGGGCGCCGCAGCGCAGCACCGCCTCCTGGATGGACTCCATGCCGACGGCTTCACCGGCGTGCACGGTCACCCGGGCGCCCTCGCTGCGGAGGTGGTCGAAGGCAGCGGCGTGCCGGCTCGCCGGGTTGCCGATCTCGCCGCCCGCGATGTCGAAGCCGGCCACGCCGCTGTCGCGGTGGGCGACGGCGAGTTCGGCGATCTCCAGCGCGCGGTCGGCGTGCCGCATGGCGCACAGCAGCGTGCCGACGCGGATCCGGCGGCCGTCGGCGGCGGCCCGGCGCTCGCCCTCGCGGAAGCCGGCGTTCACCGCGTCGACGACCTCGTCCAGGGTGAGCCCCGCGGCGAGGTGCTGTTCGGGGGCGAAGCGCACCTCGGCGTAGACCACGCCGTCGGCGGCCAGGTCCTCGGCGCACTCGGCGGCGATGCGGAACAGCGCGGGGGCGGTCTGCATCACGGCGCAGGTGTGCGCGAAGGTCTCCAGGTAGCGCTCCAGCGAGCCGGAGTCGGCGGCGTCGCGGAACCACTCGCCCAGCGCGGCGGGGTCGGTGGTGGGCAGCGCGTCGTAGCCGGCCTCCTGGGCCAGTTCCACGACGGTGCGCGGGCGCAGGCCGCCGTCGAGGTGGTCGTGGAGCAGCACCTTGGGGGCCCGGCGGACGAGGTCCTCGGCGAGGGGGTGCGTGGGGGAGTGCGGAGCGTCAGTGTACTTGTCAGACAGCGTCATGGGGCCGGAGTATGACACGGCGCTCCGGGTGCGGGCGACCGCGTCTCATCGACGAGCCGACGATCACGTCTCGTCGGTGACTGCGCGACCGCGTCTCATCGACGACCGGTCGGCACCGCACCCGGGACGCCGGGAAGGGCCCTGTCAGCGCGCCTGCCACACGGGAAGCGCCGGTGCCCCCGCGGGCAGCATGTGCTTGGCCGCGAGCAGCGGGGTGCGGTCCAGCCGTACGACCTGGGTGACCAGGACGGCGGGGGAGTCCGCCGGGCGGCCGAGCTGTTCGCCGCGCTGGCGGCCGAGCGTGGTCGCCACGATGCTGCTGCTGCCCGTCAGCGGCAGCTCGCGGCCGGCCTCCAGGAGTATCCCCAGCATGGACGAGGTGGCCGAGGCAGGCCCGTCGAACGCGGCCGCCGCGTCCGGCAGCAGCTCATCCAGCGTCTCGTCGCGGGCCGCCCACTCCTGGGTCAGGCAGGCCGGCAGCCCGCCGACCTCGATCAGGCTCTCCCAGAAGCGCACCCGGCTGGTGCCCGGCAGCAGCAGGTGCTGGGTGGAGAAGTCGGTCGGCTCCTCGTGGGCGCGGGCCAGCGCCGAGGTCCGCACCTGCCGGCCCTCGCTGACCAGCTGCTCCACCGGCTTGAGGTGCTCGAAGCCGCGCGGCGGCAGGTGCGGGCTGACCGTACGGCCCACCCCGCGCCGTACGGTGATCGCGCCGTCCTCCTGCAGCAGGATCAGCGCCTCGCGCAGTGCGGGGCGGCTGACGCCCAGCTCGGCGGCGAGCCGCGGCTCGGTCGGCAGGGTGGAGCCCGGCGGGTAGGTGCCGTCCCGGATGGCCTCGATCAGGCGCTCGTACAGCACGACGACCGGCCGCCGTTGAGGCGGTGCGGGCTGTCTGCCGGCCATGTTCATCTCCCTGGGGCCGCGGTCCGACGTCGCCCCCGCGAGGGGGGCCGGCCGCGCGCTCGCGGCAGCGCGCGGCCCCCAGTTTCGCATCGCGGGAACGGGGCGTACGCAGCCCGAAGGGAGGGTCGGTGGGGTCCGGGTGCGCTGTCGGTGATCTTCAGGTGAACTCTTGACACCCTCCGGGGCGCGGGGTAGACCAGAGCGCACGACGCGTTCCTGTCTGACAAGTGATGCCGAACGAGCGTCGCCGATGCCACGTGACGCGCACGAGCGTCGCTGACGCCCTCCGTGCGGGACGGGCGCCCGGTGCAGCGGGCCGTGACCCGGCCGCGACCGTGCGACGCGTCCGCCCGCCGCCTCTCCCCTCAGCCCCAGGAGCCGTCATGCCCTTCCGGAGCCGCGAGCGCGTGGCCACCGCGCCGCCCGCCACCCCGCGCTTCCTGCTGCCATCGCTGGTGCTGGCCGTACTCGGGTACCAGATCAACGCGACGATGCTCAGCCCGGCGCTGCCCGACGTCGCCCGCCGGCTGGACACCAGCAGCAGCCTGGTCGGCCTGTCGCAGACGCTGTTCTTCCTGCTCGCCGCCGTCGGGCAGGTCACGATGGCGCGGCTCAGCGACTACCGCGGCCGCAAGCCGATCATGCTGCTGTGCGGCGCGCTGCTCATCCTCGGCAACCTCGCCTGCGCCCTGGCGCCCGACATCTCCGTCTACCTCGCCGGGCGCGTCCTTCAGGGTGTGTCGGCCGCGATGTTCTCGCTCTCCTTCCTGACCCTCAACGACCTGCTCCCGCCCGCCGCCTTCGGCCGCGCCGCCGGCATCATCAGCGCCGTCAACGGCGGCTTCGCGGGGGTGGACGCCATCGTCGGCGGCCGGCTCGCCGACACGGTGGGCTTCCGCGCGATCTTCCTCGGCGGCCTGCTGCTGTCGGTCGTGGGCACGGCGGCCGTGGCCCGGTACGTACCGGCCGTGGCGCCGAAGGCGGAGGGGGCCATGGACTGGCTGGGCGCGGCGCTGCTCGCGCTGGGACTGTCCGGCGTGCTCGTCGGCCTGGCGCAGGGCGCCGGCTGGGGCTGGACCTCGGCGGCCACGCTCGGCTGCGTACTCGGCGGCCTGGCCGCGCTGACCGCCTTCGTCCTGGTCCAGCGGACCCGCTCGGCCGGCGGCGGCACGGACCCCGGTACGGCAGCCGGCCCGGCCACCGGTGCGGCCGCCCGCACCACCACCGCCGTCATCGACATCCGGCTGCTCGCTTCGCGCCGGGCCTGGCCGCTGCTGCTGACGGTGACTCTCACCCTCGCCGGTGCGTTCGGCGCCCTCGCCCTGACGATCCCGCTCTTCACGCAGGACCCGCAGGCCGGTTACGGTCTCTCCGCGACCCGCTCGGCACTGCTGTACGCGACGCCCGCCGCGGCGATCGGCGTGATCGGCGCCCCGCTCGCGGGCTACTTCGGGCCGCGCGTCGGCTGGCGCCGCGTCGCGCTCGTCGGCTCGGCCGGGTCGCTGCTGGCCTTCGCCGTCGCCGTGCCCTTCAGGGAGCAGCCCTGGGCGCTCTTCGCCGCGCTCGCCGTACTGGGCCTGACGTACAACGGCCTCAGCATCACCGCGCTCAACGGCTTCGCGGTCGTCTCCGCGCCCAAGGACCAGCAGGGCGCGCTCACCGGACTGACCGGCGCCTGCTTCGGCATCGGCGCCTCCCTCGGCACCGCCCTCGCCTCCGGGCTGATCACCGCGGCGAGCACCGGCGGGGCGACCGGCTCCGCCGCGTACACCGGCGCGTTCGAGGCCGCCCTCGCCCTGCTGGCCCTCGCCATGGTGACGGCCCTCGCGATCAAGGCGGTCCCGGCGGACGCGGGAGAAGGGGCCCGCGACGCGGAGCGCGTGCCCGCCGTCCACCTCTGACGGCCCCGGGCCCGGCCGGCGCCCGCGGACTCTGCGAACGTGTGCGCATGGTTCCTCACGCAGTGATCGGTGTCGACATCGGCACCTCCAGCAGCAAGGGCGTCCTGGTCGGGCCGGACGGCACACTGCTCCGCTCGGCAGTCCGCGAGCACGCCGTCGACCGGCCGGCCCCGGGACACGTCGAGATGGACGCCGCCGTCTGGTGGGAGGAGTTCGGCTCGCTCGTCCGCGAACTGACCGCGGACGGCGGGCCCGAGGTCGGCGCCGTCGGCGTCAGTGGCATGGGCCCGTGCGTCCTGCTCACCGACGCCGACGACGTGCCGCTGCGGCCCGCGATCCTCTACGGCGTCGACACCCGCGCCACCGAGCAGATCACCCGGCTGGAAGACCGGTTGGGCGCCGAGGAGATCCGGGCCCGCTGCGGCTCGGGGCTCAGCAGCCAGGCCGCCGGGGCGAAGATCGCCTGGGTCGCGGACGAGGAACCGGCGGTGTTCGCCCGCGCCCGCCGCCTCTACATGCCCAGCTCCTGGCTGGTCCGCAAGCTCACCGGCGCCTACGTCCTGGACCACCACTCCGCGAGCCAGGCCACCCCGCTCTACGACACCGTCGCCCGCGACTGGTACGCGCCGTGGACGGAGCTGATCTGCCCGGACCTGGAACTCCCGCCGCTGCGCTGGTCCGGCGAGGCCGCCGGCACCGTCACCGCGGAGGCCGCCCGGCTGACCGGCCTGCCGGCCGGCATCCCCGTCATCACCGGCACGGTCGACGCCTGGGCCGAGGCCCTGAGCGTCGGCGCGCACTCCGTCGGCGACCTGATGCTGATGTACGGCACCACGATGTTCCTCGTCCACACCGTGCCGGGCCTGCTCACCGCGCCCGCCCTGTGGAGCACCGTCGGCGCGCTGCCCGGCACCCGCACCCTCGCCGGCGGCATGGCCACCTCCGGCGCGGTCACCGCCTGGCTGCGCGACCTGACCGGCGCGCCCGACTACGCCGATCTGCTGCGGGAGGCCGAGGCGTCCGGCACCGGGGCGAACGGCCTGCTGATGCTGCCGTACTTCGCGGGCGAACGGACCCCGGTCATGGACCCGCAGGCCCGCGGCGTCATCGCGGGCCTCACCCTCTCCCACACCCGCGGCGACCTCTACCGCGCGGCGCTGGAGGCCACCGCGTTCGGCGTCCGGCACAACATCGAGGCCATCGAGGCGGTCGGCGGCGACATCCGGCGGGTCGTCGCGGTGGGCGGCGGCACCCGGGGCGGGCTCTGGACGCAGATCGTCTCCGACGTCACCGGCCGCGCGCAGGAGGTGCGCACCACCTCCATCGGCGCGAGCTACGGCGGCGCCCTGCTCGCCGCCCAGCTCCTCGGCGACGTCACGGCCGACGACTGGAACCCGGTACGGGAGACGGTCGTACCCGACCCGGCGGCCGCCGCCGAGTACGCCGAGCTGTACGGGCTGTACCGCGACCTCTATCCGGCGACGGCGGACGTGGTCCACGCCCTCGCCGCCCGCCGGAGCCGCTGACCGGAGCACCGGCGACGGCTCCCGGCCGCCGGGGTCAGCGGACGCACCGGAAGCTGTCCGCGCGGCCGGGGGCGCCGCCGGTGTACCGCGGCCAGCCGGGGTAGGCGCAGAGCGGACGCGTACGGCCGTGCCCGGCAGGGGAGTTGTCGGCGACCACCGGGTGCACGGGTGCGGTGCCGCGCTCCACCCAGGTGTCGAGGGCGCCGAGCGAGTCCCAGCCCGCGGCGAAGGCGGCGTCGACGTTGGCGTGGTTGGCGCCGGGCACCAGGTAGAAGCGCGCGAACGCGTCCGCCGCCCCCTTTCCCATGACCTTCCGCATCCGCTCGGCGTACTCCACGGTCGAGCGGTGGCTGACCAGTTCGTCGGCGGTGCCGTGCAGGAGCAGCAGCCGCCCGCCGGCCGCCGCGAAGGGCCGCAGGTCCGGATCGTTGACGTCCTGGAGGGCCGACAGCGCGCTGATGCGGTCCCGCCAGGGGCCCGGCCGGCGTGGGTCGACCGACAGCGCGCCGGCCGCCGGGTCGCGGGTGACGAAGTGCTTCACCCACTGGTCCCAGAAGCGCACGCCGTATCCGCTGGTCGTCGGCATCGGGTCGGCCGGTGCCGTGGTGCCCATGCCCAGCCGCGGGGTCGTCATGTCGGCCCCGGAGAGGAAGGGGAAGCCCGGGTAGCTCCGTTCGCCGCTCGCGATGCGGTAGGGCCAGGTGAAGCGCGAGGAGAGCGTGCGCACGGCGCGGATCTGCGGGTCCGAGAGGCAGGTGTCGCCGCGGTCGGCGCCGCCCCGGCAGCGCAGCACGCGCGGGTCGAACCGGCAGCCCGCCTCGTCCGAGATCACGCCGTCGCGGAGTCCGTCGTCGCCGTCGCAGGCCGCCAGCACCCGGTCGTACAGCAGGCGTTGCTCCGTCTGGTTCAGGAACGCGCCGGGGCGCGCGAGGACCTGTGCCTCGTATCCGAAGAACAGGTCCAGGCTCGCCGCGTTCCAGGCCGGGTAGGCGGAGATCACGCCGTCGAAGTCGCGCGGCCACCGCTGCGCGACGGCCAGCGCCTCGCGCCCGCCGGTCGAGCCGCCGGCGAAGTAGGCGTGCCGGGGCGGCCCGTCGCCGTACCGCTTCCCGATGACGTACAGCGCCGCGTCGCGGGTCTTCTTGAGCGCATCGCCCGCGAAGTTGCGCAGCGCCTCGTCGTTGCGGGCGAACGAGCCGTCGAGGGAGGGGTCGGCGGCCTGCGAGCGGTGGCCGGAGTCGCTCGCGAAGGTGGCGTATCCGCGCGCCAGCGGGGTGGGGCCGCCGGCCGGGCCGAACGGCACGTTGCCCGCGACGTCCGGCACGGCGCCGTCGTAGCCCCCGCCGCCGAACATCACCGCCTTGTGGTTCCAGCCGGCCGGCAGGCTGATCCGTACGGTGATGTCCGGCGCCGCCCGGTCCACCGGGCGCACGGCCAGTTCCACGCGGCAGTACGCGCCGAGGGCCGGGGTGCCGGGCACCTCCTGGGCGGCCGTCACCTCGCCGCCCCTGGTGGGCAGTCCGATGGCGGCGGCCGGGACGGCGGTGCCCCGGAGGCCCGCGCAGTCCGCGGGGGCCGCGCCGTGCGCCGGGGGCGCCGGCAGGGTGCCGAGCAGCAGGAGCAGCCCTGCCGCCGTCCAGGGAAGAACGTGTCGCATGCGCACCTCCGGGAACCCGCCCTACATCACCGCACCGGATCCTGCGCGCGGTCCCGCTCCGCGGCTATGTGAACGGGCCCCACGGCGGCGCGCCGGATCCTGTGGGCACCGGGGGTTCCGCCACCCGGCGGGGCGCCGCGCTGAGCACGCGCCGGTACCCCGGCGCCACGGCGGCACCGTGGTAGATGTTGCGTGCCCCGCGCCGTGAACAGGAGAGGCGTTCGTATGACCGAGCAGAATCCGGACCCGGACCCGCGGCGCACGCCGGGGCTGGAGCCCGGCGGTGGCGTGCCGCCGGGCGAGACCCCGCCCGCCGAGGGCAGCACGCCCTGGGCGGGCCCGCAGGAGACGTACAACCCGGCCAAGGGCTGGGGCAAGGGGCCGCTGATCGCGATCGGCATCGTGGTCGTGCTCTGCGCGGTCTTCTTCCTCGCCTACGCGATCATGCTGTGAGCCTGCCGGGGGCGGTGGGGGGCGCCCCCGGGCGCCTCAGGGGTAGGAGACCACCTTCGACGGCACGGTGTCCGTGCCCGAGGTGGCGGCACCGGTGTCGTTGATGACGTGCTCGAACTGGCCGTGGCCGCTGAGCGAGACCACGAGCAGGTCGTGGAACCTCACCCCGGACGTGCGGGGCGCCGCGAAGCCGTGGTCCTGGCGGATCGTCGGGTCCACGTTGTAGTAGCAGTAGCTGCCCAGGCCCCAGCCCTCGTGCGTGGTGACCGAGTCGGCGACCTTGTACGCGGCGAAGCCCTTGACGCTGCCGTTCTGGATGGCTGCCTGGTTCGGCGCGTCGTACGCCTTCTCGTTCTGGAAGAAGATGGTGCGGCCGCGTTCGCCGCGCCACTCCACGTCGTACTTGTTGAAGTGCTCGACGAACAGGCCGGTCGCGAGGACGTCGGCGCCGTTGACGCGGACGCCGTAGTCGGCGCGGTTGGTCTCCCAGCCGACGCCGTCGCCGTGGTCGGCGCGCCAGACCCAGGTGTGGTCGACGATCGTGTGCCGGCTGTTGATCACCATGCTGACGGTGGCCTTGCCCGCGCCCGCGCCGCCGATCCGGATGAAGACGTCCTGGACGGTGGTCGGGTTGGCGGAGTGGTCGGCGGACGCGCCGGTGGGGCCGACCTCCAGGAGGGTGGCGGAGTTGGTGGTGCCCGCGTCGATCAGGAAGCCGGCCAGCCGTACGCCGTCGACGTCGGCGACCTTCACGGCCGTCGCGCCGTTGTCCGGGATGATCGTCGCGTAACCGAGGCCGAGCACCACGGTGTTGGCGCGCTTGACCTCGATGGCCCGGTCGACGTGGTAGATGCCGGGCGTGAAGAGCAGGTGGAGGCCCTGGTCGAGGGCCGTGTTCAGGGTGGCGGCGGTGACGCCGGGCTTGGCGACGTAGAACTGGTCCAGCGGCAGGGAGGTGCCGCGCGGGGTCCCGTTGCCCCAGGTGGTGCCGCGGGCGTTCGTGCGCTTCTCGGGGAGGAAGACCCGGTACGCGCTGCCGTCCAGGTAGAGGAAGGGCTTCTCGCGGGAGATGGGAGTGGTGTTCAAAGTGGTGTACGGCGGCTCGGGGAAGCTCTGCGCCGGGGCGCCCTCGACGCCGGAGAAGACCATGTTCCACACCGCGTTGGTCCAGCCGCCCACCGAGCTGTCGCGGGTGTACCACTGCTGCTGCGAGTACGGGCCCACCGTGCCGTCGATGCGGCTGTCGGCGATGTAGCCGCCGCTGGCCCAGCCGTAGCCGTCGGGTGCGAGGTTCAGCCCGCCGCGGATGTGCATCCGCCGGAACGGCGCTGCCTGCGCGACCGCCCAGCGGTTGGTGCCGTTGACCGGGGTGAGGGCGAGGTTCTCAGCGGATCGCCAGAAGTTCTGCGTGGCGTTGCCGTTGAACCAGCCCGCGTCCACGGTGACATCGCCGTTGATGGACGTGTCGTCGGGGGAGAGGCCGAGCCCCGCGATGGAGGTGTAGAAGCCGAGCTGGGCGTTGAGGCCGTGGTACGTACCGGGCTTGAACAGCAGCGCGTATCTGGTGCTGCCGAACTGGGCTCTCTCCTGCTGCCGGAAGATCTCGTCCAGCTTGCCCTGGATGTTCGGGGTGCCGGGGTCGAAGACGATGACGTTCGGGCCGAGGTCGCCGCCGCCGGGGAGTGCGGCGGGCCTGCCGGGCGCGGCGGGGGCCGCGGCGGCGGGGGTGGCGAGGGCCGGGAGGCCGGCCGCGGGGACGGCTGCTGCCATGGCGGCCAGGACGGTGCGGCGTGCGGGCATGGCGTCTCTCCTTGTTCAGGAAATGAACGGTGGGGATTTCCTGGGAGCGCTCTCTTGCCCGACGCATGTTCATCGCATGGCGACATACCGTCAAGAGGTACGGACCAAATGGACTGTACTTTTCGTTGGTTGGAGGCGGAGTTTCAGCGGCGCGGCGGCAGCCGGTGCAGCTCCACGTCGCTCAGCTCGCCGTCCGCTGCCGTCAGGGTGAGGTACGTGCAGTACGGCTGGCGGCGGCGGTCCGTCGGGGAGCCGGGGTTGAGCAGCCGCAGGCCGCCCGGTGCGACGGTGTCCCAGGGGATGTGGCTGTGGCCGAAGACCAGCACGTCCAGGTCCGGGAAGCGCTCGGCGCAGCGACGCTCGCGGCTCTGCGCGGCGCCCGTTTCATGCACGACACCGAAGCGCAGCCCGCCCAGTTCGGCGCGTGCCACCTCCGGCAGCCGCGCCCGCAGCTCCGGCCCGTCGTTGTTGCCGTACACGCCGATGACCCGGCGGGCCCGCGCCTCCAGCAGATCCAGCGTGGCGGTGTCCACCCAGTCGCCGGCGTGCAGCACGGCGTCCGCGCGCGCGATCTCCGCGAGGAGCGGGTCCGGCAGGACCTTGGCGCGCTTGGGCAGATGGGTGTCGGCGGTCAGCAGCAGACGCACCGGGCGGCCTCCCTGGCGTACGGGCTCGCCACGGTACACGTGGTCCGCTCCGCTGCCCGGTCGCATAGGCTCACCGGGCGATGAAGAACACTCAGGTGCCGCCGGCGGCGAAGGCGGACAGGTCCACCGTGCGGCGGCACAACCTCAGCCTGGTGCTGCGGGTGGTGCACGACGAGGGCGAGGTCACCCGCGCGGCGGTGGCGGCGCGCGTGGGACTGACGCGCGCGGCGGTGTCCTCGCTGGTCGAGCAGCTCATGGCCGGCGGTTTCCTGGTCGAGTCGGGCAAGACCTTCAGCGGCCAGGCGGGGCGCCCCGGCACCGTGCTGAAGGTCGCGGGCACCGGCCCTGCCGGGCTCGGCGTCGAGATCAACATCGACTACGTCTCGGTGTGCGTGGTGGACCTCGCGGGCACCGACCGGGTCCGGCTGACCACCCACCTCGACAACCGGGGCGCGGCCCCCGAAGAGGTCATCGACCGGGCCGCCCGGATCGCCGCGCGCACCCTGGAGTCCGCGGGGGAGCAGGAGCTGCGCCCGGCCGGGGTGCGGCTCGCGGTACCGGGCCTGGTCTCCGGCGGCACGGTGCGCCAGGCGCCCAACCTCGGCTGGAACGGGGTGGCGGCCGAGGGGATGTTCGCACAGGCCCTGGCCCGGCTGCGGCCCGGCGCCCGCCCGCTGCCGGTCGGCTCGGACAACGAGGCGAACAGCGCGGCCCTCGCCGAGCTGTGGTTCGGCGGCCTGGACCGGGTGCGCAGCTTCCTGTACCTGACGGGCGAGACCGGCGTCGGCGGCGCGCTCGTACTGGACGGCGAACTGCTGCGCGGGGCGCACGGCTTCGCGGGCGAGATCGGGCATGTGGTGGTGGACCCGGACGGGCCCGAGTGCCGCTGCGGGGCGCGCGGCTGCCTGGAGCAGTACGCGGGCCAGGCGGCGCTGCTGCGCAACGCGGGGCTGGAGCCGGGCGCGGCCGGGGCACCGGCCGTGAGCGAGCTGGAGCGGCGGGCCCGGCAGGGCGACCCGCGTGCGGTGGCGGCGATCGAGGAGGCCGGGCGGCGGCTCGGGCTGGTGCTCTCGGGCGCGGTGAACCTCTTCGACCCGGACGCCGTGGTGCTCGGCGGCAGCTACCGGCTGCTCATGCCGTGGCTGGCGCCCGCCACCCACGCCGAGCTGGCCCGGCGGGTGGTGTCGGGCCTGTGGAGCGCGGACGGCGGGCGGCTGCGCGCCTCGTCCTCCTCGGGGGACGCCGCGCGGGGCGCCGCGGCGCAGGTCGTACGGGAGGTCCTGGCGGACCCGGTGGCGTACGCGGAGGGGCAGCCGGACTAGCCCCTCCGCGTACGCTTCGTCAGCGGACCGCGAGCAGGTGCTCCATGGCGAGCTGGTCGAGGCGTTCGAAAGCCATCGAGCGGCCCGCTGCCGCCGCTACGTCGAACTCCTCGTACGCGGTGCGGTCGGCGCGCAGCGCGGCGAGGCCGTCGGCCGCCGTGGGCTGCGCGAGCTGGTCCAGGCGGGAGTCGCGCAGCGCCTGCTGGACCTCGGGGTCGGCGCGGAAGGCGGCGGCGCGCTCGCGCAGGATCAGGTAGTTGCGCATGCAGTTCTTCGCGGACTCCCACACGCCGTCGTACCCGTCGGTGCGCACCGGCTTGAAGTCGAAGTGGCGCGGGCCGGCGTAACCGGCGGTCTCCAGCAGGTCCACCAGCCAGAACGCCTGCCGCAGGTCGCCGGCGCCGAAGCGCAGGTCCTGGTCGTACTTGATGCCGTTCTGGCCGTTCAGGTCGAGGTGGAAGAGCTTGCCCGCCCACAGGGCCTGCGCGATGCCGTGCGGGAAGTTCAGCCCGGCCATCTGCTCGTGGCCGACCTCCGGGTTCACGCCGAACAGCTCGGGCTTCTCCAGCCGCTCGATGAAGGCCAGCGCGTGGCCGACGGTGGGCAGCAGGATGTCGCCGCGCGGCTCGTTGGGCTTCGGCTCGATGGCGAAGCGCAGCCCGTAGCCCTGCTCGGTGACGTACTCCGCGAGCAGGTCGAAGGCCTCCTTCATGCGGTCCAGCGCGTCGCGCACGTCCTTCGCGCCGCCGGACTCCGCGCCTTCCCTGCCGCCCCATGCCACGTACGTCTCGGCGCCCAGCTCGGCCGCGAGGTCGATGTTGCGCATGGTCTTGCGGAGCGCGAAGCGGCGTACGTCGCGGTCGTTGGCGGTGAAGCCGCCGTCCTTGAAGACCGGGTGGGTGAACAGGTTCGTGGTCGCCATCGGGACCTTCAGGCCGGTGGCGTCCAGCGCCGCGCGGAACCGCTTGACGATCGCGTCGCGCTCGGCGTCCGCCGACCCGAAGGGGATCAGGTCGTCGTCGTGGAAGGTGACGCCGTACGCACCCAGCTCCGACAGTCGTTCGACGGACTCCACCGGGTCCAGGGCCGGGCGGGTGGCCACACCGAAGGGGTCGGTGCCGGTCCAGCCGACGGTCCACAGGCCGAACGTGAACCGGTCCTCGGGGGTGGGGGTGTAGCTCATGGGACACCTCTCTTGCGTCGCACCTATTAGTAAAGGCAGAAAACAAATTAGTATGCGTCGCAGTCGCGGGGAAGCCCCACGGCGGACCGACCGGAAAATCCGTCAAGGAGGAAGCGTGCGCGGACAGCAGCGCGTGGTCATCGGCGTGGACAGCTCGACGCAGGCCACCAAGGCCGTCGTCGTCGACATCGATACCGGCCGCATGCAGGGACAGGGGCGCGCCCCGCACACCGTCACCGGCGCCGACGGCGCACGGGAGAGCGACCCGGAGGCATGGTGGAGCGCGCTCGGCGAGGCCGTCGCGGCCGGGCTGAAGGACGCGGGCGCCGATCCCTCCGCCGTCGCGGGCATCGCCGTCGCGGGGCAGCAGCACGGCCTCGTCGTGCTGGACGCGGCCGGCCGGCCCGTACGCCCGGCCCTGCTGTGGAACGACACCCGATCGGCGCCGCAGGCCGCCGCCCTCACCGACGCGCTCGGCGGCCCGGCCGGCTGGCTCGCCCGGACGGGGTCGGAACCGGTGGCCTCCATGACCGCCACCAAATGGCAGTGGCTGCGGGAACACGAACCGGCCGCCGCCGACGCCGCTGCCGCCGTCCGGCTGCCGCACGACTTCCTCACCGAACGCCTCTCCGGCGCGGCCGTGACCGACCCCGGTGACGCCTCGGGCACCCTCTGGTACGCCACCACGACCGGCGCCTACGACCCGGACCTCCTCGACCTCGTCGGCATGGACGCGAAGCTGCTGCCCGAGGTCGCGCCGACCGGAGCGGCGCGTGTCGGGACGCTGACCCCGGCCGCAGCCGACGCGCTCGGGCTGCCCCCCGGAACCGTCGTGGCGGCGGGCACCGGGGACAACATGGCCGCCGCCGTCGGCCTCGGCCTGGGCGGCGCCGGCCTGCTCGACCACCCCGTGGTCAGCCTCGGCACCTCCGGCACCGTCTTCGCCGCCAGTCGCACCCGGCCCGCTGCCCCCGGCATCGCGGGCTTCGCCGCTGCCGACGGCGGCCACCTCCCGCTCGGCTGCACCCTGAACTGCACGCTCGCCGTCGACAAGGTCGCGGCCCTGCTCGGGCTGGACCGTGCTGACGCCGAGCCGGGCGGGACGGCGGTCCTCCTGCCGTATCTCGACGGCGAGCGCACCCCCGACCTGCCGCACGCCTCCGGGCTGCTCACCGGCGTCCGCCACGACACCACCCCGCGGCAGCTGCTCGGCGCGGCGTACGAAGGCGCCGCGTTCACCGTGCTGCGCGCGCTGGACGAACTGCTGCGCGCCTGCGGCCTGGACCCCGCGGCGCCCGAGGTGCGGGACCGCCCGCTGCGGCTGACCGGCGGCGGCGCGCAGGGCCGGTTCTGGCGGGACACCGTACGGCGGCTCTCCGGCCGCCCGCTCGTCGTGCCGCACCACACCGAACTGGTCGCGCTCGGCGCGGCGGCGCTGGCCGCCGGCGCGGTGACCGGGGAGGATCCGGTGGCCCTCGCGACCGGCTGGGGCGCGGGGGAGGGCGAAGCGCTGCCGCCGCTGCCGCGCGACCGGGCGGCCTGGGACCGCATCGAGGAGGTGCTGGACCGGGCGGCGCCTACGCTGCTGCGCTGAGCCGGGTGGGGACGCGGGCCCGGATGCGGGCGGGCTCGGGTGTGGACGGGGTCCGGGTCCGAACGGGGCCCGGTGCGGGCAGCCCGTCAGGCCACCGCGTCCCCGAACTCCCGTACCGCCTCGTCCACGATGGCCTCCAGCTTCGCGTGGTGCGCCCCGCGCCAGTACACCCGGTCGCAGGCGGTGCACTGCGCGAACACGTCGTACGTGCGCCGCGTGCCGTGCTCCAGCCGCTCGCGCACCGTCTCCTTGTCCGCGTCCTTCAGCTCGCCGTTGCACGCCGTGCAGCGCGTCCACGGGGCCAGCCGGGGCGTGAACCGGCCCAGTACGTCCCGGAGTTGCTCGTCCGGCCGGTCGCTGTAGACGAACGCGCCCGCCCAGAGCTCCCGGCGGCGCAGCAGGCCGCGGTCCCGGGAGAGCAGTACGCGGCGCTGGGCCGCCGAGCGGGTGGCCAGCTCGGGATCGCCGATGTCCTCGCTCTCGTACGCCGCGTCCACGCCCAGCAGCCGCAACCGGCGCGCGAGCGTGCCGAGATGGACGTCGAGGAGGAAGCGGAGCGGCGCGCCGGGCACGCTCTGCGGCCGGCGGACCGCGAGCACCTCGACGCTCTCCCGCTCCCGCGGCACGTACGAGACCGGTCGCTCGCGGCCGTCGACGAGCACCGCGCCGACCTCCGTGAGCGGCACCCCGAGCGATTCGACGATGTGGCCGAGCGTGGACGACCCGTCGGTGACGAAGGCCGTGGTGCCTTTACGCCGGGCGGGCGCGGCGAGTCCGTGCAGCTCAGAGGCGAAGTTGATGGTGATCTCCGGACCGTTCACCCCCACAGCATGCCATCATTGCGCGGCGCCGGACCGGGGATTTTCCGCCGTGCCGACGACGCGCGCGTACTGGGCCTCCAGCCCCTCCAGCAGGGCTTCGAGTCCGGTCTCGAAGGCGCCCTCGTCGACCGACCGCTGGTGCTGGGCCAGCAGGTGGGCCTGGTCGAGGTGCGGGTAGGTGCCCGCGTACAGCTCCGCGTCGGTGGGGAAGCCGGCGGCGAACGAGCCGAGCGCCGAGCCGGTGATGAAGTACCGCATCGAGGCGCCGATGTGCGTGGCGTGCGCGCGGGGCCAGCCGGCCGCGACCAGGCCGCCGAAGACGGCGTCGGCCAGCCGCAGGGAGTGCGGGCGGTGCGCGGCGCGGCGGGTGAGGGCCGGGACGAGGTTCGGGTGGCCGGCGAGGGCCGCGCGGTAGGAGCGGGCCCAGTCGCGCAGCGCCGTGCGCCAGTCCAGGCGGCCGAACATCGACAGGTCGACCTGGCCGACGACCTGGTCCACGAGCGCGTCGACCAGTGTGTCCATGGTCCGGAAGTGGTTGTAGAGGGACGGGCCGGTCACGCCGAGGACGGCCGCGAGCCGCCGGGTCGAGAGGGCCTGGAGCCCTTCCTCGTCCACGATCCGCAGGGCCGCACCGGTGATCCGGTCGCGGCTGAGCAGTGGCTGGCGCGGGCGGGCCACGGTGCACCTCCTCGGCTGTGCGGCAGGCGGGGCCGACCGGGGGTGGACCCTACACGGTGCGTGCCCGGACGGTCGCGGAGCACCCCTTTTCAGCGGCGTTACGGCGGAGTAGGGTGCAAAAAACTTGCACCGCTAGTTTACGGGTAGCGGGCGCGTCGTACACAGCGTCGTACACGGCGAACAGGAGCATCCGCACATGACCACCCTGTCCCTGGCCACGATCCTCGCCGAGGCCGCCCGCCGCCGCCCCGACCACCTCGCGCTCGTCGAGGGCGAGCGGCGGCTGACCTTCGCGGAGCTGTGGCGGCAGGCCAGGACCCAGGCCGCGGCGCTCGGCGCGCTCGGCGTGCGGCCCGGCGACAAAGTCGCCCTGATGGCGCCGAACACCGCCGAATTCCCGCGCGCCTACTACGCGATCCTCGCGGCGGGCGCGGTCGTGGTCCCCGTTCACCTGCTGCTCTCGCCGGGCGAGGTGGCGCACGTGCTGCGCGACAGCGGCGCGAAGCTGCTGCTCTGCCACGCGGGCCGGGCGGCGACCGGCGGCGAGGCCGCGGCGGCCACGGGCACGCGGATGGTCACGATCGGGCCCGAGACCCGGGTGCCGGGTGCCGAGGGCCGGCTGGAGGATTTGGCGGAGACCGTGGAGCCGCTGCCCACGTACGCCACCCGTGAGGCCGAGGACCCGGCCGTGGTCTTCTACACCAGCGGTACCACCGGCGTCCCCAAGGGTGCCGTCCTCACCCACCTCAGCCTGGTCATGAACGCCACCACCAACGCGTTCGACTCCCACGAGGTGCAGCCGGACGACATCACCCTCGGGGCCCTGCCGCTGTACCACACGTTCGGACAGACGGCGAGCATGAACTCCTCCTGGCGCCGCGGCGCCACGCTCGTCCTCCAGCCGCGCTTCGACGCCGTGGCGGCTCTGGAACTGATGGTGCGGGAGGGCGTCAACACCTTCCAGGGCGTGCCGACCATGTACGTACGGCTCCTGGAGGCCGCGGGCGGGGCGGCCGAACTGCCCCGGCTGCGGCGGTGCGTCTCGGGCGGCGCCTCGCTCCCGGTGCCGGTGCTGGAGAAGTTCACCGAGGTCTTCGACACCGAGGTGTACGAGGGGTACGGGCTCTCCGAGACCTCGCCGACCGCGGCCGTCAACCAGCCGGTCTTCGGCACCCGCGCGGGCAGCGTGGGCCACGCGATCTGGGGCGTGGACGTGGAGATCGCCGCGCCCGAACCGGCCGACCGCATCGAGCTGCTGCCCGCCGGCGAGGCGGGCGAGGTCGTCGTGCGCGGCCACAACGTCTTCGCGGGCTACCTGGGCCGCCCGGAGGAGACCGCGGCTGCCCTGGTCGACGGGTGGTTCCGCACCGGGGACCTCGGCACGAAGGACGCCGACGGGTTCCTCCGCATCGTCGACCGCAAGAAGGACCTGATCATCCGCGGCGGGTTCAACGTCTACCCGCGCGAGGTGGAGGAGGAACTGCTGCGCCACCCGGGCATCGCGGAGGCCGCGGTGATCGGCCTGCCGCACCCCACTCACGGCGAGGAGGTCTGTGCCGTCCTCATCCGCGACAGGCACGCGGACCCGGCGCCCACCGCCGAGGAGATCATCGACTGGTCCAGGGAGCGGCTGGCCAAGTACAAGTACCCGCGCCGCGTCGAGTTCGTCGACGCCTACCCGCTCGGCCCGAGCCACAAGGTCCTCAAGCGCGAGCTGCGGGCCCGGTTCACGGAGGGGGCCGAGTAGCGGCCGTCAGTGGTGGGCGCCGAAGTCCGGCGCGCGGCGCTCGCGGAAGGCCGCGACGCCCTCGACCGGGTCCGGTCCGGTGAGGTCCAGGGCCGCCGCGAGCCACTCCTGGTCCAGATAGTCGCGCAGCGAGGGGGAGTTGCCGGCCGCGGTCAGCATCCGCTTGGTGAGCATCAGCGCGTCCGGCGCCCCGGCGGCCAGCCGTACCGCCAGCTCCAGTGCCTCCTTGAGCGCGCTGCCGTCCGGCACCACCCGGTTGACCAGCCCCATCGCCTCCGCCCCGGCGGCAGGCAGCCGTTCGCCCAGCATCGTCAGCTCCGCTGCGCGCCGCGTGCCGACCGCCTGGGCCAGGAACCACGCGCAGCCGCCGTCCGGTACCAGCCCGCGCTCCACGAACGGCGAGGCGAAGAAGGCGCTTTCACCGGCCACGGTCATGTCGCAGGCCAGCGCGTACGACCAGCCGATGCCGACCGCCGCGCCCTCCACCGCCGCGAGCACCGGCTTCGGCAGCCGGTGCAGCCGGTCCACCGTGCCCTGCAGCAGCCCCAGCCGCTTGGCCGGTCCCGCGACGCCGCGGCCCGGCATCCGGGGCGCCTTGAGGTCGGCGCCCGCGCAGAAGTGCCCGCCGGTGCCGGTGAGGACGACGGCCCGTACCGCGTCGTCCTCGGCCTCCCGCACCGCGTCCTCCAGGCCGCGGATCGCGCCGTTGCCCAGCGCGTTGCGGCGGGCCGGGCCGTCCAGTGCGATCTGCAGCACGCCCGGCGCGGGCGTGGTGGTGCGTATCCGGGTCTCGGGCGTCCCGCTCACGTCGCTCACTCGGCTCCTCCGGCTCGTCGGCGCGACACCACGCTAGGCCGCGCTGATCAGCGGCGTCCACCCTTGCGACAGGGAAAGATGTACTGGGCAGATACCGATCGGTATGCGTGGGTGGCCGTGTCCGGCCGCGCTTCCGGCGCCCGTGCCGTGACAATGGCCCGAGCCGCGGACGGCGGCGGACGGCGACGGACAGCGAGGTGGCGGGGACATGCGCGTGGGGTTGCTACGAGCGGTGGGCGCGGCGACGGCGCTGTACGGCGTGGCCGTGACGGCCGTGCCCGATCTGCTCGCCCGCCCTTCGGGGCTGGCGGACGCGGACGGCCGGGTGGCGGAGCCGACCCGGATCTCGCTGCGTCCGCTCGCCTGGCGGGACGCGGCGAGCGGTGCCGCGCTGGCCCTGGCTCCCGAGGGGCCCGCGCTGCGGACGGCCGCGCTGGTCCGGATCGCCGCCGACTTCGGGGACGCGGTCCTGCTCGGCGCCACGCTCCCGGACCCGGCCACGCGGCGGAAGGCCGTCGCCGTCTCCGTGGGCTGGGGCGCCCTCTCCGTCGTCGGCCTCCTCGCACGCGGCAAGCGGACGTAGCGGCTCCGGCCTGCTGGGTGACGTAGCGGCTCCGGCCTGCTGGGTCTCGTCAAAGGACCTGGCGCCGGGCCTTCCGTATCCTGGCGGCCATGAGGCGCACTTCCTTTGCCCACTGGCCCTGCTCGATCGCCCGCACGATGGACCTGCTGGGCGACTGGTGGACGCCGCTGGTGCTGCGCGAGGCGTTCTACGGCATCCATCGGTTCGACGCGCTCCAGGAGGCGCTGGGCATCGCCCGCAACACCCTGACGGACCGGCTGCGCCGGCTGGTGGACGAGGGGCTGCTGGAGAAGCGGCCGTACCAGACCGAGCCGGTGCGGTACGACTACGTCCTCACCGAGAAGGGCCGCGACTTCTTCACCGTCCTGCTGGCCATGAACCGCTGGGGCGACCGCTGGCTGGCCGGCGAGCAGGGACCGCCGGTCGTCTTCCGCCACGATCCGTGCGGGCACGAGAGCCACGCCGAAGTGGTCTGCGCCGACTGCGGCGAGCCGATGACGGCGGAGAACACCCACGCCCGGATGGGCCCGGGCTATCCGGCGAAGCTGGCCGAACGCCCGGACGTACGGGAGCGGTTCGCGCGCTGAGACCCGCCGCGGGACGAGCGCCGCCGCCCGGCCGCGCTCACCGTCGCCGACCCTTGACAGGTGAGTTCATCTACGCAACTTTGGTGGTCAGAACGTTTTCTCAAGGATCCGAGGAGGCCGGACGGGCATGGAGTGGACGGGTGCACGGTACGCGGACGGGCCGACGGTGGAGGCGGACACCTGGATCGGGGCGCCGCCGGAGCGGGTCTGGGACCTGGTGTCCGACATCGAGCTGATGCCCGAACTGAGCGGCGAACTGCAGGCGGCGCAGTGGCTGGACGGCGTGACCGGCCCGGCCCTCGGCGCCCGCTTCACCGGCAGCAGCGCGCACGAGGCGCTGGGCGAGTGGCGGACCACCTCCCACGTCGTGGAGTGCGTTCCGCCGCGGGCCTTCGCCTGGGCCGTGGAGGACCCCGAACACCCCTCCGCCACCTGGCGGTTCACCCTCACTCCCGAGGACGGCGGCACCCGGCTGCGGCAGTGGGTCCGGCTGGGGCCCGGCCGGTCCGGCCTCTCGCAGGCCATCGAGCGGATGCCGGAGAAGGAGCAGAAGATCGTCCACGTCCGGCTGCGGGAGTTCGAGCGGAACATCACCGCCACCCTCGGCGCGCTCAAGGAACGGGCCGAGGGCGCGGGCGCCGCATCCGGCACGGTGGGCGCCTGATGCGTACGGCGACGACGATCGAGGCGTCCGGCGCGCCCTGGCCCGAGCTGGTGGACTACGTCACCGAGGCCGAGAAGCTGGGCCTGGACATCTGCTGGGTGGCCGAGGCCTGGGGCGCCGAGGCGCCGTCCGCGCTGGGGTACCTCGCCGCGCGCACCCACCGCATCCTGCTCGGCTCCGGCGTCATCCAGCTCGCCACCCGTACGCCGGTGGCCGTCGCACGCGCCGCGATCACCCTCTCGCAGCTCTCAGAGGGCCGGTTCCTGCTCGGCCTCGGGCCGTCCGGGCCGCAGGTGATCGAGGGGCTGCACGGTGTGCCGTTCGCCCGGCCGCTGACCCGGATGCGGGAGACCGTCGAGATCGTGCGGCAGGCGGTGTCCGGCGAGAAGATCGACTACTCGGGGCGGGAGTTCACGATCCCGCTGCCGGGCGGCGAGGGCCGGCCGATGCGCCTGTCGATGCGCGCCGAGCACGACATCCCCGTCTACCTGGCCACCCTCTCACCGAAGACGCTCCGTCTGACCGGCGAGATCGCCGACGGCTGGCTGGGTACGTCCTTCGTGCCCGAGGGCGCTGAGGCGGCCTACTTCGACCACCTGGACGCGGGGCTGTCCGCCGCCGGCCGGACGCGTGCGCAACTCGACGTGTGCCAGGGCGCCGAGGTGGCGTTCGCCGAGGACGAGGACGCGCTGCGCGCCATGGTGGCCGGCCGGAAGAAGGAACTGGCCTTCAGCCTGGGCGGCATGGGCTCGGCGCGTACCAACTTCTACAACGCCGCCTACAGCCGCCAGGGCTGGGCCGAGGTCGCCGCCGCCGTACGGGAACGCTGGCAGGCCGGCGACCGGGAGGGCGCGGCCGGGCTGGTCACCGACGAGATGGTGCTCGGCACCACGCTCATCGGCACCGAGGAGCGGGTCCGCGACCGGCTGCGCGTCTGGCAGGCCGCGGGCGTCGACACCGTACGCCTCTACCCCGCGGGCGACACCACGGCCGCCCGCCTTGCCACCCTGGGCCGCGCCGTGGACCTGGTACGCCAGGTCACGGCGGAACGAGAAGCGGCTTAGCGCGCTTTCAGGCGCCCACCGTGCCGTCGATGGCCTCGCGGAGGAAATCGGCGTGGCCGTTGTGGCGGGCGTATTCAAGGGTGACGTGGAGCATGACGAGGCGGAGCGAGACGTCCTCGCCCCAGCGGGCGGCGTGGGCGGTGATGTCGAGCGAAGGGGCCGCCGCCTCGATGCGGCGGGCGTGTGCGACCTCCGTCCGCCACGCGGCGAACGCCTCCTCGCGGGAGGCGGTGCGCGCGTCGTACGCGACCTGGTAGTCCCCCTCGTCCGACCAGACGAGGGGAATGTCCTCCGCGTCGATCACCCGGCGGAACCAGGTGCGCTCGACCTCTGCCATGTGCCGTACCAGGCCGAGCAGGGTGAGCGTGGACGGCGGAGCGGAGCGGTGGCGCAGCTCCTCGTCGGTCAGGCCTTCGCACTTCATCGCGAGCGTGGCGCGGTGGTGGTCGAGGAAGGCGCGCAGCGTCTCCCGTTCCCCGCCGCGCACCGGAGGTCCGATCCGTTCGACACTGCCGGCGCTTTCGGCGGTCACCGGTGCTCCCTTCCCCCGTGCCGCGTCCGTGCCGCGGCCTCGGCCGGAGGTTACCGCGTGGCCATCGGAACCTCTCCCTTCCCGTACAACCCTTCGGGCTCGCCGGAGGTCATCTCGGAGTTCGTATGGATGAACTGGAGAGACACACATGCCCCAGCCCCCTCACAAGCGCTCCCGGCGTCCCGTCGCCCTGGGCGCCACCGTTGTCGCTGCCGCCCTGGCCGGCGGACTGCTCATCGCCCTGCCCGGGAGCGCGAGTGCCGCCCCGTCCGGCCTCGCCGACGACTTCAACGGTGACGGTTACCGCGATCTGGCGACCGCCGCCCCGGGCGCGGTCGCGAACGGGAAGGCCAAGGCGGGTGCCGTGGTCGTCAACTACGGCTCGTCGAGCGGGATCAGTGCCGCGCGCCACAAGACCACGACACAGAGCTCCTCCGGCGTGCCGGGCGCCTCGGAGACCTCCGACCGCTTCGGCACCGAACTCGCGCACGGTGACCTCAACAACGACGGCTACGGCGATCTCGTCGTGGGCACACCGCAGGAGGATGTCGGCGGCGATGCCGACGGCGGTTCGGTCACGATCCTGTGGGGCGGCGCCTCCGGCCTGTCGGGCGGCACGACGGTCGGCGACCCGAACGCCTCGGGCCACGACCGGTTCGGCCAGTCCCTCGCGGTCGGCGACTTCACCGGTGACGGGAAGGCCGATCTGGCGGTCGGTTCCACCGGCAAGGACGTGTGGATCTTCAAGGGCGGCTTCACCAAGTCCGGCGGCGCGGCCGGGAAGCTGCGCTTCGACGCGCAGATCGAGTCCGGCGGGTACCCCAACGGCGCCGTACAGCTGGCCGCCGGGGACTTCGACGACGACGGGGCCGACGACGTGGTGGTGGGGTCCGCCGCGGGCAACTTCGTCTACCGGGGCACCTCGAACGGACCCACGCTGCAGACCGAGGCGGGCCCGGGCTACGCGGGCGCGCTCACCGTGGCCGACTTCGACCGCGACGGGCACGACGACCTCGTCGTCGGCACCGACTTCCTCGACATCTTCGACCGGACGGCCGAGGGCGGCTACGTCACCGTGTTCTACGGTGGCGCGGCGGGCGTCGACACCAAGCGCAGCGCCGTCTTCAGCCAGGCGACCGAGGGCGTGCCGGGAGCGGACGAGTCCAACGACTCGTTCGGCGGCACACTCGCCGCGGGCGATGTCAACGGTGACGGCTACCCGGACCTGGCCGTCGGCGCGGTCTTCGAGTCCATCGGCACCGCCTCCCACACCGGCAACGTCTGGGTGCTGCGCGGTGGCGCCTCCGGTCTGACGGGGGCCGGTGCCCAGTCCTTCCACCAGGGCACCCCGGGTGTCCCGGGCGCCAACGAGTCCTCGGACATGTTCGGCGACGCCATCCACCTCGCCGACCACAACAAGGACGGCCGCGCCGACCTGTCGGTGGGCGCGGGCGGCGAGAACAGCGACGACGGCGCCGTGTGGGTCCTGCGCGGCTCCACCGGAGGCATCACGGCCACCGGCGCGGTGAGCTTCGGTGCGTCGTCCGTCGGCATCGGGAAGTCGGGGGAGGACCCCATGTTCGGGGACGTCATGTCGGGCTCCTGAGGGCCCGGACGGGCCGTCGGAACGCGGACGGACAGACGGAGGGGCGGCACCGGAAGATTCCGGGGCCGCCCCTTCCCTGTGCCGGCTCATGGCCGGCGACGTCGCCCGCCGCACACCACGGCCACGTCGTCAGTCCGCTTCGGACCGCACCGCCGGGGTTTCCTGCTCCTTGCCCAGCAGGCTGTGGCGCCGCCCGTAGCCGAAGTACAGCGCGAGGCCGGCCGCGAGCCAGACCAGGAAGCCGATCCAGGTGAACACCTGGAGGTTGAGCATCAGGTACAGGCAGCACAGGAGCGAGACCAGCGGGATGACCGGCACCCAGGGCGTACGGAAGGCCCGGGGCAGGTCGGGCGCGGTCCGGCGGAGGATCAGCACGCTCGCGGAGACCGCGCCGAAGGCGAAGAGCGTGCCGATGTTGACCATCTCGGCGAGCAGGTCGAACTTCAGGAACGCGGCGAGGCACGCCATGAGGACGCCCAGCACCCAGAGGTTGATCTTCGGCGTGCCGTGCTTGGGGTCCACCTTGCACAGTGCCTTCGGCAGCAGCCCGTCGCGGGCCATCGCGAAGACGACCCGGCTCTGGGAGCGGAAGCAGATCAGGCTCACGGCGGTCAGGCCGACCACCGCGCCCACGCTGATGACGGTGGCGAAGCCCGGGTGCCCCTTCGCCGTGAAGGCGTCGGCGAGCGGTGCCTGCACCGACAGCTCGGAGTAGTGCTGCATGCCGGTGACGACCAGGCACACCGCGACGTAGAGCACGGTGACGATGACCAGCGAGGCGATGATGCCGATCGGCAGGTCGCGCTGCGGCTTGCGGGTCTCCTCTGCGGTGGTGGCGACCATGTCGAAGCCGATGTACGCGAAGAAGACCAGCGCCGCGGCGCTGAGGATGCCGGAGACGCCGAACGCGGTCGGGGTGATGCCGGTGAGCACCTGCAGCAGCGGGGCCTGCAGCCCGGAGACCTTGCCGGTCGGCTGGGCGTCGGGGATGAAGGGGTGGTAGTTGGCGGTGTCGATGAGGAACGCACCCGCGATGATCACCAGCAGCACGATGGCCAGCTTGACCGCGACGAGCACGTTCGTGACGCCCTTGGACAGCTTGCCACCCGCGATGAGCACGCCGGTGAGTACGAGGATGAGGAGGGCGGCCGGCAGGTTCATCACGGAGCCGTCGCCGCCGCTCACGGCGGCCGGCAGGTGCAGGCCGATGCCGTGCAGCATCGAGTTCAGATAGCCGGACCAGCCGACCGCGACCACCGAAGTGGCCAGCATCAGCTCCAGGCTCAGGGCCCAGCCGATGATCCAGGCGGGCAGCTCGCCGAGCGAGGTGTAGGAGTAGGAGTACGCGGACCCGGCGACCGGCACCGAGGACGCGAATTCCGCGTAGCACAACGCCGCGCAGCCGCAGACCGCTGCGGCGACGACGAAGGAGAGCGCGACGGCCGGGCCCGCCATGTCACGGGCCACCGTGCCGGTCAGTACGAAAATTCCCGTGCCGAGAATGACACCTACCCCGAGGACGGTGAGGTCCACCGCGGAAAGGTCACGGCGCAGGCGCTGTTCGCCTTCTCCGCGAGCCTCCTTCATTGCGCGTTCGAGGGGCTTCTTTCGTAGCAGACTCACGGTTTTTATCCGAACTCTCAGGGTGACCCGGGAACAGAGGGTGGCGTCCCCGACCGGGGGAGTGTCGGACAACCGCGCAGATCACCGCAACGCGACGCCCCGGTGTCTCACATAGTGATACATCTCGTCCGTGGCGGTATGTGCCCGGTCACATCACCGTACCGATGTGCCACGGCACGAATTCTTCCTCTCCGTATTCCATGGCTTCGCTCTTCGTCGGCTCGCCCGAGGCGACCGCGAGGACCCGTTCGAAAATCGCCCGCCCCGTTTCCTCGACGGTGCTGACGCCGTCAATGATGCCGCCGGCATTGATGTCCATGTCCTCGGTCATGTGCGCGTACAGCGGGGTATTCGTGGCGAGTTTCAGGCTCGGTACGGGAGCACAGCCGAAGGCCGAGCCGCGCCCCGTGGTGAAGCAGACGACCTGGGCGCCGCCGGCCACGATGCCGGTCACCGAGACCGGGTCGTAGCCCGGGGTGTCCATGAAGACGAAGCCCTTGGCGGTGACCGGCGCCGCGTACTCGACGACGTCGGCGAGCGCGGTGGTGCCGCCCTTGGCGACGGCGCCGAGCGATTTCTCCAGGATGGTGGTGAGGCCGCCCGCCTTGTTGCCGGGGGAGGGGTTGTTGTCCATCGAGCCGCCGTTCCTCGCGGTGTACTCGCGCCACCACGCGATCCGCTCCAGCAGCTTCTCGCCGACCTCCCGGGTGACCGCGCGGCGCACGAGCAGCTGCTCCGTGCCGTAGATCTCCGGGGTCTCCCCGACGACTCCGGTGCCGCCGTGCCGGACCAGCCGGTCCACGGCGTCGCCGAGCGCCGGATTGGCGGTGATGCCGGAGTAGGAGTCGGAGCCTCCGCAGTTCGTCCCGAGGATCAGCTCGCTCGCCGGCACGGTCGTCCGGCGGGCCCGGTCGGCGGCCGGCAGCATGTCGGTCAGCCGCTCGATGCCGGCCGCCACGGTCTTCCGCGTCCCGCCCAGCTCCTGGATCGTGCTCGCGGAGACCGGTAGGTCGGAGCGGAGCGGCAGCCCGTCGGTCAGCGCCTTGATCTGGTTGTCCTCGCAGCCCAGCCCGAGGAGCAGAAAGCCGGCGAAATTGGGGTGGGTGAGGTAGCCGCGCATCACACGCCGCAGCACCTCGATGCCCTCCCCGTCCGCCGCCAGCCCGCAGCCCTGCCCGTGGGTGAGGGCGACGACGCCGTCGATGTGGCCGTAGTCGTCGAGGACGCCGGAGTGGCGGAGCCGCGCGGCGATCTGCTTGGCGGCGGTGGCCGAGCAGTTGACGCTGGTGAGGATCCCCAGGTAGTTGCGGGTGCCGACCGAGCCGTCGGCGCGTACGTACCCCTGGAAGGTGGCCCGCTCGGCCGCCGGCAGCAGCTCCGTGGGCCGGGCGTCCACGGAGAACTCGTAGGCGCGCTCGAACTCCCGGTACTCCAGGTTGTGCAGATGGACGTGGTCGCCCGGCGCGATGTCCGCCGCCGCGAAGCCGATGATCTGCCCGTACCGCAGCACCGGCGAGCCCCGGCCGACGGCGCGCAGCGCGATCTTGTGGCCGCGGGGGATGTCGGCCCGGAGCGGTACGGCGAGGCCGTCCGCGTCGACCGTGGTGCCCGCCGGCAGGTCGGCGACCGCGATCGCGACGTCGTCCTGGGGCCGGAGGCGGAGGGCGCGGGCGGTGGCGGGCAGGACCATGAGCACCTCGATACGTGGACGGAGCGGGGGACCGGACAGTCGAGTGTTCGAGATATCGGCCAGCGGTTGATATCCGGAGCACGCTAGGACCGGCGGCGAGGGGTGTCAACGATGCCTCCCCGCCCGCTCCGTCGGCGCTCGCGGCCTGACGCGCCCTCAGGGGTGCCCCCTCTCCCCCTCATTGACGCCGCTCAGAGGGCGGCTTTACGCTCCCGCTCAACAGGTCGGACAGCGTTCGAAATGTCGAACGCGAGCAGAGAGGCTCCCATGCTGACGACGCCCCTGAGCGGTGTGATCCCGGTCGTCCCGACGGTCTTCGACGACGACGAGGAGCTGGACCTCGCGGGGCTGGCCCGGGTCGTCGACTACCTCATCGACGGCGGCGCCGACGCGCTGTGCATCCTCGCCAACTACTCCGAGCAGTTCTCGCTGACGGACGAGGAGCGCGACCGGGTGTGCCGCACGGTCCTCGAACACACCGCGGGCCGCGTCCCGACGGTCGTGACGACCAGCCACTACAGCGCCCGCGTCGCCGCCCGCCGCAGCAAGGACGCGCAGGCCATGGGCGCCGACATGATCATGCTGATGCCGCCGTTCTTCGGCGCCACCATGGCGGTCCCCGAGGCGGCGCTGACCGACTACTTCACCACCGTGGCCGCCGCCACCGACCTGCCGCTCATGGTCCAGGACGCCCCCATGTCCACCACCCCGCTCCCCGTCGGCGTCCTCGTCCACCTGATCAAGGAGGTGCCGCAGCTGCGGTACGCCAAGATCGAGACGCCCGGCGCCGCCGACAAGCTCCGCACCCTCATCGCCGCCGTCGGCGACCAACTGGAGGGTCCGTTCGACGGCGAGGAGGCGGTGACCCTCATACCGGACCTGGACGCCGGCGCGGTCGGCACCATGTCCAGCTCGACGGTCCCCGACCGGCTCGGCCGGATCGTGCGCCGCTACCACGCGGGCGACCGGGAGGGCGCGGTCGAGGACTGGGAGGCGCTGCTGCCGCTGATCCACTTCGAGAACCGCCAGTGCGGGCTGCGCGCGCAGAAGATCCTGCTCGCCGAGGGCGGCGTCATCGGCTCCGACCGCACCCGCGCCCCCTTCGGTCCGGTCCCGCCCGAGACCCGGGAGAGCCTCCTCGAACTGGCCCGCCGCCACGACCCGTTGGTGCTGCGCTGGGCCCGCTGAACGCCCGCCGTCTCCCCGGTCCGCCGCCGGCCGGCGGGGGAGGCGGCGGCTCAGGAGTCGCGGTCCTCGATCAGGACGACGTGCCTCAGGTAGTGGCTGCCGAGCCGGACGAGCAGGGTGGCCTGATGGCGGTCCAGCCGTACCTCGATCCGTTTGTGCCGGGCGTCGGTGGCCAGGTTCAGCAGATCGGAGGCGCAGCCCACGCTGAGGAAGTACAGCCGGGAGAGATCCACCACCAGACGGCCTTCGGGCGGCCCGCCCGTGAACGCCTCGCGCAGCGAGGCCAGCCAGTCCGCCCGGGTCGCCAGGTCGGCGTCGCCGATCAGCCGGACGCGCCCGGCCGTGTGCAGCGCCCGCAGCATGCCGGACGCTTCCAGCAGGTCGTGCGGGTGGGCCGCGCGCACGCCGTCGAGCACCGCCGGCTCGAAGGCGTCGGTGTCGTACGCGCAGACCTCGCTGTACGGGCGGGCTGTGAACAGGTGCGCCGCGTTCGCCTCGCGCGCCAGCACCTCCTCCAGGTCCGCGCCGAGGTCGGCGATCCAGTGCATGTCGCTGAAGGTGCGCAGACCGGAGTAGCGATGTGCCAGCGCCCGCTCCGTCTCCTCCCGGATGCGCTGCCACTGGCGGGCGGCGGTGAAGCGGGGCGCGGGGTGGAGCAGCCTGCGCATGCTGGAGAACTCCAACTGTCCCCGTGCGCACACGAGGTCCAGCGAGGGGCCGTTCTCCTCCAGGCGCGTACGGGCTTCATCGGGCCCGGTCTGCGGCGCTGGACAGACGATCACCCGCTCGCCGCGCTCCAGGCCCCGCCACACGTAGGCGGCCACCAGATCCCATGCCGGCCGTGCCGCGTACCGGCAGAACGCGTGGTCCCCGGAGCGCATCCGCTGTACGGGCAACGTGCCGTGGCGTCGCTGCTCCCCGGCCATCACCCGTCGCCTTCCGTCGCGCCGCCGTCCGGAGCGCACCCATCCCACTGCCGCAGCGAACATAGGCGAACCGGTCCGTGCCGCGGCGGCCCTGGTCAGCAACTGCACGGGTGTGCAGCGCAACCGACCGGCTGAGCCCGCATCGGACCGGTCCGATGCCGAATACCCACCGAAGCTGTCGTACACCTGCCTGTGGGGCCTCTGGGAGGCGGAACGGTCCGCTCGGCGGCCGAAGGGTCCGCCGGACAGCCGAACGATCCGCTGGACAGCCGAACCGTCCGCGTCCTGTGGCCGATCCGGTGGCGGCGGGCAGCGGGGAAAGGGACCATCGGTGGGTGACGGATTCGCGACCGCTGCTCCTGCTCGACGTCGACGGCCCGCTCAACCCCTGGCTGGCGCCGGAGACGCGCCGCGCCACCGGTTACGCCACGCACCGGATGCGGCCGCCGGGCTGGGAGCCGCCGCGCGATCCGCTGCTCGTACGGCTCAACCCCACGCACGGCCCGGCCCTCCTCGCCCTCGGCTGCGAACTGGTGTGGGCCACCACCTGGAAGGACGCGGCCAACACCTGGATCGGGCCGGTCCTCGGCCTGCCCCCGCTGCCCTACCTCGACTGGCCCGACGGACACCACGCGGACTCCTCCGGCGTGCACTGGAAGACCCGGCACCTGGTGCGCAGCGTGGCGGGCCGCCCCTTCATCTGGGTGGACGACGAGATCGGCCGGCCGGACCGGCGCTGGGTGGCCCACCACCACACCGGACCCGCGCTGCTGTACCGCGTCGACGCGGCAGTGGGCCTGCTGCCCGAGGACTTCGACGCACTCGCCGCCTGGGCCGCGCGTCCGGTGCCCGGGCGGGCACCCGACGAGGGCTGACCGCGGTCCGCCGGGCGCGGGCCCATTGACCGGCGGGGCGCCGCCCCATACGTTCGTCCCTCCCCCCTCTGCCCCGCGCCGCTCCCGAGTGGCGCGCCGCCCGAAGGAGGCCCAGGTGTCCGTCACCATCTGTTCCCTGCTGTGGGACGCGAACCGGCACGGCGCCGGCACCCAGCGGATCTCGTACGGCAGCGACGGCTATCACCTCGTCCGGTTCCCGTACGGCGAGTCGGACGAGAGCTACGACCCGTGGCGCATGCACGACCCGGCCAACGGCGCCGGTTCCGCCTCGGCCTTCCCCGACGCCCGCTCCGGACTGATCTGGCCCAGCCACGAGGGCTGGGGCGTGCTCTCCGCGATGGTCTTCTGGGCCGCCGACTCCCGCCCGAACGAGTACCGCGCCCGCTTCGTCCGCGACCCGCTGAACACCGGCAGCGGCTACGACTCCACCGCCACCACCGACACCTGGAAGACCGGCGGCGGCCAGTACAAGACCTACATGTGGCAGATCTTCGTCCACCCCGGCACGCCCCTCGGCCTGAAGATCTCCGCCCGGGGCAGCGGCGACACGAAGGTGCCGGTCCCGCTCACCCACGCCCAGTTCAAGTTGGCCGTACATACGGACGTCAAACGGCCCTGAAGGCGGACTGACCTGGCCTGATGGCGTGTTTCGGACGGTTGCGCAAGCGCCGACGCGAAAGTCCGGTCCCCGTCGGGCCGGCGTGGGCACGGGCGCATCGCAGCGAGCGGGAGCAAAGCTACTCGGCGAACACCCACGACAGCCTGGCCCCTCAAGCCCCTGGCCCGCGGTGCACTCGCCGTTCGGTCCCGCCGCGGCCGGGTGCGTTCACGTGTGCAAGTGGTCGATATCCTGGCGTGATGGCTGAGACAACCGGCGGTGAGCCGCAGATCGACGGACGCTCCACCCGCTGGGACGAGCACAAGGCGCAGCGCCAGATGGAGTTGGTGGATGCGGCGGTCGCGCTCATCGAGGAGGAGGGCGCGCCGTTCCGGGTGCAGCGCCTGGCGGAGCGCGTGGGGCTGTCGCGGTCGGTGCTGTACCGGCACTTCAAGGACCGTGCGGGCCTGGACGAGCTGATCCGGCGGCGCGTGGTGCAGTCGTTCATGCGGCGCATGGAGCCCACGCTCAGCTTCGAAGGCACCATCGAGGAGTCCGTGCAGCGGGTGGTGGGCGCACACCTCGACTGGGTGGCCGAGCACCCGCGCCTGTACGCCTACATGGGGGTCGGCGAGCACGCGATGGGTGACGGTTCGTTGGTGGCGGACACCAAGACGGCCATCGCGCTGATGCTGAGCGAGCGGTTCGGGGACGTACTGAAGGCGCTCGGGGTGCAGGACGCGCCGATCCGGTCCGTCGCGGTCGGAATCGTGGGGTTCGTGGACACCGCCGTCAACCAGTGGGTGCGCGATCCTCAACGCGAGGTGTCCGAGGATGAGTTGCGAGCGATGCTGTGCCGCTCGGTGTGGGCGGTGCTGGACGCGACGCTGCGGGATCTGGGCGTCGAGCTGTCCCCGCAGCAGAAGGTGTCGGATGTGGAAGGCGCTTGATGTGTGCGGCCTGAGGGGGACGAGCCGTCGACTCTGAGCACCCGGCGCCGGGGTGCCCGCTCGCCCCGGCAGCCGGTCGCTCGGGCCATGGGGCCCTACGTCAACCGCACGCCGCCACGGCGCCGTTCGCCGCGCGGCGCAGGGACTCCGTGTCCGTGAGCTTCACCCGCGGGCGGCCCGCCGCCTCGCCCGCCGCTCGCTCCGCGCGGTCGATCGCGCGCCAGACGTCCAGGCCCAGCGCATCCACTGCCACGCCAACGCTTGCGGCCGGCCGGTTGAGGCGGCCGCCGGCGAAGTCGTCGAGGAGGGACTCGACCGTCTCGTGGGCGCACGTCTTGTTGGTGCCGATGAAGCCGGTCGGACCGCGCTTGATCCAGCCGGCGACGTAGACACCGGGCTCGACCCGGCCGTTCTCGTGCGGGACGGTCGCGCCGGCCTCGTCGAAGGGCAGGCCGGGGACGGGGCGGGCCCGGTAGCCGACCGAGCGGAGGACCAGGCCGGTCTCCAGGGACTCCGTGTCGCCCGTGGGCCGAGCGCGGACCGTGCCGTTCTCCTCGGCGTGGAGCGTCGTGGGCGTGATCTCCAGGGCGTCGACCGAGCCTTCGCCCGTGAGGCGGACCGGGCTGGTCAGGAAGCGCAGCACGATGCGGCGCCGGCCTTCCACCGGTTCGCGGGCCGCCAGGCCGGACAGCAGGCGGGTCTTCTCGGTGGCGTCCGGGTCCAGGTCCTCGGGCCAGCCCTCCACCGTGACGTCCACGTCCTTCAGCGCGGAGAGCGCCAGGAGTTCGGGCACCGTGAACGCCGCCTGGGCGGGACCGCGGCGGCCGAGCAGGACGACCTCGCGGACCTTGCTCGTGCGGAGTGCCGCGAGCGCGCGGTCGGAGATGTCGGTACGGGCCAGGGCTTCGGGGTCGGCGGTCAGGATGCGGGCGACGTCGAGGGCCACGTTGCCGTTGCCGATGACGACGGCGCGCTCGGTGTCGAGGGAGTACGTGTCGTGCGCGCGGTCGGGGTGGCCGTTGTACCAGGCGACGAAGTCCGTCGCGGAGACGCTGCCGGGCAGGTCCTCGCCCTCGATGCCGAGGCGTTTGTCGGTCGCCGCGCCGACCGCGTAGATCACCGCGTGGTGCTCGCGCAGCAGGTCGGCGTGGGTGAGGTCCGCGCCCACCTCGACCCCCAGGCGGTAACGGAAACCGGGCTGGGACTCGATGGCCCGGAACAGCTCGGTGACCTGCTTGGTGTCCTGGTGGTCCGGTGCGACGCCGGCCCGCGCGAGTCCGTACGGGGTCGGGAGCCGGTCGTAGACGGTGACGTCCACGCCGGGGTGGCGCAGCAGTTCATCGGCCGCGAACAGACCGGCCGGACCGGCGCCGACGACGGCGACGCTCAACTCGCCTTCCGGGAGGCTGCGTCGCTTGGGTACCACGTACATCGGCGCGCGATCGTCGTGCGGATTCTCCTTGTAGTAGGAGGCGTTCAGTTCGAGGAAGGGCAGTTCCCCCTCACCGAGCGCCGTGTGGGGCTTGAGCGCGTCCACCGGGCAGGCGGTCGTGCAGGCGCCGCAGTCCACGCAGGTGCGCGGATCGACGTACAGCATCTCGGCGGTCCCGAAGCCGGGCTCCCCCGGCGCGGGGTGGATGCAGTTGACCGGGCAGGCCAGCACGCAGGAGGCGTCGGCGCAGCAGGATCGGGTGACGACGTACGGCACGGCGGACTGGTCTCCGTTCGGGTGTTCAGTGCAGGGTGGTACGCGGCGTGCGGGCGCTCAGTCGGCGTGCACGGCGGGCTCGCCGCGGAAGCGCGCGGGGCGGCCGGCGATGCGCAGGGCCCGCCAGACCGGGCGGGACACCTTGTTCATCAGGCCGATGTCCTCGGCCAGCATCCGCACGTCGGAGAAGAGGTTGCGGAGCATCTTCTCGCCGGCCTCGGACTTCCAGAAGACGTCCTTGATCACCCAGGCCGGGATGCCGACCTCCGCGGCGGACTTCCGGTCGGGGATCATGATGACATCGCACAGCACGCGCATGATCACCGGGAAGAGGACGGACAGGGCGCCGCGGCGGGCCTTGCCGTAGTTCGGGACGCGCAGCCGCAGGAACTCGTGGGCGAAGGAGATGTGCCGGGCCTCTTCGGCGATGTGGATCTGCATGATCCGCTGCGGGAGCGGGTGCACCGGCTCGCCGCTGCGCAGCGCTCCCTTCTGCAGGTGGTCGATGGGCTCCTCGCCGGCCAGGATGCCGGTGAAGAACGCCTCGGGGTACAGCGAGCCGAACAGCGGCAGTACGCGGCTGAGCTGACGGAACCAGCGCTTGCCGCCCGCGGTGTCCACGCCGGTGCGGTTGACCAGCTCCTGGAACATCTGGGTGTGGTGGGTCTCTTCGGTTATCTCGTGGGTGAGGTACCTGAACTCCTGGTTCTGGTTGCCCAGTTGGTAGATGTAGTCGAGCGCTCCGCGCATCAGCAGGTTCTCGAACTGCATGCCCACCTTGGCGATGACCGCCCAGCGCCAGATCCCGATCCGGATCTGCGTCTCGAGCGGCTGCTCCTGGTACCAGGGGTGGGCGCCCAGGGCGTCCGCCGAGGTCAGCACCCAGCGCGGGTCGCTGGTGTCCACGGCGAACTCGGGGTCGTCCCACTTGATGTCGGTGAAGGCGTTGAAGTTGACGTTGACGGAGCCCTCGGACAAGGTCCGCAGGCGCTCGTCGTACACCTTCCGGGTCAGGTTCGCAGACATCTTCGTCCTCGATTTTTTTGGGGGAGATGCGTGATGCGGTGTGCGTGGATGTGTCTGTGCGCGTGCGCGGTGTGCCGGGACCTGCCGGCCGGACACACCGGGCCGTCAGGCCGCGCGGGGCGTTTCCGGGGTCCCGGCCGGGGTCTCGGCCGCCGCGGCCGTTCCGGTCGCCTTCTCGAAGCGCAGTGGCCCGTCCTCGATGGGGGCGTCCTGGAGCATGGCGCGGTCGCGGTAGTAGTTGTTCCACAGCCGCCACGGGTCGCGGTTGCCCTGGCGCGGCATGACCTCATTGGCCCGGGCGATGTAGCCGGACGTCAGCGCCTCGCCCATGACGGAGAATTCGGAGCGGTCGCCGTCGGAGGCCACCGGGGTGGCGATGTCGTGGCCGTTGCGGCGCATATGGGTGAGCAGGCGGGCCGTGTAATCGGCCGCGAGGTCCGCCTTCAGGGTCCAGGAGGCGTTGGTGTAGCCGATGACGAGCGACATGTTGGGGACGCCCTCGAGCATGACGGCCTTGTAGAGGACGCGGTTCTTGACGTCCACGGGGCGGCCGTCGACGGAGAGGTCCATGCCGCCCATGAGGCGGACGCTCAGGCCGGTGGCGGTGACGACGATGTCGGCCTTCAGCTCCTCGCCGGACTTCAGGCGGATGCCGTCGGCGGTGAAGGTGTCGATGTGGTCGGTGGCGATGGCTGCCCTGCCGCTCTTGAGCACCTTGAACAGGTCGCCGCCGGGGACCACGCAAAGGCGCTGGTCCCAGGGCTTGTAGTGCGGGCTGAAGTGGCGCATGTCGACGCCCTTGCCGGCCTGCGCCCGTACCAGGCCGAGCAGTGCCTTGCGGGCCAGCCGCGGGTACCTGCGGCAGAAGGCGTAACTCCCGCGCTGCAGCGCGATGTTGCGGGCCCGGACGGCCTTGTATGTGAGCCGGGCCGGGGCGCGCACCTTCTGCAGCACGGAGGTGAGCGGGTCCACCTTGGGCAGGGCGAGCACGTAGGTGGGCGAGCGCTGCAGCATGGTGACGCTCGCGGCCTCGTCGGCCATCGCGGGCAGCAGCGTGATGGCGGTGGCACCGGAGCCGATGACGACCACGCGCTTGTTCTTGTAGTCGAGGTCCTCCGGCCAGTGCTGCGGGTGGACCAGGGTGCCCTGGAAGTCCTCCTCGCCGGGGAACCGCGGGCGGTAGGGCCGGTCGTAGTCGTAGTAGCCGGTCGCGCCGACGAGATAGCCCGCACTGTACGACTCGCGCTCGCCGGTGGTCTCGTCCTCGACCTCCACGTCCCATCGGCCGGTACGGTGCGAGAAGTCGGCGCTGATCGCGCGGCGGCCGAAGCGGATGCGTTCCAGCACGCCGTGGTCGGCCGCGGCGTCCTCGACGTACTGCCGGATCTGCGCGCCGTCGGCGAGGATCCGCGCGTCGCGCCAGGGGCGGAAGCCGAAGCCGAAGGTGGGCATGTCGGAGTCGGAGCGGATCCCGGGGTACCGGAAGAGGTCCCAGGTGCCGCCGACCCGGGCACGGCGCTCGAGCACGACGAGCGACGCGCCGGGCTCGTCGCGCAGGACGCGGGACGCGGCACTGATACCGGATATGCCGGCGCCGATGACCAGGACGTCGACGTGCTGCTGCTCCATGTGCGGAGGTCCTAACTCTCGCTCGCGGGGCCCTGGTCGAGAAAGATGCGGGGCCGCCGCCGCTCGGGACACTGACGACTGTTCACGTGTTCACGCGTGGTTCCACAGCTGTTGCGTTCCCGCAATTTACCTGCGACACACTGTTTCAGATACCGCCGGTAACGTGATGTGGGTCACTTTTTACGGCGTGAGGTGCCCGACCAGCGCACGGGCTTCGGGAATCTCCGCAGGGCGCAGGGCGCAGGGCGCAGGGCGCAGGGCGCAGGGCGGGGCGTGGGGCGCAGGGCGCTCGTCCAGGCCGGCGCTCCGCTGGGCCTGAAGATCTCCGCCCGGGCAGCGGTCGGTCGATCAGGGCCGGGCTCAGTCGACCAGACCGAGCACCGGGCGCAGGCCGTCCGGGCGTTCTGCGGCCGGGAGGTGGTCGACGGGGAAGTAGCCGCAGCCGAGCGTGCGGGCGCCGCCGTCCGCGTGGCGGTCGTCGCCGACCATCAGGACGTCCCGCGGGGCGAGCCCCAGCTCCCGGCAGGCCAGTTCGAAGAGGCGCGGGTCGGGCTTCTGGATGCCGTGCTCGTAGGAGAGTACGTACGCGTCGATCAGCGGGGCCAGTCCGTGTGCCCGCAGCACCGGCCGCAGGTCCCAGCCGATGTTGCTGACCACCCCGGTCGCCGCGCCGCGCTCGCGCAGCCCGCGCAGCACGTCGGCGGCGTCCGGGTACGGCGCCCAGGCGGCCGGCGACTTGTGGCGGACGTACAGCGTGTCGTACAACTCCTCGGCCGGCAGTGGCACCTGGCGGGCGAGCGCGGTGTACAGCTCGCGGTGGTGCTCCGCCGTACGGTCCCGGATGCGCCACAACTCCGCCAGCCCGTCGGGCAGCCGCTCCGGTGAGGAGCCGCCGGGCAGCGCCCCCGCGCGGTCCAACTCCCGTGCGGCGGTGGCGAATTCCTCCTCCGTCATGGTGATACCGGTCTCGTCCAGCGCGCCGCGCAGCCACGAGGCGACCGGCTCGATCCGCAGCAGCGTCCCGGAGAAGTCGAAGAGCACACCCTTGTACGCCATGACCACATCCTGACCCGTCCGGCGCCCCGTACCAAGCACGACCGCCGTGGCGGGCCGGTGCGCCGACGCCATGGGCCTGACGCCATGGGCCTGACGCAACGGGCCGGTCGCGGTAGGCGGTCGGCCCTGTGGTGCCGTCAGTCCTGGCCAGGTGGTGCAGGCGTCGCCGCCGCTGAGGCGAGCCGCGTGTACAGGCCCGTCGCCACGGCCACCAGGGCCGCGCCGAGGAGCCAGCCGGCCAGTACGTCGGAGAGCCAGTGCACGCCCAGATACAGGCGGGTGGCGCCGACACCGAGCACGGACACCGCGCCCACCGCGCCCACCACCCGCAGCCACGTCACGGGCGCGCCGCGCTCGCGCAGCACCCACAGCGCCAGTCCGGCCGCGACCATGGCGGTCATCGCGTGCCCCGAGGGGAACGCGGCGTAGTGCGCCGAGTCGACCGGGTCCGGCCAGACCGGACGCGGGCGGTCCACCGCGGCCTTGACGCCCTGCTGCAGCAGCGTCCCGGCGACGGACGTGGCCGCGACCCAGGCCGCGAGGACACGCACCCCGCACCACAACAGCCACCCCACCAGCACCACCAGCGCCGCGCGCATGGTCCAGGGGTCCCACACCCAGTCGCTGAGGACGCGGTTCACCGCGGTCCAGTCCGGCGAGGTGCGCGCGACCCGGTGCAGTTCGCCGGCGACCGTCCGGTCCGCGTCCATCAGCGGTGACCAGCGGACGATCACGAGGACGGCGAGCGCCACGGCCACCGCGGCGAGCCACCCCGCGGCGCGGAGCGCCCGCGCGCTTGTCGCGGGCCCGGACGGCACGGCGGGCCCGGAGGCCCTGTCGATCCCGGAAGACGACGGAGGAGACGGAGATCCCATGCCTCGATCCTGACGGAACGACCCCGGTCAGGGCCACTCGTGGCCGCGCGCGTCGTCCGCCGCCGTCACGTGAGGGCGCTCAGCCCCGGTACGAAGGTGACGAGCAGCGGGACGACCGGCACCAGCGCGGCCATGGCCGTCATGCCCAGACGGCGGCCCGGGGTGAGCCGGGCCGCGGGGGAGAGCAGCCGGTCGACCCGCGCCGGGACCTGCGCGCACTGGGTCGGGGTGGGGCCGAAGACCCCGCGGTCCTCGTTCAGTTCGACCAGCGCCAGGGCGGTAGTGAGCCGTCCGAAGCGCCGGGAGGCGATGTCGTCCGCGGACAGTTCCACGAGCCGGTGCACCTGGTCCTGGAACGCGGCGAAGACCGGCACCTGCGGAAAGCCGACGGCCAGCGCCGCCGCGCAGTGCAGCAGCAGGTGATGACGGGCGCGGGCGTGCCCCTTCTCGTGCGCGATCACCGCGTCGAGCTGCTGCCCCTTCAATCGGCGCAGCGCGGCGGTGGTGACCACCAGCTGGGGCGAGAGGCCGGGCAGCCACCACGCCTCGGCGCGGTCGCCCTCCAGCACCACCATCGGGTCACCGGTCCGCTCCTCGCCGGGCAGCAGCGGAGAGCGCAGCGCGACATCGGCGCGGTGCCGTTTGCGGCGCGCCCGCGCGGCCCGCACCTCCCGGGTCAGCACGACAGCGGTCCACGCCCCGCCGCAGGCGAGGAGGACGGCCAGCGGCGCGGCCCAGGAGCCGTACGCACCGAGCGCGTACGCCTCGATGACGCCGCGCGGGGCGAGCGCGAAGACGTTGCCCCGGACGGCTTCCCAGGCAGCGGCGGCGCTCAGCGACATGGCCAGCACACAGCACAGCAGCACACCGGCGACCACGCACTGCCAGACCCAGAGGGCGAGCACCGGCTCGCGGTCGGGCCAGCTCGCACGGGCCATCAGGCGCGGCGCCATTGCCGCCGCCAGCGCGCCGAGGAGGATCAGCGCGAAGGGGACCATCATGGCCGTCACTTTATGAGCGGGAGGCTACTGAGAGGTACGGTCTCGCCCAGAGAGTGACGTATACCACCGGGAGTTGAGGTGTGAGGTGCTCGGGGGAGCCGCCACGACTCGCCTCGGCCCCGCACCGCCGCGCCTCACACCGCCAGCAGCATCGTGAACATCCCCATACTCATGGCCGTCCGGCAGGCGCTCAGCAGCTCGGGCCTCGGCCCGGCCGCCACCCCGCCGCCCGGCGCGCTGCCCGCTGCCAGCACGGCGGGGGCCGGTATCAGCCGGAGGCCGGAGGCGACGGCGTGCGCGGCGTAGTAGGCGAGCAGCAGGCCGGTCAGGACGGGCACACCGCCCGCCCCGCCGTGGCCGCCGTGCCCGGTACCGGCCGGCACGGCCGTCATCGCCAGCGCCATGTAGACCATGGCGAGCGAACCCACGGCGTGGTGACGATGGCGGGTGGCGACCGCCCACACGCCCGTCGCCCCGAAGACCCCCACGAAGACCCATGCCGACCAGGCCGGCACGGGCACGGCCGGGGCGGGCAGCGCCATCACCCCCATGCCCAGCGCCATCACCGCCTCGCCGCGCGCCCGCGCGCGCAGGTCCGCGTTCCGCTCCGTCCCCGCCCGCGAGCGCACGAGGCAGTACATGCCCGCCGCTGCGCACAGCACGACCAGCAGCCAGCCGGTCGTCACCGGTCCGTGCACGGTGTACCTCCCCCTGGAGCACCTACGGACCGCGCGCGCCGGATCTCCGGCGCGAACGATCTCTTCCGCTCGCAGGATGCCCATCGGGGCCCTGCTTCACGGGAGCGCACAGGCGCACTAGGGAGCGCGTGTGCGAATGGTCGTCGGCCGCCGGATCGCCGCCGGCCGACGGCACGCGTCAGATCCCCGGCCGATACCGGATCGGGTGGTCCGCCGGGACTTCGGTGAGGACGATCCGGTGGCCGTCGGGGTCGGCGATCCACATCTCGATCAGCCCCCACGGCTCCTTGACCGGCGGCCTGAGGATCTCCACGCCGTTCGCCACCAGCTCCTCGTGCGCCGCGGCCGCGTCCGCGACCTGGAGCCAGAGCTGGAGCGTCGGGGTGGGCGGCTCCTCTGACCGGCCCGAGACCTCCAGGAAGCCGCCGCCGAGGAAGTACACGACCCCGCGCTCGGGCCCCGTACCGAACTCCCGGTACACGGGAAGGCCCAGCGCCTTGCCGTAGAACTCCCGCGACCGCTCGGGGTCGGCCGGCCGCACCAGCACTCTGCTGCTCAGTACCTGCACCATGGCACGGACCCTAAAGGTTCCCGGGCTTCGGGAACACGGCGACGTGCGGGTCCGCCCCCTTGTTAGCCTCGACACCACCGGGCGCCACGCCTGCCCGGCGCGCACCCACCGGGTCACCCGCCCGGCGCGTACGCACGGCCCCGCCCGCCCCGAGAGGACCCCCGCCCGTCATGGCCACCACGCCGGCTCCCGAGCTGACTTTCCGCCCCGCCACCGCGTCCGACGTCCCCGACCTCGTCGAGCTGGTCGAGTCGGCGTACCGGGGCGACGCCAGCCGCGCGGGCTGGACCACGGAGGCGGACCTGCTCGCGGGGCAGCGCACCGACCCCGAGGGCGTCGCCGCGGTGGTCGAGGCCGAGGGCAGCCGGCTCCTGGTCGCCGAGCAGGACGGCGAGCTGGTGGCCTGCTGCCAGCTCGAACACCGCGGGGAGCACGCGTACTTCGGCATGTTCGCGGTACGCCCCACCCGCCAGGGCGGCGGCCTGGGCAAGGTCATCATCGCCGAGGCCGAGCGCACCGTGGCCGAGGAGTGGGAGGCGCGCGAGATGCACATGACGGTCATCCGGCAGCGCGCCGAGCTGATCGCCTGGTACGAGCGCCGCGGCTACGCGCGCACCGGCCGGATGACCCCGTTCCCGTACGGCGACGAGCGGTTCGGCATCCCGCAGCGCGCCGACCTGGAGTTCGAGCTGCTGGTCAAGAAGCTGGCCTGACGCCGGTCGGGAAGCCGCCCTGACGGGGCCCGCGCCGTGGCCGTTACGCCGTGAAGCGCGTCGCCCGGCGGATCTCGGGGAAGTCGGTGATCACGCCGTCCAGGCCGAGCCCGCGGGCGATCCGCAGCTGGTCGTGGGTGTTCACGGTCCAGGCGAGCACCCGCAGGCCCGCCGCGTGCGCGCGCTCGGTCAGCTCCAGGGTGAGCCGCCGGATGTTCAGCGAGACGTAGCCGGCGCCCACCGCCTGCGCCCGGTCCACCACGTCCTTGCCGTACCGGCTGGCCACGAGGCCGGTGCGGACGCCCGGCAGCAGCGCGCTGACCGCCGCCAGCGCCTCGTCATGGAAGGAGATCACGTCGACCCGGTCGACGAGGTCCTGCTCGCGCAGCACGTCGGCCAGCGCGCGGGCCGCCGCCACGTCCTTGATCTCGGCCTGCAGCGGCGCTTTCACGGCCTCGACGACCTCTTCGAAGACGGGGATCCGTTCGCCCTCGCCCGCGTCCATCTCACGCAGCGCGGCGAGGGTGTGGTCGGCGATCGGCCCGTGCCCGTCCGTCGTACGGTCCACCTCCGCGTCGTGCATGACGACGAGCGCACCGTCCTTGCTGAGGTGCAGGTCCAGCTCGATGAGGTCGAGCCCCTCGTGTTCGGCGCGGCGGAAGGAACGCAGGGTGTTCTCCGGCTCCACGCCCATGACCCCGCGGTGTCCGATGGTCAGGAAGGACAAGGCTGCCTCGCTTCTGTGGCTGTCGGCTGTGGCTGGCAGTGCGGCACCGGCGCCCGGCTGGGGCACGGCTGCCGGAAACGGCGGCCAGCCTAACGGGCCACGCTGACGGCGAAGGGAACACCGGATGTCGTCGCGGCGTGCCCCGCGCGGGCGCTCGCGACGCCCAGCACGAGGCCGGTGATGACGGCGGCGACCAGTACGGCACGGGTGCTCACGCGGGGTGTCTCCCTCGTCGGCGGGCGGTGCGGAGGGCACCTGTCTTATCCGGGCGGGGCGCGGGGCCGCGAATCCGGTCACCCGTGCGTGGGCGCGTCCTCCGCGTGCTGACGCCGCAGCGCCGGCGGGACGCTCCGGCCCCGGCCGTCCGCCGCCCGCCGGGCCCCTTCCGGCGCCCCGCACCCCAGCCGTTCCAGGTCGGCGAGCATGGCCTCGGCCAGCTCCAGCTCGGCCAGATGCTGCCGCTCGCTCCAGCCCAGCGCGACGCGCGGGAAATCGCCCTCGCGCTCCGCCCCGATCCCGGAGAGCGCCTCCCGTACCTCCCGCAGCGCGGCCCGGGTGCGGTCGCGGTGCCGCTCCACGAGGGTGCGCAGGGTGCCGGGCACGGCGAGGTGCCCCAGCCAGACGCGCAGGACGAGCGGGTGCTTGAGGACCGGCGGGCCGCAGTCGTGCGTGCTCTCCGCCCAGGCGGTGAGCGCGTCCCGGCCGTCCGGGGTGATGGTGTAGCGGCGCTTGGCCCGCGGTTCCTCCGGGCCCGAGCGCCGGGAGGTGACCAGGCCCAGCTCCTCCAGGCGGCGCAGTTCGGCGTAGATCTGGCTGATGGCCGGCGACCAGTAGAAGAAGCGGAGCGAGGCGTCGGCCCACTTCTTGAGGTCGTAGCCGGTGCGGTCGTCACGGAAGGAGAGCAGCCCGAGCACCGCCCAGGCGGTGACGGGAAGTCGCGGGTACGTGGTGGCCCCCTGGCGGCGGTAGGGCGTGCTGGTCCCGGCCATCTTGGAGGCGCGGCGGGGCGGCGTGGCCGCGGAGCCCGAAGATCGCGTCTTTCCGCACGGTCCTGAGCGGCCGCTGATCGTGCGATGAGCGGATGATGACCGGTTCCGTCCGGTCCCGGTACGGCTGTCACCCGAATGGCCAGGTAGGACAGAAAACGCCGAGGAGCGGCCCGATCGCAGGAAAAACATCTCCGACAACGGGGGTACGACAGGATGATTTCCTTCGCTCCCCCTTGAGAGTCCGAAGCCTCCCTGGTTACGGTGTCCCCACCACACGATCTCCTGCCGGAGGGCAGTCATGACGGAAATTCTTTCGCCTGTGGGTGTCCAGGCGGGTACGTCGACCGCTGAGCGCGTCGTCGAGCACGCGGCCTGGCCGGTCCTCAAGGACGCGGTCGAGGCCCTGCGGCCCTGGCAGTCCGGCGACGGCTCCATCGACCTCGGCGCCGAGGGCGCGCCCGCGCCCGAGGACGTCCGCCGCGAGGTGGACCGCGCCATAGCCGCGGTCGAGGCGCTCTCTCCGCTGCTGCCGCACGACGCCGCGTACCACCGCGCGCTCGTCGCCGATCTGCGCCGCTGGGCCGACGGCGGCTTCGGCGTGCCGGACTTCCTGGACTCGCTGCTCGCCTTCCAGCCGGCGCGCGGCCGCGAGGACGGCCTCCAGCACCTGGTCGTCTTCCCGATGTACACCCAGAACGGCAACCCGGACCGCAACTTCGAGGCCGTCGTGCTGCGCATGGTCTGGCCCGAGTGGCTCGCGGACCTGGAGCGCACGCGCTACGACAACCCGCTGTTCTGCGGCATCACCTTCGAGGACTTCACCGCCGGGTACGACACCAACTCCGCGGTGCTCTTCCCCGAGACCATCGCCGTGCGGGAGGCCCCGGAGCGCTTCAGCTGGGGCGGCATCTTCTGCGACCGCGAGGCCGCGCGGTTCCGCCGGGTCAGCGAGGCCGCCGTGGAGGTGCTGGGCATCGAGCTCCCGGACGACGTCCGCGCGATGCTGTCCGACCAGGACCGGTGCCAGGAGGCGTTCGTCCTGTGGGACATGGTCCACGACCGTACGCACAGCCACGGTGACCTGCCCTTCGACCCCTTCATGATCAAGCAGCGGCAGCCGTTCTGGATGTACGGCCTGGAGGAGCTGCGCTGCGACCTCACCGCCTTCAAGGAGGCCGTGAAGCTGGAGGCGGAGGGCCTGCCGCAGGCCAGGGACGTGCAGTACGCGGTGATCTTCGACCGGATGTTCCGCTTCCCGGTCACCGGTGACCGCGTGAAGAACTACGACGGCCTCGGCGGCCAGCTCCTCTTCGCCTACCTGCACCAGCACGACGCCGTGCGCTGGACGGACAACACCCTGCACATCGACTGGGAGCGGATCCCGCAGGTGACGCAGGAGCTGTGCGGCGAGATCGAGAAGCTCTACCGCGACGGCATCGACCGGCCCAAGCTGGTCCACTGGTTCGCCGCCTACGACCTGGTCTCCACCTACCTCGCGCCGCACCCCGGCTCGGTCTGGGCCAAGGGTCCCGACGCCCTGGACCTGAGCCTGCCGCCGCGCAAACTCGTCGACGAGGTGCTTCCGGACGAATTCCCGCTGAGCATGTTCTATGAGGCCCTGCGCAAGAAGCTCCGTGAGGTGATTGCCTCCACCAAGGGCATCACGGCGGGTACCGCGGCCGGAGCGGCGGCGTGAGCGCGGACGAGAAGCAGCGGGAGGCGGAGATGACTACGACTTCGACCGGGAACCAGGGCGTGCTGGACGGCGCGGTCGTCGCGGTGGCCGGCGCGGGCGGCCCGGCGGGCCGGGCGGCGCTGCTGCGGCTGGCCGAGGCGGGGGCCACGGTCGTCGCCTCGGACGCGGACGCGGAGCGGCTGGCCGAGGCGGTGGACGCCGCGCGGTACGCGCACGGCGGCGCGACCGTCACGGGAGACACCGTCGACCTGCTGGACCTGGCCGCCACCCGGGAGTGGGTGGACCGTACGGAGAAGGAGTTCGGCCGGATCGACGGGCTGGTGCACCTCGTGGGCGGCTGGCGTGGCTCGGCCTCCTTCGCCGAGACCGACCTCGCCGACTGGGACCTGCTGGAGAAGTTGCTGGTCCGTACCGTCCAGCACACCTCGCTCGCCTTCGAGGGGGCGCTGCAGCGCAGCGGGAACGGCCGCTACCTGCTGATCAGCGCGGCCGGCGCGAGCAGGCCGACGGCCGGGAACGCCGCCTACGCCGCGTCGAAGGCCGCGGCCGAGGCCTGGACGCTGGCGCTGGGCGACGCCTTCCGCAAGGCCGGGGGTGAGAGCGGACCGCGTGCGGCGGCTGCGATCCTGGTGGTCAAGGCGCTCGTCAACGACCGGATGCGCGCCGAGCGACCGAACGCCAAATTCGCGGGCTTCACGGACGTGACGGAGCTGGCCGAAGCCGTCGTCGGCGTCTGGGACCGGCCCGCCCGGGAAGTGAATGGACAGCGTCTGTGGCTGACCCCCAAGCCGTGACCGAGGCAGTGACCGAGGCCGTAGCGAAGGCCGTGACCGAGGCCGTGGGCCCCGCCGTGCGCGAAGCGGTGGGCCGGGCGGAGCGGGCCACGGAATCCGCCGCCGGCACCGGCAGGACCGACGCGCGGCGCCACCACGACCCGTCGGTGCGCGGCTTCGCCAGCGACAACTACGCCGGCACGCACCCCGAGATCCTCGAAGCGCTCGCCCTCGCCAACGGCGGTCACCAGATCGCCTACGGCGGGGACGAGTACACCGAGAATCTCCAGCGTGTCATCCGGAGCCACTTCGGGCCGACCGCCGAGGCCTTCCCGGTCTTCAACGGCACCGGCGCCAACGTCGTGGCCCTCCAGGCCGTGACGGACCGCTGGGGCGCCGTGATCTGCGCGGAGTCCGCACACATCAACGTCGACGAATGCGGCGCGCCGGAGCGGGTCGGCGGCCTGAAGCTGCTGACCGTCCCCACCCCGGACGGCAAGCTCACCCCGGAGCTGATCGACCGCGAGGCGTACGGCTGGGACGACGAGCACCGGGCCATGCCGCAGGCCGTGTCGATCACGCAGAACACCGAACTGGGCACGCTCTACACCCCCGACGAGATCCGGGCCATCTGCGAGCACGCCCATGAGCGCGGCATGGTCGTCCATCTCGACGGCTCCCGGATAGCCAACGCCTCGGCGTCGCTGGACGTTCCCATGCGGGCGTTCACCAACGCCGTGGGCGTGGACATCCTCTCGCTCGGCGGCACGAAGAACGGGGCGATCTTCGGCGAGGCCGTGGTCGTCATCAACCCTGACGCCGTGCGCGCCATGAAGCACCTGCGCAAGCTGTCGATGCAACTGGCTTCCAAGATGCGCTTCGTGTCGGTGCAGCTGGAGGCGCTGCTCGCAAAGGACCTGTGGCTGCGCAACGCCCGGCACGCCAACACGATGGCGCAGCGGCTGGCCGCCGGGGTGCGCGTCGTCGACGGTGTGGAGATCCTCTACCCGGTCCAGGCCAACGCCGTCTTCGCGCGGCTGCCGCACGACGTGAGCGAGCGCCTGATGAAGCGCTACCGCTTCTACTTCTGGGACGAGGCGGCCGGCGACGTCCGGTGGATGTGCTCCTTCGACACCACGGAGGACGACGTGGACGGGTTCGTCGCCGCGCTCCGCGAGGAGATGGGCAAGCCCTGACCCGTACGGGCTGCGGACCACCCCTGGCACGGTTCAGCGAACTGTACTGTAAAGGTCAGTTTGCTGAACCGTGTCCGTGCGTGCTGGAATGCCTGGCATGAGCATTTCCGTCACCGTCTCCGACGACGTCCGGGCGCTGGCCCCCGGCTTCGCGCACCTTGTGGTCGAGGCCCGCGACCTGGTCAACGGGCCCAGCGACGAAGCCAGTTCGGCGCTCCTCGACGAAGCCGCCGCCCGGCTCGCCGTACGGCTCGGCGGTGCGCCCCCGCAGGACGAACCGCACATCGCCGCCTGGCGCGCCGCGTACACCGCCTTCGGGGCCAAGCCCTCGCGCACCCGCAATTCCGCCGAGGCGCTGGCCCGGCGTGCGCTGACCGAGGGCGGCCTGCCCCGCGTGAACCGACTCGTCGACGTCTACAACGCGATCAGCGTCGCGCACGCCATCCCGGTCGGCGGCGAGGACCTGGACCGCATCGAGGGCGACATGCGGCTCGTACGCGCCACCGGGGACGAGCCGTTCGAGACGGCCGCGGGCGGCGCACAGGCCGTCGAGCACCCCGAGCCGGGCGAGGTCGTCTGGCGGGACGCCGCCGGCGTCACCTGCCGCCGCTGGAACTGGCGGCAGGGCGTCCGCACCCGCCTCACCGAGGACTCCACCCGCGCGCTGTTCCTCCTGGAGCGCATGGCGCCGATGTCCCTCGACGCGCTGGAGGAGGCGGGTGCCGAGCTGGCCGAGGCGCTGGAGAAGTTCTCCCCGGGCGCGCGCATCCAGCTCGGCGAGATCCGCCGCTGAGGTCAGCTCACCGCGCGCGGTGCGGGTGCCGTGCCGCCCAGGTGGGCCGGTACCCACCAGGTGTCCTCCGGGCCCCTGGGGCGTACGGGGTAGGCGCGCTGGGCCGCCTCCAGCAGGTCCTGCACCCGGGTGCGCAGCCGGTCGGTGATCTTCTCCGGCTGCTCATCCGCGGGCGCGTCGAGCGGCTCGCCGACCCGGATCGTGATCGGGAAGTGGTTCCGGCCCAGGTCGCGCTTGTGGCCCTTGGTCCACAGCCGCTGGGTGCCCCACAGCGCCATCGGGAGCAGCGGCACGCCGGCCTCCTGGGCCAGCCGGGCCGCGCCGGACTTGAAGTTCTTCAGCGTGAAGGACTCGGAGATGGTGGCCTCGGGGAAGACCCCGATGATCTCGCCCCCGCGCAGCGCGCTCAGCGCGTGGCGGTAGGCGTGCACGCCCTGGGAACGGTCGACCGGTATGTGCTTCATGGCGCGCATCAGCGGGCCCGAGACCTTGTGCCGGAAGACGGAGTCCTTCGCCATGAAGCGCACCAGCCGCTTCGCGGGGCGGGCCGACAGGCCGCAGAAGACGAAGTCCAGGTAGCCGATGTGGTTGCTGACGAGGACCGCGCCACCGCGCCGCGGGATGTTCTCCGTGCCCGCGATGTCGAACTTGAGGTCGAGCGCCTTGAACGCCGTCCGGGCGAAGCCGATGACGGGCGGATAGACGAGCTCTGCCATGTCGGGGGTTCCCCTTCTGTGTGCCTGGGGAGGGGTTCTCCCGGCGGGAAGTTACGCGGCCGTAGCCTTGCGGCTTTCGGGAGATCGTGCCCGAAGAAGGCCGCAGTGGCCACCGCCGCGCCGCTTCGGGACGGGAGATCCTCGTCACGTCATGGTGCGGGGGTCACCGCACACCTACCCCGGGCGGCCCGGCGCCACGGCACCGCGCGGGTGTCCGTCCCCTCGGGAGCGGGCGGCCGGGAATGCCCGCGGGCCTGCCTACGCTGGTCCAAAAGTACGTGAGGGACGCGCGCCGGCGCGGCGACGGAAGGCCGAAGGTGGCAGGGCAGGCAGCAGGACAGCAGGGACCGGAGCGGCTGACCGCGGAGCGGATCGGTGCCGGACTGGGGGAGCGGGCCACGCTCGTGCAGTTCTCCAGCGCGTTCTGCCAGCCGTGCCGCGCCACCCGCCGCACCCTGGAGGACGTCGCCGGGATGGTGCCCGGTGTGGCCCACGTCGAGGTCGACGCCGAGGCCCACCTCGACCTCGTACGCGAGCTGCGCATCGACCGCACCCCCACCGTCCTGGTCCTGAACGGCGCCGGCGCGATCGTCCGCCGGGCCGCCGGGCAGCCGCGCAAGGCGGACGTCATCGCGGCGCTGGGCGCCGCCGTGGACTCGTGACGCCCGCGACGACGTGCTCCTTTGCACGCTGCGTGATTGTTGTCGCACCTGCCGGTGAGCACTTGACTGCATCACGCACGCATCGTCAGTCTGACGTCATGCGGCCTGACCCCCTTCTGTACGGACGCGCCCACGTGGACCTCCTGCGCACTGCGAGCGCGTGCTGTCCGGGCCGGTGAGCAGCGACGACAGCACCGCTCCGGCACGTACGCCACGGCAGAAGGACTCGTTCATGACCGTCTCGCCCGACCTCGCCGCACCCCGGCTGGCCTCTCCCGAACTGCTGCGCTCGGTCTTCCGGAAGCACGCGGCGGGAGTCGCCGTGATCACCGCACAGGGCAGCAGCGCCCCCGTCGGCTTCACCGCCACCTCCCTCACCTCCGTCGCCGCCGAGCCGCCCCTGATCTCCTTCGGGGTGGGCACCGGCAGCTCCAGCTGGCCCGTCGTCGCGGAGGCGGAGTACGTCGGCGTCCACATACTCGGCGAGGACCAGCAGGAACTGGCCGCCACCTTCGCGCGGAGCGGCGCCGACCGCTTCGCCGCGCCCACCTCCTGGCGCACCGGCCCCCAAGGCGTGCCGGTCCTCGACGGCGTGCTGGCCTGGATGGTCGGCCGGGTCGTGGCGCGGGTGCCCGCGGGGGACCACCGGATCGTGCTCGCCGAGGTCGTCGTCGGGGATCCGACGGGCCACGGCAAGCCCTTGCTGTACCACCAGGGTCGGTTCACCGCCCTACGTGATTGACGCCCCGTCCGGCGGCCCCGACACGCCAGGCCGGGGCCGTTGGCAAGGTCACAGTTCGACGAGCTTGATATCGGGGATACGCATAGGTGTACTGGCGAGTAATATTTCGGTCGGCGCGGGGACGCGCACCCGACCGGGAGCCGCCCCAACAGGCGCCTATGCTGCCAGCACAAGGCAGTTGTGAAGCGACGAAGCAGGTAGGAGAGCCGGCGTGAGCCTGAGGATCGTTGTCTGTGTGAAGTACGTGCCCGACGCCACCGGCGACCGGCACTTCGCCGAGGACCTGACCGTCGACCGCGACGACGTGGACGGTCTGCTCTCGGAGCTGGATGAGTACGCCGTCGAGCAGGCTCTCCAGATCAAGGAAGCGGCCGACGACGCGGAGATCACCGTGCTCACCGTCGGCCCCGAGGACGCCAACGACGCGATCCGCAAGGCGCTGTCGATGGGCGCCGACAAGGGCGTGCACGTCGAGGACGAGGACCTGCACGGCACCGACGCGGTGGGCACGTCGCTGGTGCTGGCCAAGGCCATCGAGAAGACCGGCTACGACCTGGTCGTCTGCGGTATGGCCTCCACCGACGGCACCATGGGCGTGCTGCCGGCGATGCTGGCCGAGCGCCTCGGCGTTCCGCAGGTCACCCAGCTCTCCGAGGTCTCCGTCGAGGACGGCACGGTCAAGGGCCGCCGCGACGGCGACACCGCCACCGAGCAGCTGGAGGCCGCGCTCCCGGCCGTCGTGTCGGTCACCGACCAGTCCGGCGAGGCGCGTTACCCCTCCTTCAAGGGCATCATGGCCGCGAAGAAGAAGCCGGTCGAGGAGCTGGAGCTCGACGACCTGGACATCGACGCGGACGAGGTCGGCCTGGACGGCGCCTGGACCAAGGTCGAGGACGCCACCGAGCGCCCGGCGCGCACCGCCGGCACGATCGTCAAGGACGAGGGCGAGGGCGCCAAGCAGCTCGCCGAGTTCCTCGCGGGCCAGAAGTTCATCTGAGGCCCCTGCGGCCGGGGTGCGTCCCCGGCTCGGTCGCCCCTCAACCGCATCGTCATTTCGCAGGAGTGCAATCCCATGGCTGAAGTCCTTGTCTACGTCGACCACGTGGACGGCGCCGTCCGCAAGCCGACCCTCGAACTGCTCACCCTCGCCCGCCGCATCGGCGACCCCGTAGCCGTCTCCCTCGGCAACGGCGCGGCCGACACCGCCGCCGCGCTCGCCGAGCACGGCGCGGTCAAGGTCCTGACCGCCGACAACGCCGAGTTCGCCGACTTCCTGGTCGCGCCGAAGGTGGACGCGCTCCAGGCCGCCGTCGAGGCCGTCTCCCCGGCCGCGGTGCTGCTGCCCTCCTCCGCCGAGGGCAAGGAGATCGGTGCCCGCCTGGCGATCCGCATCGGCTCCGGCATCATCACCGACGCCGTGGACCTGGAGGCCGGCGACGAGGGCCCGGTGGCCACCCAGTCGGTGTTCGCCGCCTCCTTCACCACCAAGTCCCGCATCACCAAGGGCACCCCGGTCATCACCGTCAAGCCCAACTCCGCCGCCGTGGAGGCCGCCCCGGCCGCCGGCGCGGTCGAGGCCCTCGCGGTGACCGTGGCCGACTCCTCCAAGGGCACCAAGGTCGTCTCCCGCACCCCGCGCGAGTCGACCGGCCGCCCGGACCTGACCGAGGCCGCGATCGTGGTCTCCGGTGGCCGCGGCGTCAACGGCGCGGAGAACTTCCCCGTCATCGAGGCCCTCGCCGACTCCCTCGGCGCGGCCGTGGGCGCCTCGCGCGCCGCGGTGGACGCCGGCTGGTACCCGCACACCAACCAGGTCGGCCAGACCGGTAAGTCGGTCTCCCCGCAGCTGTACATCGCCGCGGGCATCTCCGGCGCGATCCAGCACCGCGCCGGCATGCAGACCTCGAAGACCATCGTGGCCATCAACAAGGACGCCGAGGCCCCGATCTTCGAGCTGGTCGACTACGGCGTCGTCGGCGACCTCTTCGACGTCGTCCCCGCCCTGACCGACGAGGTCAAGACCCGCAAGGGCTGACCCGTCCCACGGCACGTCACCGGGCCCCGTACGCGTACGCCGCGTACGGGGCCCGGTGTGTGCGAGGGGTGCGTAGCGTGCGCGGCGACAAGATGGGTGTTGACCTGGACAGACGGCGCGGATAGCTTCGCTATGCGGAGTTTTGCTTCCATGAAGCGGAACTTACGCGAATCTTTAGCGAACCTCGGGACGGAAACGTCCCCCTATCGGAAGGGTGTCGAATGCCGCAGCAGGAGCCCGTGGCCACGAGCCTTGCGAGCACCGTACGCGAGGAGATCGGAACCGCCCTGGCAGCGGTCGACGCGGACCTCGCGCGGCGTTACCCGGGCGACCCGGGCACCCGCCAGCCCGTCCACACGGTCTACGTCCCCGGCGACATCTTCGCCGCCGACACCGTCCGCTCCTGGGGCGAGGCCGCGCGCACCGCGCTGGACGAGCACGCCCCGGACGCCGCCGCGCTCGCCTCCGTCCTCGGCATCTCCGACGAGCTCGCAGGCCCCGTGTACGACCGCGTACGGGCCAAGCTGGAGCGCGAGCCCATCGAGGACCTGCGCGTCGACTTCGAGGACGGCTACGGCACCCGTCCGGACGCGGAGGAGGACGAGGCCGCGGCCCGCGCCGCCGCCACCATCGCCGCCGCGTACCAGGACGGCACCGCGGCCCCGTACATGGGCATCCGCATGAAGTGCATGGAGGCCGCCGTACGCGACCGCGGCATCCGCACCCTGGACATCTTCCTCACCGGCCTCATGAAGGCCGGCGGCCTCCCCGAGGGCCTCGTGCTCACCCTCCCCAAGGTCACCTACGCCGAGCAGGTCACCGCCATGGTCCGGCTTCTGGAGGCCTTCGAGAAGGAGCACGGCCTGGAAGCGGGCCGGATCGGCTTCGAGATCCAGATCGAGACCACCCAGTCGATCCTGGGCGCCGACGGCCGGGCCACCGTCGCCCGCATGATCGAGGCCGCCGAGGGCCGCGCCACCTCGCTGCACTACGGCACCTTCGACTACAGCGCCTCGTGCGGCGTCAGCGCGGCGTACCAGTCGCTGGACCACCCGGTGGCCGACCACGCCAAGGCCGTCATGCAGGTGGCGGCAGCCGGTACGGGGGTCCGGCTGTCCGACGGTTCCACCAACGTCCTTCCGGTCGGTGCCACCGCCCAGGTCCACGACGCCTGGCGGCTCCACCACGGCCTGGTGCGCCGCTCGCTGGCCCGCGCCTACTACCAGGGCTGGGACATGCACCCGGCCCACCTGCCGACCCGGTACGCGGCCGTGTACGCCTTCTACCGCGAGGGCCTGGAGCAGGCCGCCGCGCGCCTCGCCGCGTACGTCGCGAAGACCGGCGGCGCCGTGATGGACGAGCCCGCCACGGCCAAGGCGCTCAGCGGCTACCTGCTGCGCGGCCTCGACTGCGGCGCGGTCGACACCGCCGAGGTCGCCCGGCTGACCGGCCTGACCCGCGCGGACCTGGACGGTCTCGCGGGGCGGCCGACGCAGGCCGGGTGACCCCGGTCCCCGTACGGGGCGTCAGCCGCCCAGCTCGGCCAGGGTGGCGGACAGTTCGGCCCGCGGCGCCCGGTTGTGCGGCAGCTTCGCCAGCAGCCGGGCCATGCCGCAGGTGTCGGTGACGGCCGAGAAGACCAGGCCGCCGGCGACGCCGGCCGACAGCAGCCGGGCGGCGGGCCACCGCCGCCCGGCGAGCAGGCCGCTCAGGACCAGCCCGCCGGCGGCCAGCCGTACCTGGCGTTCCATGGCCCAGACGGTGCGCGCGTCCGCCGGGCGCCGCACCTCCAGGCCGTGCCGCAGCCAGTCCTCGGTGCCGCCGGTCAGGGTGGCGGCCGGTACGTCCCGCTCGGCGAGCTCGGCGCAGGCCCGCGCCGACCGGTTGCCGGAGGCGCACACCATCAGCAGTCCGGCCCGCGACGCCGCGCTCCGCAGCGCGGGCACGGCCTCGTCGATCCGGTCCAGCGGGACGTTGTACGCGCCGGGCAGATGGCCCGCCGCGTACTCCCCGGGCGTTCGCACGTCGATGACGGTCAGTTCGCCGAGCCGGGCACTGGCCTGCTCGACGGTGAGAGCGGTGGGGGTGGAGGTCATGGGAGGTGCCTTTCGTGGTGCTGGTTCTTGCCGAACCCGTGACGTGATGAGCCCTTCGACGGGCCCGTGACGCCGCGGGTTCCTTGCCGCGCGCGGACGACGCATCGGAGCGGTACGGGTAACCGCCCGCGCGTCAGGTCACCGCGTCCACGGCCATGAATGCGGCCACCGCCAGGAGCGCGACCGCGAAGGCGCGTTGCAGCAGGGGGCCCGAAGCCCTGGCGGCCAGCCGCTTGCCGTCCCACGCGCCCAGGACCGCGGTGGCGGTGAAGGGCGCGATGACACCCCAGTCGAGGTGGCCCATGGTCGCGCCCCGAGTGGCCAGCGAGGCCAGCGAGTTCGCCGAGATGACCAGCAGGCTGGTGCCGACCGCCGCCTGCATCTCGAAGGCCAGCACGGTGACCAGGGCCGGCACGGCCAGGAAGCCGCCGCCGACGCCCAGCAGCCCGGTCAGCGCGCCCAGCCCGGCGCCGCAGCCCGCCGCCTTCGCCGGTCGCACCGAGGGCGGCTGCCCCTCGGCGTCCGGCCGGGCGCTGCGCAGCATCCGGACGGCCGCCAGCCCCGCCACGGCGGCGAAGGCCAGGGTCAGCAGCCAATGCGGCAGCCGCGCCGCCACCGCGCCCGCCAGCGCCGCCGGTACGAGCCCGGCCGCCGCGAACAGCGCCCCCGCCCGCCACCGGACATTGCCCGCCCGTGCGTGGGCGAACAGGGCGGTGAGCGAGGTGGCCGTGACGATGAGCAGGCTCGCGGTGGTCGCCGCGGCCGGCGTGAAGCCGAGCAGGTAGATCAGCGCGGGGACGGCGAGCACGCTGCCCCCGCCGCCCAGCGCGCCCAGCGCCAGGCCGACGACGGCCCCGGCGACCAGCGCGAGAATCACCGTACTCACAGGGCGTGGTCATCGCTGTCCCGCCGCTCCCGGGCGGCCGACTCCGGGCGTATCAGGGGGAGGCCGGCCGGCGCGGCGGCGTCGAAGCGGTCGTCGACGGCGACGACGTCCCGCCCCGCCGCGTCCAGCAGGGACGCCGCGATCGCGGCCCGCATCCCGCCCGCGCAGTGCACCCACACCACGCCCGGCGGCACGTCCCCGACGCGGCCGTGCAGCGCGTGGATCGGCACGTGCACGGAGCCCTCGACGTAGGCCTCGGCGCGCTCCGAGTCCCGGCGCACGTCCAGCACGACCAGGTCCCGCCGCTCCTTCTCGGGGACGGCCGCGAGGTCGGCGAAGGTGGCGCGCGGGAAGGAGCGCGGCTGCTCGCCGTCGCGCACCCACCGCTCCGGTGTCCCGGTCGCCGCGGCCGCCGGGCGGTCGATGCCCACCCGGACCAGCTCCCGCTGCGCGTCGGCGATCTGCTCGGGCGTCTCCGCCAGCAGCGTGACCGGCTTCCCCCAGGGGATCAGCCAGGCCAGGTACGTGGCGAGCTTGCCCTCGCCCTCGAAGTTGAACGATCCGGCGAGGTGACCGGCGGCGAACGCGACCCGGTTGCGCAGGTCCACCACCCACTCGCCGGCCGCCAGCCGCCGCGCGAGCTCCTCGGCGTCGGCGGGCCGCGGCGGCGTGAGGTCCACCGGAGCGGGCCCCGCCGCGTTGGCCGGCGCCATGTGCGCGTAGTAGGCCGGCACGTCCTCCAGTCCGGCCAGCAGCTCCGCGACGAAGGTGTCCACGTCCTTCGTCAGCGCGTCGTTGGACCGCCGTTCCGCGCCCATCGTGGTGGCGTCGCCCTCCGCCTGCGCGGACGAACAGAAGCTGCCGAAGCCGTGCGTCGGCAGGACGGGCACCTCGTCGGCCAGCTCGGCAGCGAGCCGGTGCGCCGAGGCGTGCTGGGCGCGGGCCAGCCGCTCGGTCAGCCGCGGCTCGACGAGGTCCGGCCGGCCGACCGTTCCGATCAGCAGGGAGCCGCCCGTGAAGGCGGCGACGTCGCGGCCCGACTCGGCCAGCACGTACGAGGTGTGGTGCGGGGTGTGCCCGGGGGTCGCCACCGCACGCAGCACCAGGTCCTGGTCGACCGGCACCGTGTCGCCGTCGGCGACCGGCGTGCGCGCGAACGCGACCGCCGCATCGGCCGGGACCAGGTAGCGGGCGCCGGTTATTCGGGCCAGCTCCGGTCCGCCGGTGACGTAGTCGTTGTGGACGTGGGTCTCCACGACGTACGCGATCCGCACCCCGCGCCGCGCGGCGGCGGCGACGATGCGGTCCACGTCGCGGGGTGGGTCGATCGCGACCGCGGCCGCCCGGCCGCCGGCCAGGTAACTGCGGTTGCCCAGACCTTCGAATTCCAGGGTGTCGACGAAGAACACGACAGTGCGCCCCTTCCCTCCGATGGAGAAATCGGTACCCCATGCTCCTGTACCCCCGGGGGTATGAGTACCACCATAACAAAGGTACCCCCGGGGGTATTTCAACGGGCAATTTTCGACTCTTGAGGGAGGTGGCGGCGGTGCGGTGAGCGGGGTCAGGCGGGCGGGAGTTCGCCCGAGCCGCGGAGGATCAGCCGGGTCGGGATGACGCGCTGCTGGGGCGGCTCGTCGGTGCCCTCCAGCCGGCGGAAGAGGAGGGTCGCGGCGGTGCGGCCCAGGCGGGCCGCGTCCTGGGCGACGACGGTGATGCCGGGCGTGATCAGGTCGGCCAGTTCGAAGTCGTCGAAGCCGACGAGGGCCACCCGGCGCGCGTGACCCGCCAGTACGCGTACGACGGTGACCGTCACGCGGTTGTTGCCCGAGAAGAGCGCGGTGACCGGCTCCGGCCCGTCGAGCATCGCCTCGGCGGCGGTCCGTACCCGCTCCGGCTCGGTCGACCCCAGCGCCACCCACGACTCGTCGACCGGCAGCCCGGCCTCCGCCATCGCCGTACGGTAGCCGCGCAGCCGCTCTATGGCGGTGTGAATACGCGGCTGGTCGCCGATGAAGCCGATCCGGCGGTGGCCGTGCGCGATCAGATGGGCGACCGCGTCCCGCGCGCCCCCGAAGCTGTCGGAGAGGACGACGTCCGCGTCGATCTCCCCGGCCGGCCGGTCCACGAAGACCGTGGCGACCCCGGCCGCTATCTCCGGCTGGAGGTAGCGGTGGTCGTCCCCGGCCGGGATGATCACCAGCCCGTCCACCCGGCGGGCGCACAGCGCCAGCACCAGCTCCTGCTCGCGTGCCGGGTCCTCGGCGCTGGAGCCGTTGATCAGCAGCGCGCCGTGGTCGCGCGCCACCTCCTCCACGGCGCGGTTCAGCGGCCCGTAGAAGGGGTCGGCGAGGTCCTCCAGAACCAGCCCGATGCTGGCCGTGCGGCCCTTGCGCAGCACCCGCGCCGAGTCGTTGCGGCGGAAGCCCAGCGCGGTGATGGCCTCCTGCACGCGCCGTTCGGTGTCCGGGGTGACGCCCGGCTCGCCGTTCACCACGCGGGAGACCGTCTTGAGGCCGACGCCGGCACGGGCCGCGACGTCCTTCATCGTGGGCCGGGTGCCGTAGCGGGTGGTGCTCCGGGCGGTGTCGGTCACGGTGCGGAGATCCTCGTCCTGTCGGGTGCGGCGGTGTGGAGCGGTGCGGTGTGGACGGTGCGGTTCGGAGTGGTGTGGATCGGTGCGGTGCGGTGTGGCCAAGAGCATAACGTCTGCACAACGCCGTCTGGACAACGTTGTCAAGAGTGACGACACTGGCCTCCTGCCCGCCGGGGCGCTCCGCCCCGGGCCACCCGCCGACCAGGAGATTCCACGCCGATGCAGACCGACCTCAACGCAGCCCTGGACATCGGCGGTACGAAGATCGCCGGGGCGCTGGTGGACGACCGGGGCCGGCTGCTCGTACGTGCCACCCGCCCCACCCCCGCCCAGGAGGACGGCGCGGCCGTGATGGGCGCGGTGGCGGCGGTGCTCGACGAGCTGACCGCGGCGCCCGAGTGGTCCCGTACGTCGGTCGTCGGCATCGGCAGCGCGGGCCCCGTGGATGCCCAGGCGGGCACGGTGAGCCCGGTCAACATCCCCGGCTGGCGCGACTTCCCGCTGGTCGCGGGCGTGCGCGAGCGCACCGGCGACCTGCCGGTGGTGCTGGTCGGCGACGGCGTGGCCATGACCGCTGCCGAGCACTGGCAGGGCGCGGCACGCGGCCACCGCAACGCCCTGTGCATGGTCGTCTCCACCGGCGTGGGCGGCGGCCTCGTCCTGAACGGCCGCCCGCACCCCGGCCCCACGGGCAACGCGGGTCACATCGGTCACATCAGCGTCGATCTCGACGGCGACCCCTGCCCCTGTGGCGGGCGCGGCTGCGTCGAACGCATCGCCAGCGGTCCGAACATCGCCCGCCGCGCGCTCGCCGAGGGCTGGCGGCCCGGCCCGGACGGTGACGCCACCGCCGCCGCCGTGGCCGCCGCGGCGCGCGCCGGGGACGCCGTCGCGCTCCGCTCCTTCGCCCGCGCGGCACAGGCCCTGGCGGCCGGCATCGCCGCCACCGCGACCCTGGTCGAGATCGAGATCGCGGTGATCGGCGGCGGCGTGGCAGGCGCCGGCGACGTCCTCTTCGCCCCGCTCCGCCGCGCCCTGCGGGAGTACGCCACGCTCTCCTTCGCCCGCGACATCACGGTCGTACCGGCACAGATGGGCACCGACGCGGGCGTGGTGGGCGCGGCTGCCGCGGCACAGCAGTACCGGGAGGACGCGCTGGCGGCGAGCTCGGCCTGAGGGAGCGGTCAGGAGGCCGTCCCGGGCGCCGGGGCGGGGGCCCGGCGCCCGGGTGGCGTGCTGCCCGTGTGCCGCTCCGCCCCTAGTCTGTCTTCCGTCACCACGCTCGCGCGGGACGGACGAGGGGAACGGACAAGGTGTCTACGGGGGAGTACGGACCACCGGGCGAGCACGAGCCCCCGGGGGACCGTCGGGACGGGGCGTCCGGCACGGACCTGACCGGGCGGGTGCTGGGCGGCCGGTACCGCGTCACCGGCATGCTCGGCCGCGGCGGCATGGGCGTGGTCTGCCGCGCCGTCGACGAGGTGCTCGGCCGTGAGGTCGCGGTCAAGGTACTGCGCGCCTTCACGGATGCCTCGGCCGCCGAACTGGCCGATCTGCGCACGCGGATGCGGCGCGAGGCACGCGCCGCCGCCCGGATCCGGCACGCCGGCGTGGTCACCGTCCACGACGTGATCGACGAGGCCGGCCGGCCCGTCATCGTCATGGAACTGGTCGAGGGCACCTCCCTGGACGACGAGATGGAGCGCCGCGGCCCGCTGGACCCGAGGGCGACCGCCCGCATCGGCGCGCAGGTCATGGACGCGCTCGACGCCGCCCACCGGGCCGGCGTCCTGCACCGCGACGTCAAGCCCGGCAACGTCCTGCTCGACCGCGACGGCCGCGTCGTGATCACCGACTTCGGCATCGCCAGCATCCACGCGCCGGACGACGGGGCGCGTACCCACCTCACTCGAAGTGGTGAACTCGTCGGCTCACTCGACTACTTGCCTCCCGAGCGCGCCCAGGACCGGGCGCCGGGGCCCGCCTCCGACATCTGGTCCCTCGGGATGACCCTGTACGCCGCGGTGGAGGGCGCCGCCCCTTTCCGCCGTACGTCGGTGTGGTCGACGCTCACCGCGATCGTCTCCGAACCGCTCCCGGAACCGCGGCGCGCCGGCCCCCTGGCGCCGGTGCTCCAGGCCCTGATGGCGAAGGACCCGGCCGCCCGCCCGTCGGCCGCGCAGGCCCGCGACATGCTGCGGGCGGTCGCCGAGGGCCGCTCCCCGGAGGTCACGGTGGTGCTCCGTGCCCCGACGGAGCGCGACGTACGGCCGCCCGGCGCGGCCCCGCCCCCGGGCTTCGGCCCGCCCCCGGACCACGCGCCGCCCGCCGCCCCCACTCCCGCGCCCGCCGCCTCTCCGGCGCCCTCTGCCTCCGCTCCCGTGCCGGGTCCTGCTTCCGCTCCCGTACCGGGCCCGGCGGGCGGCCGTGGGGGACGGCGGGTGTGGCGCGCGGCTGCCGCGGCCGTGCTGGTGCTGGCCGCCGGGGGAGCGGCGTACGCGCTGCTCGGGCAGGGGGAGCGGGGCCACCGGACCCCGGCCGCCGACGGCGCCCCGGCATCGCCCCGGGACACCTCGGCGCCGACACAGGACACCGCGTCGCCCCCGGACCCGTCCGCGCCCGCCCCCGGGAACCCCGGCCCCTCCGCCTCCTCGGCCCCGTCCGGCGACCCGGGGAATTCCGACAAGCCGGGAGATTCGGGCAAGCCGGGGGCGTCGGGCAAGCCGGGCCCGTCCGCGTCCTCGGCCCCCACCGCTTCTTCCTCCGCCGCCCCCTCCTGCACCTCCGCCGGCGGCGGCAAGTACCACTGCGAGGTCTGGCGCACCGCCGACTCCTACACCGGGAACTACGAGCGGGTCGGCACCCTCAAGGCCGGCACCAACTACTTCTATTGCCAGGCCGACCTGGACCGCCGCGAGACGTACGGCCGGTGGACCAACGTCTGGTGGGCCAAGACGGACGACGACAGCGGCAACACCGGCGTCTACATCAGCGTCGTCTACCTCAAGGGCGGCGCCAACGACCAGCCGGTACCGGGCCTGCCCACCTGCTGACGGCGGGCGGCCGCCCCGGCCGGCCCCGGCTGCCGCCCTCCTCCGGCCCTCTTGCCGTTGCCCGCGCCCGCCCCGACGCTGCCCCCATGACGAACGCGCAAAGGTGGGCCCCGATAGTCGGATTCCTCTCGCCCCTCCTGATCTCCGTCGTCAACCGGCCCCACTGGTCCAGGGCCGCGCGCCTCCGTACAAGTGGCCGTCCCGGTCCTCGTAGGCCTCGGCACGGCCGCCTTCGCGGGGGGGGGGCTTCGCCGGAAAGGACCTCGTCACCAACATCCTGATCGCTTCCGTGTCCGCCATCAGCGCCTACAAAGGCATCTTCAAGCCCACCGGAATGTCCCCCACCGTCGAACGTCTCACCTCACCCGTCCCACGGGGCTGAGCGGCCCCACGTCCACGGCGCGACCTGCGGCCCTCGACCGCCGCACTGCCTTGAAGCCCCGGCCGTCGTACGTCCGAGGTGGGGAGGCCGGCGCGGTGGTCGGCCGGTACCAGGCGGCGTCCGCGGGCGCGAGGGGCCGACTGCGGACGGAGGCGAGCGGGCGGGAGCGCCCGTATGTGGCGCGTTTCCGTGGCAGGGTGTTGCGGGCAACTCACAGGGGTCTAGGGATGAGGGGGAACCGTGATCGTCTGGCTGAACGGCGCGTTCGGTGCGGGCAAGACCACCGCGGCACAGGAACTCTTGGACCTGCTCCCCGGGAGCACGCTCTTCGACCCCGAGCTGGTCGGCCGTGGGCTGAAGGAGATGCTGCCGGCCAAGCGGCTGGACGACGTCGACGACTACCAGGACCTGCCGTCCTGGCGCAGACTCGTCGTCGACGCGGCCGCCGCGCTGCTCACGGAGGTACCGGGTCCGCTCATCGCGCCCATGACTCTGCTCCGCCAGGAGTACCGCGACGAGATCTTCGGCGGCCTGGCCTCCCGTCGCATTCCCGTACGGCATGTTCTGCTGCATGCGGAGGAAACGATCCTTCGGGAGCGGATCGCCCTGCGGGACGAGACGGCGCCGAACGGACCGAACGGGTTGGCCGATGCGGACGGGCTGGCCGCTGCGAGCGGAGTGGCCGCTTCGGGCGGTGTGGATGAGCACGACGGTGTGCGTGAGCGCGACGGGGCTCGCTCGCGTGCGTGGAGCCTGGCGCACCTGGAGCCGTACCGGCAGGCGCTGGACTGGCTGCGCACGGACGCGCACGTCATCGACACGTCGGGGATCGGGCCGCGGCAGACGGCCGAGCGCATCGCCGAAGCCGTACGGAACGGCGGCGGCGCGTGCGACATCGTGCAGACACCGGAACCGACCGCCGAGACCCTGGCCGCCGGCGTACTGCTCTTCGACGAGGAGGACCGGGTCCTGCTGGTGGACCCGACGTACAAACCCGGCTGGGAGTTTCCCGGCGGGGTCGTGGAAGCGGGCGAGCCGCCGGCCCGGGCCGGCGTACGGGAAGTGGCCGAGGAACTGGGCATCCGGCTCCCCACCACCCCGCGCCTGCTGGTGCTGGACTGGGAGGCGCCGGTGCCGCCCGGGTTCGGCGGCCTGCGGCTGCTGTTCGACGGCGGACGGCTGCCCGACGAGCAGATACGGGACCTGCTGCTGCCGGGGTCGGAGCTGCGCGCCTGGCGCTTCGTCACGGAGGAGGAGGCCGAGTCGATGCTGCCGCCGGTCCGCTGGAACCGCCTGCGGTGGGCCCTCCGGGCCCGGGCGCAGGGCCGGACGCTCAACCTGGAGGCGGGAGTTCCGGTGGGGTGAGGAGCGGGCCCGAGCGCGCTGGAGCGGGGCACCGCGCCCGCCGGCCGCCGGCCGGCCCGAGGGGCGAGGCTGCCCCGCCCCTCAGGTCGAGGCGGCCCCCGTCCCTCGGGTCGAGGCTGCTCGTGCCCCTTGGGCCGAGCGCCCCTGCCGTTACGCCTGCGCCTTGCTTCCCGCGTACTTCTGGAGGAACAGCGCCTCCGCCAGCGACAGCCGCTCCAGCTCTTCCGGCGACACGCTCTCGTTCACCGCGTGGATCTGCGCCTCCGGCTCGCTGAGGCCGATCAGCAGGATCTCCGCCTCCGGGTAGAGCGCGCCGAGCGTGTTGCACAGCGGGATCGAGCCGCCCATGCCGGCCGACTGCATCTCGGTGCCGTCGTACGCCTCGCGCAGCGCCGCCGCCATCGACTCGTACGCCGGGCTGCTCAGGTCCGCGCTGAACGGCTGGCCCTGGCCGATCTGCTCCACCGTCACGCGGGCACCCCAGGGCGCCGCCGACTCCAGGTGCGCGGTCAGCAGCTTGGCGGCCTCGGCGGCGTCCTGGCCCGGCGGTACCCGAAGGCTCACCTGCGCCCGCGCGCTCGCCTGCACGGAAGGGGTGGCGCCGACGACCGGCGGGCAGTCGATGCCGATGACGGTGACGGCCGGCCGGGCCCAGATGCGGTCGGCGACGGTGCCGGAACCGATCAGCTCCACGCCGTCCAGCACCTTGGCGTCGTTGCGGAACTCCGCCTCGTCGTACTGGAGCCCGTCCCAGGCGCCCTCCGCCGCCAGCCCCTCGACCGTCGTCGAGCCGTCCTCGGCGCGCAGCGAGTCCAGGATGCGGATCAGCGCGGCGAGCGCGTCGGGCGCGGCGCCGCCGAACTGCCCCGAGTGCAGGTTGCCCGCCAGCGTGTCCACCTGGACACGGAGCATGGCCATGCCGCGCAGGGATGCGGTGACGGTCGGCAGGCCGACACGGAAGTTGCCGGTGTCGCCGATGACGATGGCGTCCGCGGTCAGCAGGTCGGGGTGGGCCTCGGCGTACCGCTCCAGGCCGCCTGTGCCCTGCTCCTCCGAACCCTCGACGATCACCTTGACGTTGACCGGTACGCCGCCGTGCTCCTTGAGCGCGCGCAGCGCCGTCAGGTGCATGATCAGGCCGCCCTTGCAGTCGGCGGTACCGCGGCCGTACCAGCGGCCGTCGCGCTCGGTCAGCTCGAACGGCGGGCTCAGCCAGGCGCTCTCGTCCAGCGGCGGCTGCACGTCATAGTGCGCGTACAGCAGGACGGTGGGGGCGCCGGCCGGGCCGGGCAGGAAGCCGTACACGGACTCGGTGCCGTCAGGCGTCTCCAGGACCGCGATGTCCTCGAAGCCCTCGGCCCGCAGCGCGCCCGCTATCCACCGGGCCGCTGCCTCGCACTCGCTCTTCGGGAACTGCGCGGGATCGGCGACCGACTTGAAGGCCACCAGCTCGGTCAGTTCGGCCCTGGCGCGGGACTGCAGCGCGGCGACGGTCGTGGCGAGCGGGCTGTCAGGCATGGAACGCTCCTTCTGGGCGCGACGTTGTCCTGAGGGACGGTGCCCGCGCGGCCCGCCCGGGCCGTGGTCGAGGGGTGGCGCCAGGTGCCCGGAGCGGCGCGGATCCCGTCCGTGAGTGTCCGTACGGAACGCATCGGTGCGCCCGTACGTTACGCGTCCGTACGTAGGGGATGGTGCCTCCGATCTTCCCACAGGCACCTCCGCGATCAGCGAGCCGTAGGATGCGGGCGGTACGCGCAAGGTGCGGGCAGTACGCGCAATGGTGCGAGTGGTGCAAGTCCAATGGTGCGCTGAGGCGCTCGCGGTGGTGACGCACGCACGCCGCGGTGGCAGGCGCAGCCGCCGGGTCATGCCGGGGCCGGCTTCGTTCCGGTACCGGACTCGCGCCGGGGACCGGACTCGTTCCGGTACCGGACTCGTGCCGTGGAGGAGTGCCGGGTATCCGTGCCAGGGATCGATCGGGAGTAGCAGCACAGGTGAGCAGCGAGAGCGCAGACCGGGACGGCCGGACGGTGTGGGACGTGGTGGTGGTCGGCGCGGGGCCGGCGGGCGCCTCGGCGGCGTACGCCGCGGCCTGTACGGGACGCCGCGTCCTCATCCTGGAGAAGGCCGAACTTCCCCGGTACAAGACCTGCGGTGGCGGCATCATCGGCCCCTCGCGCGACGCGCTCCCGCCCGGCTTCGAGCTGCCGCTGCGGGACCGTGTGCACGCCGTGACGTTCTCGCTGAACGGCAGGCTGACGCGTACGCGCCGCTCCCGGCAGATGCTCTTCGGCCTCATCAACCGCCCCGAGTTCGACGCCCAGCTCGTCGAGGCCGCGCAGAAGGCGGGCGCCGAGCTGCGTACGGGCGTCACGGTCAGCCGCGTCGAGCAGCACGGCAGCGCCGTCCCCGACCGCCGCACCGTCGCCGTCGTGCTGAGCGGCGGCGAGACGGTGCTCGCGCGTGCGGTGGTCGGCGCCGACGGCAGCGCGAGCCGGATAGGCGCGCATGTCGGGGTGAAGCTCGACCAGGTCGACCTGGGGCTGGAGGCGGAGATCCCGGTACCGCCGACCGTCGCCGAGGACTGGGCCGGGCGGGTGCTCATCGACTGGGGCCCCATCCCGGGCAGTTACGGCTGGGTCTTCCCCAAGGGGGACACGCTGACCGTCGGCGTCATCTCCGCGCGCGGCGAGGGCGCCGCCACCAAGCGGTATCTGGAGGACTTCATCGGGCGGCTGGGACTCGCCGGCTTCGAGCCGAGCATCTCGTCGGGGCACCTGACGCGGTGCCGGGACGAGGACTCGCCGCTGTCGCGCGGGCGGGTGCTGGTCTGCGGGGACGCGGCCGGGCTGCTGGAGCCGTGGACGCGGGAGGGCATCTCCTTCGCGCTGCGGTCGGGCCGGCTGGCGGGGGAGTGGGCGGTACGGGTCGCCGAGGCGCACGACGCGGTCGACGCGCGGCGCCAGGCGCTGAACTACGCCTTCGCGATCAAGGCAGGGCTCGGCGTCGAGATGAGCGTGGGCCGCCGGATGCTGGCGGTCTTCTCCCGCCGCCCCGGCGTCCTGCACGCCGCGATCACCGGCTTCCGCCCGGCGTGGAACGCCTTCGCGAAGATCACCCGAGGCACCACCACCCTCGCCGAAATCGTCCGCACCCACCCGCTGGCCCATCGGGCGCTGTCGGCTATGGACCGGTAGGGCCGGGGACGGGGCCGGGCCCGGCCCCGGCCTCTGACGGCCGGGGCCGTGCGGTCCTGAGCCTCGCGGTCCTGGGCCTGTGCGGTCCTGAGCCTGTCGGCCCCGGGCCGGGGCGGGGTGTCGCGACGTCGGTGTGGGTGGGGCGGTGCGTGGGCTGCCGGGTCGGCCGACAGGCTAGTTGCGGCCTCCGCACGCCCGAGCCGACTGCTCCGGCCGAGGCGACTGCTCGGTCGAGCCGACTGCTCCGGCTGAGGCGACTGCTCGGTCGGGGTGGCCGTGCGGCCGGGGCGACTGCTCGGTCGGGGTGGCCGTGCGGCCGGGGCGTAGGTGACCCCTGTGCCCTCGCCCGGGATACGGGTGATGATCACTCGGTCGGGGTGATGCGGAAGACCGGGTGATTGGGGGCGGCGGCGAGGAGGACGTCGTCGGTCGAGTGGGCCGTCACCTCACCGAAGTACTGCTTCACCTCCCAGCCCCAGCGCTCCAGATACGCCCGCAGGATCGCGGGAGCCTCGTCCGGTGCCAGCTCCACGGCCGTGAACGCGCGGGTCCTGCGCCCCACTCGCAGCTGCCCGCCCCGGGCCGCCCGCATGTTGCGTACCCACTCGGAATGCCCGCGCGCCGAGACGAGGTACTGAGCACCCTCGAAAGTCAGCGGGTTCACCGGAACCCGCCGCCACTCGCCGCTCTTCCGCCCCCGCACCGCGAGATCCGCACTGCCGGCCAGGCTGACACCGCGCCGCGCCAGCCACCCGACCACCCCATTGAGCCGAGCCCCGAACCGCCCGGGCTTGAGATACCGCTGGGATCGTTCGGGTCGCAGGGGCTGCTGAGCCTGTTGGGACTCCTGGGTCTGCTGCGCCAGCTGAGCCTGAAGCGACCGTTGGCTCTTCGAAGAAGATCCCGGCTGTGACGGCTGGTGGGATTCAGGCTGCGGGAGTCGGTTACCGGTCATGGGGAGCCTTTCCTCATTCTCATTCGGTAGCGAAGCGTCGGTGGCGAAGCGGCGGAAACGGCCGGACCTGCCGGGCTTCCCCGACCTGCCGGACCTGCCGGGCTTCCCCGACCTGCAGCGCCGCCCCGACCTGCCGGACCTGCCCGGCCTATCGGACCCGCCAGAGCGGTGATGCACTGCGAGAGCAGCGCTCTCGTTTCCTGTACGAGCAGTGTGCACGGGCCGCGGCACTGAAGCAAGAGCACTGCTCTCATTTTATTCCACCGCTCTCGTTATTGGTCGGTGCTCCGCAACGTGACACACTGTTCCGCATGACTGCGATCAAGGGAGCACGGGAGCGGGCCCGCGGGGAGATCACCACCGCGATCAAGGACGAGGCCCGGCAGCAGCTCGCGGCCGAGGGGGCCGCGAAACTGTCGCTGCGCGCCGTCGCCCGCGAACTCGGCATGGTCTCCTCGGCCCTCTACCGCTACTTCCCCAGCCGCGACGACCTGCTCACGGCCCTGATCCTCGACGCGTACAACGCCTTGGGGGAGGCCGCGGAGACGGCGCTCGCCGCAGCGGACACGGCGAGCGGGACGGGAAGTGCCGCCCGCGCGGCCGCCGGCGCGCCGCCCGCTGCCCGGTGGACCGCCGTGTGCCGGGCCGTACGGGAGTGGGGGCTGGCGCACCCGCACGAGTACGCGCTGCTCTACGGGTCTCCCGTGCCCGGCTACCACGCGCCGGACGCCACCGCCGAGCCCGCCGGCCGGGTGGCCCGCGCGCTGCTCGCGGTCGTACGGGACGCGTACGGGGCGGGTGTGCTGAGGGAGCCCGCCGATCCGCTGCCGGACGCCGTGGTCGGCAACATGCTCGCGCTGTCCGCGGAACTGGGCGAGGAGCTGCCCGCCGTGGTGACGGCACGGCTGGTCGGCGCCTGGGCGCAGTTGTTCGGGCTAGTGGGCTTCGAGGTCTTCGGGCAGTTCAACCGGGTGGTCGAAGCGCGGGAGGAGTTCTTCGAGCACGCCGTCCTGCAGCTCGCCCGCTCGGTAGGGCTGCCCGTACCCGCAAAGCGCTGAACCGGCGGCACCCCACGGGCCGGTGAACCGCCGCCCTGTGAGCCACTGAACCCGGAGCCCACGACGTGCCGACCGTACTCCCGCGGGAGTACGCCGGGGGACCGCGTTCGGCGGACGTCGTGGGAGGCGGTAGCGGGCTAGCGTGGCGGTATGGACAAGGGACGGCGGTCGTGGGTGCGGCACTGCCTCGATGCCGTGCGCGGGCACCGGCCCGCGCACGCGGGTACGCCGCCGGCCTCAGCCGCCACCGCCACGGCCCTCCCTGACACCGAAGCAGAAGCCCGCGCGCCGTCCCGCCTTCCCTGGCGGTCGACGTTGCTCATCGCCCTCTTCGTGCAGGTCGGTACGAGGTTCGCCGCGCACGGGCAGCCGGAGCGGGTGGCGCTGGACGGTGCGGCCGAAGTGCTGCTGCTCGCGGGCTCCCTCCTGTTGCTCGTGCGGCATCGCTTCCCGCGCGTCGTCGCGTTCGGTACGGCGGTCGCGGCGACGCTCTACCTCGGGGGCGGCTATCCGTACGGTCCGGTCCTCCTGCTCGTGGCGGTCGGCTGTTTCGCCGCTGTCGTGGCGGGGCGGCGGATCGCCGCCTGGAGCTCCGTGGGTCTGGTCTGGGCCGGGCACCTCCTCGTCTCGCACTGGCTGTACCGGTGGCTGCCGCCCGGCACCGACGACGCGGCGCCCTGGGGGCAGGAGCTGGTCGTCACCGCCTGGGTGGTGGCGATCGTCGCCGCGTCCGAACTGGGCCGCGTACGCCGCGAACAGCTCGCCCACGCGCGGGCCGAGCGGGTCGCGGCGCAGCGGCGGCGGGCCGATGAGGAGCGACTGCGTATCGCGCGCGAGCTGCACGACGTCCTCGCGCACAGCCTCTCCGTCATCAACGTCCAGGCCGGCGTCGGACTCGCCCTGCTCGACGACGACCCCGAGCAGGCGCGTACGGCCCTGACGACGATCAAAGGGGCCAGCAAGGAGGCGCTCGGCGAGGTGCGGCAGGTGCTCGACACCCTGCGGGCGCAGCGGCGGGCACCCAGATCCCCGGCGCCCGGACTGGCCCGGCTGCCCGAACTGACCGAGCAGGCGCGGAGCGCCGGACTGGACGTGGCGGTGACGGTCGAGGGCGGGGTGGCAGGGCTGCCGCCGGGCGCCGACCTCGCTGCGTTCCGTATCGTCCAGGAGGCGTTGACGAACATCGTGCGGCACTCCGGTGCGCGCACGGCACGGGTCCATGTGGCGCGGGCGCCCGATGCCCTGCGTCTCCGCATCGACGACGACGGCCCGGCCACCGGGGACGGACCGGCCGGCGGTGAGAGCGGACCGGCCGGCGGCGGGAACGGCCTGGTCGGCATGCGGGAGCGGGCCGCCGCGCTCGGCGGTGAGGTCCGGGCGGGGCCGCGTGACGACGGCGGCTTCACCGTACGTGCCACCATGCCCCTGCGGGGCGGCAACGGTGCGGGCGGCGGCCGGACGGCGGCCGGGAACGAGGAGGAGGGCACGTGATCCGGGTACTGCTCGCCGATGACCAGGTGCTCGTACGGGCCGGCTTCCGGGCGCTGCTGGCCGCGCAGCCCGACATCGAGGTGGTCGGCGAGGCCGCCGACGGCGACGAGGCGCTGACAGCCGTGCGGGAACTGCGCCCCGACGTCGTGCTCATGGACATCCGGATGCCGGCCGTGGACGGGCTCGCCGCCACCCGGCGGATCACCGCGGACGAGCGGCTGGCCGCGGTGAAGGTGGTCGTGCTCACCACCTTCGAGCTGGACGAGTACGTGTTTGAGGCGATCCGCTCGGGAGCCTCCGGCTTCCTCGTCAAGGACACCGAGCCCGACGAACTGCTGCGCGCAGTACGCGCGGTGGTGGCCGATGACGCGCTGCTGTCCCCGGGTGTGACCCGGCGTCTGATCGCGGAGTTCGCCGCCCGGTCGAAGGAACCGGCCCCGGGGGAGGGGCTGGAGCGGCTGACCGAACGGGAGCGGGAGGTGATGGCGCTGGTCGGCATCGGGCTCTCCAACGAGGAGATCGCGCGCCGGCTCGTCGTCAGTCCGCTCACGGCAAAGACGCACGTCAGCCGCACGATGGTGAAGCTCGGCGCCCGCGACCGGGCGCAACTGGTCGTACTGGCCTACGAGTCCGGGCTGGTGCGCCCCGGGTGGCTGGGGTGACCCCAGCGCCACAGGACCCGCACCACGCGGAAAACGCAGACGGCGCCACCCAGTACGGCTGATGCCATGAGCCAGGAGCCGCGCCAGGAGGCGGCCACCGGGCCCCAGAGGGCGGGTGTCGCGCAGAGCAGGCAGACGAGGCCGCCCGCGAGCGCGCCGGTCACCACCGCGAACGCGATCTCGACGGTGACGGCGTCCCGTTGGGCCGGTGAGCGGGTCGGAGACACGGTGAGAGTCTGTCATGCGCACGGGATTGCCGCTCCCCTCCGGGCGCTCATAGGCTGAGCGTGCCCGGCCGGTCACCGGCCGGGACCAGCGCATGCACGGCGGTGGCGCACGCCTCGTGCCGCAGGTACGCGCGCCGGACGCACCGGCGCCGGAGGAAGGCGAGCGGTCATGAGGCATTGGGATGTTGCCGTACGGTCCAGTGCGCGGCTGGGCGAGGGGCCGACGTGGGACACCGCGAAGGCGCGGCTGATCTGGGTCGACATCCTCACCTGCCGGGTGCACACCTACGACCCCGCCACCGGCCGCCGGACCGTGATGGTCACCGAACAGCACGTCGGTGCTGCGAAGCCGCGCGCGGGCGGCGGCCTGGTCGTCAACCTCCGGGACGGCGTGGGCGTTTACGACGCCGACGGGGCCTTCTCCTGGCTGGTGCACGAGGTCGTGCCGGGGCGGCGCGGCAACGACGCGGCCGTGGCCCCCGACGGGGCGCTGTGGGCCGGAACCATGCGGTACGACGAGGCGGCGGGCGGCGGGACACTGGCGCGGATCGCCCCGGACGGCAGCGCCGAGCCGGCGCTGCCGGACGTCGCGGTCAGCAACGGCATCGGCTGGAGCGCGGACGGCCGGCTGATGTACTACGTCGACACCCCGACCCGGCGGATCGACGTCTTCGACGCGGGTGACGGGGTGGGCGCGGCCGCGAAGGTCGTACCGACCCGGCGTCCCTTCGTGGAGATCGAGGAGGGCGCGGGCTTCCCGGACGGCCTGTGCGTCGACGCGGAGGGCGGTGTGTGGGTGGCGCTGTGGGACGGCGGGCAGGTACGCCGCTACACGCCCGAGGGCACCCTCGACCGCACGGTCGACCTCCCCGTACGCCGCCCGACTGCCTGCGCCTTCGGCGGCAGCGACCTCACCGACCTCTTCATCACCACCGCGCAGGAGGACACCCCGCGGCACCCGCTGGAGGGCTCGGTGCTCGTCGTCCCCGGCGCGGGCCGCGGGCTGGAGCAGCCGGCCTTCGCGGGCTGAGGAGCGGAGCCGTACGACGGCGGACGCGGTCCGCTCCCCTCGTACGGCAGTCGTCCGCGGTGCCCCCGCCGAGGTGGCAGCAACCAGGCGTCGAACAGCCTCTGCCGAGGCGGCCGTCAGACGGTGAAGGCCTCCTGCCAGAGCCGGTAGGACGAGCCGTCGTCGTCCGGCTTCACCGTCACGGCGGCCGAACTCTGCCACGGCAGGCGGTTCCACAGCATCGCGTAGAGATCCGCGGCGGGGCCTTCCAGCAGGCAGTCCGGGGCCGGGCCGACGGCTTCGGGCGTCCCGTCGGCCGAGTCGGCGCCCTCGCCGGTCGCGGTCACCCGCTCCGTGTGCGGCGGCGCGTCCGAAAGCCGTACGCGCCAGGCGGCGTTGCCCGAACCGTCGGAGCCGGGCGCGTCCGTGGTGCGTATATACAACTCCTTCGCGGGCGCCGTGCGCGCGCGGCCGCGGTCGCGCGCGAGGAAGCCGGTCAGCAGCTCGTCGATGCCGTCCGCGGCGAAGGCCGGGTCCAGTGCGGAGAAGCCCTCGCCGAGGGCCGTCTCGGCGTCGATGCGGTGCACCGCGGTCTCGTGCGCCTGCCGGCGGGCCCAGAACGCCAGCGGCGAGGGAGCGGACAGGAAGGTCCAGCAGGCCAGGCCGGCGGGCGCCGCATCCAGCGCGCCGACCAGCGCGCGATGGCCGTCCCGCACCCATTCGACCAGCTCCGTGCCGTCCAGGTCGGGCGCCGCCGGCGGGCGCGTGCGGCCCTCCGACGCGCCCGTGACGTAACCCGTCGCCCAGCGGTGGACACTGCCGATGTGCGCGAGCAGGTCGCGGACCTGCCAGTCCGGGCAGGCGGGGACGGAGGCGTCCGGGCCCGCCCGGTCCGCGGCGTCCGCCAGCAACCGGCCTTCCCTGCGGAGCATTTCGACGAAGTCAGCGATCTCCATGCCGTTGAGTGTGCCAGCCGGCACTGACAACGGCCCCCGGCGCGGCGGGCCGGCCGCGCAGACCGCGGTGGACCAGGCCGAGCAGCAGCGCGTTGAGCAGCGCAGCGACGCCGAGGGTGGTGACCGTGTACCAGGCGGGCGCCCCCGCGTCGGGCCACAGCGCGTCGCCCGCGAACCACAGCGGGAAGAGGGTCGGAGAGGTCAGCAGCGCGGCCCAGACGCCCGACATGGAGGCGTCGGGCCGGCCGACGAAGAGCGAGTCGACGACGGCGAAGACCACAGCCGCAGCGAAGAGGGCCAGATAGACACGCGAGACGGGGTTGCCGAAGGTCAGCCGTCCCACGTCGCGCAGCCACGGCTTCGGGTGCGCGTGCGGGCGGGGTGTTCCGGGGTCGTGGAGCCGGGGCGTCGCGTTCATGTGTCCCCCCAGGGGCGGTCCAAGTGCGGATACAGCGGTACGCGTCCAGTCGTACGTGCTCCGGGCGGGACGGACATCCGCTCTCGTACTCACGCGGCGGTGTCCGTACTCAAGTATCGAGGCGGCTCCGGCGGATGTCAGTGCTCGGTTCCGGCCGCGTGCGCGCCGGGCCCGCGGAGCACGTGCCGACCGGACGGGTGCGGCTGCGCGGAAGACGGGAGGTAGCGTCTCGGTGTGCGGTGCGCGACGGGGCGATTTCCGTGAGGCGGCGGGCCGTGTTTTGTTCATGTCGGATACAAAGCCAGAATGGACGGCGTGACCCACACTCGGACGACCAGGCTGGAGCGGGGCCGCGGCGCGCTCGGACCCGCGCTGGAGCTCGTACACACCGGACGCGCGCCCACGCGTGCCGTGCTGACCTCCGAACTCGGTGTGACGCGTGCGACGGCCGGTGCGGTGGCCGCGGAGCTCGAAGCGCTCGGCTTCATCACCGTCGACGCGCACCCGACCGCCGCCGCGGGCACCCAGGGGCGCCCCTCGCACCGGCTGTTCATCGCGGATCAAGGGCCCGTCGTCCTGGCCATTCAGATCCACGCGGACGGCTACCGGGTCGCGCTGGTGGGTCTCGGTGGCCGGATCGTGGCCACCACGTCCGGCTGCGGCACGATCCCCGCCGACCCCGCGCACATCCTGTCCGAGGCCGTGCAGGCCGGCTCCGCGCTGCTGCGCGAGAGCGGGCGGCGCTGCCTGGGGGCGGGCCTCGCCGTGCCGTCCGCGGTCGCCGAGCCGGACGGTGAGGCGCTCAATCCGCTGCACCTCGCCTGGCCCGCCGGCGCCCCCGTACGGCGGCTGTTCCTTCAGGCGCTGGCCGACGCCGGCGTACCGGGCGTCACCCCGGACGTGGGCTTCAGCGGCAACGACGTCAACCTCACGGCCCTCGCCGAACACCGCCACGGGGCCGGCCGCGGCGCCCGCGACCTGCTCTGCGTGGCATCCGGCCACCGCGGCGTCGGCGGCGCGCTGGTCCTGGACGGGCGGCTGCACAGCGGCAGTTCCGGGCTGGCCCTGGAGGTCGGCCACCTCACCGTCAACCCCGAGGGCGCCCCCTGCCACTGCGGCAGCCGCGGCTGCCTGGACGTCGAGGCCGACCCGCTCGCCTTCCTGGGCGCGGCCCGGCGCACTCCGGGGCCCGAGGGCTCGCTCCTCAAGCAGGCGACCGATCTGCTGCGCGAGGAGTACGCGGATCCGTCGATCAGGACGGCCGGGGAGCTGCTGATCGACCGGCTCGGCCTGGGCATCGCGGGGCTGGTCAACATCCTCAACCCCGACCGCATCATCTTGGGCGGGCTGCACCGCGCGCTCCTGGAGGCCGACCCCGAGCGGCTGCGCGCCGTCGTGGCGGACCGCAGCCTCTGGGGGCGCAGCGGGAGCGTGCCGATACTGCCCTGCACCCTGGACCACAACGGGCTGGTCGGCGCGGCCGAACTGGCCTGGCAGCCGGTGCTGGACGATCCGCTGATCGTCCTCGGGGCCGACGCCACCGCTTGACGCGGCGGGGCGACCGGCCCCGCGCCCGCCGGTGCCGCCTCAGGCCCGCCACTCCGTGGCGAAGGCGCGTGCCGGGTTGTCCGTCAGCATGCGCTCGACGGCCGCCTTCTCCAGCGTGAGCGAGAGGCGGCGCGGCAGCCCGCTCACGACGTACGGCAGCCCCGGGCCGCCGTCGACCGACCGGGCCGCCGCCGTGGTCGTGTCGCCGCCCAGCAGGAGCCGGTCGCCGAACCCGGCGTCGACGAGCGCCGCCAGCGCGTCCGGCAGCCACCAGTCCGTCGCGTGGTGGGCCCGCGACGGACCGTCGAAGGCGAGATAGGCCCCCGCCTCCGCGGCCGCGCGGTGGACGGCCGCTTCGGGGGAGCGGTTCAGGTGCCCGAGCACCACGTGCTGGGGTGCCACGCCCGCCGTGCCGCACAACAGGTCCAGCATGTCGAGCGCGCCGGTGCCCAGCTCCAGATGGACGGCGATCGCCGCGCCCGTGGCGTGGTGCGCCTCGGCCGCCGCAGCGAACGTGTGCCGGGCGTGCGCGTCCAGGCCGTGGAAGCCGCCGGCCACCTTGATGAGGCCGGCCCGCGGCCCTCCGGGGCCGCCGATGCCCTCCGTGAGCTCCGCGACGAACAGGGCCGCCAGATCGCCCCGCACCCGGTCGAGGAGGTCCGGCGCGTAGTGCACCGCCTGATGCAGCCCGGTGGCCGCGACGATCCGTACGCCCGTCTCCCGTGAGAGGCGCACCAGTTCGGCTGCGCGGCGCCCCATCCCGTAGGGCGTCCACTGCATCACCGTGCCGCCCCCGGCCTCCTTGAAGGCGCGCAGCTCGGCCGCCGCGGCGACGGGATCGTCCAGCTCCTGTCCGGGCAGCCGCGGGCTGGTCAGGAAGAGATGGTCGTGGGCGTCGCAGCGGCCCTCCAGCGCAGCAGGGGGCAGGTCGCCCAGGACGGTACGAAGCGCGGCGGACGGGGGCTCTGCAAGTCGTCGAGGTATGGCCATGGAAGCACTGTACATACCAGTAGTTACAGTGTCTCGTGGATGGCGTACCTGTGGCGTACTCCCCTAGGGGTAGCCGTGGTGCCGCTGTACGTACGACGACGTGGGGCATCCGGCGGGTCAGGCTCGGAGGAGAAGCGAGGCGGCGCGACCTTCCGAGGAGCTGATCGTGATGGATGTGCTCGCAACCCCCTGGTCCGACGGTGGCCCCGGGCCCTGGATCCTGTTCTTCCCGCTGTTCTGGGCGGTCGTCGTGATCGGCGTGATCGCCCTGCTGCGGCGCACCGTCCGGCGCGGACGCGGGCCCTGGCGGGGGCCCGGCGGATCCGCCGACGCCGCGCACGCCGGCCCCTCGCCCCTCTCGGTGCTCGGCCGGCGATTCGCCTCCGGTGAGATCGACGAGGACGAATACTGGCGGCGGCTCTCGGTCCTCGAAGAGCAGTTCGGGGCACGAGGCAGGCACAAGGGAGGCCCGGAGTGACCGCGCCCGTCGCCGGGGCGAGACCGGCCGCCCCATGCGGGGTAATCGCCCCACGAACGGCTGAGCGCCCGGCCCCTTCGGGGGACCGGGCGCTCAGCCCACGTGTGCGCGGCGTGCGGCCGTGCGTACTCCGCCGCTCGCTTCTGTGTGCTCCGCCTCAGGCGGTGCCGACGGCAGGCCGGCGAGCGCGCGGCCCGGCTCCTGGCGGGCGGGGCCGAGGGCGGGGAGCGTGAACCAGACGACCTTGCCGCTGTCCTCCGGACGGGCGCCCCAGCTCTCGCTCAGCTCGGCGATCAGGGTCAGGCCCCGGCCGCCGATGTCCAGCGGGCCGGCCACGGCGGGCTGCGGCATCCGGGGGTCGAAGTCGCGCACCGAGACCGTCAACTGGTCCAGCAGGACGGACAGTTCGACCGTGCACTGCTTACTGGGAACGGCGTGCTGATGGACGTTGGCTAGCAGCTCCGTCACCCCGAGGGTCGCGGCGTCGATCAAGGCGTCGAGACGCCAGTAACGCAGCTGTGCCGATACGATTCTGCGCATCTGTCCGATGCGTGCCGGCAGAGCTTGGAGCTCCACCGCGCAGTGCCTGCTGGGTTGCCTGATCACGACCGCGACTCCCCTGATGAGGCCGGGCGCGCCCGCCGCTACGGAACGCGAGGACCGGGTCCGGCGATGTCCCGTTCACCGGAGAGTCACCGCTGGTGAACCCTCGGTGATACGAGTACCAGGGTCGGCCCGCTCACCCACTCCCGCAACCGCAGGCCACGCGCAACCCCAGCGCGTCCCACCGGACTTCACTCGAATGCAGTCGGCGTTCCCCCGCATGCGGACCCGTATGGTCCCGTCCTCGTCCGCACGCGGCCCGCAGGCCCCGTCGCCGTGCCGTGTCCGTCAGCCGCTCCGCGGCGTCAGGTGTGCGCCGCTCCGGCCGCCCGCACGGCGTCCATGAAGCGCTCGGGAGCTCCCATGGTGAGCGAATACCGGTGACCGTTGAGCGTGGCGTAGGCGCGGTCCCGCGACAACAGCCGTGGGCGGTGCGCCTGTACCGATGTCAGCGGGGCGCTGTCGATCTCCGTGCCGTAGCTCGTCAGCAGCGCCAGCCTGCCGTCACGGATGATGACCTGACCCGCACGGGTCAGCGAACGCAGCCAGCGCTCGATACGCACACCGGTCGCGTTGAACTCCGGCTCCCTCATGGAGCACCGCCTCCTCGACACACATGGCTCGGGGTGAGGCCCCCGCCCATCAAGAAGTCTGCCCGGATCGCGGCCCGGGCACCAGTTCCCCTGGTCGTGGGCCTGTCGAACACGGGTACCCAGGCTGCTCCTTGGGGATGCTCAAAGCCTTGTTTATGCAGGTGAGAAGCGTGTGGCCGATGGTTATGATCGAGGAAGGCCCGGCGGACGCGGCGGGCCGGAACGACCGCGAGGAGTACGCCCATGAGTACCGCACAGCACCTGGACGGGCGGGACGGCGGCCTCACGGGCGGCGACGGCTCCTGCGCAGCTCCGGATGCCCCCGAGGGCGCGCCGCTGTCGACCCTCGACGTCGACCGCACCGACGCCGGCTACCGCGACTGGCTGAAGGACGCCGTACGCAAGGTCCAGGCGGACGCCAACCGCAGCGCCGACACCCACCTGCTGTACTTCCCGCTGCCCGAGCAGTGGGGCATCGACCTCTACCTCAAGGACGAGTCGACGCACCCGACAGGCAGCCTCAAGCACCGCCTCGCCCGCTCCCTGTTCCTCTACGGGCTGTGCAACGGCTGGATCCGCCCCGGCAAGCCCGTCATCGAGGCGTCCAGCGGCTCCACGGCCGTCTCCGAGGCGTACTTCGCCAAGCTCATCGGGGTGCCGTTCATCGCGGTGATGCCCGCGACGACCAGCCGGGAGAAGACCCGTCTGATCGAATTCCACGGCGGCACCTGCCATCTGGTCGCCGACCCGCGGACCGTCTACGACGTCTCCGCCCGGCTCGCGGCCGAGACCGGCGGCCACTACATGGACCAGTTCACCTACGCCGAGCGGGCCACGGACTGGCGCGGCAACAACAACATCGCCGAGTCGATCTTCCAGCAGCTGCGGATGGAGCGGTATCCCGATCCCGCCTGGATCGTGGCCACCGCAGGCACCGGCGGTACGTCGGCGACCATCGCCCGCTACGTGCACTACATGCAGCACGACACCCGGGTCTGCGTCGCCGACCCCGAGAACAGCTGCTTCTTCGACGGCTGGCTGAACGGTGACGCCGAGACCGACTGCCGCACCGCCTCCCGCATCGAGGGCATCGGCCGGCCCCGGATGGAGCCCAGCTTCGTGCCCGGCGCCATCGACCGGATGATGAAGGTGCCGGACGCGGCGAGCGTGGCGGCCGTACGGGCCCTGGAGGCCGCCATCGGCCGCAAGGCGGGCGGTTCGACGGGCACGGGGCTGTGGAGCGCCTTGAAGATCGTCTCCGAGATGGTCGCTGCGGGCCGTACGGGCTCGGTGGTCACCCTGCTGTGCGACCCCGGCGACCGCTACCTCGACAAGTACTACTCCGACGGCTGGCTGGCCGAGCAGGGCCTGGACATCACGCCGTACGCCAGGACCCTGCAGACCTTCCTCGCCGAGGGGACCTGGCCCGAGTGACGGGCCGGCCGCTCAGACCGTGACCAGCCGCCGGTCCAGCTGCCGCATCGAATCGCGGAACGCGCGGCCCAGCATCGGACGGCCGAGCTGCATCACCGTACGGAACGGCGCGGGTCCGTCGGCGGCGAACGTCCAGCGCACGAGCGTGCCGCCGCCGGGGCCCTGGGCGAGCCGCCAGTCCTCCAGCAGGGCCCGCAGGCCCGGAGCGTTGGTCTCGTCGACGCGGTAGGCGTAGTGCTCGGGGCGCTCGGCGGCCATGACGCTCTCACGGAAGCGCGTGCCACCCGTCAGCCGCACCGCACGGCCCTTGCCTTCGTCGGTGGGCGTGATCCGGGAGACGCCGGTGAACCAGGCGCACCAGGAGCCGACATCGTCGGCCAGCGCGGCGTACACTGCCTCCGGAGGCGCGGACAGTCCGGCCGCGAAGACCATCCGCAGCGGCGCTGACTCGGCGAAGTCGAGCCCCACGGGGCTCAGTCGGCGCATCATCGGTACGAGCACCCCCTGCACAGAGTGACGATTCCGGTACCCGCAGTCGAACATACCGGCGACGCACACCATAGCTGGCGTCTCGTCACATGTCTGCGTCGTCCTCCGGCTCACCGGCCACCACCAGGCGCGGCGGCAACTCCGCGAACTCGGCGCGGGCCCGCGCCGGCAGCCCGGGGTCGGTGACCAGCACGTCCACCTGGTCCAGGGAGGCGAACGAACTCAGCCCGACCGTGCCCCACTTCGTGTGGTCCGCGACCACCACGACCCGGCGCGCGGACCGCACGAAGTGCCGGTTGGTCTCCGCCTCGGCGAGATTCGGCGTCGACAGCCCGGCCTCGACCGATATGCCGTGCACGCCGAGGAAGAGCACATCGAAGTGGAGCGAGCGGATCGCGGCGTCGGCGACCGGGCCCACCAGGGTGTCCGACGGCGTCCGTACGCCGCCGGTCAGCACGACCGTGGCCGCCCCGGGGCGCGGGCTGCCGGAACCGGCCGCCGCCCGCTGCGCGGCGTAGAAGACGTCCGCCACCCGGACGGAATTCGTCACCACCGTCAGGTCCGGCACGTCCAGCAGCTGATGGGCCAGCGTGAACGCCGTCGTGCCGCCCGCCAGCGCGATCGCGCTGCCCGGCGCCGCCATCTGGGCCGCCGCCTCGGCGATGGCCTCCTTCGCCGACAGCTCCAGCGCGGACTTGGCCTCGAAGCCCGGTTCGTGCGCGCTCGGCTCGCTCACCGGGACCGCGCCGCCGTGCACCTTCTCCACCACGCCCTGACGGGCCAGCGCGTCCAGGTCCCGACGGACCGTCATGTCCGAGACGCTCAGCTTGCGGGTCAGCTCGTTGACGCGGACACCGCCGCGCCGCCTCACCTCGTCCAGGATCAGGGCACGCCGCTGCTCGGCGAGGAGATTCTGGTTGTCACTCACCCGGCCTGTCCCTTCGTCCCCGGTGTGCCGCGCGCCATGCCGCACCGGCGCCGCTGTCCGGAGACATCCTCGCACGAGGCACCGACACGGACTCCCGGACCCGGATGAGGTGAATGCGCTCCCGGGGCGGGCAAGAAAGAATCCGGAGCGCACATCGAAGTACGGACAACGGGGGAAGCACTGTGGACACTACGCACAGGTCCGCGTCCGCGGCCACGACGGACCCGGACGACGACGGGGACACCGCCGCCGCGCACGGACCACGCCGGATCGCCCTGGAGCTCCGGGTGCACGGCGTCGGCGGCACCACACCGGCCGAGATGCTCGACGACCCCCGGGTCGTGCGCGTCACCGGTGACGACACCGCCGCCATCTACCGCCGCGCCGCCGACGCGGACGCCGAGGAACGCCCCCTGGGCCCGCGCGAGGGCGACCCCGAGGAACCGGTCCGCGAGGCGTACGTCTGGTGCAATCTCACCTCCGGCAACGGCAGCCGCGCCCTCTGGCTGATCCTGCTGCCCTTCATGGTCGCCAACCTCGCCCACTGGATGCGGCCCGCCGCCCCCAGAGGCCACCCCGCCCAGCGGATCTACGACGTCCTCGTACGCATCCTCGCGCTCACCCTCACCGTGCTGCTCGCCGCAGGGGCCTGCGAGGTGGCGCTGGACCTGATCGCCTGGCAGTGCGCCGGCAGCCACGCCTGTTCCAGCGACCGCTCCTGGCTCGGCTTCCTCAACACCGCGCACGACGGCTGGTGGAGCCTGCCGGGCCGCCGCCTCGTGGTCGCCGGCGCGCTGCCGCTGTTCCTCGTGGGCCTCCTCTGGTGGCTCTCGCACCGCACGTGGAGCGCGTACGAGTCGGCCTCCCCGCCCCCGCGCCGCCCCGGCACCTCGCGCGACACCCCGCCCTCGGAGCGCCCCACGCTCTGCCTGGACGGCTTCTGGTACGGCCGCCGGGTCGTCGCCCGGCTGCGCTCCGCGCACGCCGCGGCGGGGCTGCTGACCATCGCCACCGCCCTGCTGCTGACCGCGCACGACGCCGACGGCAGGGCAGGCGCCGACGCGGCGCTGCGCTGGACCGGGTACGTCCTGGCCGCGCTGGTCGCCGTGCTCGCGGTGCTCAGCGCCGTCATCGTCTGCCGCACCGCGCGCAGCGAGGCGGAGCCCGACGTGGAGACCGACCGGCCCATCGTGCGGTGGCTGCCGTGGGCCTCGCTCGGCGCACTGGGCCTGACCGCCCTGCACACCGCCTGGGCGCGTCCCGGCTGGACCTCCTCCGGGCACCTCCCGGGCGCCGGCGCCTTCGCCGTCATCGCCGTCCTCCAGGGCGTCCTGGTCGTCGGACTGCTGCTGACCGCCGCGGCGCTCCAGCGGGCCGCACACGGCACGGAGCGCACCGCCGCCGGGGGCCTGGCCGGCGCCTCCGTCGCACTGCTGGCCTGCGCGCTGGGCGGCGTCCTCACCGGGGGAGTGGCGCAGCGTGCCGCCGACTGGCTGGACCGCGGCGCCACCCCGGGAGACCCGCACGCCCCGATGGCGGGCCCGCCCGTGCTGCTCTCGTGGCAGGCCTCGGTCATCCCGGTGCTGCTGATCGTCGTCCTCGTACTGGTCGTGGTGGCCGCCTTCCAGGTGCGCGCCGTTCGCCGCAGAGTCCTTCCGGACGTCCCCGGCCTGTACGAGGACGAGGAGAAGCCCGATGCGCAGCGCGCCCGGCGCATCGCGGGCACCATCGCCCGCGCCGGGCTCACCGACCGGGCGCCGCTGCTGATCGGCGTGATCACCGCAGCCACCTTCGTGCTGGGCACGGGAGCGGTGGTCGGCGCCCGCCTCACGGGGCTGCCGCCGGGCCGCGCCCTGGACAGTGCGCCGGTCTTCGTGGACGCCCTCGCCGAGACCGCCCAGGCGCTCGGCTCCTGGCTGATGGGCGCCGGCGTCGTCCTGCTGCTCGCCATGGGGCGCCGCGCCTACAAGGACCAGTCGGCCCGCCGCACCATCGGCATCCTCTGGGACGTCGGCACCTTCTGGCCGCGCGCCGCGCACCCCTTCGCGCCGCCCTGCTACGCCGAGCGCGCCGTACCGGACCTGACCTGGCGGATGGCCACCTGGACCGAGACCCACGACGGCCGCCTGGTCCTCTCCGGGCACTCCCAGGGCAGCGTCCTCGCGGCAGCCGCGGTATGGCAGCTGGACCCGGTGACGCGCAGCCGGGTCGCGCTCCTCACCTACGGCTCACCGCTGGAGCGTCTCTACGGGCGCTGGTTCCCCGCCTTCTTCGGGCCGTCCGCGCTCACCGGGCTGCACCGCGAGATGGACGCCTGGCGCAACCTGTGGCGCTTCACCGACCCCATCGGCGGCCCGGTCCGCCTCACCTGTGAGGACGGCGCCGAGATCGACCGCGGGCCGCTCCGCGACCCGCTCGTCTTCGGACGCACCCTCCAGCACCCGCTGCCCGCCCAGATCCTCGGCCACGGTGACTACCAGGCGGACCCGGTATTCGACGCGACCCGCGCCGAACTCCTCGCCCACCTGGCACCCGGAGTGCCACCACAACCCGCCGGCCCGATTGCCGAGCGGGAGACCGGTCCCGAGGTGCCGCCCGCCGCCCCTCAAGGCAGCGTCGGCAGGTCCTCGGCGTAGAGGTGGGTGAGGTCGTCGGTGCTGGGGTCGGGGAGCTGGGCGACCCGGCCCGCGTGGCGTTCGACCATTGCCTCGAACGTCTGCCGGGCGGTGCGCCCGTTGCCGAACGACGGCCCCTTCGGGAGCGCGGTGAAGTACTTCAGCAGCGCTTCGGAGGTGCCGTCCGCGAGGTGGTACTCCTGCTCCTCGGCCTGCTGCCCGACGATCCGCAGCAGCTCCTCGGGGTCGTAGTCGCCGAATCTGATGGTCCGGGAGAAACGCGAGGCAACACCGGGGTTGACCGCGAGGAAGCGCTCCATCTCGGAGGTGTAGCCCGCCACGATGACCACCACCGCCTCCCGGTGGTCCTCCATCAGCTTCACCAGTGTGTCGATGGCCTCGCGTCCGAAGTCCCGTCCGGAGTCCTCCGGGGACAGCGCGTACGCCTCGTCGATGAAGAGCACCCCGCCGCGCGCCCGGTCGAACGCCTCCTGGGTACGGATCGCCGTCGAGCCGATGTGCTCGCCCACGAGGTCCACCCGGGAGACCTCCACGAGGTGGCCGCGCTCCAGCACCCCGAGGGACGCCAGGATCTCGCCGTACAGCCGGGCGACCGTGGTTTTGCCCGTACCGGGGGAGCCGGTGAAGACCAGGTGGCGGCGGACCGAGGCGGCCTTCAGGCCCGCCTGCTGCCGGCGCCGGCCCACCTCGATCATGTTGATCAGGCTGCGCACCTCGCGCTTGACGCTGTCCAGGCCGACGAGCGTGTCCAGCTCGCCGAGGACCTCGTCGGAGGGGCGGGTGTCCGGGACCGGCGGGGCGGTTGCCGCGGCCGCCGCCGGCGCCGCGGGGGCGCCGCCCAGCAGGCCCGCGGCAGGCTGCGCGGCGGGAGCGATCGCCGGGGCGGTAGCCGGCATGGGCGGGACGGACGGCGCAGCGGCGGCCGCCGGCTGCGTCATCCGGCTCTCGTCGCTCGTGCAGTCCACCGCCGTCGGCCCGTCCTCGGCGAACTCGTACCCACCGCGCGCGCACCGCTCCGTACGGCACCGCGTCAGCGTCGTACGGCAACCGTCGATCACATGGAAGCCGTACCCGGAGCTGCCCGTGACCCGGCAGCCGTGGAACGTGCCGCGGCCTTCCGCCGACACGTAGAAGCCCGCCTCGGCCGGTGCGCTCACCGTGCACCGCTCGATGGTCGGGTCGGCGCCCTTGGTGACGATCACGCCGGTCTGGGTGTCCTCGAACGTGCACCCCGAGAGCGTGCCGCCGCTGCCGTGGTCCCGGAACCACGCGCCGGTCGCGGCCTCCCGGATGCGGCAGTCGTCCAACTGCACGGTCGCGCCGTCGCTGACCGAGACGGCGGTGTTCCGTACCTGCGACAGATCGGAGTCGACCACATCCGCGCGCGAGCCGCGGTCCAGCACGAAGAGCGCGTCCGGCACGTCGTGCACCCGGGTCGAGTCCAGGACGGCCGTCGCGCCGTCGCTCACCCACACCGCCGGGTAGTCGCCCGTACTGTCGTGGATCTCGCACTGGTTGGCATCCACCCGCGTGCCCGGGTCCCACACGGACAGGCCGTTGCGTCCGAAGTGCCGCACCCGGCTGCGGGTCAGCGTCAGCACCGAACGCGACCGCAGGTCCAGCGCGTTCTCGGGTATGTCGTGAATGTCGCAGTCGGCGACCGTGAGCACCGCGTCCGTGTCGAGCGTGACACCGTCCGCCGAGGTGCGGTGCACCGTGCAGTCGGTGAGGTGCCCGGTCGCACGCGAGGCGACCTGCACGCCCGCGCCCTTGATCTCGTACAGCTCGCAGCCGATCGCCTCGACCGCGCTGCCCTCGCCGTTCACCGAGAGGCCCGCTCCGCTCGCGTGGTGCACCCGGCAGCGCTCCAGCCGCGGATGCGCCCCGCCGCGCACCGCTACGCCCGCCTGCCCGGCCGCCAGCACCTCGCACTCCTCGAAGACGCCGCCCGCCTCGTCCAGCACGCTGATGCCCACGCCGCCCGGATTGTCGACCGTGCACCGCCGCACCGTGGGGCGGGCGCCACCGCGCACCTCGATACCGGCCGCCGACCGCGTCACCACGCGCAGCCCGGCCAGCTCAGGCGCGCCGTCCTCCACCAGCAGGGCGGGGGCCGCCGAGTCCTGCGCCTCGACGTGCAGGTCCTGCACGGTCGCCGAGGCCCGTACGGTCAGCGCCACGCCGTCCGTGGGGGCGATCCGCACCGAACCGCGCGCCCCGTCGGGCCCGCGCAGCGTCACCGCGCGGCGCAGTACGAGGTTCTCCCGGTAGGTGCCGGCCGCGACGGTCAGTACGTCGCCGTCCCCGGCGGCTTCGAGGGCGGCGGCCAGGGAGCTGTACTCCCCGGTGCGACGTCGCCAGCGCGACGTCCCGGAGTGTGTGACCTGGACCGAGCCCTGTGCCATGGCGATGTCGTGCCCCCACCTCGTGCGGCTGTTTCCGGCCCGCGGTGGTACGCGCGTGTATGTCCGCGTACGGGCTTCGCAGGCCCCAGCCGAGCGGCTGGCTGCACCACCGTAGCGCGCTCCGGGCAAGGCAGTTGACGTGGTCGCCGGCTTGCCGCACGACGGGGTGAGGGTTGCCGCACGGAGGGGGCGGCGGGCGGCTCAGCTGCCGGCGCCGGCCCGTCCCCAGTCCTGGCCGGCGCGCTCCCAGGCCTCGTCCCAGTGGCGGTACCGGCGGCGCATCAGCTGCCACAGCACCAGTCGGCGGCCGCCCTCGACGACGGCTCCGGCGAGCGCGCCGGCGCCCAGTCCGGCGAGTACCGCGTGGGAGCTCGCGGTGGACGCGTCCATGGGGCGGGCCATGGGCCGGCCGCGGTCGTCGGTCCAGATGCGGAAGCGGTCGCCGGGCTCCACCGGGCGGGGGGCCGCGACCGGCCCGAGGTGCCGGCTGCCGTCCACGCCGCGCCAGTTGGCGAGCACCCTGCGGTGCGCGTCGCGGCGGGTGGCGGTCTCGGGATCGGGGTCCACGGGGGGATGCGGCAGCAGCCGGTCCACCTGCACCCACACCAGGTGCCGTTGGGACTGCTGGGCCCGTACGCCCTGCTGGAGCGCCTCGTCGGCGGTCCGGGCGGTGGCCCAGCCGACCGCCGTGCCCCCGAGGGCGATCAGCGCGGCGGCGGCAAGCGCCAGCCATGCTTCTGCAAGATCAGTTCTGCGCCGCAGCGGATTCCGCCGCCAACGCCACACCCCACTCATCGCTCGCACCGTCCGGCACCCCCCTCCCGTGTGCGTAACTACCTCATTCCGCGCCCTTCATGCACGGTTTTCGCGAAGTGGAGAGCAAAATCACGGGACATGACCGTGCTCCGCGGCAGCCGCTGCGGCAGGGCGCGTGGCGCGGGAGGGGCAAGGTGCTGCGGGGCGCGAGGCATCCGGCGCCCACCCGGTACGGGCCTCCATCCTATCGCCGTCGGATGCGGTGAAGGCGGTGGGGAGGTCGCGAAACGGCCACGAGAAGGCCCCGGAACGTGGACGGTGGGGGTCTTGGCGCGGGAGGCGGCGGCAGGGCGCTCAGCGGCCGTCCAGGGGCCTTCCCCGGGGTGATCAGGGCAGCCGGACGGCCAGCGTGACCATCGCGCCGTCCGCCGGCCCCGGCGTGATCGACAGCCGGTCGGCGACCAGCCGGGCCATCCACAGCCCGCGACCGGTGGGCGCACCGTCCAGCCCCGGCAGCAGTTCGGGGATGACGGCCTCGGTGAAGCCCGGACCCGAGTCGATGACCAGGCACTCCAGCTCGTGGTCGGTCCGGCGCAGCACCAGCCGGCCGCTGCCGCCCGCGTGTTCCACGGCGTTGCTCGCCACCTCGTCCACCGCCAGCACGAACTCCCCGCGCCGCGGCTCGGCCAGCCCCTCACGGGCCGCGCACTCCTCGACGAGCAGGCGCACCTGGGGGAGCAGCCGGGCCGTGAACCGCCGCTGGAGCAGGTATCTGACGCTCGGTTCGTTGCCCGTGCCCTGGGGGCGGGCGGACTCGGGGATCAGCACGGGCGTGCCACCTCCGACAGGGTCAGCCGCGGGATCGACCCCGCTCCCAGCCTCCGCAGGAGGCCGATGTGCACGGGCCCGCACCGGATCCTGACCCGGTGATGACCGCGCGCCTCCTGGACGAGTGCGAGGAGACCGGCGGCACAGCCGACCGACAGGAAGTGCAGCCGGGTCAGGTCCAGAGCGAGCCGGCCGGTGCCCGCGCTCTGCGTGAGGGCGAGTTCCAGGGCGGTGAGGAAGCGCTGCTTCGTGGCGGTGTCGGCCTCGCCCACGAAGCGCAGCGCACCGTCCGGAGCGCGCCCCGTACGCAGCGCGCCGAGCTTTTCGAGGAGGTTGCGGGGGTGCGCCTCAGCCATGGCGGTGAGCACCTCCGGCGTGAACCAGCGCCGGTCGTACGCGCAGATCTCGCTGTACGGGCGCCCCGTGAACAGGTCGTGGGCGTTCGACTCGCGGTGCATCATCGTGCGCACGTCCGCGCCGAGGGCCGGCACCCAGTGCATGTCGATGAACGTCCGCAGGCCCGTGTACCCCTCCGCTACCGCCCGCGCGGTCTCCTCGCGCAGCCGGCTCCACTGCCGGTCCGCCGTGAAGGCGGGATCGGGGCTGATGAGCCGGCGCATGCTGCTGAGCACCAACTGTCCTCTGATGCGGGCCGTGGCCGTGGTGCGGTTCGGGAAGTTCAGCCGCGCCAGGACCTCTTCCTGAGGGACGCCGGGGCGCGCAAAGACGATGACCCGCTCGCCCCGGGCCAGGCCGAGACGGGTGAAGGCGGTCAGGACTTCCCAGCGGACCTCGTCGTTGTCGTAGCTGACGAAGGCGTGGTCGCCCGGGCGCATGTGGTGCACGGGGATGAGGCGATCTCCCGTCGCGTCCCCGGCGGTCCTCCGCAAGTGAATCTCCCTGTCGCAACCGCAGTGCGTTCACTCTAGGCAGGCGGGACAGGGCCCCGCAACGCGGCTGACGAGGGGTGCTCCGTGCGCACAGCAACGGGCGTAGCCCCGCTGCGCCGCACTCCGTGGAGCGTGCACGGAAGGGTGCTGCGGCGTGGACGCGACGGCTTGCGAAGGCGCGGTGGCGGCGGCGTAAAGACACGTGCTGACGTCAGCTCAGGACCTCGAAGGGATCACCGACGCGGAGGGTGCCGCGCGACTCGGGTATGAGGTTCTGCCCGAACACGAGGTCGTCGCCGATGCGGCGGTGCCGGGCGAGCGTGCGCAGCGGCTCCTTGCCCCGCTCGGCGGTGCGCTGGTCGGTGGTGGTCACCACGCAGCGGTCGGATGGCTTGACGGCGCGGAAGGTCACCTCGCCGATCCGCACCCGCCGCCAGTCGTCCTCGGCCCATGGCGCCGTGCCCTCGACGACGACGTTCGGCCGGAAGCGGTCCATCGGCAGCGGTCCCTCGTCGGCGTGGTCGCCCTGGGCGATGAGGGAGTTGAGGGCGTCCAGTGACGACACGGTGGTGAGCAGCAGCGGGAACGCGTCCGCGAAGCTCACCGTGTCGCCCGGCCGTCCGTAGTCCTGGCGCACGGGCCGGCGGACGGCCGGGTCGTCCATGTGAACGAGCGTGACCTCGGTTTCCAGATACGTGCTGAACCAGTCCGCGGCCGCGGCGGACGCGGGCACGGCCTCCACCTTGTCGCGGAAGACCTGCACCGGCACCGTCGCGCCGGGGTCGGGGACCGGCACGGACAGGTCCGCCATCCCCGGCGCGCTGAGCCTGATTCCCCCGTCAGGCCCTGCCTCCGCCACGGCCAGCGCCAGGCGCGGCCGGGACCGCTGCGTGACGAGCCGACGTTGCTCGTCGACGACGAGCCAGCGCCGGTCTCCCGCCAGGCCCCACGGCTCCACATCGGCGGAGCCGGGGGCGGTCCCCGCAAGCGACTTCACCGGGTACAGCTGGAGGGCACGGAGGCGCGAGTTCGGCATGTGCCCATCCTGCCAGCCGGGTCGGACAATTGGCCGGGCGGCAGGACAGTTGTCCGGACGTCGGCGTCAGTACCCGCGCGGATGCTGCGGCCGGCCGTACGGGTCCTCGTACGGAGCGGGGCGCGGTGCGACCGGGGCCGCCGGGCGCATCGCCTCGTAACCGGTGCTCATCGGGCGCCTGGGCTGCTGGTGCTGGCTCGGATAGCCCTGTCCCGCGGACTGCTGCGGGATGTACGGCGCGGGTGCCGGCTGCATCGGCGCCTGGCCGGGATACCCCTGCTGGGCGGGCGTGTGGGACGGGCCGGAGGGGAGTGCGGGCAGCGCCGGCAGGGCCGGTGCGGAGTACGAGGACGACGACCCGATGTCGTACGGGGGCTGGACCCTGATCGGCGCGATCTGGGGTGTGCCGCGCTCGGCGACGAGGCTGTCATAGATCGGGGTGTCCGGGAAGGAGGGCGAAGCGTAGTAGCCGCCGCCGTAGGTAGAGCGGGGGGAGGTCATACCTCTTAAGTTAAGCCCACGATGTGCTGGTTGGGGAGCCTGAAAAGAGGGTTGTTTTACGTGTCGGTAGTGGTGGCGGATCACTAATGTGGGTGAACTTGGGAAAATCGGTCGCCAACACCCGTTTGAAACGTGTAAAGAGCCGCTCACTGGAAGGTGAAATCTTGCCTTCGCCGCCAGGTCCGGAGCATGTCGGAGACCCCCTAGGTTGGGAGGCGGCGTGCCGCGAAGCGGGCGCGCGAAACCGAAGGAGGCGGCCATGTCGATGCCCAAGGGGGGCAACGCTCCGGTGGAGGCCGGCGCGGTACGGATCGAGCTGAGCTGGCGGACCGGTCCGGGCGTCCCGGACGTGGACGCGTCCGCGCTGCTGCTGGCCGGCGGCAAGGTGCGGGACGACGGCGACTTCGTGTTCTACAACCAGCCGGCGCACGCCTCGGGCGCCGTGCGCCACGAGGGCAAGCGGACCGCGAACGGCACCGCCGCCGACGTCCTCGCCGTCGACCTCACCGCCGTGGAACCGTCAATCGAGCGGGTGGTGCTCGCGGCCTCCGCGGACGGCGGAACGTTCGGGCAGGTACCGGAGCTGAGCATTCGGGTCCTCGACGCGACAGGCACGAAGGCGGGCGGCGCCGGCTCTCCGGGGGCCGGGGTCGCAGCCTCCGTGGGCGCCGAACTCGTGCGGTTCGACAGCCAGGACGCCACCGTGGAGACCGCCTTCGTACTCGGCGAGCTCTACCGCAGGCAGGGCGGCTGGAAGTTCCGCGCGGTCGGCCAGGGCTACGACCGCGGGCTGGCCGGACTGGCCACGGACTACGGGATCAGCGTGGACGATCCGGGCCAGGCGCCCGTGCAGCCGCCCGCCTCGGCGCCCGCGCAGCCGCCCGCCTCGGCGCCCGCGCAGCCGCCTGCTCCGACGTCCTTGCAGCCGCCTGCTCCGGCGCCCGCCGCGGTCCCCGGTGCGCCCGCGGACGCACCGGCGCACTCGGCGACGCCAGGTCAACCCGGTGCGTCAACTCCCGCGCCCCCGGCGCATACCGCAAGCCCGTCCGCCCCCACCCCCGTACGTCTGTCGAAAGTCACCCTCACGAAGGACGCCCCCGCCGTCTCGCTGACGAAGCAGGGCGGCACCTCGGGCGCGCTGCGGGTGAACCTCAACTGGCAGATGCGTCCGGCGCCCCAGGGGTCGGGCTGGGGCCGCAAGCTGAGCCGCGCGCTCGCCGGTCCCGCCGCCCTCGACCTCGACCTGGGCGCGCTGTACGAACTGACCGACGGCAGCAAGGGCGTCGTACAGGCCCTGGGCAACGCCTTCGGCTCCCTGCACACGCCGCCCTACGTCCACCTCGACGGCGACGACCGCACCGGCGCCGTGGCCGCCGGCGAGAACCTCACGGTCAACCTCGACCACCAGCACCTCATCAAGCGGATCCTCTTCTTCGTCACCATCTACGAAGGCGCGCGCAGCTTCGGGGACCTCAACGCCACGGTCACCCTCACCCCGCAGCGCGGCGCGCCCGTCGACTTCTCCCTCGACGAGTGCACCGTGCCGTCCAACGTGTGCGCACTGGCGCTGCTCCTCAATACGGGCAGCGAACTGGTCGTCCAGCGGGAGGCCCGCTACCTCGTCCCCGAGCGGGGCGTCAGCCCGCAGCGCACGGTGGACCAGGCGTACGGCTGGGGAATGCGGTGGGCGCCGGGCCGGAAGTGAAGCGCGCGGCCCCGTGCCCGTCCCGGGTGCGCACCCGTCACGCCGCTAGGCGCCCTCCGACGCCTCTCCGGGGGTGGCGGTCCCCGCTCCCGAGGGCGGCGCCCCGTACGTCCGTCCCTTCCAGGCGGCGCCGCGCCCCCGGTAGTGCCGCACGGCCGAGTCGACCGTCATCAGGAGGTACAGCAGCGCCGTGAACGGCAACAGGGGCGCCGTCCACAGCGGCTGACGGTAGTAGCGCAGCATCGGCAGGTAGGTGCCCGTCATCACCGCCCAGGCGAGGCCCCCGAGGAGCGCGGCCGGCGCGCTGCCGCCCACCAGGCCGGCGACCAGCGCGACCGGCGGCGCCAGGTAGACCAGCACCAGGCCCAGGACCGTGCCCGCCAGGAGCAGCGGGCTGTGCAGCAGTTGTGCGTACGCGCTGCGCGCCACCATCCGCCACAGGTCGACTAGGCGCGGGTACGGCCGCACGCTGTCCACGTGGTCCGCGAGTCCCAGCCAGATCCGTCCCGAGCCCGGCCCGTGCCGGCCCCCGGAGCGCTTCACGGCGCGGGCCAGCGTCACGTCGTCGATCACGGCATGCCGGATGCGCTCCGGAATGCCGGCCCGCTCTGCGGCGTCCCGGCGCAGCAGGACGCAGCCGCCGGCCGCCGCCGCGGTACGCGCGCCCGGCCGGTTCACCCAGCGGAACGGGTACAGCTGGCCGAAGAAGTACACGAAGGCCGGGACGATCAGCCGCTCCCAGAAGTCCGCCACCCGCAGCCGTGCCATCTGCGACACCAGGTCCAGGTCGGCCGCGCGGGCCGCGGACACGAGGGCGCGCAGGCTGTCCGGCCCGTGCGCGATGTCCGCGTCGGTCAGCAGCACGTACTCCGCGTCCGTCCGCTCGCGGGCGAGCGCCATGCCGTGCCGCACCGCCCACAGCTTGCCCGTCCACCCCGGGGCCGGCTCGCCGGGCGAGGTCACGGTCAGCGGCAGCCCGCCGCGCCCGTCGGAGCCGGCCGCCGACGCCAGCGTCCGGGCCAGCTCGCCGGTGCCGTCCGTACTGCCGTCGTCGACGAGGACGATCTCGGCGCGGCCCGGATACGCCTGCGCCAGCAGCGACGGCAGGCTGACCGGCAGCACCTCCGCCTCGTCCCGCGCGGGGACGACGACGGCCACGGAGGGCCACTCGGCGGGCGGCTCGGGAAGCCCCCGCCCGGGCCCCGCGCGGCCGTCCGGCGGCCGTGGAGCCGTGCCGGGCGGCGGCCCTACGTCCGTCCCGGGCGGCAGCCGTACGTCCGTCCGCCAGAAGAAGCCCTGGCCCGCCAGCAGCCAGCCCCACGCCACCAGCGACGCCCCAGCGATCCACGCCATCACAGCCACCCCGGCAGTGTGCCGCACGGCGCATCCTCCGCCGTGGAACCGGCCCGGTGCGGCCCGTACCGGGTCCGGCTGAGTAAAGTGTCCGGGTGAAGATCGCGCTCATGGACTCCGGCTCCGGCCTGCTCGCGGCCGCCGCGGCCGTGCGGCGGCTGCGGCCCGACGCCGGTCTCGTGCTCTCCTCCGACCCCGACGGCATGCCCTGGGGCCCACGTACCGCTGCCGACCTCACGGAGCGCGCGCTCGCGGTCGCCCGGAACGCCGCAGCGCACCGCCCGGACGCCCTGATCGTCGCCTGCAACACGGCCTCCGTCCACGCGCTGCCCACGCTCCGCGCCGAGCTGGAGCCGGGCCTCCCGGTGATCGGGACCGTCCCCGCGATCAAGCCCGCGGCGGCGGCCGGCGGCCCGGTGGCCATCTGGGCCACGCCCGCCACCACCGGCAGCCCGTACCAGCGGGGCCTGATCCGGTCGTTCGCGGCGGACACCGAGGTCGCCGAGGTGCCGTGCCCCGGTCTCGCCGATGCGGTCGAGGCCGCCGACGACGCGGCGATCGCCGCCGCGGTCACCGCGGCGGCTGCCCTCACTCCACCGGGCGTACGCGGTGTCGTGCTCGGCTGCACCCACTACGAGCTGGTCGCCGACCGCATCAGGGACGCGCTCCAGAGCCCGGAGGGGCCCGCGCTCACCCTGTACGGCTCGGCGGAGGCGGTCGCCGCGCAGGCGCTGCGCCGCATCGGTGCCGAGCCGGCTCCCGCGGCCACTCCGAGCCGCGAGCTGACCGTCATCCTCAGCGGACGCGCCGGCTCGCTCCCGGGGACGGCGCTGGCCTACGAAGAGGGCAGGCTGCTCGCCGGTACGGACGCCGGTTCCGCCGCTCCCCGAGGCGCCGCGGTCCCCGCACCCGGAGAACCCACCGCCGAACCGGCCCGCTAGCGGCCCCGCCTCGGGCACAGCGGCCCCGTGAGGGCAGGGCACGCAACAGAGCCGCCCCGTTACGGAGGCCGCCCCATTACGGAGTGCGTCAACTGAAGGATCGGCTCCGCCTCCTTCGGCACACTCACCGCTCGGCGTCTCATGCGTCACGGGGCGTCGTGCCGCCGGCTGCCGCGCGACGGGAAGACGCGTACGCTGCGAACCATGAGGGACCACCCCCAGGAGGGGGCAGCTGCCCCCCACAGCAACGGCGCGGATGACTCGCCCTGCGCCACCGTCCCCGAGGTCTGGCACGGCCGCGCGACCAACCGCTTCCAGTGGCTGCTGGCCGCCGCCGGAGCGGCGTGCATGGCACTGGGCATCGAGCTGGCGGTCGACAACGCCTGGACGTCGGGCGTGACTCCGCTGGTGATGGCCGTCGTCGGCTGCGTCGCCGCCGGCCTGCTCGTCCTCTTCGGCACGCTCGCCTTCGTCCACGTGGCCGTACGGGTCGACAAGGACTGCCTCGAAGTGCGCTGCGGCCACATCGGACTGCCGCGCCGCCGCATCCCGCTCTCGCACGTGGTCGACGTCGACTTCGCGCCCCGCGTCACGCCCCGCCACTGGGGCGGCTGGGGCTACCGCTGGCGTCCCGAGCAGGGCACGGCCGTGATCGTGCGGCGCGGCGAGGCGGTGATCCTCCGGCTCGGCGACGGCCGTACCTTCACCGTCACCGTGGACGACGCGGAGGCCGCCGTCCGCTGCATCCGCTCCCGCCTCGGCCTGGGGCCGCACCCCGCCCCGGACACCGCGTAGCCGACGGCTCCCGGCCAGGGCACCGCCCAGCGACGCCCCGCGTCACCGGTCAGCAAAGGCCCGCGGCACCGCCCAGCGACGGCCCCCGGGCCTGGTCGCACGGACGGCGGAAAGCCCCGTAACGCGCCGGAAGTATTTCGTCCCGCCGTCGGGCGCTCGCTAGGGTGCGGGGCATGGCGACACCCGACTTCATCCGCGAGATCCGCGCGACCGCCGGCCACCAGCTGCTCTGGATGCCAGGTGTCAGCGCCATCGTCCTCGACGACGAGGGCCGGGTGCTGCTGGGACGACGCGCGGACAGCGGCCGCTGGTCGATCATCGGCGGCATTCCCGACCCCGGCGAACAGCCCGCGGTCTGCGCCGTCCGCGAGGTCCTGGAGGAGACCGCCGTCCACTGCGTCCCGGAGCGCGTCCTCCTGGTACAGGCCCTGGACCCGGTCACGTACCCCAATGGCGACCGCTGCCAGTTCATGGACATCTGCTTCCTCTGCCGTGCCACGGGCGGCGAGGCCCGTGTCAACGACGACGAGTCGCTGGAGGTCGGCTGGTTCGAGCGGGACGCGCTGCCGCCGATGGAGGCGTTCGCGCTCGACCGGATCAAGCAGGCCACGGAGGACGCGCCCACGTGGTTCGAGGGCATCGACGAGGCCTGAGCCCCGCTCACCTGCCGCGGCGGGCCCGGGGCGCTCGGCTCAGGGCCGGCCGGCGTGGAACCGGTAGTTGCGCTTGATCTTCACGCACTTGAAGGCGCACGAGGGCACATTGCCCCGGTCGTCCACGGACTGAAGTGTCCCCGCGCCGGCGGCCGGCGCCACGAGCGCCTGGAATCTGTCGGACAACCAGCCGCACCGGTCCCCCCCCGGACCTCACGGCAACGTGACCACCGTTGCCGCGTACGAGAGGCCTGCGCCGTAGCCGAGGAGGAGGGCGCGGGCGCCGGGGTTGAGGGTGCCTTGCTGGAGGAGGTGGTCCAGGGCCAGGGGGATCGAGGCGCCGGAGGTGTTGCCCGTGGTCTCGACGTCCCGGGCCACCGCGACGTGGGAGGGCAGCCGCAGCCGGTCGGCGAGGTGGTCGATGATGCGGACGTTGGCCTGGTGCGGGACGAACGCGTCGAGATCGGCGGGCGTCAGGCCGGCCGCGTCGAGGGCTTGCTGGGCCACCCTCGCCATCTCGAAGGCGGCCCAGCGGTAGACGCGCTGGCCGTCCTGGCGCAGCGCGGGACGGCGGGCGGCGTGCTCCCCGGTCGACCCGTGCCACTCGTTCCAGGGCGTGGTCTGGGCGATGGCGTCGGCCTGGGACCCGTCTGCGCCCCAGACGACGGGGCCGACGGCGTTGGCGCCCACGGGGCCCAGGACGACGGCTCCGGCGCCGTCGCCGAAGAGGAACGCGGTGGACCGGTCCGTCACGTCCAGCAGGTCGGTCATCCGTTCCGCGCCGACGACCAGGACGTACCGCGAGGTGCCCGCCCGGATCGCGTCGGCGGCGAGGGCGAGGGCGTGGACGAAGCCCGCGCAGCCCGCCGACACGTCGAATGCGGCGGCGCCGCGAATCTGGACGCGGTCGGCGATCCGGGGAGCCGCCGCCGGGGTCTGCTGCATGTGCGTGAAGGTGGCGACGATGACGCAGTCGACCTGGTCGGCCCGGACGCCGGCCTGGGCGAGCGCCTTGCCGGCGGCGTGGGCGCCCATCGCGACGAGCGTCTCCTCGGCGGACGCCCAGCGCCGGGTGCGGATGCCGCTGCGGGTCCTGATCCACTCGTCGGAGGAGTCGATGTGCCGGCAGATCTCTTCGTTGGGGACGACGCGGTGCGGTCGGTAGGCGCCGACGCCCAGGATGCCGGGGTGGGCGGTCCTGGCCGGGGCGGGAAGGGCGCTGTGGGTCACGACTGGCTCCGTCGGGCGGTGGGAGGGGCGGGCGGCAGGTCGCCGGCCGTGGGGGTGTGCGGCCACAGCGCCTGCCGCAGCGCGGCGAAGGAGTCAGCGGCCGCCGCGGCGCAGGACGGCACCGAACCGATCAGGCTCAGGAAGCCGTGCGGCATCGTGGGGCACAGGTCGAGCCGGACGGCGACCCCGGCGTCCCGCAGCCGCCGGGCGTAGTCGGCTCCTTCGTCGCGCAGCGGGTCGTACTGCGCGACCAGGACGTACGCGGCGGGCAGGTCGTGCAGGGAGGCGGCGCGGGCCGGCGCGGCCCACGCGGGCGGTTCGGCCCGCAGCCCCGGCGGCAGGTACTGGGCGTCCAGCCAGCGCAGGGCCGCGCGGGTGAGCAGCGGGGCGTGCGCGTTCTCGTGCCGGGAGGGCGTGTCACGGAAGTCGGTGCTCGGGTACCAGAGCAGCTGCAGGACCGGCAGCGCCAGGCCCGCGTCCCGGGCCCGGAGGCACAGGCCCGCCGCCAGGTTCCCGCCCGCGCTCTCCCCGCAGACGGCGATCCGGCCGGGATCGGCGCCCAGCTCCGCGGCGGCATGGCGCAACGCCCAGTGGTAGACGGTGAATGCGTCGTCGGGGGCCGCGGGGCACGGGTGTTCGGGCGCCAGCCGGTAGTCGACCGAGACGACGACGGCCTCGGCGTCCCGGGCGATACGGCGCGCCAGGGCGTCCTGGGTGTCCAGATCGCCGAGGACGAACCCGCCGCCGTGGAAGAACAGCACCAGGGGCAGATCGCGCCGGGCCGACGGCCGGTAGCAGCGCACCCGTACCGCGTGCCCGTCACCGTCGCCGGACTCCGCCCGTACCGCGTGCCCGTCGCTGCCGCCGTATTCCGCCCGCACCGCGCGACCGTCACCGCTGCCGTATTCCGCTCGTACCGTGCGGTCCTCGACCGTGTGCATCGCCAGGCCGGGCGGGACGGGGCCCGGGAGGCGGCGGCGCGCGGCGCGGAGTGCCGCCGGGTCGGGGCCCGAATCCCAGTCCACCGTCGGCAGGGTGCCGACGACGCGCCGCACCTCGGGGTCCAAAGGCATGGGGCCGTGCTCCGTTTCTCTCGTGGTGGGTCGCGGCGTACGTCAGTACGCGATGCCGCCGTCGATGCGGAGGACCGTGGCGTTGATGTCGGCGGAGTCCGGGTGGAGCAGGTACGCGATGGCGGCCGCGACCCGCTCCGCCGGGACTACGCCGGTCAGCGAGCGCGCCGCCTTCTGCTCGAAGACCTTCTCCGGCAGCGCCCCGGCCAGCCCCGTGTCGAGCAGGCCGGGGGAGACGACCACGCTGCGGATGCCGTACCGGGCGTACTCCTGGGCGACGCTGAGCGACAGGCCGTGCAGCGCGGCCTTGCTCGCCGCGTAGCTCGCCTGGCCCGCGTTGCCGGTCTGCGCGACGACGGAGGAGACGTAGACGAGGCGCCCCGAGCGGGCCCGCATCATCGGCCGCAGGGCGTGCTTCGTGGCGAGGAAGGCGCCGCGCAGATTGACGCGCTGCACCGCGTCCCAGTCCTCGGCCGGCATCCGCACCAGCGGCTGGTCCTTGGCGATGCCGGCGTTGTGGACGAGGGCGTCGAGGCGGCCGAGCCCGGCGGCACACCGCACGATCTCCTCGGCCGTGGACTCCTCGCCGATGTCGCCCCGGCAGACGTGCAGCCGGCCCCCGTGCGCGTCGCCGAGCGCTGTCAGCTCGTCCGTGGGCGTCCGTACGTTGGCGATGACGTGGGCGCCGCGTTCGAGGAGCGTCCGCGTCGTGCGGAGGCCGAGGCCGCGGCCGGCGCCGGTGAGGGCGACGACCCGGCCGTCGAGGGGGAGCGGATCAGACACAGGGGGTCTCCTGGGGCGGGAAGGCGTGAGCGGCCGCGGCCGCGAGGTGCCGCGGGGTCAGGGCGGAGGGCCGGGAACGGCGGGCGAACCGCACGTGCGGGTGGGCGCCGCGGGAGCCGTCGGCGGCCTCGCCGGCCCCGTCGAGCAGCAGCGGCGGCAGGAGGGCCGGGGGCACGTCGGCCGTACGGGCCCCGGTCGCCCGCCAGAACTCCGTACCGCGCTGCCGCAGTTCCGCCGGCAGCCAGGTCAGCGCCGGCACCCGCAGATCGAGGAGGTCGCCGTCGCCGGTGGCCAGGGCGGCGAGATCCGCCGGGGCCCGGTCCAGTTCGGCTCGCCACACGGGCACCGTGACACCGAGCCCGTCGGGCCCGGCATGCGCGTCGGGCCCGGCAGGTGCGTCGATCACGCCATGCGCATCGATCACGCCCTGCGCGCCGAACCCCTCAGGCGTGTCGAGCCCGTCGAGGACCACAAGGAGCGGCTGCCGCCGTGCCAGGCGCTCCGCGACCTCGTCGGCCTCCCGGGCGTCGGGCCAGAGCGCCACGGGTGTCCAGTCGCCCGCCCCGTCGACCGCCCAGCGGAGCCGGGCGGCACCCTCGAAGATGATCAGAACTCCCGCGCACAGGACGGTGGGCGGGGTGGGCCGATGCCCCGCCCCGGGGGCGGGTGTCGCGGCTGCCATGCGTGTCGGTCTCCAGATCGCTCACGTGCTCGGGGCGGGGCAGGCCCCGCCCCTCGGGTTCAGTGCAGGTCCTGCAGCGCACTGGCGTCGAACGGCTTCAGCTCGTCCGTACGGGCCTCGCGGACCTTGGCCACCCACTCCGGGTCGCCGAGCAGCGCGCGGCCGACGGCCACCAGGTCGAACTCGCCCGCCAGGAAGCGCTCGACCAGCGGGTCGAGCGGTGCGTTCGCCGCGCCCTTGCCCTCCAGGAGCGCGGTCTGGAACTCGCTGTTGTCCAGCCCCACCGAGCCCACGGTGATGGTCGGCAGGCCGCTGACCTTCTTCACCCAGCCGGCGAGCCCCGGGCCGGAGTCACCGAACTCCGGGAGCCAGAACCGGCGGGTGGAGCAGTGGAAGGCGTCGACACCGGCCTCGGCCAGCGGCGCGAGCAGCTCTTCGAGCTCCTGCGGGGTGGCCGCCAGCTGCGCGGAGAAGTCGGTGATCTTCCACTGCGAGAGCCGGAAGACGATCGGGAAGCCGCTGCCCACCGCGTCCCGGCAGGCGGCCACCACCTCGGCGGCGAAGCGGGCCCGCTTCCGGAGGCCGCCGCCGTAGAGGTCGGTGCGCCGGTTGGTGCCCTGCCAGAGGAACTGGTCGATCAAGTAGCCGTGCGCGCCGTGCAGTTCGATGCCGTCGAAACCGGTACGGCGCGCGTCGGCGGCGGCCCGGGCGAACGCCGCGACCAGCTCGTCGATGCCCCGCTGCGTCAGCGGCTCGCCGTTGGACGTCTGCAGGTTGAGCAGCCCGGACGGGCTGACCGGGGTGGCGTCGGGGTGCGGCAGGTCAGCGCCGTGCCGGTCGGCCCCGACGTGCCACAGCTGCGGGAAGATCTTCCCGCCGGCCCGGTGCACCTCCTCGACCACGCGCGACCAGCCGCCGAGCGCGTCCTCGCCGTGGAAGCGGGGAACGGCGGTGCCGTTGGAGGCGGCGGGGTGGTCGACGGTGACGCCTTCGGTGATGACGAGGCCGACGCCCCCGGCCGCGCGCCGGGCGTAGTACGCGGCCACGTCCTCCCCGGGCACGCCGCCGGGGGAGGCGCTGCGGGTCATGGGGGCCATCACGAAGCGGTTGTCGAGGGTGACGTCGCCCAGGGCGAGCGGCTCGAAGAGCGGCTGTACGGAGGGGTGGGTGTCGCGGGCGGGGGCGGAGGTCATGGTGAGGCTTCCGATCGGTGTAGGGGAGATGAGGGCGCGAGGGCGGGGCGTGGAGCGGCCGGGACACGGCCGGCCGCCTGCCGTGTCAGGAGGCGGTGGCCGGCGCGCGTTCGGTCTCCGGCGCGGTGTCCATCAGCGCCATCTCCTTCTCGGCGCGCAGCACGGCGTCCTCGACGGGCATGCGGACGGGCAGCCGGAGCAGCTCGACGATCTTTTCGAGGCGCGCGGGGATGCTGCCGCCCACGACGTGGTACGGAATGGCGTATTCGTCGAGGGTGTTGAGCAGCAGCTCCTCGGAGAGCTTCCGGAACCGCTCGGAGACCGGCCGGTGCCCGTCGGCCACCAGCGGGAACTCCACGGGGAGGTGTACGAACACGTCGTACGTGCGCCGGGCGTGCTGCTTCATCACCGCGCCCATGTTGTCGATGACCTCCTCGTAGAAGGCCATCTCCGCCGTGCGTTCGCCGGGCGTCTCGACGGAGTCGTCGGGGTGGATCCCGACGAGCACGCGGACCTTGCCGTAGACCCATTCGTGGATCGAGGAGCCGTCGGAGATGAAGCCGCCCGTCAAGTGGCTTTCGTGGACGGCGCGTTCCGCGTACCGGCGGATGCCCAGCTGGAAGAGCTCGGGCGCCGTGCAGTCCTCCAGGCGCTTGCCGGGCAGGGCCTCCGGCAGGATCTCCCGCATGGTCTTCGCATGCGTCCGGGGGATGCCGGTGAGGTGTGCCAGGGCGAGCGACGTGGTCGTCTTCCCGGACGAGTAGGTGCCGGATACGGCGATCTTCATGTGTGCCTCGGGTTCGGTGGGCGGCGGCGCGCACGGCGCCGCCGGGCGGCGGGCGGCCGGCGGGCCGGCCGTGGTCAGTGGGGGCGCGCGGCGGACCGGGGCAGGCGGTGCGCGAGGGCGTACTCGGCGTGGATGCCCTGCACGTCACCGGCGAAGTCCGCGGTGCGCCAGGTGTCCCCGCCCATCGGCAGCGTCTTGTGCCGCACGATGGAGGTCGCCGCGACGAAGGGGTGGAGCATGGGCTGCAGGGGGCTCTGCGCGGTCATGTGGATGCGGCGCATCCAGAGCGTGTCGCTCTCCGCGCGGCCGATGCCGTCCAGTTCGTAGAGCAGCACCTGTGCCATCTGCGCCAGCACGATGGTGCTGTCCACCATGGACACCGCCTGCGGGAAGGCGCCGCCCAGGCCCGGATCGGCCACCGTCCCCGCGGCCTCGTCGCGCACGGCGACCAGTGCGGTCAGTGCGGGCGTGCCGGCGGCTGTCGCGATGTCCTCGATCCGGTGCAGGCGCCGCTTGTACCGCTCCCCGTAGAAGCGGTGTTCCGCCGGGCCGAGCGCCTCGACGGCATCGGTGTACGTCGCCGTGCCGGTGCGGTGGTCCCCGGGCGGGTGCGCGATCTCGTACCGCACCTTGATCGAACCGACCCTGCACCGCAGTGTCGACACGGCGGCCCGGGACAGCGGGTCGGCGACCGGTTCCGTGCTGACCAGCTCGGCCGAGACGGCGAAGTCGGCCAGCTCCTCCTGCGGGTTCGCCCCGGAGCGCATCTCGAAGCCGCGCAGCCAGGTCACCCGGCGCTCCTCGGCGCCGAGGCCGTAGGCGTGCGCGAGCAGCACCTCGCACAGCTGGACGCCGATCACCAACGCGTCGACGCTGCTCAGATGCGGGCGGAGCGCTTCCTGGCCCGGCTTCGACGACCAGTCGCCCGGGTAGTGGAGGCCGACCGTGGCCCGCAGCGTGCCGGTGCCGGGGGCCGGTGCGTCGGCCGTGAGAGCGGTGAGCGTGTGCCGGATGCGGCGGAAGCCCGCGCCGAAGAACCGGCCCTCACCCGGCCCGAGAAGGTCGTCCACCCCTCGGGGCCGTGTCTGCGCCTGCACGGACATGTCGCGGTGATTCCTTTCCGGAACAGCTGGGTTCCTGCGGACGAACGTGTGTCTGCCGGGGGCGGACGGAGGTCCGGTGGCTGCGCACCGGTGCTCAGGCCGCGCTCACGTCGAGTACGGCCTTGCCGCGCAGCTGCCGGCCGAACAGGGCGTCCACCGCGTCCGCCGCCTTCTCCCACGGCGCGTGGTGGGCCACCTCCGGGCTCAGCCGACCCTGTTCGAGGAGGTGGAGCAGGACCGCCATGTCGGCGCCGAGCCGGTTGCCGATGCGGAAGGAGACCAGGGACCGGCCGGGGCCGACGGTCGAGTACGGCGGGAAGACGGCGGCCTCGCCGGACGCGCAGCCGATGCTCAGCACCGTGCCCTCGGGGGCGAGGAGTTGGTACGCCGCGACCAGCTGCGGGCCGCCCACGGTGTCGAGCACCACGTCGACGGGCTCGGTGATGCCGTCGAGGCCGACGGTCACTTGGTCGGCGCCCAGCACCGCGAGCCCGCGCCCGCGCTGTTCGGCACCGACGCTCGCGATGACCTGCGCTCCGGAGAGTGCCGCGAGCTGTACCGCGAACCGGCCTACGCCGCCCGAGGCCCCGGTGATCAGTACCCGGCGGCCCAGCAGCGGTCCGGCGGTGCGCAGCGCCCGCAGCGCGGTCACGCCCGCCACGGGCAGGGTCACGGCGCGGGCGAGGTCGACGGAGTCCGGGACCACGGCGAGTTCGTCCAGGTCGACCGCGCGCAGCTCGGCCCACGCGCCGCCCATCCCGTAGCTGAGCACCCGGGTGCCCACGGCGGGGCCCGTCCCGTTCGCTGCCGCGGCGACCACGACGCCGGCCGCGTCCCAGCCCGGGATCGCACCCGCGGGGAAGCGCGAGAGGAAGTGCAGCTCGCCGTAGTTGAGGGAGAGGTGACGGACCTCGACGAGCACCTGGTCGGGCCGGGGTTCGGGCGCGTCGACGGTGGCGAGGGCCAGGCCGGCGGGAGCGTCGGGGGCGGGCATGAGGGCACGCATGACGAATGCCTTTCGGAAAAGGGCGGACGAACTGGGAAGGCCCCGGGAGCGAGCAGCCCTCGTGGCGGAACCACTGTGCGGAAGCCGCCTATCCGGGCTGTATCCGCCGTGCATCACGGGCGTACCGCGTCTGCCGCAGGGGTGGTCGGGCCGGTCTCCGGGGCCTTCCCGAAAGCCTTTTCCGGCGCCCTTGTTTCGTATTGTTGCGCGACCCCCTAAAAGGGTTTACCTGGGCGGTAAAGATTCTCCTGTGACCCTCGTCACGAAGGTTACCCGTCGGTAAGCAGTACGCTTTCGGCCGCCGAGCTCGGCTGTCCAGAACGGGGGATACTGTGCATTCAACTGCGCAAGATAAGGTTTTTGATTTTCGAATTCTCGGGCCTATTGAATTCCATGTTTCGGGTCGGCCGGTGCCCGTGCCGGGGGCCCGGCAGCGGACGCTGCTGTGCCTGCTGCTGCTCGAATCCGGCCGGACCATGACCGCCGCCCGGCTCATTGACGGCATCTGGGGCGAGCGGCCGCCGGAGACGGCGGCGGCGCAACTGCGCATCTGCGTCTCCCGGCTTCGCAAGCTGCTCACCGAGAGCGGTCTGCCGGGCGCCATCAGCACCGAGACCGGCGGATATCGCCTGTGCGTGCCCGAGGGGTGCGTGGACGTCCGGCGGTTCGGCGGGCTGCTGCGCGAGGCCGCGGACGCGGAGTCGGGCGGGCGTCGCGCGGACGCCGCGGCGCTGCTGCGCGAGGGGCTGGCGCTGTGGCGGGGGCCCGCCGCCGACGGCCTGGAGAGCCCGTCCGTACGGGCCGCCGCCGCGCAGCTCGACGAGGAACGCGTGGCCGCGCTGGAGCGGTACTTCGACCTGGAAATCCAGCTGGGCCGGCATCATCTGGTCATTCCGGAACTGATGTCCTGCGCGGCCGCTCATCCATTCCGGGAGCAGCTGCATTCCCATTTGATGCTGGCGCTCTACCGGGCGGGCCGGCAGGTCGAGGCGCTCCATGCGTACCGCGAACTCAAGAGGCGTTTCGCGGACGAACTCGGCATTGAGCCCTCACTTCCGCTGCGCATCATGGAAACCAAGATTCTGGGGCAGAATCCGGAACTCAGCGGCGGGGAATTCATGCAACGCCTCGCGGGGTGAAACGCCTCAGGCGGTGATGCCCGCCTGAAAGACGTCCGTCGCCAGGTCCGCGTCCAGTCCGCAGGCCACGGAAGTGGTGAGCCCGCAGATGACGGCGCGCAGGTCCTCGACGGTGAGGGCCGGGCGCAGCGCCCCGTCCGCGGTCCAGGTGCCGTGCAGGGCGACGAGGCGCGGCACCAGGTCGCTCTGCTTGGTGGGTCGCTGGTCGGCGGGGAGTTCGGAGAGCAGGGAGCGGAGCTCGGCGCCGCTGCCCTGGAACACGGCGGCCAGACGGCGGAGGAACTCCCGGAGCGCCGCCGCCGCGCCGTCCTTCTCCAGGGTCTCCTCGGCGGCCGTGAGGCACCGCTCGAAGCGGCGTGCGGCGATGGCCCCGACCATGGCGTCCTTCGAGGCGAAGACCCGGTAGACCGTGGCCACGCCGACGCCGGCGCGCTCGGCGATCTGCTTCATCTGCACGTCCTTGCCGTGCCGGGTGAACAGCTCCTCCGCGATCTCGACGATCCGGTCCTGGTTGCGCCGGGCGTCCGCGCGCAGCACTTTGGTCGCCTTCGCCTCTGCGGCCGACATGTGACGCTCCTCACTTCCATCCGCATCTACGGAACCGGAACTCCGGTTCGGGTAAGTTCTCATCGGATCCGGAATTCGGGTTCTGGACAGGGTACTTACCCCCACGCGCGTGGGGCAACGAGATGTGAGGAGCCATGACCACGACGCAGACGGCGAGCACCGGCTCGCCCGCCGAGGCACCATCCGCCCGTCCGGGCGCGGCAACGGTCAGGCTCGTGGCGCTGGCCATGGGCTTCGTCATGGCCACGCTGGACGCCACCGTCGTCAACGTGGCGGGCGTGAGCATCAAGGACCGGCTCGACGCGAGCCTGTCCCAACTCGCCTGGGTGGTCGACGGCTACGTCCTCACCTTCGCCGCCTTCCTGCTCCTCGGCGGCTCCCTGGCCAACCGGGTGGGCGCCAAGAAGGCCTACTCGTGGGGCATGGGGCTGTTCGTCCTGGCCTCGCTGGCCTGCGGCCTGGCCCCCTCCGCCGAGACGCTGATCGCGGCCCGGCTGCTGCAGGGCGTCGGGGCCGCGCTGTTCATGCCCAGCTCCCTCACGCTGCTCGTGCTCTCCTTCCCGGACAAGGCCGAACGGGCCAAGATGCTCGGCATCTGGACGGCGATCGTCTCCACCGCCACGGGGCTCGGCCCGGTGGTGGGCGGTGTGCTGGTGGAACTCCTGGGCTGGCGCAGCATCTTCCTGCTCAACCTGCCCCTCGGGCTGATCGGCCTCGTCCTCACCGCGCGCCTCATCCCCGCACCGGACCCGGCGCCGGGCACCTCCGCCGTCACCGGTCATCTGCTCAGCTTCGCGACCCTCGCCGCGGCGTGCTTCGCGCTCATCGAAGGCGGGTCGTACGGCTGGACTTCGGCGGTCATCCTCGCGGCGGGCGCGGCGGCCGTGCTCTGCGGCGCGCTCTTCGTCGCGCACGAACGGCGCGCCGGTACCCCCGTCATCCCGCGCGCGCTCTACGGCGACCCCCGCTTCTCGGCCGCGAACGCCATCGGGTTCCTGCTCAACGTCGGGCTGTTCGGCGGCTCGTTCATGCTGAGCCTCTACCTCCAGCAGGGGCGCGGCGCGTCGCCGTTCGCCGCGGGCCTGCAGCTGCTGCCGGTCATGGCGGTGATCCTGGTGGGCAATCTGGCCTTCTCCAGGCTCTCCCAGAAGTGCAGCGCCAGGAGCCTGCTGATCGCCGGCTTCTCCGTGGCGGCCGTGTGCGCGCTCGCGCTGGTCACCGTCTCCGCCACCATGCCGTACTGGCTGCTCGCCGGCCTGATGGTGATCGCGAACTTCTGCGTCGGGATGATCGTTCCCGCCCTGACCGCGTCGATGATGGAGGCGGCCGGACCGCAGCAGGCCAACATCGCGGGCGCCGCGCTCAACGCCAACCGGCAGATCGGCGCGCTCGTGGGCATCGCCCTCATGGCGGTCCTGCTCGACGGGTTCGACTCGGTCCACCGCGGTGCCGCCGCCTCCTTCCTCGTCATCGGCCTCGCGTACGCCCTCTCCGCGCTGCTCACCTGGCGGTTCGTCCGTACCCCCGCCGAGACCGCCGCCTGACGCGCCCCGCCGCGGGGCGGGTGCTCCGCGCGACGGTCAGAAGGCCGGTCCGTACCTTCTGCATTGCGGAATCGATATTCCGAAATGTGTTGCACGGGTCGGTCAGTGCGTCTACCGTCCTGCATCGGGGAGCCCGCGCGGCGGGTCGGACAGCAGAGGTGGCGGATGTCCTTCAACAGTGCGTTCGTCGCCTTCGCCCTGCTCGTGGCCGGTGTCGTCGGCGCCGGCGGGCTGCTGGCCCGCCGGTCGGCCCCCGCCGAACTGCCGCACCCCGCCGGCTGGGCACTCGCCGGGCGCGAGCTGGGCACCGGCCGCGTCGCCGTCCTGCTCGGCGGCACCGTCTACACGGCCTACACGGTCGTCGCCGTGCCCGGACTCACCTACAGCACGGGCGGGTTCGGGCTCTACGCCCTGACGTACACGCTGCTCCTCACCCCCGTCGCGCTGGTCGTGCTGCCCCGGTTCCGCGACCTGGCGAGCCGCCACGGCCTGGTCACCACCGCGGACGTGGCGCTCGCGCGGCACGGGTCGCACGCACTCGCGCTGGCGGTCGCGGTCACCGGAGTCGTGGCCGCGATGCCCTACCTCGCACTCCAGGCCGTCGGCCTCGAAGCCGCGTTGCGCGCCATGGGCATCAGCCCCACGGGCGCGACCGGCGTGCTGTCCATCGTGGTGGTGTTCGCGGCCTTCGCCGCCGTACTGCTCCCCGGCGGACTGCGGCCCGGTGTCGTCTTCGCCTGCTTCAAGGCCGCGTTGCTCATGGGAACCCTGGCCGCGGCGCTGTTCCTGGTCGGCCGGCACACGGCCGGCCCGCGCCAGGTGTTCGCCGAGTCCGCCCGGCGGCTGGCCGCCGACCACCTCTCCCTGGTCACGCCGCCGAGCTCGTACTCCGCGTACGTCACGCTCGCCCTCGGCTCCGTCCTGGCGCAGCTGATGTACCCGCATCTGCTCACCGTGGCGCTGGCCGCGCGCAGTGCCGACACCGTCCGCCGCGCGACCCTGGCGCTGCCGCTGTGGACCGGCTCGCTCGGCCTCTTCGCCTATCTCGGCTTCGTGGCGCTCGCGCTGGGGGTGAAGACCCCGGCGGGACACGCGGAGCTGGCGGTGCCGGCGCTCCTCACCCGGCTCGTCCCGCACTGGCCCGCCGGACTCCTGCTGGGAGTCCTCGCCGTCGCGGCGCTCGTGCCGGCCGCGGTGATCTCCATCGGCATGGCGACCCTGGTGGCGCGCAACATCTACAGCGAGTTCTTCAACCCGACGGCGACCCCGAAGCACGAGGTGCGGGCGGCCCGGTTCGCCGCCGCCGTGCTCACCGCCGGCGCGCTCGCCTTCGCGCTGTCCCTCCCTCCGCAGGACGCGGTCAACCTCCATCTGCTGGGCGGGGTCTGGATCGTCCAGACCGTGCCCGCCGTCGGCCTCGCGCCGTTCACCCGCTGGTTCCACCACCGGGCGCTGCTCGTGGGCTGGGCCGTGGGCATGGCGGTGGGGACGGGGATGACCGTGCGCGGCGGCTTCGCGTCCGTGACCTATGTGGGGATCGGCCCGGTCGGCCTTCCCGTGTACGTCGCCGTCACGGCGCTCGTGGTGAACCTGCTCGTGGCCGTGGCCCTGACCGTGCTGCTCGACCGGATCGGTGTGCCGCGCAGGAGCGAGGCCCTGACCGAGCCCGGCGGCCGGCGGCGCAAGGGCTCCCCGTTCGCCGTACGGGTCGACTGAACAGGAGCACAGGATGCACTCCCTCACCCATGAGATGCACGGTGGCCCGTCCGCCGGGGGCTTCCCTGTGAACGGCTGCACGGCGGTGGACGACGGGCTGCCGGAGCCGGACCGGCCGTCCTCCCGGGAACCGCTCGACCTGACCGAGGCGGACCGGGACGCCGCCATCGCCCACCTCTTCGAGACGCATTATCAGGGCCTGCTCAGGCTGGCGGTCCTGCTCGGCTCCGCGGGCGAGGCCGAGGACGTGGTGGCCGAGGCGTACTACCAGCTGCACCGCCGCTGGCACCGGCTGCGGACCCCGCAGGCCGCACTCGGCTACCTCAGATCGACCGTGTGCAACCTCTCCCGTATGCGGCTGCGGCATCTGCGCGTCGTCAGGCGCTACGCCCAGCGGCACGTCGAGAGGGTGGTGCCGTCCGCCGAGAGCCAGGTCCTCGTGCGGGACGAACACCGGTTGGTGAACGAGGCGTTACGGTCCCTGCCGGGCCGTCAGCACCAGGTGCTCGTCCTGCGGTACTGGCTCAACCTCAAAGAGGCGGAGATCGCCCGGACCCTGGGCATCTCGCCGGGGGCGGTGAAGGCCCACGCCTCCAGAGGCATGGCCAGGATGAGCCGGATCATGAAGGGAACCGCCGGATGAACCGGACCCCGCCCTCCGCCGAAGAGCGGCTGCGCTCCGCGCTCCTGGGCGTCGCCGAGACCGTCGAGCAGTCTCCCGATGCCTACCGCCACGCCCGGCGGCACTGGCGGCGCAAGGAGTGGCGGCGCCGCGCCGTCCTGGCCGCGGTCGTGCTGCTGCTCGCCGTCCTCGCCTGCGCGGTCGGCCTGTGGGCGCTCTCCGGAGCCGCCTCGGACGGACATGTGATCTTCGGGGGCGAGGTCACCCGCGAGGTGTCCACGGGCCTGCCCTGATCGGTCTGTCCGCACGTGGCGAGGCCGGCACCGCGGAACAGCGCCCACCGGCATCGCGGAGCAACGGCCCGCGGAGGCCGCGTACCGGCCTCCCGTCACCCGTTCGGGGGAGTCGTGGCAGCGGGGTTTCCCCGCGCGGATCCACGGGCAACGCCGCGCCCGTACGCACCGGACCCGTTTCGGCTCGGGGCGGGCGGTAACCCACGACGTATGGCACCGATATCGCGACCGGGGGGCCGGGAGGGCCCCAGCCACCGCGCCGGCGACAGTCCCGGGGAGCCGACCGCCCGGGTGCCCACGGCGCGGCAGGAGGCAGGCGCGGCACCGGCTCCGGGCCCCGACCCGCTGGTGAAGCGGCGGGAACCGGACGAGCTGACCGCCCTGCCGAAGAAGTCCTGGTGGGCCGTGCTGCGCGGCACGGTCAAAGAGGTCAAGGGCGATGAGCTGACCGACCGGGCCGCGGCGCTGACGTACTACGGGGTGCTGTCCTTGTTCCCCGCGCTGCTCGTCCTGGTCTCCCTGCTGGGTCTGGTGGGGGAGTCGGCCAGCCGCAAGGTGGTGACCACGCTCCAGCAACTGGCACCCGAATCCGTGCGGCAGATCATCGGCGACGCCGTGCAGCAGTTGCAGGGGAACGCCGGGGTCGGCTCGCTGATCGCGGTGGTCGGCCTGCTGGGCGGTGTGTGGACGGCCTCGGGCTATGTGGCGGCGTTCATGCGCAGCTCCAATGTCGTGTACGACATGGCCGAGGGCCGCCCGATGTGGAAGGTGCTGCTGGGGCGGCTGGGCCTTACGGTGGTATTGATGTTGCTGGCTCTCCTCAGCGCGCTCATCGTGGTCTTCACCGGCGGAATCGCGCGGCAGGTCGGCGACGCGCTGGGCGTGGGAGCCATCGCGCTGACCGTCTGGTCGATCGCCAAGTGGCCGGTGCTGCTGATACTGGTCACGACGATGATCGCGATCCTCTACTGGGGCGCGCCCAACGTGAAGGGCCGCGGCCTGCGGTGGGTCACCCCGGGCAGCGCCCTCGCCCTGGTCATCTGGATGGTGGCCTCCGGCGGATTCGCCGTGTACGTGGGGAACTTCTCCTCCTACAACAAGACCTACGGGACCCTCGCCGGCGTGATCATCTTTCTCGTCTGGCTGTGGATCACCAATCTGGCCATCCTGCTCGGCCTGGAATTCGACGCCGAGATGGCACGCGAGCGGGCCGTCGCCGGTGGCCACCCCCAGGGCGACGAGCCGTACGTCGAGCCGCGCGACACCACCGCGTGGAGTGAGGAGGAACGCGAACGGGCCGAGAACCCGGGCGAAGTCTGATCCGCACAGGACGCGGCCAGGAAAGGCAGTTGATCGGTGATGAGTACTTCCGAGGACCGGGCGGTACGTCCCGGTACGCATCCGGACACGCCCCCGCGACCGCAGCACACCGAGGAGTCGGTGGGCGAACTGGTCTCCCGCGCCTCGCATCAGCTCTCCCAGCTGGTGCGCGAGGAGATGCAGTTGGCGCAGGCGGAGATGGTGCGCAAGGGCAAACGATTCGGCATCGGCGGCGGGCTGTTCGGCGGCGCGGGCGTGGTCGCATTCCTCGCGCTGGAGGCGCTGGTGGTCACCGCGATCGCGGCCCTCGCGCTGGTACTGCCGGTCTGGGCGTCGGCCCTGATCATCACCGGCGTGCTTCTCGCGCTGGCCGGGATCCTGGCGCTGGTCGGCAAGAAGGAGATCGGCCGGGCGACCCCGCCGACGCCCCAGGAGGCGATCGCCGGCATCAAGGCCGATGTCGCCGAGGTGAAGGAGAAGGCGCACCGATGACCGAAACCCAGGGCAGGAAAGAGTCGGCGTCCCTCACGCCGGAACAGCTGCGGGAGCGCGTGGAGCACACCCGCGAGGAGCTGGGCCGGACGGTGGAGGAACTGGCCGCCAAGGCGGACGTGAAGACGCGGGCGAAGGAGAAGGCCGGGGAAGCCAGGGCGAAGGTGCAGGGCAAGGCCGGCGACGCCAAGGCCAAGGTCCGGGGAGCCGTCGGCCATTCGCGCGCGCGGGCCCAGGACGGCTCGGCCCGTGCCGCTGAGCGCGGCCCCGTTCCGGCGCTGGCCGTGAGCGCCGCCGCAGCCGTCCTCATCTGGCTGCAGGTTCGCCGGCACGGCCGCGGTCACAAGGCAGGCGCCCGGACCGTCGCCGTCCGCAGCGGCCGCCCGCGCGGCCTCGGCGGGTCCCGCCGCTGCGGCAGCCGCACCAGGAGGTTCCGATGAACGCAGCGAAGGCCGTGTACACGCCGGTCGGCGTGGCACTGGGCGCCTGCAGCGGCATGATCGCGGGCGCGCTGTTCAAGCAGACGTGGAAGCGTCTCGGGCACGAGGGGGACACCCCGAGCGCCAGAGACGAGGAGCGGACCTGGAAGGAAGTGCTGCTGGCAGCCGCGCTGCAAGGTGCCATCTTCGCCACGGTCAAGGCCGCGATGGACCGCAGCGGCGCCACCGCCACCCGCCGCCTGACCGGCACCTGGCCCGGCTGACGGCCGGGCTCCCCGGATGCGGGGCGGCCGCAGAGCTGATTCGCTGAAAGGGCCCGCGTCCTCCCGGGCGCGGGCGTCTCGGACGTGGTGTCTCGGACGGGCAAGGAGTGATCATGGGTATGGACGGTGAGGTCGGCGGCCGGATCCGGCAGATGCGGGACAAGGCGAAGGAGCTGTCGGAGGCCGCGGAGCGGACCGGCGATCCGCAGGACCGCAAGCGGCTCCAGGAGAAGGCCCGCAAGCTGGAGAGCCAGGCGGAGCAGGAGTCGAGCATGGGCAGCGGGGACATCTTCCCCATGCAGTGACCCGCGCACGGACGCCGTGACCTCGTGCGGTCGTGTCCGCCCTCCCTTCCGCGGAGGGCGGACACGTGCGTGAGCGGAGGCTGGGGCCGGCCGGCCGGCCGCGGACGGGCGTGCGGGACGCCGGAGGGGCAGCCGGTAGGCTGGGGGAGCGGTGATCTCCGGATCCCGCGCGGCGGTGGGGCCCGCCGTACCCGAACCGCGGCAGCGACGCCGCCAACGGTCCCTGCTTGCGACGCGCGCCGGCGCGCCGCGTGCCTGCGCACGCGCGGCCGCCGACGCCCCCGGCGAGTAGGAGACAGCACGTGCCAGAGCCCCACCCCACCACGCTGAACGAACCGGTCGATCCCGACACCGGCCCGCGCGCCCCGACACGGCCCGCCGTACGCGGACACCGGCAGGGCCCCGTCGTGGCCGTCGTCGCGCTCGGCGGTGCCGCCGGGGCCGTCGCGCGCTACGGCGCCTCGCTCCTGTGGCCCACGCCGCCCGGCGCCTTTCCCTGGACGACGCTGCTCGTCAACGCGCTGGGCTGCGCGGCCATCGGCGTCCTCATGGCGGTGCTCGCCGCGGCCCCGTCGGCGCACCGGCTGGTCCGGCCGTTCCTCGGCACCGGCGTCCTCGGCGGCTTCACCACCTTCTCCACGTACGCCGTGGACATCCAGCGCCTGGTCGGGCACGGCGAGGTCCGCACCGGTCTCGCGTACCTGGCGCTGACCCTGCTCGCGGCGCTGGCCGCGGTGTGGGCCGCGGCCGTCGCCACCCGGTGCGTCCTGTCCTGGAGGCAGCAGTGACCACCACCCGCTCCGCCCTCCGTCTCACCGTGCTCGTCGGCGAGAGCCACACCTGGCACCACCGTCCGCTGTACTCCGAGGTCGTGCACCGGGCCCACCGCGCGGGTCTCGCGGGCGCCTCGGTCTTCCGCGGCATCGAGGGGTTCGGCGCCTCCTCGGTGATCCATACGAGCCGGCTGCTGTCGTTGAGCGAGGATCTGCCGGTGGCCGTGGTGATCGTCGACGCCGAGGACCGGATCCGGGCGTTCCTGCCGGAGCTGGAGGAGCTGGTGACCGAGGGGCTGGTCGTCGTCGACCCGTGCGAGATCGTGTTTCGGGGGGCCCCTCGGCGGACGGCCGACGACGGTCCCGAGGGCGGCCGGGGCGAGGAAGGGGGCCACACGCGGTGAACTGGCTGCTCGTGATCGCCGGGGCCATGGCCGGGGCCCCGCTGCGCTACCTCACCGACCGCGCGGTCCAGACCCGCCACGACACCGTCTTCCCCTGGGGCACCTTCACCGTCAACGTCGTCGGCTGCCTGGTCCTGGGACTGCTGACCGGCGCGGTCGCCGCGGGCGCCGCCTCCTCGCAGGTGCAGCTGCTGGCCGGCACCGGCCTGTGCGGCGCGCTGACCACATACTCGACGTTCTCGTACGAGACGCTGCGGCTGGCCGAGGGCGGGGCCCGCCTCTTCGCCGCGGCCAACGCGGTGGGGAGCGTGGTGGCCGGCCTCGGCGCCGCCTTCGCGGGAGCGGCCGTCGCCCAGGCCGTCTGGGGATAGCCCGCCGAGGGGCGACCGCCGGCCGCCCCTCGGAAGCGGGACTCACCCGGTGATGTCGATCTTCCCGTTGGAGGCGGCGGGGTCCGCGGAGGCCGGCGCGGGCGCCGGGGTGCCCTGCCGCTCCGTGATCCCCTTCAGAAGCCCCGCGAGGTCGACGCCGGTGGTGGAGCCGAGCAGTTCGACGCCCTGCGCGACGTTGTCGGCGACAGCGCGCGGCAGCCGGCCGGCGCCGTCCGTGGAGATCACGGTCAGCTTGTCCACGGCGCTCAGCGGCTCGGACGCCTTGCCGACGACGTCCGGCAGCACCTGCACCAGCATCTGCAGCACCGCGGCGTCCCCGTACTGCGCGAACGCGTCCGCCTTCTGGCGCATGGCCTCGGCCTCGGCGGAACCCTTCGCGCCGATCGCGGCGGCCTCCGCCTCGCCCTCGATGCGCACCGCCTCGGCGAGCGCCGCACGCTGCGCCTTCTCGCCCTCACCGGTGAGCCGCGCCCGCTCGGCCGCCGCCTCGGCCTCCTTGACCAGCCCGATCCGCCGGGCCTCGGCCTCCTGTTCGGCCTGGTAGCGGGCCGCGTCGGCGGGCTTGCGCACCTTCGTGTCCAGCTCGCGGTCGGTCAGCGCGGCCTGGCGCTGCGCCACCTTCTCCTGCTCGGTGAGGACTTCCTGCCGCCGCGCGGCCTCGGCCAGCGGCCCGGCCGCGTCGGCACGCGCGGCGGCCTCGTCCGTCTCGGCCTTGATCTCCGCCTGCCGCAGCGCGAACGTCCGCTGGGCGACGGCGATCTCCTCCTCCGCCTTCAGCCGGGCCTGTTCGGCCGCGCGCCGGGCCACGGCCTCGGCGATGTCGGCCTCCTGCCGGGCGCGGGCGGCCTCCGGCCGGCCGAGGTCCTCCAGGTACGAGCCCTCGGTGGTGATGTCGTGGATCTGGAAGGCGTCCAGCACCAGGCCCTGGCCCGAGAGGCTGGCCTCGGCCTCCTCGGCGACCTGCCCGGCGAACGCGGCCCGGTCCCGGATCACGTCCTCCACCGACATCCGGCCGACGATGGCCCGCAGCGCGCCGGAGAGCACCTCCTGCGTGAACCCGACGATCTCGTCCTGCTGCTGCAGGAACCGCTGGGCCGCCGCCCGGATGCAGTCCTCGGTGCCGCCGACCTTGACGATCGCGACGCCTTCGAGGTTCGCCTTCACACCGCGCAGGGTCACCGCGCCGCGCACGGCCACGGGGATCTGCCGGCTGGAGAGTGCCAGGGTGAACTTCTGCTGGACGAACGGTACGACGAAGACGCCGCCGCCGACCACGACCTTCTGGCCGCTGTTGTCGGTGAACACCCGGCCCGTCTCGGGGTCGGTGGCCTTCTTGCCGCGCCGGCCGGTGACGATGAACGCCTCGCTGGGCCCGGCGACCTTGTAGCGCGTGATCACGACCAGCGCGAGGAGGACGATCAGGACGACGATGCCGGCCACCGCTGTCAGGACTGGACTCATGTGCATTCCCCCCTGCCCCCGTGGCACGGACGGCAGATCGGTTCGGTTGGTGAAGTGGAGATGACTGGTGCGGTGGGAGAGAAGGAGGCGCGCGGAAGCGTGGGTCAGCGCTCGACGGGGCGTACCGCGACCGAAGTGGGGGAGAGCGTGGCCGCCACCCATACCTCGGTGCCGCGTTCCAGGGGGACTTCGCCCTTGGCCGCGAGTTTCACGGGCTGGCCCGCGAGCCGCAGCAGCACCTCGCCGTAGCCGTCGGCCGGGATGGCGGTGACCACCGAGCCGGCCGTGCCGAGCAGATCGTCCCCCTGCGGGGTCGCCGCGGTCTGTCCGTGCCTCAGCGCACGGCACAACCGCCAGGTCAGCCAGCCGGCCGCGAGCCCGGCGAGCGTTCCGGCCGCCGCGGCGGCCCCGGCGCCGAGGCCGGTGGTGCCGAGGACGAGCGCGCCCACGAAGCCGAGCATGGACACGAAGCCGGCGACCACCGGCAGCGACAGCACTCCGTCGAGGAGGCCGTCGAGCACGCCGAGGCCGTCGAAGAGCCCTTCCAGTACGCCGTCGAGGACGAGCGAGAGGGCCAGCACCACAATCCCCGCGATGCCGAGACCGAGAAACCAGGCCATCGGAATACCTCCCCCGTTGCGCATTCTCTCCCTGGTCAGCCACATATTGTCAGAAGTCGATCGAAAAAGTCATTGCCGGAACCCGGCAATCTTTACGCGCTCTTGATGCCGGGTCACCGGCGGTTCGCGGCGCGCGTGGCAGCGGCACATGCCCCTTTCCACGGTCGGCCACGGGGTGTGACGATCGCGTGGCAGGATGCCCGTACCAGTACGGGGCGGGTGGGCCAATGGCAGACATTGAAGAGACTCTGCGGGACATCGTGCGCATCGACGGAGTGCTGGGCGCCGCCGTCGTGGACTACTTCAGCCGCCTGACGCTGGGTGCCGTGGGCAAGGCGGGGCCCGACCTGGAGATGGCCGCGCTGGGCGACACCGATGTCGTACGCGCCAAGCTCTTCACCCTCGAACTCCTCGGCTACCGCCAGGAACGCATAGAGGACATCCTCGTCACCCTGGACAGCGAGTACCACCTCATCCGCCCGCTCGTGCGCCGCCGGTACGAAGGCGTCTTCCTCTACCTGGTACTGGACCGCGCCCTCACGAACCCCGAGATCGCCCGCGGCTGGCTGCGCGCGGTCGAGGACCGCCTGGACCTCTGACCGCCCTCGTCGCCCACACCCTGGCCGAGGAGGCCGGCAAGTAGCGCACGGGGGAAGGGCGGTGGGCCCGTCCGTGGTCGCGGGGCGGGCGCGTCAGGTGGTGCGGTAGCGGACCAGCAGCATCGCGGCGTCGTCGTGCAGGGGGCCGCCGGTGTGTTCCACGAGGTCCGCGCGGATGGCGTCCACCGCGGCCTGCGGGTCCGGCTCCTTGAGCAGTCCGGCCCGCTCGTCCAGCGGGTAGAAGCGCCCGTCGCCGTCCCGCGCCTCGGTGACCCCGTCGGTGTAGAAGAGCACCTGGTCGCCGGGGGCGAAGCCGACGTCGTACGGCTCCGGGCCGCCCTCCCCGTGCGCGGTGAGGCCGAGGGGGAGCGCCCGGCGCGGCGGTGTCAGATACGCCACGGTTCCCTCCGGGCGGGCCACCAGCGGCGCGGGGTGGCCGTAGTTCAGCAGCGTCATCGTGGGGCCCGCGCCCGTCTCGGCGAGCACGGCGGTCACGAACTTCTCGTCCGGCAGGTCGCGTTCCAGGGCGCGTTCGAGCCGGGCGCCGACGGCGGCGAGGTCCGGCTCGTCGTAAGCGGCCTCACGGAAAGCGCCGACGACCACCGCGGCCGTCTCCACCGCCTCCAGGCCCTTGCCCTGCACGTCCCCGATGAGCGCCCGCACACCGTACGGCGAGGCCACGACCTCGTAGAGGTCTCCGCCGATGCGCGCCTCGGCGACCGCCGAGGTGTAGGAGACGGCCACGCTCAGCCGTCCCGCGCCGCGCGGCACGGGACGCAGCAGGACGCGCTGCGCGACCTCGGCGATGGAGCGGACGTTCGCCAACTCCGCCTCCCGGCGCCGCCGCATGACCGCGGCCGCCACGCCCGCGACCGTGACCCCGGCGACCGAAAGGAGCGCGGTGTAGCCGCGCTGACCGGCGAAGAGTCCGTCGTACACCCCGAGGACGAGGCAGAGTACGAAGGAGACCACGCCGATCAGGGCGGTCCGCCGCCAGCTGCCGGTCAGCCCGGCGAAGGCCGGCCCCAGGGAGACCAGCGGGAGGAAGCCGGCGTCCGGTCCGGCCGTGAGGTCCACCAGTGCGACCAGGGCCATCACCGCATAGGGGAGGGCGCCGAGGGCCGCCGTGGCGGGATGTACGCGCCCGCTCACCGCTCGTTCCGCTCCGCAGTTCGCTCCACGCGCATCCGCTCCTGCTCGTCAGTCCTCTCAGTGGGGGCGGCCGCGGGGATCGGTTTCACCCGGGGCCGCCGCCAAAGTTACTTTAAGCAACATTTGCACAGTCGAACCAACACATATCCTCCACCGTTACCGAACCGAAGCCGAGTTCCCGCCGGGCGGGCGGAGAGTCCCCGGCCCGGCCGCCGCCCCGGAGGCGGACGGCCGGGCGCCGGAGGTACCCGTCAGACGGTGCGGATCGCCGGGTCGCTCACGCCCGCCTCGCCGGTCTCCACATGGCCGGCGAACCGGCGGAGGAACGCGGCATCGGCCTCGGACGTCACCGTCAGGTCGTACCAGCGTTTGGAGGGGCGCAGGTCGACGGTGTGCGTGACGGTGGCGCCCGCCCGGACCTTGAAGGTCTGCGCGGGGCTGCCGTACGCGTCGGCCAGGGTGAGGTCAGCGTCGGTGCGGCCCGGGTTGGTGAACGTCAGCGTCACGTTGCCGGAGGTGGCGTCGTGGCGCGCGGTCACCTCCGGGCCCGCGGTCTTCCCCGGGCCCTTGAAGACGCGCAGGAATCCGTTCGGGCCGAAGACCGAGAGGTCGTACACGTCCTTGGAGTAAGCGGTGTTCCAGGTGTCGGAGACCGGCTTGCCCGCGGCGGCGGTGTACGTCCAGGGGCCGTCTCCGCGGTTCGCCGCGGAGACGTAGAAGGCGGCGCCCGCCTTGTCGCCCCCGCTGAGGGTGAGCGTGTACTTGCCTGCCGCGGCATCGGCCCTGCCGTCGGCGAACGGGGCGTAGGGCAGCGCCCGGGACGGGCGGGAGCCCTTCTCCTGGCGGGGCAGGGACGGGTCGGCGGGCGGCTTGGGCACGTAGTCGTCGTGCCGGTCGCCGTCCGGCGGGCGGTAGCCCTCGGTGTCCGGCAGCCCGGCCGGCCGCGCGTCGGGATTGGCGAAGTCGAAGGCCGAGGTCAGGTCGCCGCAGACGGCGCGCCGCCAGGGCGAGATGTTCGGCTCGTGGACGCCGAAGCGGCGCTCCATGAAGCGGATGACGGAGGTGTGGTCGAAGGTCTCCGAGCAGACGTAGCCGCCCTTGCTCCAGGGCGAGAGGACCAGCATCGGCACGCGCTGGCCCAGCCCGTACGGGCCCGCGGCGTAGCCCTTGCCGCCCTTGTAGAGGTCCGGACCGACGTCCACGGTGGAGAGGCCCTGGGAGGCGGAGGACGGCGGGTACGGCGGCACGACGTGGTCGAAGAAGCCGTCGTTCTCGTCGTACGTGAGGAACAGTGCCGTCTTGCTCCACACCTCCGGGTCGGAGGTGAGCGCGTCCAGCACCTGGGAGACATACCAGGCGCCGTAGTTCGCAGGCCAGTTGGGGTGCTCGGTGAACGCCTCGGGCGCCACGATCCAGGAGATCTTCGGCAGCTTCCCGCCCTTGACGTCGGCCTTGAGCTGGTCGAACATGCCGTCGCCCTGCTTGATGTTCGTGCCCGTGCGGGCCTTGTCGTACAGCGGGTCGCCGGGCTTGGCGTTGCGGTACTGGTCGAAGTACAGCAGCGAGTTGTCGCCGTACGTGCCCCGGTACGCGTCGTCGATCCAGCCCCACTTGCCGTCCGCGTCGAGGCCGTCGCCGATGTCCTGGTAGATCTTCCAGGAGACGCCGGCCCTCTCCAGCCGCTCGGGGTAGGTGGTCCAGCTGTAGCCGGCTTCCTCGTTGCCGAGGACCGGGCCGCCGCCCTTGCCGTCGTTGCCGGTGTACCCGGACCACAGGTAGTAGCGGTTGGGGTCGGTGGAGCCGATCAGCGAGCAGTGGTACGCGTCGCAGATGGTGAAGGTGTCGGCGAGCGCGTAGTGGAACGGGATGTCCTCCCGCGTCAGATACGCCATCGTGGTCGCCGACTTGGCGGGTATCCACTGGTCGTACTTGCCGTTGTTCCACGCCTTGTGGCTGCCGGCCCAGTCGTGGTTGAGGTCCTGGATGAACTGCAGGCCCAGGTTGTCGGCCTCAGGCCGGAACGGCAGCACCTCCTTCGTGCCGTCCGACTGGTGCCACACCGGCTTGCCGCTGGGCAGATTCACGGGTCGCGGGTCGCCGAAGCCGCGTACGCCGCGGAGCGAGCCGAAGTAGTGGTCGAAGGACCGGTTCTCCTGCATCAGTACGACAATGTGCTCGACGTCCTCGATGGTGCCCGAGCGGTGCTGGGCCGGGATCGCGGCGGCGCGGGCGAGGGAGCCGGACAGCGCGGTGAAGGCGGCGGTGCCGCCGGCGAGTTGCAGGAAGCGGCGGCGGTCCAGATGCGGCATGGGCAGGTGACCTCTTCGTCGGTGGGGGGTGGACGAGGCGCATGGTGCGCAGGGCAATTCTTGCGGCGTACGAGGACGCAGCGAAACCCCGTCTCACGATCATTGCGTGACGAAGAGATGCCGATGACCCGACCGTGGGGCGAACGGCCCGTGCGTGATCGGCAACCTCTACCTCGTGACGGCCTTCGCGTTCTTCCTGTTCGCGGGGGTGCTGGCCATGCTCATGCGGACCGAACTGGCCCGGCCGGGGCTCCAGCTGGTCTCGGCCGAGCAGTACGACCAGCTGTTCACCGTCCACGGCACGATCATGATGCTGCTGTTCGCGACGCCGATGTTCGCCGGGTTCGCCAATGCCGTCATGCCGCTGCAGATCGGCGCCCCGGACGTCGCCTTCCCCCGGCTGAACGCGCTGACCTACTGGCTGTACCTCTTCGGCGGTCTGATGGTGGTCGCCGGCTTCCTCACGCCGCAGGGCGCCGCGTCCTTCGGGTGGTTCGCGTACGCACCGCTCGACGGGGCCGTGCGTACGCCCGGGGAGGGCGGGAACCTGTGGGCCGTGGGGCTGATCCTCTCCGGGCTCAGTACGACACTGGGCTCGGTGAACTTCGTCGCGACCATCATGTGCCTGCGCACGCCCGGCATGACGATGTTCCGGATGCCGATCTTCACCTGGAACGTGCTGTTCACCTCGATTCCCGCGCTGCTGGCCTTCCCGGTCCTCACGGCCGCGCTCTTCGCGGACCGGAAGTTCGGGGCGCACGTCTTCGACGCGGCGAACGGCGGGGCGATCCTCTGGCAGCACCTGTTCTGGTTCTTCGGCCATCCCGAGGTCTACATCGTGGCACTGCCGTTCTTCGGAGTGATCACCGAGATCGTGCCGGTCTTCAGCCGCAAACCGGTCTCCGGTTACGTCGGCATGGTCGGCGCGACCATCGCCATCACGATGCTCTCGGCGACCGTCTGGGCGCACCACATGTTCGCCACCGGCATGGTCCTGCTGCCGTTCTTCTCGATGATGTCCTTCCTCATCGCGGCACCCACGGGTGTGAAGTTCTTCAACTGGATCGGCACGATGTGGCGCGGCAGCCTCTCCTTCGAGACGCCGATGCTGTGGGCCGGCGGCTTCCTGGTGACCTTCCTGCTCGGCCTGTCCACGCTGCCGTTCCTCCACGACGTCTGGAAGACCGCCAGGTACGCGGCGAAGGTGCGGGTGGACGATCCGTGGGGCTGGGGCAGGTCGCTGGAGTGGGCCACGTCCTGCCCGCCGCCCCGGCGCAACTTCCACGCGCTGCCCCGTATCCGCTCCGACTCGCCCGCCTTCGACCTGCACCACCCCGAGGCGTACCGGCCCCCGGCCGGCGAGCACGGCGCACGGAAGCCGACCCCCGACCCGCAGAGCCGAGTGCATGAAGACCGAGGGCTACCTTCTCGGCGGCGTCGCGGTGTTCTTCCTCGGCGTCGACATCGTCTATGCGCTGCTCTCCCTGGAACCGGCGGGCGTGGCCGCGCTGACCGTGTCCTGCCTGGTGGCCACCCTGGTGTCCGCCTTCTGCGCGCTGAACCACCGGCGTCGGGGAGCACGGCCGGAGGACGACAGGGCGGGGGAGATCCGGCAGCGCGCCGCCCGGCTCGCCTTCTTCCCGCCGAAGAGCGGATTCCCGCCGCTGACCGCGCTGGGCGCCGCGGTGGCGGGCCTGGGCCTCGTCTACGGCCTGTGGCTCTTCCTGATCGGCTTCGGGCTGCTGGTGGCAGGCGTCTTCGGGATGGTCTTCGGGCGAGACACAGACGCTTGGTGAGGCAGAAGGCGAGGACCGGTGCCACGACCAGGGCGGTGCGCAGCACCCAGGTGAGCGCGTCGACCGAGACCCGGAAGCTGTAGGCGATCACGTCGTTGCCGCCTGCCGGCAGCAGGACCGCAGAGAAGACGGTGGCGGCCACGCCCAGCGCGGTGCGGGTGGGCCGGTTCCGCGGCCGGTCGCAGAGGTGGTGCTCGGCACGGTCCACGGTCACCCAGCGTTCGAAGAACGGATAGAGATACAGCGCGAGGAAGAGCAATCCGGGGAGCACCAGGGTGGGAATGACGACGTTCCACATGACGGTGTGGCCCCACAGGTTCGTCTCGAAAGGCGGCATGAGTCGCAGGCCGCCCTCCAGAAAACCCACGTACCAGTCCGGCTGGGCACCGGTGGCCACCTGATCCGGGCGGTACGGTCCGTGATCCCACACCGGATTGATCTGGGCCAGCCCGCCGAGGCCCGTCAGTACCCCGAAAACCATCAGGAAGAGGCCGGTGGACTTCGCGGTGAACTGCGGGAACATCGGCTGTCCGACCACGTTCCGGTTCGTGTGGCCGCGCTTGTTCCAGTGGGTGTGCTTGAGGACGACCACGAGCATCAGATGCAGGGCGACCAGCGCGAGGATGATTCCGGTGATGAGCAGGATGTGCAGCACGTAGAGCCGCGGAATGATGGCCGTACCGGGAAAGGGACCGGCCCAGAGGAAAAAGTTCAGGTAAGTGCCCGCCAGGGGGATGGAAGTGACGATCGCGTTGGCGGTGCGCAGCCCCGTGCCGGACAGCGAGTCGTCGGGAAGGGAATACCCCGCGAAACCCTCCAGCATTGCCAGCATGAACAGCGTCACGCCGACCATCCAGTTCACCTCGCGGGGCCGCCGGAACGCACCGGTGAAAAAGGCGCGGAGCAGATGGACGCCGACGGCCGCGACGAACACCAGGGACGACCAGTGGTGGATCTGCCGGATCAGCAGTCCGCCGCGCACCTCGAAACTGATGTCGAGCGTGGAGGCGTACGCCTGGGACATCCGGGTGCCGTCGAGCGGGTGGTGGCGGCCGTGATAAAAGGTCTCCGCCATGCTCGGGTCGAAGAACAGCGTGAGATAGGTGCCGGTCAGCACGAGCACCAGAAAGCTGTGGAGCGCGAGCTCGCCGAGCAGGAAGGATCAGTGGTCGGGGAAGGCCTTGCGGAGCAGCGCCCGCGCCCCGGCGGCGAAGGGAAGCCGCTGGTCGAGAGCGGTGAACGCGGCGGCGGCCGCGCCTTCGGGCCGGTTCGCCGGCCGGGCCCGCCGCCGTCGGAACACGCGCACCCCACTCCCTCCGGGCCCGTGGGCCGGCCGCCTCGTGCCTTGTCGGCATCGGCATGTCTGACCTGCCGGGCACCTGAGCAATCCGGAAAGGGGCCGCGGCGTCGCCTGCCGGTCGCGGAATTCAGCCGTCTGGCGGAACGAGCGGGCATGGCCGGGAGCGGCCTCTCACGTTCTTCGTGAGCGACCGCTCAGGGGCGGGTGGCGATACCGCGGCGCGCGCTGTCAGCCGTTACCGAAGGAGCCGCTGTGGCCTTCCTGCCATTTCGGGGGTTCGCCGTCGGAGGGGCGGGTGCCGCGGGTCTGGTCGAACTCGTACGGCATGCGACGGTGACCGTCGGAGGTGACCTCGTCGCCCGTACGCATTCCCGTTTCGTACCCGCCTGTCGTAGGCGTGCTGGGCTGATTCGGGGCCGGCTGAGAACGTCGGCGCTTGCGCCGCAGGCCGTATCCCACGGCGCCGATGAGCAGGAGCACGACGACGAGGCCCACTACGAACGGACCGATGCCGACGAGCAGATCTCGGTTGGGAGCCGCCAAGGACTCGTAGCTGGTCATGTCCGCCGGGTACCCGCGGGAACCGGAATCGACACGTGTCACACATTTGGACCAGCGCGGAATTCCGGGGCTGGGGCCGGGAGTACGCCGGGTGGTACCGGAGTGACCCCCGTCGAAGCAGTAGGACGAGCGGTGCACAAAGCCGTGTCCGCGTGCGCCGGGCGGCGAAGTGAGAAAATGTGGGCAGCGAACCGAGGGTTCGCCGTCGGGCGGTCCCGGCCTGTTCGGGTACCTGCCGAGGGTTTCGGAAACGAGTGTTTCAGTCGGAAAGCAAAAACTCTCCGGCGGTCGGGACACGGGCGGTCATGCACATTCGTTCATGGCGATTCCGCCGGTGCCGGAATCCCGACCGGAAGGGAAGAGCCATGGCTGCCTCCACCGCGCTCCGCCGCCATCCGGATACCCCGGACACCGACGCCGCATTCGCCCGTCTGGCCACGCTTCCGGACGGCCCGGTCAGGAAGCGGCTGCGCGAGGAGATCGTCTGCGGCTGGCTGCCGATGGCCAACCGGCTCGCCCGCCGCTACAGCGGCCGCGGCGAGACCGAGGAGGACCTGCGGCAGGTCGCCGCGGTCGGCCTGCTCAAGGCCGTCGACCGGTTCGACGCCGCCTCGGGCACGCCCTTTCCGGCGTACGCGATCCCCACCATCCTCGGTGAGCTGCGGCGGCACTTCCGGGACGATCTGTGGGCCGTCCACGTGCCTCGCCGGACCCAGGAGCTGCGGGCCACCGTCCACCAGGCGCGCGAGCAGCTGGAATTCCGCAACGGCACCGCCACCCTCACCATCGGCGACCTGGCCGAGCACACCGGCCTCTCCAAGGAGGACGTGGTGCTCGGGCTGGAGGCCCAGGGTGCGTACACCGCGCTGTCGCTGGAGTGCCCCATGAGCACGGACGCGGGCCACTCCTTCCACCTCGCCGACTTCCTGGGGGACGAGGACCCGGAGCTGGAGCTGGTCGAGGAGCGGCTGTGCGCGGCGCCCGTCCTGCGGGCCCTGCCGCAGCGCGAGCGGATCATCCTCTACCTGCGGTTCTTCCGTGACATGACACAGAGCCAGATCGCCGAGGAGGTCGGCATCTCGCAGATGCACGTCTCCCGCATCCTCCAGCGCTGCTGCCGGCTGGTGCGGGTCGAGGTGACACCGCGGTCCTGAGGGGCACCCGGCGGCGGTGCCCGTCACCGACCACGTCCAGGGGTGGAGAACAGCGATGAGAGATGAGCAGACCGGGCCCGGACTGCCGCAGGACAGGGGGCCGGTCTCGGCAGCCATGACCGGCGCGCTGCGCGACGGCGGCCCGCCGGCCGTGGACGACGACGCGGCCGCCGCGGCGGATCCGTACGGCGACGACCTGCAGCTGGCGCTGTACGTGGCGTACGAACTCCACTACCGCGGCTTCGCGGGCGTCGACGCCGAGCGTGAATGGGACCCGGAGCTGCTGCGGTTCCGGGGCGTACTGGAACGGCGCTTCCTCGGCGCGCTGCGGGCCGACGCCACCGTGCACACGAGCGCGGCGGACGCCCTGGCCGAGCTGCTCGTCGAACCGGTCGGCGGGGACGGCGTCTCCCATGTACTGGAGCGCGCCGGCACCCGCTCCCAGCTGCGCGAATACGCCGCCCAGCGGAGCCTGTACCACCTCAAGGAGGCCGACCCGCACGCCTGGGTGCTGCCGCGGCTGTGGGGCCGGGCGAAGGCGGGCATGGCGGCGGTGGAGTTCGACGAGTTCGGCGGCGGGCGGGCCGAGCGGGTGCACGCTCAGCTCTTCGCCGACCTGATGACGGACCTCGGCCTGGACACCACGTACGGGCGCTACCTCGACGCGGCCGGCGCGGAGATGCTGGCCGTGGTCAACCTGATGTCCCTCTTCGGGCTGCACCGGGCGATGCGCGGGGCACTGGTCGGGCACTTCGCCGCGGTGGAGGTGACCTCCTCGCCCGCCTCCCGCCGGCTGGCCGGGGCGATGCGGCGGGCCGGCGCGGGCCCGGCGGCCGAGTTCTTCTACACCGAGCACGTCGAGGCCGACGCCGTGCACGAGCAGGTCGTCCGGCACGAGGTCGTGGACGGCCTGCTGGCCGCCGAGCCGCACCTGGACCGGGACATCGCGTTCGGGATCGACGCCACCGGCTTCCTGGACGACCGCTTCGGCGAGCGGCTCCTGAGCGCCTGGCAGGCAGGGGAGTCGTCACTCCGGGTGACCATCGAACCGGACCTCGTCCACGTGCCGTGACGCCACCCGGTGCCGGGCTGGTGAAAGAGAATTATCCGGGTACTCCTGATTTGTGCCTTTGATAACGCTTCCCGGGGTCTATGCCCCGCAGGACGACACGGCCCTGCTGGCCGATGCGCTGCGCCAGGAGCCGCTGGAGCCGGGTGCGCAGGTGCTGGACATCGGCACCGGCACCGGTGCCCTGGCGCTCGCGGCCGCCCGGCGAGGCGGCGCGGTCACCGCCGTCGACATCTCCCGGCGCGCGGTTTTCGCGGCCCGCCTCAACGCCCGCCTCGCGGGCCTGCCCGTACGCGTGGTGCGCGGCAACCTCCTCGCCCCCGTGGCGGACCGCTCCTACCGGCTGATCCTCACCAACCCGCCGTACGTCCCGGCGCCCGCCGCGGTGCTGCCCCGGCGCGGCAGCGCGCGGGCCTGGGACGCCGGGCACGACGGACGGCTGCTGCTGGACCGGATCTGCCGGGACGCGCCGGGCCTGCTCGCGCCCGGCGGCGTGCTGCTCATGGTCCACTCGGCGCTCAGCGGCACCGACCCGTCGCTGCGGGCCCTGCGCGCCGCGGGGCTGGACACCGTGGCGGTCGAGCACCGCTGCGTGCCCTTCGGGCCCGTCCTGCGGTCCCGGCAGCGCTGGCTGCACAGCCAGGGCCTGACGGCACCGGACGAGGAGAAGGAAGAGCTGGTGGTGATCCGTGCCGAGCGAAGAGCCTGACCACCGGGCGCCCAGTGCAGCGCCCGGCTCCCGGGCGGGAGCGTCCGGCCCGGCAGCGGCCGGGGACGTCCGCCGCGTCACCTTGGAGAAGGACGGCCCGATGCTGGTGGAGGGCCCGGTCGAGGTACGGCTGGAGGACGGCGGCGTGGTCGCCTCCGACCGCTTCTGCGTGGCCCTGTGCAGATGCCGCCGCAGCCGCCGGTACCCGTGGTGCGACACCAGCCACCGGCGGCGGAAGCGGGACGGCTAGCCGGCGGTCCACGCGACAGCAGAGAAGGGCGGGCGGTCCTCGGACCGCCCGCCCTTCTCATGTCCCCGTGGCGCGCTCAGCGGCGCAGCGGCGGGCGGTTCCGGTGCCGGTGGGCGGCGACCGCCTCGATGAAGGCCTGCGCGAACTGCTCACTGGCCGGGCCGACCGGGTGGTGGGTGACGACGCCCTCGTCGGACACGGTGTGCTCGTGCTCGTCCGCCGTGCGCAGCCGGGCCGGGTCCAGCATCTTCAGCAGGTCGATGCCGGTACCCAGCGCGGCGATGGCCTTGCCGTGCCGGTAGGAGTCCCGGACGAACTTCAGCACCGCCGGGTCCTGCGCCGTACGGGGCACGGAGGACGGGTCGCCGGGGAGCACCACCGCGTCGTAGAGGACCGAGGCGACGGTGGGCAGCGCCCGGTCCACCGGGTGGGTCACGCCGTCGGAGCCGGTGAACTCGCCGTCGTGCGGCGCGAGCACCTCGACGTTGGCGCCCTGCGCGGTGAGTGCGGAGCGGATCGTGTCGACCTGGTCGGCGTCCACGCCGTCCGAGACGAGCACGGCGATCTGGCGGGTCGCGATCGAGCCGTCACCGCGGTTGTTCTCGAAGCTGAGCGCGGGGGACGGCGTGACGTCCGGGGTCTCCTGGCGCTCGGGCGGGGCCACGCCGATCCCCTCGGCGACCGCCACGGCGAGCGTGTGGTCGACCCGGTTCAGCTGGGCGACGGTCCGCTCGCGGATCTCCTTGGTGTTCACCTTGCCCAGTTCGAAGCGGAACGCCTCGATGATGTGCTGCTGCTCCCACTCGGTCATGGACTTCCAGAACATGGCGGCCTGGCTGTAGTGGTTCTGGAAGCTGTCGCTGCGCCGGCGGATCTTGTGTCCGGCGACCTTCTCGGTCAGGTGCCGGAAGGCGGACTCGTCGGCGCCGGCCACCGCCGGGCAGCCGCCGGCCAGGGAGTTCTTGGTGTAGCTGGTGGTACCGCGGTGGATCTCGCCCTGGTGGAAGCCGTCGCGCTGGTTGTTGCGGACCGGTGCGACCGGCCGGTTGACCGGGATCTGCGCGAAGTTCGGGCCGCCGAGGCGGAGCAGCTGGGTGTCCAGGTAGGAGAAGTTACGGGCCTGGAGCAGCGGGTCGTTGGTGAAGTCGATACCGGGGACCACGTTCGCCGTGTGGAAGGCGACCTGCTCGGTCTCGGCGAAGAAATTGTCGGGGTTGCGGTCGAGGACCATCCGCCCGATCGGCCGGACCGGCACCTGTTCCTCGGGAATGATCTTCGTGGCGTCGAGCAGGTCGAAGTCGAAGTTGTGCTCGTCCGCCTCCGGCACCAGCTGTACGCCGAGCTCCCACTCGGGGAAGTCACCGGCCTCGATGCAGTCCCACAGGTCGCGGCGGTTGAAGTCCGGGTCGCGGCCCATCGTCTCCTGCGCCTCGTCCCACACCAGGGAGTGCACCCCGAGTTTGGGCTTCCAGTGGAACTTCACGAAGGTGCCGCGGCCCTGCGCGTCCACGAAGCGGAAGGTGTGCACGCCGAAGCCCTGCATCATGCGGTAGCTGCGGGGGAGCGCGCGGTCCGACATCAGCCACATGATCGTGTGCAGTGTCTCGGGCTGCAGCGAGACGAAGTCCCACAGCGTGTCGTGGGCCGACGCGCCGGTCGGGATCTCGTTGTGCGGCTCCATCTTCACCGCGTGCACGAAGTCGGGGAATTTGATGCCGTCCTGGATGAAGAAGACCGGGAAGTTGTTGCCGACCAGGTCGTAATTGCCCTCGGAGGTGTAGAACTTGGTCGCGAAGCCGCGGACGTCGCGCACCGTGTCGGCCGAGCCGCGGGGTCCCTGGACGGTGGAGAAGCGGACGAACACCGGCGTCCGGACGCTCGGGTCCTGCAGGAACGCGGCACTGGTGAACTCCGCGCACGACTCGTACGGCTGGAAGTAGCCGTACGCGCCCGAGCCGCGCGCGTGGACCACGCGCTCCGGGATCCGTTCGTGGTCGAAGCGGGTGATCTTCTCGCGGAAGTGGAAGTCCTCCATCAGTGTGGGGCCGCGCTCGCCCGCCTGGAGGGAGTCATCGGTGTGGTCGACGGGCACGCCCTGGTCGGTGGTCAGCGGGCCGTCGCTCGCGTCGTGCGCGTAGTACCGCTCCCGTTGCTCCTGCTTCTTGTCCGCCATCTCTGAAGGCTCCTTCCCGCTCCGCGCCGTGCTGGAGTCGCCGACGAGGGCTTCTGGGCATGTGTCTCGGCTCGCCAGGTAACCGTTATCCGAAGCGGAGAAACCTCACTGGGCCAGAAGGGGGAGCGCCGCAACCCGTGCGATGACGGACCCGTGGAGTGACCACGGGTGCTCGTGAGACAGCAGATCCGCAGTAGAGCTGCAGTGAAGACGAACTGCATGAACAGTGGCATACAGGGCACCCCGGGGAGTGATGCACTCACCGCAGCGACGATGCCTTTGGAGAGCGGAAACCCGCGGCCCCCGAAGCCCGCCTTCGCGGCCCCGTACCTGGTGAACGCCCCATTTCGAGGAGGATGCGCCATGCGACTCTCGCTCCTGCAACCGATCGTCGAACGACCCGGCCCGTGGGCGTCCGTCTATGCCGATGTCAGCCATGGCACGGAGGACGCGGCCAAGCAGCAGGAGCTGTCGGCGCGCAACGCTGCCGACCAGCTGTCGGCGCTCGGCGCCGACGAGGCCACCTGCCGTGCCGTGTACGACTGCCTGACCACGATCGGCCGCCCCGGCCAGCCGCTGGCCCACTCGGGCCGCGCCGTCTTCGCCACCGGCGGCGAGGTCGTCCTGGACACCCCGCTGGCCGGGCCGCCCGTCACCCGCGGCGCCACCTGGTCGCCGGTGCCCCGGCTGGCCCCGCTGCTGGACGCGCTGGGCGAGAACCCGGTGTGCCTCGTGGCGTACGTGGACCGGACCGGCGCCGACTTCGAGCTGCGCAGCGACACGGCGCGGGACAGCGCCGGAAAGGTCAGCGGCGAGGACTACCCGATCCACCGGACCGCGAGCGGCGACTGGTCCGAGCGCCACTTCCAGCTCAAGGTCGAGAACACCTGGGAACACAACGCCGGTGAGATCGCCGAGGCCGTGGCCCAGGCCTTCGAGCACTCCGGCGCCGACCTGATCCTGCTGGCAGGGGACGCCCGCGAGCGCCGCTCCGTGCGCGACCGGCTGCCCGAGCAACTGCGCGCCGTGGCGTACGAGAGCGAGCACGGCGGCCGGGCCCGGGGCGCCGACAGCACCCGGCTGGAACGCGACATCGCGCACGTCCGCGCCGGCCTCGAACTCGACCACACCGAGGACGTCATCCAGCGCTTCCAGGCCGGGAGCGGCCGCAGCAACGGCGAGTCCGATGTCACCGCCGGTGTGCCCCAGCTGATCGAGGCCGCCCGCGAGCACCGCATCGACACGCTGCTCATCAGCCCCGACGGCGGTGACGCCGGCCGCCAGGTCTGGGTCGGCCCCGACCCCGATCAGCTGGCCGCGCGCGGCTCGGAGATGCAGTACCTGGGCGAGGTGCACCCGGCCCCGGCCCGTGCCGATGACGCGCTGCTGCGGTCCGCCGTGGCCGGCGGCGCGCAGGCCGTGATGCTGCACCACACCGATGAGATGCCGCCCGGCGGGCTCGGCGCGCTGCTGCGCTGGTCCACTCCGGTGACGCACTGACCGAACCGGTTCCGCTGCCGGGCGTTAGGGGCGGAGCCCCGCGGGCACCCGTGGGACGCCGGCGGGTCGGCGGGCAGGCGCACTGCCCCCGCCCCCGCCCTGGCGCGACGGCCGCCCGCACTCGCTGGAGGATCCGTGACCACGCCACAGCCGCCGGGACGCCCCGGCCCCACCACGCCCGACCCGGTGCCTCCGACGCCCGGCCCGGGACCGGGATCGCCCGGACCGGAGCCCGGCCCCGCACCCGGGCCGGTGCCCGCACCCGGCCCCGATCCGGTGCCCCCGGCGCCGTCCCCCGGCCCCGAGCCGGATCCGGTACCGCCGAACCCGGCACCCCCGACGCCGGGCCCGGCGCCCGGCCCCGCCCCCGACCCGCTGCCGCCCCCGCACACCTCCGAGGAGTCCGGACCGAAGGGCTGACGCCCGTTCGCCGGCCCCCGGCGAGGAGGAGACCCCGATGCCTCAGGGCCAGACCGTCGTGGTCACCGGAGCGAGCGCGGGCGTCGGCCGCGCGGTCGCCCGCCGATTCGCCCTCCGGGGCGCGCGCGTCGGACTGCTGGCGCGCGGACAGGCCGGGCTGGAGGCCGCCGCCCAAGAGGTGGCGGCGGCCGGCGGCCGGGCCCTGGCGGTGCCCCTCGATGTGGCCGATCCGGCGCAGGTCGAGGCCGCCGCCGACGCGGTCGAGGCGGAGTTCGGGCCCATCGACGTCTGGGTCAACTGCGCCTTCGCCGGGGTCTTCGCGCCCTTCACCGAGGTGCGCCCGGAGGAGTTCAAGCGGGTCACTGAGGTGACGTACCTGGGCTACGTGCACGGTACGCGGACGGCGCTGGCCCGGATGAAGCCGCGCGACGCGGGCACGATCGTGCAGGCCGGCTCCGCGCTGGGCGAGCGCTCCATCCCGCTGCAGTCCGCGTACTGCGGCGCCAAGCACGCGGTCCTGGGCTTCACGTCCTCGGTCCGCACCGAGCTGCTGCACGACCGGAGCAACGTACGGATCACGGTGGTCCAGCTGCCCGCCCTCAACACCCCGCAGTTCTCCTGGGTGCTCTCCCGGCTGCCGCGCCGTCCGCAGCCGGTCCCGCCGATCTACCAGCCGGAGGTCGCCGCGCGCGGCATCGTGCACGCGGCCGCGCACCCCCGTCGCCGGCAGTACTGCGTGGGCGGCTCGACCCTGGCCACGGTGCTCGCCAACCGGCTCGTCCCCGGTCTCCTGGACCGCTGTCTGGCGCGTACGGGGTACGACGCGCAGCAGACGGACCAGGAGTCCCGGCCGCCGGGCCCGGACAACCTCTGGAAGCCGGTCGACAGCGCGGACGGCCGGGACCACGGCGCCCACGGCTCCTTCGACGACGCGTCGCACGGACGCTCCGCCCAGCTGTGGGCCACCGAGCATGCCCGCGCCCTGATCGCGGCCGCCGCGGCCGGTGCGCTGGCCGCCGCCGGGATCGTGCGGGCGACCAGGAATCCGAGGAGCTTGTGATGACGGAATACGGCTATTTCCTGTCCTGCGAGGAGCACGGTCCGCGCGATCTGGTGGAACAGGCGCGGATGGCGGAGCAGGCCGGATTCACCTCGTTGTGGATCTCGGACCATTTCCATCCCTGGAATGACGAACAAGGGCAGTCGCCTTTCGTCTGGTCGGTGATCGGCGCGCTCGCCGAGGCCACGTCCTTGCCGGTCGAGACCGCCGTGACCTGCCCGACCAAGCGAGTGCACCCGGTGATCACGGCACAGGCCGCGGCCACCAGCGCGGTTCTCCTGGACGGCCGGTTCCGGCTCGGCGTGGGCAGCGGCGAGGCCCTCAACGAACAGGTCGTGGGCGGCGAATGGCCGCAGACCTCCGTCCGGCTGGAAATGCTGGAAGAAGCGATACAGGTGATGCGGTCGCTCTTCGAGGGCAAGGAAGTCAGCCACCACGGAAAGCACTACACCGTGCAGAACGCGCGGCTCTACACCGTGCCCGAGGAACCGGTGCGGATCGATGTCTCCGGCTTCGGCCCGACCGCCACGGAACTGGCCGCCCGGATCGGCGACGGATTCATCACCGTCGCGCCGGACGCGGACGCCATCGAGCGGTTCCGGCGGGGCGGCGGCGGTGGCAAACCGGTGCACGGCGGCCTCAAGGTCTGCTGGGGAACCGACAAGGAAGAAGCCATCAGCACCGCGCACCGGCTGTGGGCCAACGAACAACTGCCGGGCGAACTGGGACAGGTACTGCCCACCCCGCGCCATTTCGAGCAGGCCTCGACCCTGGTCACCCGCGATCAGGTGGCATCCGCCGTGACCTGCGGCGACGACGTGGACGCGCATGTCGCGGCGCTCAGTGAGTACGCGAACGCCGGATTCGACACCGTCTATGTGAACCAGATCGGGCAGGACCAGCGCGGATTCTTCGACTTCTATCGCACAAAGGTATTGCCGCAGCTGAAGGACTGAACCGACAGGCCGCCGGGAAGTAAACCCGCGGGGCGAATCCGCGTCGAATGCCGTGTGGCGGCGGGTCCTGCGGTGGCGGGGTATCGGCCCGCCGCCCTACCGTGGAATTCCTCCGAGCACGAGTGACCGGATTTCCGAACGGCACGTCAATGCTGCGGACCATGTGTGGGCAGATGCATTCCCTGCCGGTGCGGCGCGCCGGCCCGGCCGTTCAGGAGCAGTGATGACGAGTCCTCCCCGGTCTTCCTGGTGCACTCAGTCGGGTGGCGGTGCCGTGGTGCTCCGCCCGCCGGAGTTCGACTGCGCCCGCGTCACCCGGACCCGTGAGGAGATGCTCATCCTCCTCAACCGGGGCGCGGCGAGCCTCCTGGTGGACCTCGGGGCCTGCTCGCTGGTGTGCGCCTGCTGCGGGGTGCCGGCACTGATCCGGGTCTTCCGGCGGGCCCGGGCGCTGGGCACCGCCTTCCATGTCATCGCGCCGCGGGACGCTGAGGCCCGGCGGGCGCTGGAGGAGGCGCAGCGGGTGAGCCGGGAGCCGTTTCCGCTGGTGTCCACGACCGAGGCATAAGGACATCACTCGGGGCGTGCACGATGTCGTTCGTGCGCGCCCCGATGTGCTGCGATGCGCCAGCGGCGCGGCTCAGTACGGCCGGGTCCGGTCCTTGAACTCCTTGGCGGGCCGGTCCGAGGACGACTTCGGGTACGAGACGCGGTCCGGGTCGCCGTCCGAGGTGTACCGCTTCACCCCGCCGTCCCGCAGCTCGTCCAGCCAGTGCGCGGAACCGAATTGGGCGTCCTTGTCGTGCGCGCCCGCCGACCTGATCCGCGGTATGCCGACCGGGTCGAAGCCGGTGGCGTAGGGCGAGGGGGCCGGCCCCGCGCCCACGAGGTAGGCACCCTCGTACGCGTACCGCTCTCCGTCCGCCGCGCCCTTGATGTCCAGCTCCGCGGGGTTCGGCTGGACGCCGAACGGCAGGGCCATCGAGGTCACCTTCGCGCCCGGCGCGCTCTTGGTGATGACCTGCTGGCCGGCGGCTATCTGGTGCTGCGCCTCCCCGGCGGAGACATCGCGCAGGTTGGCGTGGTCCAGCGTGTGGTTGCCGATCTCGAAGCCGTGCGCGTGCAGCCACCGCAGGGCCTTCTTCGTGCCGGTGCGGGGGAAGGCGTCACCGTTCACGAAGAGGGTGGCCGCCGGGGTGAACCCCCGGTGCCGCTCGGCCACGTCGAGCAGGATGCCGATCGCGGAGTCCGGGTCCGGCCGGCCGTCGTCGCCGAGCGCGAACTGGCTGTCGGTGGAGTCGTCGAAGGTGAGGACGACGGGGTGCTTCCCGGCCGGGATGTCGATCTCCCCCTTGCTGTAGGCGCCCGCGGTGACGGGTACGTAGTCCTCCTTCGCGAGCCGTTCCAGTTCCGCGCGGAAGTCCGCCGGCTTGCGGTCGTAGTCGCTGCGCGGGTCCTTGACGATCTGGTGGTACATCAGAACCGGTACCGCTCCGAGTTCGTCGGCGTGCACCGAGGCCGGAGACTTGGCACGTGGCGGGTGTTCAGGCCGGGCCGAGGGGGAATCCTGCCGACCACCGGTGGTTTTCGGAGCCGAGGGTTCCGGCGGTGGCGCACCGCCGCGGGACTCGGCGCAGGAGACGGCCGAGGCTGCCAGGGTGAGGAGGGACAGGAGGACAAGACCCCGGCGGCGCAGGGGAACGGGACGACGGCGACGGAGATGCACGAAACCTCCTGGAAGGGGCGTGCCTGTGCGGCTCGACTGGAAGAAGCTCTTTCTCAACACCTCGGACGCCTCAGGGGCGTCCGACTCCTCGACTGCTTCTGCTGATTCCTCCAGTAACCGTTCCCCGCGCAGACCGCTGGTCATTCTTCTGGCCGGGGTGCTGGCCATGGCGCTGGTCGTCGGCGGCGTGCTCCTGGTACGGCAGCACAGCGGCGCCGACTTCCGGGTGGCGGGAGCGTCCGCCGGCGGTGTGGTGAACGCCTCCGCGGTCGGCAAGGGCGGGCTGGAGGTGACGGCGCCGGAGGGGGAGGGCCTGCACGGCGCCGAGGTCACCGTGGACGGCAAGCGGGTTCCGGTGCAGACGACGGGACGTCACCTGACGGTGGGTCTGGACGGCCTGCGGGACGGCACGCACGAACTGAAGGTCGCCACCGAGGGATCCGTGCTCGGCGGCTCCGAACTCACCCGCGAGCTGAAGGTCGACACCACACCGCCGAAGCTCGCCGTCGCCGACACCGAAGGCCGCAGCCTGCGCGGCCCGGTCACGGTCAAGGGCCGCGCGCAGGACGCCGCCGAGGTGACCGTCGCGGGCCGGACGGCGCGGGTGGGGAAGGACGGCGCGTTCGCCGTGACCCTGCCGCGGCCGCCGGCCAAGGCCACCGTGGTCGCCACCGACGAGGCCGGGAACACCGCCCGGGAGGACGCGGTGATCACCGTCCGCCGGCCGACGATGCGCGCGGTGCACGTCAGCGGCCAGGCATGGGCCTCCGACCAGCTGCGGAAGCCCGTGCTGAAGCTGCTGAAGGAGCACAAGATCAACGCCGTTCAGCTCGACATCAAGGACGAACTGGGCGAGATCAGCTACGACTCGCAGGTGCCGCTCGCGAAGAAGACAGGCGCGGCCAAGGGCTACTACGACGCGAAGAAGGCCATCAAGGAGATCCATGCGGCGGGCGGCGCGGTCGTCGGCCGCATCGTCGCCTTCCGCGACCCGGTCCTGGCCTCGGCCTCCTGGAAGGACGGCCACCGCGACCGCGTGGTCCGCACCCCGGACGGCGGCCCGTACGGCGCCGGCTCCAAGTACGGCTCCCTCTCCTTCACCAACTTCGCGAACAAGGACGTCCGCCAGTACCACCTCGACCTCGCCGCCGAGGCCGCGAAGCTCGGCTTCGACGACATCCTCTACGACTACATCCGCCGCCCCGACGGCAAGCTCAGCAGCATGTCCTTCCCCGGCCTCGGCAAGACCTCGCCGGAGGACTCCATCGCCGGCCTGGTCGCCCAAACCCGCGCGGTCGCCCGCGAACACGGCGCCTTCCTCGGCGTCTCGGTCTTCGGCGTCGCGGTCACCCGCCCGAAGGAGATCGCCCAGGACATCGGCAAGTTCGCCAAGCAGTGCGACTACATCGCGCCGATGGTCTACCCCTCGCACTGGGCCGAGGGCGAGTACGGCGTCTCCGACCCGAACTCCCACCCGTACCCCATCACCAAGAAGTCCCTCGCCGACTTCGTGAAGAAGACCCGTCACACCGACGCCCAGATCGTCCCCTGGCTCCAGGACTTCTCCCTCGGCGTCTCCTACGGCGACGCCGAAGTGGCCGCCCAGATCCGCGCCGCCGAGGACGACGGCATCCACTCCTTCCTCCTCTGGAACCCTGCGGTGCGCTACCACGGCGACGCACTGAAGCCGATGAAATGACCCCCGGCGGCCCCGCCGCCCGACGCCATAAAAGATCGCCACGGGCCGCCCGCCCTGCCAGGATGGGCGGCCCGTCCACGTGCCCGCGCGGACGGCGACCGGAGGGGGAGACACCATGACCGGGACCACGCGCGACGTCGTGACGGAACTGCTGCGCCGCATCGGCGAGGGCGACCCCGAGCGCATCGCCGAGCACCACGTCCCCGAAGCCGTCGGCACGGAGATCGAGCGCATCCTCGTCGACGGCCCGGACGCCGTCGTGACCGGCGAGATCCGCCGGACCGCCCGCGCGACACACCGCTCCTACCGCGCCCGCTTCGCCCTCCACCTCACCGTCGAGAACGGCCTCATCACCCGGCACCCCGTGTACGAGGACAGCTTGGCGGTGGCGCGGGCTTTTGCGCCGTAAGGGGAACTGACCGGGGCTGTGGTCCGTGTCCGGTGGGACCGTGATCTGGGGGTTTGCGGCGCTGTTAGGCTGCTGGGGTGTCCCGTGGGGGAAGTCCGGTGAGAGTCCGGCGCTGACCCGCAACGGTGTGCGCGAGTGCGCGGCACGGACCCGTCGGCGGGATCCGTACGTGGCGTTCGCGTGAGTCCGATGACCCGCGGGGTGGCACATCTCCCGACTGCTCGCCGCGGACTGCGAGAGGGATGACGCACGGACGACCGGCCGGTGCCGGGTGCGCCGCCCCTTGTGCGTACGGACGCGGCCCGAGGCGAAGGACGCCCGCCCGTGCCCGCCATATCCACCGCCCCGGCACCCGCCGCGGCCGGACCGCCCGCGCTCCGTCGCCTGCCGGTCCCCGCCTCGGCCGCCGTGCTCGGCGTCCTGCTGCTCGTCTCCCTCGTGTGCGGCGTCGGACTCGGCTCGGCCGGGGTGTCGTGGGGCGAGACGCTGCACTTTCTGACGGCCGGGATCACCGGCGGGACGATCGGGGCCGACGAGACCGGCGGGTACACCATCGTCTGGGAGATCCGGCTGCCCCGGGCCGTGCTCGCGGCCGTGGTAGGCGCGGGGCTCGCGTCGGTCGGCGTGGCCGTGCAGGCCATGGTGCGCAACGCGCTCGCCGACCCCTTCGTGCTCGGCGTCTCCTCCGGCGCCGCGGTCGGCGCCAACGCCGTGCTCCTGCTGGGCGCGTTCGCCGCGCTGGGCGTGTGGGCGCTGTCGGTGTCCGCGTTCCTGTCGGCACTCGCGGCGATGGCGTTGGTGTACGCCGCGGCCCGGACCGCGTACGGGCTGACGCCGCTGCGGCTCGTCCTGTCCGGTACCGCGTTGTCGTACGGCTTCTCCGCGATCACCACCCTGATGGTCTTCCACGCCGAGCGGGGCGAGGCGGCCAGGTCCGCGATGATGTGGCTGCTCGGCAGCCTGGGCGGCGCGACCTGGGGCTCGGTGCCGCTCGCCGCCGTCACCGTGCTCGCCGGGACGCTCTGCCTCGGTGCCCGCGCCGGGCAGCTCAACGCGCTGGCGATGGGGGACGAGACCGCGGCGGCACTCGGCGTGCGCGCGGGGCGGCTGCGCACCGAGCTGTTCGTGGTCACCGCCGCCGTCACCGCGGCGGTCGTCGCCGTGTCCGGCGCGATCGGGTTCGTCGGCCTGATGGTGCCGCACGTCGTACGGATGCTGGTCGGCGCCGACCACCGGCGGGTGCTGGTCCTCGCGCCGCTCGCCGGAGCCGTGCTGCTGGTCTGGGCGGACATCGTCTCCCGGCTGCTGCTCGCGCCCGCCGAGATCCCGGTCGGGGTGGTCACCGCCGTGCTCGGCGTGCCCTGCTTCCTCCTGCTGATGCGGCGCGGCGGCTACGCGTTCGGAGGTGGCCACTGATGCGTGTCGACGTCGAAGGGGTGACGGTCGAGCTCGCGGGCAGCCGGATCGTCGAGGACATCACCGTGCGCGCCGACGCAGGGCAGGTCGTCGGGGTGGTCGGGCCGAACGGCAGCGGCAAGTCCACGCTGCTGCGGTGCGTGTACCGGGCGTTGCGGCCCGCGGCGGGCACGGTCCGGCTGGACGGCGACGAGCTGCACGCGATGGACGCGCGCGCCGCCGCGCGCCGGCTGGCCGCGCTGCCCCAGGAGTCCGCCGCCGAATTCGACTTCACCGCCGCCGAGGTGGTGGCGATGGGCCGGCTGCCGTACCACCGGGGTTCTCCGTTCAGCGGGCGGTCCGCCGCCGACGCCGCGCTGTGCGACGCCGCGCTGGACCGGGTCGGCGCGGGCCACCTCGCCGGGCGCGGCTTCCGCTCGCTCTCCGGCGGCGAGAAGCAGCGCGTACTGATCGCCCGCGCCCTCGCCCAGCAGCCGCGGGTCCTGGTCCTCGACGAACCCACCAACCACCTGGACATCTCCCACCAGCTGGACGTGCTGTCCCTGGTGCGCCGCAGCGGCCTCACGGTGCTCGCCGCACTGCACGACCTGAACCTCGCCGCGTCCCACTGCGACCTGCTGTACGTGCTCGACGGCGGCCGCGTCGTCGCGGCCGGCCCGCCGTACGACGCCCTCCGGCCCGAGCTGCTGGCCGAGGTGTTCGGCGTACGGGCGCACCGCGTCACCCACCCCGTGACCGGCGCCCTCCAGCTGCTCTTCGACCGTATCGACCCCACCGAACTCCCCGACCAGGAGCCCGCATGACCGTGACCCGTATCCGCCCGGCGGCGGCCCTCGCCGGCGCCCTCTGCCTCGCCCTCGCGCTCACCGGCTGCGGCGCGCGCGTGGCGTCCCCGTCCGGGGGCGGCAAGGCCGCCGGGCAGCGGCCCGTGACCATCGAGAACTGCGGGAAGAAGGTCACCTTCGACAGGGTTCCCGAGCGGGTGGTCACCAACGACGTGGGCATCACCGAGATCATGTTCGCGCTGGGGCTGGAGAACCGGATGGCCGGCTATGTCATGCCGGACGACAAGGGCGACCTGGACCATGTGCCGTGGAAGGGCGCGTACAAGAAGACGCGGTGGCTGTCGAAGCAGGCGATCACCAAGGAGATGGCCGTCGACGCCCGCGCCGACCTGGTGTTCGCGGGCTACGGCTACGGCTTCGGCGAGAACGGGATCACCCCGGCGTCCCTGAAGAAGCTCGGCATCGGCTCGTACGTCCTCACCGAGTCCTGCCGCAATGGCCACGGCACGGCACGCGGCGTCATGCCGCCGCTGGACGCCCTCTACACCGACCTCACGCAGCTGGGGAAGCTGTTCGGCGTGGAGGACCGGGCAGAGAAGCTGATCGCGGACTTCAAGGAGCGGGTCGCGGCCGTACGGAAGAAGGCGCCGAAGGGGGACGCGCGGCCGAGCGTGTTCCTGTACGACAGCGGCCAGGACAAGCCGTTCACCAGCGGGCGGTTCGCCGCGCCGGATGACATCATCGCCAAGGCCGGCGGGCGCAGCGTCACCCACGACCTGGCGGACTCCTGGACCACGGTCGGCTGGGAGACCGTCGTCGAGCGGGACCCCGAGGTGATCGTCGTCAACGACTACGGGGACACGACCGCCGAGCAGAAGAAGCAGTTCCTGCTGCACTACAAGCCGCTGGCGAACGTCTCCGCGATCAAGCACAGGCGCATCATCACGCTGGATTACGCGGACCTGGTGGAGAGCCCGCGCAATGCGTCGGCGATCGAGCGCCTGGGCGCCTACCTGCGGTAGCAGGGGCGCCTCATCAGGGGCGCGGGGCGTGTCGATATGCGGCTTCGCCGCGTGGGCACGACCAGCCACGACGACGCGTGACTCGGGCGATTCCCCGCACCCCTACGGCGGCTGTGCCGGCTACCCGTCCGCTTCGGCGGACACCGGCTTGGGGATCAGGAACGACGTCACGAACGCCGCCGCGATGATGACGACGCCCGCGATCATCGCGGCCGTGTAGCCCGACGTCGACGCCGGATCCGAGGGGACCACGGCGGTCTTGACCGCGTACAGGACCGCGAAGCTCAGGCCGGCGCCCAGGTTGAACGCGCCCGCGTTCAGGCCCGGCAGGAAGCCGGGGTTCTCGCGCGGGGAGAGGACGATCCCGAGTCCGTTGAGCACGATGTTGGCCACGCCCGCGTAGGCGATGCCGACCATGATGGACAGCACCAGGAGCAGCACCCGGGAGTGGCCGCCGCTGGTGAGGACGAGCAGCACGATCGTCGCCACCGTGCCGACGAGCCCGAACCGCAGGATGCGGCCGTACCCGAAGGTCGCGGAGAGCCGGCCCGCCACCGGGCCCATCGCGAGTCCGGCGAGCGCGTACGGGGTCAGGGTCCACCACGCCGACGCCTCGGCCGACATGCCCAGGCCCGCCCGGGCGTCCTGCGCGAAGGCCGGGATCAGCCCGTTCATGACGGCGAAGACGCCGGTCATGGTGAGGACCGTGGTCAGCAGCAGGGCCCAGGTCGAGCGCTGCTTGAGGTGGTGGGTGGCGACCAGCGGGTGACCGCTGCGGCTCTCCGTACGCCAGAACAGCGCGAAGGCGAGCGCGGCGATCACCACGAGCACGCCGATCAGCGGCCAATTCGCGGCGGCCAGCTTGCCCGCCTCGTTGAACGCGGTCAGCAGCGTGCCGACCGAGATCACGAGGAGGACGACGCCGGGCCAGTCCATGCGGCTCTTGACGGGCGCGGTGGACTCCCGGGTCAGGGTGGCGACCAGGGCGGCGGCGACCGCCGCGACGACGGCCATGGCCCAGAAGACCGCGCCGAAGCCGTAGTGGTCGGCGAGGTAGCCGCCGGCGAGCGAGTCCACGCCCGCGATGCCGCCGTTGACCGCGGTGATCACGCCGAGCAGGGTGCCGTACTTCTTCGGCTCGACCACCTCCACCCGCAGCATGATCAGGCACAGCGGTACGGTCGGGCCGCTCACGCCCTGGATGATCCGGCCGACGAAGAGCATCGGCACGCTCGTCGCGAGCGCCGCGATGACGCAGCCGAGCACCATCAGGGCCATCATCCCGGCCAGTACCTTGCGGCGGCCGATGACGTCGCCCAGCCGCGGCAGGAAGAGGGAGAAGAGCGCCGCCGAGGTGAAGAACGCGGTCTGGGTGAGACCGATCTCCGCCGAGGTGGCGTGCAGGCTGTCCTCGATGCTCTTCAGCGCGGGGCTGAGCATGGACGCGTTGAGCTGGAAGGCGAAGCACGCCGCCAGCAGCGCGGTGACCAGGACGCCGACCCGGACGCCGGGCCGCTCCGTCAGGCCGCCGGGGGGCGGCGCCGCCGTGGTGGACGCGTTCATGCGAGGACGTCCCCGGGCTTCTGCGGGTTCTCGCCGATCAGCTCCGGATCGCCGATCCGCTCCAGCGCGTCCACGACGAGGTCCCAGAAGCGGCCGTGGTCCAGCTTCACCGCGACCTGGGTCTTGCAGTCGGCGGGTGCGGGGGCGCGGAAGTCCGCCACGGTCATGCCCTTGGTGAGGGTGCCGGTCAGCTCGATGTCCACCGGAGCCCGGCGCACCGTCATCACGTCCGGGTCGATGACGTACGCGACGGCGCACGGGTCGTGCACCGGCGGCGACTCGAAGCCCTGGTGATCGCGGTAGGCGGTGCCGAAGAACTCCAGCAGCTCCTCGACGAACTTGCCGGGCTGGGTGCCCAGCGCGGCGATCCGCTCGGCCACCTCGGGCGTCGCGAGCGCCTGGTGGGTGAGGTCCAGGCCGACCATGGTGACCGGCCAGCCCGCGTTGAAGACGATGTGCGCGGCCTCGGGGTCGATGATGATGTTGAACTCGGCGACCGCGCTCCAGTTGCCTTCGTGGTAGCCGCCGCCCATCAGGACGACCTCACGGACCCGCTCGACGATGCGCGGCTCCTTGCGGGCGGCCAGCGCGATGTTGGTGAGGCCCGCGGTCGGCACGATGGTGATCTCGCCCGGCTCGTGCGCCATCACGGTGTCGATGATCAGGTCGACGGCGTGCCGCTCGTCCAGGACACACGTCGGGTCGGGCAGCAGGGGCCCGTCCAGACCGGTCTCGCCGTGGATGTCCGGCGCGGTCTCGATGTTCCGTACGAGGGGACGCGGGCAGCCGGCGGCGAACGGTACGTCGGTGATGCCCGCGATGCGCGCCACGGAGAGCGCGTTGCGGGTGACCTTCTCCAGCGTCTGGTTGCCGACCACGGTCGTCACGGCGACGAGCTCGACGTCGGGGTTGCCGTGGGCCAGGAGCATGGCGATCGCGTCGTCGTGCCCCGGGTCGCAGTCGAGGATGATCTTTCTGGCCAACGGAAGAGCCCCTTTGCCCTGTTGAACGGTGGTGCGGTGACCCTCGGAGGAAACGATGGGAAATCGTTCTCCGAAGTGCCGCGAAGAGTTCACCCGCATACCGGGGCAGTTGTCAATGATTCATCCCACAGATCGAGGCGGGGCGCCGGTGATAACGTTTGCCCGCCGTTTCCGCAGCGTACGCCGGTGCGGGCGGCCCAGCCGAGCCGAGTGAAGGGCACGACCGTGGCCGAAGTCACCCTCAAGGATGTCGCCCGTGCCTCGGGCTGCTCCATCGCCACGGTCTCCCGTGTGCTCGCCGGCACCCGCCCCGTCGGCGCCGAGACCGCCCGCACCGTGCGGGAGGCCGCCGCTCGCCTCGGCTACCGGCCCAATCACGTCGCCCGTGCGCTGCGCCGCCGCGCCACCGGCACCGTCGGCCTGGTCCTCCCGCAGATCACCAACCCCTTCTTCCCGGAGCTCGTGCGGGAGCTGGAGCACGCGCTGCACGCCGAGGGGCGGGCCGTGCTCCTCGCCGACTGCGACGACGACCCGGCGACCGAGGCGGCCCGGATCGCGGAGTTCCTGGACCGGCAGGTGGACGCGCTGCTGCTGATACCGGTCGACGAGCGGCGCAGCCGGGACGCGGTGGCGGACGCGGCACGGCGGGTGCCGGTGGTGCTGCTGGACCGCGGCTGCGGCCCGGGCGTCGCCGACTCGGTCGCGGTGGACAACGCGGCAGGGATGGCGCTGGTGCTCGACCACCTGGCGGCCGCAGGGCGGCGCCGCCCGTGGTTCGTGGGCGCTGCCGGTACGACCACGACGGCGGCCGAGCGGCGTGCCGCGTACGAGGCGGGCGCCGCGGTGCTGGACCCGGACGCCCCCGGCCGGGTCGAGCTGGGCGACTTCTCCGTGGCCTGGGGGCGCGCGGCCGTCGACCGGATCTGGCCGTCCCGCCCGGACGCGATCGTCTGCGCCAACGACCTCATCGCGGTCGGCGCCCTCCAGCGGCTCCGCCAGCTGGGCGCCGACGTGCCCGGCGAGGTCGCGGTCACCGGCTTCGACGACGTGCCGTTCGCGGGCCTGGCCGACCCGGCGCTCACCACGGTCCGGCAGCCGGTCACCGAACTGGCGGCGGAGGCCGCGCGGTTGCTCGCCGAGCGGTCGGAGGACCGGATGTCGCACGGCGGCGCGGCCCCGAGCCGAGCGATCCGGCTCGCTCCCCGGCTGGTCGTCCGCGCGTCCGGCTGACCCGCCCCGCGGCTTGCTGCGCGCGGCCCTCGCGGGCGGCCGCCGTCGCCAGGAACACCCGCTCCGGGCTGAGCGACAGCCGCGTCACGCGGGCGCCGGTCGCTTCGTGGACGGCGTCGGCGATGGCCGCGGCCTCACCGTTGTGCAGTACGCCGTCCTCGTACCGCATCTCCTCGAAGAGCGCCTGCGCCGTGCCCCTCACGGCGGCGCCTCGCCCTGGCCGCGGCAGAGCAGCGGGTCGACCGCACGTCCGACGTCACCGCTGGCCACGAGCCGGAGGAGGGTGACCCGTCCGGTGTCGGGACCGACCTCGGCCTCGGTGCCGGCCCAGCCGATCTCCCAGAACAGGCACGGCGCCTCCAGCGGCGCTTCCAGCGGCGCCTCGTGCGAGACCGGCGCCTTGAAGCTCCCCTCGCCGGTGAACTCGTACCCGGTGGGCCCGAATTCGCGGGCGACGAGGTCGGCGAGCGGGACGGGTACGTCCGTGCCCCGGCGTACCGTCCAGGCGTTGCCGTCCATCGTGCCGGAGCCCAGCAGGTCGCCGGGGAGAGGGCCCAAGGGCCCGCCGCCGAGGTGACGTGGAGCCGGGCGCCGAGCGCGCCGAGCACGATCGAGAGTTCGTAGCGGGTGCGGCGGGCCATCAGGTTGCCGCCGAGGGTGGCGCGTTGCCGGATGCGGCGGGTGGCGATGGAGCCCCAGGCGTCGGCGAAGGAGGGCGGGGCACCCCGTACGGCGGAGTCCCGGGAGCCGGAGTGGTGGTCCGTGCCGGCGTCGAGGCGGAGCGCCCCGTCGGCGGACCGGACCCGGCGCAATGCTCCTGCTCCCGTCCGGCACGGTGGCGCCGGCCCAGCGCACCCTCCCGGACTTCTCCCTCGGCCGCAGACCCTTACCGAGGCGGTCGTCGCCGGCGCCGCCGACGGCGCGGTGTACGCACAGGGCTGCTCCGACCTGGTCGCACAGTTCGCGAAGGCCTCCCGAGGTATGTGCGGGGCAGCGCACACGTGCGTACCTCGCCGATTTATTCAATCGCTGAGAATTTCGCTCCTGGGATGTTTGGCGGGCGAGCAGATACCGCACAAGACAGCCGACCGGATGCCGTGCAGGGGCGGCTTCGGGACACCGGCCGGATAATGTGCACATGACGGACGACATGCTGGATGCCGTGACATTGGCGGTACGGCCCGTGGTGTGCCCGACGTGGTGCCACCGTGTGCACACCGCGGCCGAGGCCGGCGGCCACGACGGGATCATGCATCTGGCCGAAGCGGTCAGCTGGAATCTCTCGGCGCAGCCGGAGCGGGGCTTCCCGCAGCTGCTCTTCCACATCATGTGTGAAGAAGGTGCGTCGGGCCGGACGTCGCCGGTGGTCGAGGTGGGCGTCATCGAGGCGGAGGGCCGGCTGCCCTACTCCTTCGACGCGCGGACCGCCGCCGATCTGGACCGGGTCATCGGTGAGCTGCGGCGGGTGCTGGACACGCTCGGGGGCTGGCGCGCGGCGCTGCCCGGCGGGGTCTCGGTGACCTGAGGCGCGGGCCGCGGCCCTGTGCGCGCACTCACGCGGACGCTCCTGGCGGCGCGAGGTTGAGCCGCTCAGGCGGATTTCAAGGAATCTGCACATCGCCCTCGCATCGGTGGCACAGCATGTGCCGCCCGGTGCGGGTCTTCGAGCGCGCGGCCGGGGCTTGACGCGGGTATGTCCGGATGGGACCGGCGTGTGCGCACGGCCGCCGTACCGCGGGTAATCGATCTTGTGAAGGACTCGTCACCAACGCGTGGACGAAACTGCACGCGATCGTTGTGCGACGCGGGAATGTGCCGACTACCCCCTGCAAGCGGGTTGGCCCGGCCGCCAGTTGGCGTGCTTGGATCATTTCGGCGCGGAGGTCGGCCAAATGCCTTCCGGCTTCCGGTCGGTAAATGACCGATTTGGCGGCCGGGTTATGTTCTGCCGCCGACTCCCGTGTTATTCGAGTTTGACCCACAGCAATTGAAGGGAACCGCAAGTCATGGACTTCACCCCCCAGGTCGAGACCGCTGAGATCGCCGACGCCGAGCTCGACAACATCGCCGGTGGCCTCGGCGTCGTCGGCCCCGTCGCCGACCAGGTCGTCGGCACCGTCGACGGCGTGACCGGCGGCACCGTCGGCAACGTGCTCGGCACCGTCACCGGCACCGTGCAGCAGGCCACCGGCGTCAACGTGAACGGCGTCGTCGCCGGTCTCTGAGACCCACGGTCACTGTCGGCAGTATTGCCGCAGGCGTGACTCGACCTATGCGTACATGTCCGTATCCATAGGTTTGCCGTGAGCCCCGGAGCATTTGTTCCGGGGCTCACGGACGTCGGCGACCGATTTACCCTTCTCCCGTCAAGTGCGGGCTTTTCCGCCTGTGTTACGGTCATGCATCGGCGTGCCCGAGCGGCGGGTATTTTCATGCCTCATAGGTGCGCCATGTCGCGCGTGTCCCATTGGGTCGCCTTTTTCTTCGCCGCCCTCTGGCAAGTGCGCCGGCGTCGATCGAGGCAAAAGCAGTCGAGGGAAAAGTTCCGTGCAGTTCCGGCAAAAGGCGCTGGCCAAGCTCCAGTCGCCTGAAGAGCTCGACCTGCCCGTGCGCTACGCCCGGCCGCAGGGCGGCCTCGTCCTCGCCGTCACCGTCGTCGTGATGGCCGTCGCCGCCTTCTGGGCGTTCACCGGGTCCGTGTCCTCCAAGTTGAGCGCGCCCGGCATCCTCACCCACCCGCAGGGCAGCTACGTCCTGCAGAGTCCGGTCGCCGGACAGGTCACCCAGGTCTACGCCAAGGAGGGCGCGACGCTCCGCGCCGGAGCGCCGGTCCTCAAGGTCCGCACCGCACAGGGCGACCGCGCCGTCCGCGCCGTCGCCGCCGGGCGCGTCACCAGCCTGGTCGGCAAGATCGGCTCGGTGGTCACCGTCGGCGCCGACGTCGCGAGCGTCGAGCGCGTCAGCAGCGCGCGCGAACCCGTGGTGGCCATGGCGTACGTCCCCAGCCGCAGCGCCGCCACCGTCCCCGTCGGCGCCACCGTCGACCTCACCGTCCAGTCGGTGCCCACACAGCAGTACGGCGTACTGCGCGGCAAGGTCAAGGCGGTCGGCCGGGCTCCGCAGAGCAGCCGGCAGATCGCCTCCTTCCTCGGCGACCGCGAGCTGGGCGAGCAGTTCAGCGCGCACGGCCAGCCCGTCGCCGTCCTCGTCGAGCTGGACCGCGCGGACACCGAGTCCGGCTACAAGTGGTCCACCGCCGACGGGCCGCCGAACGCGATCGGCTCCATGACGCCCGTCACCGGTGCGATCCACCTCACCGCGCAGCGCCCGATCGATTGGCTCCTCCCGTGACCGCGCAGCCCGAAGCACCGGCGACGCCCCCGCTGCCGCCCGGCGGCCGCGGCCGGCACCGCCCCGAAGCCAAGCCCACCCGGCGCCGCACCGGCCGGAGCGGGCCCGGACCCGCCAAGGGCGCCGGCCGGTCCGTCCGCACCCCCACCGTCCTCCAGATGGAGGCCGTGGAGTGCGGCGCCGCCTCGCTCGCCATGGTCCTCGGCCACTACGGCCGGCACGTCCCGCTGGAGGAACTGCGCATCGCCTGCGGCGTCTCCCGCGACGGCTCCCGCGCCTCCAACCTCCTCAAGGCCGCCCGCTCCTACGGGCTGAAGGCCAAGGGCATGCAGATGGAGCCGGCCGCGCTCGCCGAGGTGCGGGCCCCGGCCATCCTCTTCTGGGAGTTCAACCACTACGTCGTCTTCGACGGCATGGGCCGCCGCTTCGGCCGCAAGGGCGCGTTCATCAACGACCCCGACCGGGGCCGCCGCTTCGTGCCCGCCGAGGACTTCGACACCAGCTTCACCGGCGTCGTGCTGACCTTCGAGCCCGGCGAGGACTTCCGCAAGGGCGGCCGCAAGCCGGGCGTCCTCGGCGCGCTGCCGCCCCGGCTGCGCGGCACCTCCGGCACCATGCTCGCCGCCGTCCTCGCCAGCTTCCTGCTGGTCGTGGTCGGCGCGACCGTGCCCGCACTCAGCCGTACGTACATCGACATGTTCCTGATCGGCGACCAGACGTCGCTGCTCGGGGTGCTCTTCGCGTCGATGGGCACCACCCTCCTCCTCACCGCCGCGCTCACCGCGCTGCAACAGGCGAACCTGCTGCGCGGCCGCATCATCTCCTCCACCCTGAGCAGCGCCCGCTTCCTGCGCCACCTGCTCCGGCTGCCGGTCACCTTCTTCGCCCAGCGCAACCCCGCCGACCTCGTCCAGCGCCTGCAGTCCAACGACACCGTCGCCGAGACCCTGGCCAGGGACATCGCGGCAGCCGCCGTGGACGCGGTCGTCGTCATCCTCTACGCGTTCCTGCTGTGGTCCTACGACCCGCAGCTCACCCTCATCGGCGTGGCCGTCGCGCTGCTCAACGTCGCCGCGATGCGCATCGTCGTACGGATGCGTGCCACGGGTACGCAGAAGCTGCGCGCCGACACCGCGCGGCTGACCAACACCTCCTACAGCGGCCTGCAGCTCATCGAGACGATGAAGGCCACCGGCGGCGAGAACGGCTACTTCCGGCGCTGGGCCGGACAGCACGCCACCACCCTGGACGGGCAGCAGCGGCTCGGCGTCCCCACCTCCTGGCTCGCCGTCGTCGCACCCACCCTCGCCGCCCTCAACAGCGCGCTGATCCTCTACATCGGCGGGCTGCGCGCCGTCGAGGGCCATATGTCGGTGGGCCTGCTCGTCGCCTTCCAGGCGCTGGTCACCAACTTCACCCAGCCCATCACCCGGCTCAACGGCATGGCGGGCCGGATCCAGGACTTCGCGGCCGACGTGGCCCGCCTGAAGGACGTCGAATCCTTCCCCGTCGACTCCCTCTACACCCGCCCCGAGCCGGTCGCGAGCACCCGCCGCCTCAAGGGCCACGTGACGCTCACGGAGATCACCTTCGGCTACAGCCCGCTGGACAAGCCGCTGCTCACCGGCTTCTCGCTGACCGTCGGCCCCGGCCAGCAGGTCGCCCTCGTCGGCGGCTCCGGCAGCGGCAAGTCCACCGTCTCCCGGCTGATCTCCGGCCTGTACCGCCCGTGGGAGGGCACCATCCACATCGACGGGCAGCGGCTGGAGGACATCTCCCGCGGCGCCCTCGCCTCCTCGGTCTCCTTCGTCGACCAGGACGTCTTCCTCTTCGAGGGCACCGTCCGGGACAACGTCGCGCTCTGGGACCCCTCGATCCCCGACGAGGCCGTCATCGAGGCGCTGAAGAACGCCGCCGCCTACGACGTGGTCTCCCGCCGGCCCGGCGGCATCCACAGCCGGGTCGAGCAGGACGGCCGCAACTTCTCCGGCGGCCAGCGGCAGCGCCTGGAGATCGCCCGCGCCCTGGTCCGGCGGCCCTCCATCCTCGTCCTGGACGAGGTCACCTCCGCCCTGGACGCGGAGACCGAACAGATCATCATGGACAACCTGCGGCGCCTGGGCTGCGCCTGCGTCGTCATCGCGCACCGCCTGAGCACCGTGCGCGACAGCGACGAGATCGTGGTCCTGGACCACGGCAAGGTCGTCGAGCGCGGGCGGCACGAGGAACTGGTCGCCGCCCAGGGCGCGTACGCAGAGCTGGTCAAGGAGTCCTGAGGTGACGACCCCTCATCCCGCGGCCGCCGGTACGGCCGCCGACGACAGCGTGCTGCACGCCCTCGGCGGGCTCGGCACCGAGGCCGACCTCACGGGCCTGCGCAACCTCCCGCTCGAAGGCCCGCACGTCCTGTGGCTGGTCACCGCCGGTGCCATGGACCTCTTCGCGGTCGACGCCGCCCAGCAGGGCCACTGGTACTTCCTCGGCCGGCTCGCCCCCGGCACCCTCCTCCTCGGCCCCGTCGAGGGCCCGCAGCACACCCTCGTCGGCCGGCCGCTCCAGGGCTGCGCGGTGCGCCGCATCCCGCTGCGCGAGCTGTTCCGGCCCGAGTACGGCGGCTACGCGGAGTACGACGCGTACGGCCGGTACGTCGGCCAGTCCCCTGCGGCGGACCCGTGGGACACCGGCGAGCTGGGCTACGACGGCGCGCTCAGCCCGCTGGAGGACGCGTTCGCGCGCGGCGTCGGCCGCAGCCAGCGGGTGCTCTTCGAGGCGCCGCTCGACGGTGAGTACGAGACCGCAGAGGCGGACGGGGTCCTCGATCCGCAGGGCACGGCCGACGAGAACATCCTGTGGATGCCGGTCGAGCCCGGCAGCCTCCAGTACGGCGCCCACTACAGCGCCGAGGCCGCCGCCGACCTGCTCATCGACGGCACGATGTGGCAGCGGATGGTCGACCAGCAGTACCGGCTGCTGTCGTCCCTGGACCGCTGGATCGAGCGGCTGGAGCGCGCCCACGAGGACCGCACGGCCGCCGGTATCGAGGCGGGCGAGGCCGCCCGCTCCCAGGCCGACCGGACCCTGCTGTCCTCCATCGGCGCGCCCGGCCGCGGCGGCGCGCGCACGGGCGCCACCGACGACGCCACGCTCGCCGTCTGCCGCAAGGTCGCCGACGCCGCCGGCATCACCCTCTCCTCGCCCAAGGAGGGCGGCACGACCGACGACCGGCTGAGCCCGGTCGAGCGGATCGCCGTCAGCTCCCGCATCCGCACCCGCGTCGTCAAGCTCGACGGCCGGTGGTGGCGAGAGAACAGCGGCCCGCTGATCGGCCACCGCACCGAGACCGGCGAACCGGTCGCGCTGCTGTGGCGCCGCCGCCGCTACGAAGCGGTCGGCGCGAACGGCACGCGTACCCGCCTCGACGCCGAGACCGCCGAGGCGATCGAGCCGCGCGGCGTCATGCTCTACGCGCCGCTGCCGGACCGCCCGATGGGTCCCCTGCGGCTGGCCCGCTTCGCCATGCGCGGCACCCGGCTGGACCTGCGCAACCTCGCCATCGGCGGGCTGGTCGCCGTGGTGCTGGGCGCGCTGGTGCCCATCGCCACCGGCAAGGTGCTGGGCGAGTACGTGCCCAACGCCGAGCGCGGCCTCATCGTCCAGACGACCATCGCGCTGATCGCCACCAGCCTGGTCGCCGCGGTCTTCATGCTGCTGGAGAACACCTCCATCCTGCGTATCGAAGGACGCATCGAGTCCACCCTCCAGCCGGCCGTCTGGGACCGGCTGCTGCGGCTGCCCACCAAATTCTTCAGCGAGCGCTCCACCGGCGAGCTGGCCAGTGCCGCGATGGGCATCAGCGGCATCCGCCGCATCCTGTCCGGCATCGGCTCGATCGCGGTGCAGGCCAGCACGGTCGGCACGATGAACCTCGTCCTGCTGCTGGTCTACAGCCCGAAGCTGGCCGTCGTCGCCATCGCCATGCTGCTCTGCATCGCCGCGGTCTTCCTGCTGCTCGGGCTGTGGCAGCTGCGCTACCAGCGCCGCCTCATCGAGCTGACCAACAAGCTCAACAACCAGGCGTTCCAGACGCTGCGCGGACTGCCGAAGCTGCGCGTCGCCGCCGCCGAGACCTTCGCGTACAGCGCATGGGCCGGGGAGTTCGCGCGCAGCCGGGAACTTCAGCAGAAGGTCGGCCGGATCAAGAACCTCACCACCGTGCTCAACGCGATCTATCTGCCGCTGTGCACCCTCGTGATGTTCATGCTGCTCGCGGGCCCGGCCCGCGGTGTGCTGTCGGCCGGCGCGTTCCTCACCTTCAACACCGCCGTGACCATGATGCTGTCCGCGGTGACCCAGCTGACCGGCGCGTTCCTCCAGGCCGCCGCCGTGCTGCCGATGTTCGAGCAGATCAAGCCGGTGCTCGACGAGCGGCCCGAGGTCCGTGGCGGCTCCACCCGGCCCGGCACCCTCACCGGAGGCCTGGAGGCCCGCGGCCTGTCCTTCCGCTACTCCGACGACGGGCCGCTGGTCCTGGACGACGTGTCCTTCCAGGTACGGCCCGGCGAGTTCGTCGCCGTCGTCGGCGCGAGCGGCTGCGGCAAGTCCACCCTGCTGCGCCTCCTCATCGGCTTCGACCGGCCGGCCGCCGGCAGCGTCCTGTACGACGGCCAGGACCTGGCGGCGTTGGACCAGGCCGCGGTGCGCCGCCAGTGCGGCGTCGTCCTCCAGAACGCGCAGCCCTTCAATGGCTCGATCCTGGACTGCATCTGCGGCGCCGAGATGTTCACGCAGGAGGAGGCGTGGGCGGCAGCGGAGATGGCGGGGCTGGCCGAGGACATCAAGCGGATGCCGATGGGCATGCACACCATGCTCTCCGACGGCGGCGGCTCGATCTCCGGCGGCCAGCGGCAGCGGCTGATGATCGCCCAGGCGCTGATCCGGCGGCCGCGCATCCTCTTCTTCGACGAGGCCACCAGCGCGCTGGACAACGAGACGCAGCGGGTGGTGACCGAGAGTACCCGGCAGCTGAACGCGACCCGCGTCGTCATCGCCCACCGGCTCTCCACGATCATGGATGCCGACCGGGTGATCGTCATGGCGGACGGCCGGGTGGCCCAGCAGGGTGCCCCCGCCGACCTGCTCGCCGACACCGGCGGCCTCTTCCACGAACTGGTCCGCCGCCAGATCAGCTGACCGCCCGGCGGCCGCTTCCGGGAGGCGCGGCCGCCCGCAGTGTGGAACGTCACGCTCCACGACGCCGTCCACACGTAAGAATGCCGTGTGCTCCAGCAACTGTTCACGCCCACCGTCCAGCACACGCTCGAACTCATCGGGATCTTCGTCTTCGCGATCTCCGGTGCGCTGCTCGCCGTACGCAAAAACTTCGACATCTTCGGCATCGCCGTGCTCGCCGAGGTGACCGCGCTGGGCGGTGGACTGTTCCGCGACCTGATCATCGGGGCCGTGCCGCCGGCCGCCTTCACCGACCTCGGCTACTTCCTCACCCCGCTGATCGCCGCGGTCCTCGTCTTCTTTTTGCACCCCCAGGTCCAGCGGATCCAGACCGGGGTGAACGTCTTCGACGCGGCCGGCCTCGGCCTCTTCTGCGTCGCCGGCACCACCAAGGCGTACGAGTACGGGCTCGGCCTCACCGCCTCCGCCACCCTCGGCATGGCCACCGCGGTCGGCGGCGGCGTGCTGCGCGACATCATCGCCAACGAGGTGCCGTCGCTGGTCCGCTGGGACCGCGACCTGTACGCCGTGCCCGCCATCGTCGGCGCTGCCATCGTCGTGCTGTGCATCCGCTTCCAGGCCCTGAACCCCGGCACCAGCGCGCTCGCCGCCGTCGTGGCCTTCGCCGTCCGGCTGCTCGCCCTGCACTACCACTGGCGCGCGCCCCGCGCCTGGAACCGCCGCTCCGACGCGGTGGACGTGGACGAGACGCAGGGACAGCGGCAGGCGATCGGCGGCGGTTGACCTCAAACCGCGGTCGACGTCCGAGCATGGGCGCACCGCGTCACCGGACGCGGCAGTCCCAGGGGAGGCGTGCCGTGAAGGCAGCAGCGATCCGTTCCTTCGGCGGCCCCGAGGTCGTCGACCGGGTGGGGGAGGGCGCGGCGGACTTCCCCGTCGGCAGCGAGGTACTGGGCTGGGCCCTGCTGGTGGCGCACGCCGAGTCCCTGGTCGTCTCCACCGATCAATCGTGCCGAAGCCCGCGGCGATGCCGTGGCCGGTCGCCGGGGCGCTCTCGGCGTCCGGACAGACCGCGCTGGAGCGGCTGGAGGTGGGGGCCGGTGACACGCTGCTGGTGCACGCGGCGGCCGGTGGCGTGGGGACCGTCGCCGTCCAGCTCGCGAGGGCGTACGGCGCCACCGTCCTCGGCACGGCCGGGCCGCGTGACCATGACCTCGCGGAGGCTGCGGAAGCGCATCGCGCGGTCGAGCCCAGCACGTCAGGGGGGGAAGATCGCCCTCGTGGCCGGCTGATCTGGTGGGGTGGTGCCGCTCCGCTCGCCGAGGGCGCGGCACCACTGTGGGGTCAGCTGCCGGCCGAGGGGGAGGAGGCCGGGGCGGGGAAACCGTCCTGGCCGTCGTTGACGGCGTCCGGATCGACGCCGAGGGTGATCGCCGCGCGCACGCCGCGTCCCAGGTGCCGCGGGTCGTACCGCAGCGCGAGCATCCCGTCGGCGGCGGTGTCGCCGGTGTACAGCATGTCCTCGGCGTTGGTGGTGCGCCCGGTGGTGTTGGTGGCGTACGGCTGCTGCCGCGCGACGTCAGCGGGACGCCCGGCTTCCCCTCGGTGACGTCGGAGCGGTACTTGTCGTAGTCGAGGTAGTACGGGCCCTCGATGGACTCCTTCGTGAGGCGGAGGCAGTCCGTGGTGACGGGCTGCTCGGCGGACGCGTTGCCGGACAGGACGGCCCCGCCGAGACCCGCGGTGGCGATGCCGGCGCCGCCCGCGGCCAGGATCCGGCGGCGGCTGAAAAGAGGTGCGCTCTCTTCTGTCATGTGCCGCACGGTACCGAAGGTTTCTAGGAGGAACCTGTGAACTGCCTTAGAAAACACGGCAGTTGAGCGTCATGAGGCCGTCGGGTCCGGTTCCGTGAAGGAGTTCCAGAGGGCGACCAGGGTCGCGCCGAGCAGTTCGGGCAGCGGCGCCCGGGGCGCCGGGCCGTCGGGCAAGGGAGCGCCGGGGTCCACCCGGGCGCGCAGGCAGAAGCCCTCCAGGACGGCGAGCAGGGCGACGACGAAGTCGGTGACGGTGCGTCCGGGGGCCGGCCGACGCCCCTCGCGGGCCAGCAGCCGTTCCAGCGCGGCGGCGTAGCCGAGGCCCAGCTGCCGGTAGCCGTCGCGGGCGGCGGCGCGCACTTCGGGGTGCTCGCCGAGTACGTAGAAGGTCAGGTAGACGTAGGTGAGCGGGTTGGCGCGGGCGCGTTCGAGGTAGCCGGCGGCGACCGTGGCGAGGACGGTCTCGACCGGCGCCGTGGTGTCCGCGAGCGCAAGCAGCTCGGCCACCGCTTCCCGGTCCTCCGCATACGCGTCCGGGCCCAGCAGGTGGAACATCAGGTCCACCTGGTAGTCGGCCTGGGTGGGCCACAAGGGGTAGATGGCGCCGGTGGTGATCGGCTGGGCCGGGCCGACGCCCGGCTGCCGGCCCGCGGCGATCTCGGTGGCGAGCCGCGCCACATCGGTGAGCCTGATGTGCGCCAGGGGGCCGGCGAGCGCCCGGTCGGAGGTGTCGGCGGCGTGCCGGCGCACCAGCTCCACGCCCGCCTCCAGCATCAGGGCCCGGGTCTCGGCCGGTGAACGGCGGCTCCGCCGCGTCTTCCTGGTGACTCCCGGCATCGCGCTGCCGCCCCTCCGTCGGTGCCGCCACTTTCGTAGAAAAGCTACCGTAACTTTTCTCTCTACCGTAACTTCGCTACGGAGCTTGGTCGTTGCACGCCCTTGAGCGCAAGGAGACCGGCACGATGACGCAGCAGTTCCCGCTGGACGCGGCCCGCGCCCACGCCCTGGACCAGCTGATCGAGGAGCAGGAGAAGATCCTCACCGACCGCACCGCAGGCTCCGTCCGCCTGCGCGAAGAGGCGCAGGAGACGCTGGCCGGCGGGGTCGCCTCCGCCTGGCAGGACTCCCGGCCGTGCGCCGTCTGGATCGAGGACGGGCATGGCGCGCACGTCCGTGACGTGGACGGCACCGACTACGTCGACCTGCACGGCGGCTTCGGCGTCGGCCTCGCGGGCCACGCCCACCCGGCGATCGTCGCCGCGGTCGGCGAACAGGTCCGGCACGGCACGCACTTCGCGCAGCCCACTCGCGGCCTGATCCCGGTGACCCGGCTGCTCGTCGAGCGCTTCGGGCAGCCGTGCTGGCGCTTCACCAACTCCGGTACGGAAGCGACGATGGCCGCCGTCCATCTGATGCGGGCCGCGACCGGGCGCAAGAAGATCCTCAAGGTCGAGGGCAGCTACCACGGCCACCACGACGCGGTGCAGGTCTCCGGCTACGCCCGCGTCGCCGACGACATCGGCCCCGACGACCGGCCGCGCTCCGTGCCGTACGGCCCCGCCTATCCCACGGAGATCACCGATCTCACCCTCGTCGTGCCGTTCGGCGACCTCGGCGCGGTGGAACGGACGCTGGCCGAACACCCGGGGGAGATCGCCGGGATGATCATTGAGCCGATCATGATGAACATCGGCCTGATCATCCCGCCGGACGGCTACCACGCCGGACTGAAGGCCCTGCTCCACCGGCACGGCGCCCACCTCGCGTACGACGAGGTCAAGACCGGCTTCGCGGTCGCACCCGGCGGCGCCACCGAACTCTTCGGCACCACCCCCGACATCGTGTGCCTCGCCAAGTCCATGGCCGGCGGCATCCCGTGCGGCGCGATCGGCGCCACCCGGGAGCTGATGGACCGCATCGCCGACCACACCTACGAGCAGGTCGGCACCTTCAACGGCAACCCGCTGATGCTCGCGGCCGTCCGCGCGATGCTCACGGAGGTGCTGACCGAGGACGCCTACCGCGGCTTCGCCGCGCTGCGGGGGACGATGACCGGCGGTGTGGAGGCCGCGCTGCGCCGGCACGGCCTGCCGGGGTACGTGGCCGCGCGCGGCGCCAAGGGCTCGGTGATCTTCACCGAACGGCTGCGCCACTTCCGGGACTTCCTCGCCTACGACGACCGCTGGGGCCATCTGCACTGGCTGTACCAGCACAACGGCGGCGTCTTCCTGCCGCCCTGGGGCAAGACCGAACAGTGGACGCTGTCCGTGCAGCACACCGCCGAGGACGCCGGCCGGTTCGTCGCCAACTTCGAACGGTTCGCCGCGGCGGCGGACACCGCCCTCACCGCCGCGGCCGCCTGACCCCTAGCGCACCGGCCGGCTGCCCGCGTCGGCCGTGTGCTGCGCCGCCAGCCGCACCGTGGCGTTGGCCGCGCCGTACCCCTGGTAGCCGCCCCTCCGTTCCACCAACTCGAAGAAGACCCGGCCGACGGTGACGGTGTAGCAGTGCAGGAACTCCCCGCCCTCCGCGTCCTGTTCGTAGAGGATGCCCAGTTCGCGGAAGGCCGCCAGGGTCTCGGGATCGAGTTGGTACCGCGCGTCGAGGTCGTCGTAGTAGTTCTCCGGGACGGGCAGCAGCCCGGCGCCGTTCTCCCGCACCCGGCGCACGGTGGCGAGGAGGTCGTCGGTGGCCAGCGCGATGTGCTGCGGCCTGCTCCCCTGCTCGCCCGGTACGGGCGCGACGTTCAGGGCGACCCGCAGCGAGCCGGCGGCGTTGGCGACGGCACGGCTGCGGAAGAGGCCGTAGGGGTCGGCGAGGTCCAGGCTCTCGTTCGGACGCAGACCCAGCACGCTCGCGTAGAAGAGGGCCGCCTCGTCGAAGTGGTGCCAGGGCTGGGTGAGCGCGACATGGTCGATACGGGTGACCCCGGCCGCGCTGCCCGGCGCAGCGGGGGACCCGAAGTCCGCCGTCCAGCTGGGGTGGTCGTCCCGGTCGGTGCGGCAGAAGAACAGCTCCGTGTCGTCCGGTGCGGCCACCGCGTCCAGCGGTACGTCCCCGGGCCCGCGGCGGCGGGGCACGACCGGCGCCCGCAGCGACTCGGCACGGCGCACCGCCGCGGCCGGCTCCGGGCTCTCCAGCCCGAGCGCGACCAGGCCCGGACCCTCCCGGCGGGCGCCGCTCACGGTGTTGAGCAGCACCCGGGCGTCGCCCTGCTGCCACAGCTCCACCGGCTTGCCGCCGGTGTGCCGGCCGGTGCGGGCGAAGCCGAGCGCGCCGAGCAGGGAGCGCAGCGGTTCGGTGTCGGCGGCGGCCAGCTCGGCGAAGGCGAACCCGTCCGGGACGACCGGCGCGGGCAGGCTGCTGAGCCCGGTCGCCTCCTCCAGGGCGATCAGCGAGCGCATCGCGTCGACCGCCGTGCGGCCCGCGTCCGCCTGCCGGAAGACATCGTTGAAGATCTCCAGCGAGAGCGGTCCGGAGTAGCCGGCGCGCAGCACGTGGCCGAGCAGCCCGGCGAGGTCGAAGCCGCCCTGGCCGGGGAAGCAGCGGTAGTGCCGACTCCACTGCAGGACGTCCATCGCCAGCTTGGGCGCGTCGGCCAGCTGGAGAAAGAAGATCTTCTCGCCGGGGATGTCCTCGATGCCCTTGGGATCGGAGCCGCGGGAGAGGATGTGGAAGCTGTCCAGGCAGGTGCCGAGCGCCGGATGGCCGGCCTGCTCGACGATGCGCCAGGCGTGGTCGTAGGTGTTGACGTGCCGGCCCCAGGCCAGTGCCTCGTACGCGAGCCGGATGCCGTGGTCGGCGGCGCGTTCGGCGAGGGCACGCAGCTGGCGCGCCGCGAGCGCGTCGTCGTCGACCGCGTCCGGCGAGACGCTGGAGCACACCAGCATCATGTCGGCGCCCAGCCGTTCCATGACGGCGAACTTCCGCTCCGCGCGCCGCAGGTTGCGCGCGAAGACCTCGTCCGGCACCGCCTCGGCGTCCCGGAACGGCTGGTAGAGGTCGATGGACAGGCCGAGGTCGGCGGCGCGCAGCCGGACCTCCTCGGGGCTGAGCGGACCGGCCACCAGGTCGTTCTCGAAGATCTCGACGCCGTCGAACCCGGCTGCTGCGACGGCGCTGAGCTTCTCCGAGAGCGAGCCGCTCAGCGACACCGTGGCGATGGATTTGCGCATGGGGGCCTCCTCAGACCGCGGCGGCGCCGACCAGGTCGGCGAGGTCGGCGAGCATCTCTTCGGCGTGCGGTTCCCGGCCGGTGAAGAGCCGGAAGGCGTCGGCGGCCTGGAAGACGGCCATGCCGCCGCCGTCCAGCGTCCGGCAGCCCAGCTCCCGCGCGGTACGCAGCAGTTCGGTGTCCAGTGGGCGGTACACCACCTCGGCGACCCACAGGTCGGCGCGGAGCAGCTCGGCGGGGAGCGGCAGGCCCGGGTGGGCGGCCATGCCGGTGGGTGTGGCGTGCACCAGCCCGTCGGCGCCGGACAGGACGGCGGGCAGCCGGTCGGGGGTGGTGGCGGCGGCGCGCCCGGTCCCGAAGCGGGCGTTGAGCGCGTCGGCGAGCGCTCCGGCCCGTACCGCGTCGGTGTCCACGAGGGTGAGCAGGTCGGTGCCGAGCGAGAGCATGGCGTGCGCGACGGCGGCGCCCGCGCCGCCCGCGCCGATCTGGACGACCCGCCGGGTCGCGGCGCCGGGCAGGCCGCGCGCGAAGGACTGGGTGAAGCCGGTGACGTCGGTGTTGTGGCCGGTCGCCCGGCCGCCCCGGAAGACGACGGTGTTGACCGCGCCCAGCTCGGCGGCGCCCGGCGACAGCTCGTCCAGGTGCGGGATCACCAGCTGCTTGCAGGGGTGGGTGATGTTGAGTCCATCGAAGCCGAGCGTACGGGCGGCGGCGATCAGATCGCCGACGGACTCGGCGGGCACGCCCAGGGTGTCCAGGTCGAGTGTCCGGTAGAGCAGTCGCAGGCCGTGCCGGTCGGCCTCCCGCTCGTGCAGGGCCGGGCTCAGCGAGGGACCGATGCCGGAGCCGATGAGGCCGGTGAGATACGAGGGCGTGGACAACGCGACTCCCTGGTGGTGCGCAATGTACGAACTGGTTAGTTAATTATGGCGGCAGAGGTCCGCGGACGGAAGGGAGACCCGGGACCTCCGCCGCCGGCGGCGCTCAGGCGGAGGTCGCGCCCGCCAGGTCGCCGCGGTCGCGGGCCGCGCCCGGCTTCTCGCCGAGCAGCAGCGTCGGTACCCGGTACGTCTCCCGGCCGGTCAGCACGGCGAGCGAGCAGATCACGCAGGTGCCGGCGGTGAAGGCGGCGACGCCCAGCCAGTTGTCGCCGCCCGGGCCCGCGATCCGCTCGGCGATGCTCACGGCGAAGCCCGCCACCGCGAAGCCGATCTGGGTGCCGATCGCCATGCCGGACAGTCGGACCCGGGTCGGGAACATCTCGCCGTAGAAGGACGGCCAGATGCCGTTGGCGGCGCTGTAGACGACGCCGAAGAAGAGGATGCCCGTGGCGAAGACCAGCGGGTAGCTGCCGGTCGTGATCGCCCACAGGTAGACGAAGATCAGCACGGCGGAGCCCAGTGAGCCGATCAGGAAGACCGGCTTGCGGCCGATGCGGTCCGAGAGCTTCGCCCACAGCGGGATGGCGGCCAGCGCCACCACATTGGCCAGCGCGCCCACCCAGAGCATCGCCGACTTGTCCAGGCCGACCGCGTCGCCGGTGGCGAACGCAAGTGCCCAGACCGAGAAGATCGTGGAGACCGTGGCGATCAGGGCCGCCGCGATCACCCGCAGCACGTCAGCCCAGTGGTGCCGCAGCAGGTCGGCCAGCGGCAGCCGGGCCACCGCGTCCTCCGCCGCGGCCTGCTCGAAGACGGGGGTCTCCGACAGTTTTCGGCGGATGACGTAGCCGGCGACCGTGACGGCCACGCTGAGCAGGAACGGCACCCGCCAGCCCCAGGTGTAGAGCTGCTCGTCGGGGAGCGCGGCCACCGGGATGAAGATCAGGGTGGCGAGGATCTGGCCGGCCTGGGTGCCGTTCAGCGCGAAGCTCGTGTAGTACCCGCGCCGGTCCGCGGGCGCGTGCTCCAGCGTCATCGAATTGGCGCTGGCCTGCTCGCCGGCGGCGGAGAGGCCCTGCAGGATGCGCATCAGCACCAGCAGGACCGGTGCGGCCGTGCCGACCTGCGCGTACGTGGGCAGACAGCCGATCAGGAAGGTCGACAGACCCATCAGCATCAGGGTGAAGACCATGATCTTGCGGCGGCCGAGCCGGTCGCCGTAGTGGCCGAGGAAGAGCGCGCCGATCGGGCGCGCCGCGTAGGCGACACCGAACGTCGCCAGCGAGATCAGCGTCGCGGTCGCCGGGTCGGACGGGTCGAAGAAGACCTTGGGGAAGACCAGCGCGGCGGCGCTGCCGTAGATGAAGAAGTCGTAGTACTCCAGCGCGCTGCCGATCCAGGCGGCGACAGCGGCCTTGCGGGGCCGGGCGGGGGGCGGGGCCCCGGCCTCGGACGAGAGAGCGGACATGCCTGCTCCACGGGGGGAGGGCCACCGGCGTGAGGGGCGGGTGGCGGCGAGTTAACGTACTAGATAGTTAGTTGTGGGGGGTGCAGCGATCGTGAACCGCCCGCAGGTCACTGTCAAGACATCTCGGGGAAACAATTCCGCCCGTGGGCGGCCGCGCGGCTCAGCTCGCCGAGGACCCCGTCAGATAGCCGAGGACCATGTCGCCGAGCATCGTGCGGTAGTGGTCCCGGCGGTCCGCCGCCGTCAGGTCCCGCGCGAAGAGCGCGCCGAAGGTGTGCCGGTTGGAGACCCGGAAAAAGCAGAACGAACTGATCATCGCGTGCAGGTCGACCGCGTCCACGTCCGCCGTGAACACGCCCTGTGCGCGGCCCTCTTCGAGGATCCGGCCGATCACCTCGATGGCCGGGGAGTTGAGCCGGCCGATCGTCTCCGAAGCGGCGATGTGCTCCGCCTCGTGAATGTTCTCGATGCTCACCAGACGGACGAAGTCCGGGTGCGCCTCGTGGTGGTCGAAGGTCAGCTCGGCCAGCCGCCGGATGGCCGCCGCGGGATCCAGGTGCTCGACGTCCAGCCGCTGTTCCTGCTGCCTGATGCCCGCGTACGCGTGCTCCAGCACGGCCGTGAACAGCTGCTCCTTGCTGCCGAAGTAGTAATAGATCATCCGCTTGGTGGTGTGGATGCGGGCCGCGATCTCGTCCACCCGGGCGCCCGTGTACCCCTGCCGCGCGAACTCCTCCGTCGCGACCTTCAGGATCTCCGCCCGGGTCCGCGCCGCGTCGCGCTGCCGGCCCGCGGTACGGGCCGACGGGTGAACGGCGGTCATACGGCTGACTCCTCGGCTGCGGTCCACTGGTCGGCCCAGTGTAGGCAGGCTCGTCCGGCGCGCGACGAGTGGCCCGGACGGCCGCCGGTGACCCGTACGACTGATGCGACGTCAGTCCGACATGCGGCAACTACGCCACGTACGTACGGTGTGACGATGAGTGATGCGGTGTGGTTGATGTCGACCCGGGCGTCACGCCCGGCGCACGTGCCCGACCTGCCGGGCGCCGGCGACGGGCCGGGGCCCGACCGCCGGCTGGCCTGGCTGGACGCGCTGCGGGGGATCGGGGCGCTGATGGTCGCCCTGCACCATGCGGGACCGCGCTACCTCCCGGAGCTGTCCGCCACCGTGCTGCGCTGGTTCAACCCCGGCACGTACGGCGTCATCGTTTTTTTCCTGGTCAGCGGCTACATCATCCCGGCCTCGCTGGAGCGGCGCGGCTCGCTGCGCCGGTTCTGGGTCGGCCGGGTCTGCCGCCTCTACCCGCTGCTGATCGTGGCGCTCGCGGCCACGGCGCTGCTCGCCCGGTGGGGTCCGGGACAGCTGCGCGAAGGGCTGGGGGAGCACGACCCGCTGAGCGCCCTGCTCGCGCACGGGACGATGCTGCAGGACCTCCTCGGCGTGCCCAACGCCCTCAACGTGCTGTGGACCCTCTCCTACGAGATGGTCTTCTACTTCCTCGTCGCGGCGCTCTTCGCACTGCGGCAGCACCGCCGCTCCGCGCCCGCGGCCCTCGGCGTGGCCGCGCTCGGCGTCGCGGCCGGCGGACTGCTGCCGGCCGCCGCGCTGACCCGGGGCCTGGGCGGCGCGCCGGTGATCGCGGCGACCGCGCTCGGGGCGGCCGTCGCGCTGTGCGCCGTGGCCTCGGGCCGGGCCTCGTGGTGCCGGGCCGGGGCGCTGATCGGCGGCGGGCTGGCGGCCGTCCTCGTCCTCTGCAACGGCCGCATCCCGCCCTGGCAGGGGCTCGCGCTGCTGTCCCTGATGTTCACCGGGACCGTGCTGTACCGCATGGAGCGCGGGCAGCTGAGCAGGGCAGCGGGGACGACCGTCGCGGGCATGGTGCTCGCCGCCTGCGTCCTGTCGGCGGCGCTGCACATCGGCACCCGCGGCGACGCGGTCACCGGCGGCGCCGCACCGCAGGCCGCCGTGCGGATCTGGGCGCTCACGGTCGGGCTCGCGCTGCTCACGTTCGGCGTGGCGATGGCCCTGCGGCGGCACCGCGTACCGCGCTGGCTCGCCTTCTGCGGCGTGATCAGCTACTCGCTCTACCTCCTGCACCCGCTCGTCCTGGAGGTCTGCGACCTGGCCGTGCCCTGGCAGCAGCACGACACACCGCTGCTGGTGGCCGCCTACCTCGCGCTGCTGCTGCCGCTGAGCATGCTCGCGCACCGGCTGGTCGAGCTGCCGGGACAGCGCCTGGGGAAGGTCCTGGCGGGCCCGCCCGGCGGCCTTCCGGTACCCCGGCAGGAACCGGCGCGGCCGCCCGCGCCGGCCCGCGGCGAAACCGTCTGACGGCAGCACGCCGCGCCGGCGTACGGCGGGTTCAGCGGCCCGCCGTCGCCGCGTCCAGATGCACCCGCAGCGCCGCGTTCACCGCGTCCGGCCGCTCCACGCCCGCCAGATGGGCGGCGCCCGTGACCTCCACGAGGGCCGCGCCCGGCACCCCGTCGGCGATCTCCCGGGCGAGCGCGGGCGGCGTCGCCGGGTCCTGGCGCCCGGCGATCACGAGCGTGCGGGCCGTGACCGACCACAGCGCGGACCGCACGTCGTAGCCGGCCAGCGCATCGCAGCAGGCCGCGTACCCGGCCGGGGCGGCGGCGGAGAGATCACCGAGCAGTGCCGTACCGCGCGGGCCGGCGGCGGTCCCGGGATCGGCGAACCAGCGGCCCGGCGTCGCCTGCAGCACCGCCGCCGTGCCGTGCGCGCGCACCGCGGCGGCCCGCTCCCGCCAGCCGGCCGGTTCGCCGAAGCGGGCGGCGGAACAGACCATCGCGAGCGAGGCGAGCCGGTCGGCGTGGTCCACCGCCAGCCGGGCACCGATCGCCCCGCCGAGCGAGATCCCGGCGTAGTGGAAGGTGCTCCAGCCGTGGTGATCGGCCAGATCCAGGACGAGCCGGGCGAGGTCCGCGACGGTGGTGGCGCCGGGCGTGGGGCCGGGGAGTACGCCGACGGGGGTGGAGCCGTGGCCGGGCAGGTCGAACCGGAGCACCCGGTGGGTGCGGGCCAGTTCGGCCAGCTGCGGTTCCCACACGGCGAGCGAGGTGCCCAGCGACGGGCCGAGCACGAGAGGCGGCGCGTCCTCGGGGCCGTCGAGGCGGTGGTGGAGCAGCGGGGGAGCGGTGCGGGTCACGGGGTCTCCTGCGGAACGTACGGGGGTGGCGGCGGGGCGCGGGCAGGACGGAGCGGCCTGCCCGCGCTCCGCCGCCGGGCGTCCGACGGATCCGGACGCCCACGGCCGGCGCGGGGCCCCGGACGCGCGCCGCATGAGTCGGGCACCTGGCGGAGCGCGTACGGGACCGGGTGCCCGCACCGGCCGGGTTCGGCCCCCGCCGGCCGGACGGCTGTCCGGGAGTCCGGCCGGCGGGGCGGCGGAGGCGGCGGGTCAGCCGTGCGCGGCGGGGACCCGCACGGGCGCTGCGGTGCGCGCGAGAAGGTCCTCGGCGGACACGCCGGGCGCGGTCTCCACCAGGACGAGCCCGTCCTCGGTGACGTCCAGGACGCCGAGGTCGGTGATGATCCGGTGGACGCAGGCCCGGCCGGTCAGCGGCAGCGAGCAGCTCTCGACGATCTTCGGGCTGCCGTCCTTGGCGGTGTGGTCCATCACCACGACCACCCGGCGGGCGCCGTGCACGAGGTCCATCGCGCCGCCCATGCCCTTGACCATCTTCCCCGGGATCATCCAGTTCGCCAGGTCACCGCCCGCGGAGACCTGCATGGCGCCGAGGATCGCGGTGTCGATGTGCCCGCCGCGGATCATGCCGAACGAGAGCGCGGAGTCGAAGAAGGCCGCGCCCGGCAGCACCGTGACGGTCTCCTTGCCCGCATTGATCAGGTCGGGGTCGACCTCGTCCTCCGCGGGGTACGGGCCGACGCCCAGCAGCCCGTTCTCGGACTGCAGCACCACGTCCACGCCCTCGGGCAGATAGCTGGGCACGAGCGTGGGGAGCCCGATGCCGAGGTTCACGTAGTCGCCGTCGCGCAGCTCGCCCGCGGCACGCGCGGCCATCTCTTCCCTGGTCCAGGCCATCAGGCGCGCACCGTCCCTTCGCCGTCCGGCGGCGCGGCGACCGTGCGCCGCTCCACCTTCTTGTCCGCGGCCTGCTCCGGCGTCAGCGCCAGCACCCGCTGGACGAACACGCCGGGCAGATGCACCTCGTCGGGGTCCAGCTCGCCCGGCTCGACCAGCTCCTCCACCTCGGCGACGGTGATCCGGCCGGCCATCGCCGCGAGCGGATTGAAGTTGCGCGCCGCCCTGTTGAAGACGAGGTTGCCGTGCCGGTCGCCCTTCGCCGCCCGGACCAGCGCGAAGTCGGTGGTGATGCCGCGCTCCATGACGTAACTCTCGCCGTCGAACTCGCGCACTTCCTTGGGCGGCGACGCCTTGGCGACCTCGCCTCCCCCAGCCCCGTACCGGAGCACCATGCCGCCGTCGGCGACGTCCGTGCCGACCCCGGCCGGGGTGTAGAACGCCGGGATGCCGCAGCCGCCGGCCCGCAGCCGCTCGGCGAGCGTGCCCTGCGGGGTCAGCTCCAGCTCCAGTTCGCCGGCGAGGTACTGCCGCGCGAACTCCTTGTTGGCGCCGACGTAGGAGCCGGTGACATGGGCGATCCGGCCCGCGCCGAGCCAGATGCCCAGGCCGCCGCCGTCCACGCCGCAGTTGTTGGAGACCACGCGCAGGCTGCTCGCGCCGGTCTCGTACACGGCCTGGATCAGCACGTCGGGGACGCCGCTGAGCCCGAAGCCGCCCACGGCGAACGAGGCGCCGTCCGTTACGTCCGCCACCGCTTCGGCGGCGGACGCCACGACCTTGTCCATGCTCCCCTCCGTCAGGCGTTGATGTCGGAGGGATGCACCGCCAGCGGCGTCACCTCGATGGACATGTACGGGAAGAGCGGCAGGCCCCACAGGATGTCGTGCAGCTCGTCGTTGGACTCCACGTCGAAGACGCTGAGGTTGGAGTACTGGCCGACGCACCGCCAGATGTGCGGCCACTTCCCGGCCTTCTGCAGCTCCTGGGAGTACGCCTTCTCGCGGGCGATGATGTCGGCCTTGGCCTCGGGGTCCAGGCCGGTGGGGAGGTCCACGTCCATCTTCACGGCGAACAGCATGCTCAGGCCTCCGTCCGGTCCATCACGAAGTCGTACGTGACCTCGTTGCCCCTGCCGTCGGCCGCGGGCTTCGGGGCGAGGACCAGCTCCGGCTTCACGGCCGAGGCGATGTCGTCCTCGACGTGGCTGCCGCCCTCGAAGTACAGCTGCGTGGTGATCAGCTGGTGGCCGGGCGCCGACACCTTCAGGTGCAGGTGCGCGGGGCGCCAGGCGTGCCAGCCGGCCGCGGCGATCAGCTTGCCGCAGGAGCCGTCGGTGGGGATCTGGTACGGCGCGGGCCGAATCGTGTGGATCTTGAAATTGCCCTGCTCGTCGGCGACGACGGTGCCGCGCAGGTTCCACTCCGGCAGGTTCGGCGCGTACTGCGAGTACAGGCCGTCGTCGTCGGCGTGCCACATCTCCACGTGCGCGCCCGCCAGCGGCTCGCCGTCCACGCCCCGGACCTGGCCCTGGAAGAGCAGCGGCGTGCCGGCCTCGTTCTCGCGCATCGGCAGGGTGGTCTCGGCCTCGTGCTTCGGCGACTCCGGGACGTAGTACGGGCCCTCGATGGTGCCCTTGCTGCCCTGCCGGTTCTCGTTGGCGACCTCCTCGACGACGTGCTCGATCCACACGTCGAGGAAGAGCGGCCACTCGCCGTCCTGGCCCACGCCGATCAGCCACGCCTTCAGCGCGTCGTACTCGGCGTACGTCACCTTGTGGCGGCGGATGACGTCGTGCACCGCGGTGATGACCTCGGTGGCCAGCGTGTCGACGCGCTCCTTGCCGGCGACGGCCTCGGACCGCTGCTTGGCGCGAAAGGCCTCGGTGGCCGAGGCACCGGACGCGGCGGCGGTGGCCTGCTCCTGGACGTTCTCGCTCATGGTCGTGCTCCTGTCCTGACGGGGGAGAGGGGGGAAGAAGGGGGCGGTTCAGATGTCCTGGCGGTAGCGGGCCAGCTTTTCGGGGTCGAGGACGAGGCCGAGGCCGGCGCCCTCGCGGACGCGCAGCGTGCCGTCCTCGATGGCCAGCGGCTCGGCGAGCAGGTCGTCGCTCATGTCGAGGAAGTTGGACAACTCGCCTGCCCGTCGGGCGGTCAGTTCGTAGGCGGATCCGAAGGCCGCGGTGCACAACGTGCCTATCTGGCCGTCGATCTGATTGCCCATCACGACCTCCACGCCCAGGCCCTCGCAGAGGTGGTGGACGCGCTGGGAGTACGTGAAGCCCGTACGGGCCGTCTTGATGCTGATGGCGGTCGCGGAACCGCCCAGCAGCTCGCGGGTCACCTCGCCGGGGCGGGTGGCGCTCTCGTCGGCGACGAACGGGATGTTCGTGTGCGAGACCAGCCGGCGGCGGCCCATGACGTCGTCGGCCGGGCACAGCTCCTCGGCCAGTGTCAGGTCCAGCCCGTCCATCGCGCGCAGCGCGCGGGCCGACTCCGACGCGGTCCAGCCGCGGTTGCCGTCGATGTACAGCTCCACCTCGTCGCCCAGTCCCTCGCGCAGTGCGCGGCAGGCCTCGACGTCGAGCTGGAAGGGGCGGCGGCCGACCTTCACCTTGAAGTTGGTGATGCCGTAGGTGTCCCGGATGCGCTGCGCCTCGGCGACCATCTGCTCCGGCGGCGCGAAGCCCACCATGTGCGCGACCCGCATCCGGTCGGTGAAGCCGCCGAGCAGTTCGGTGACCGGCAGCCCGACGGACTGCCCGATGACGTCCCACAGGGCCATGTCCACGGCGGACTTGGCGGTGGGGTTGCCGACCGTACGGTTCAGGCGGGTGTGCACGGCTTCGCGCGCGGTGGGGGCCAGGCCGGTGAGCTGCGGTGCGAAGATCTTGTCGATCACCGCGACGATGGATTCCTGGGTCTCGCCGTAGGTGAAGGGGCGTGGCGGTGCCTCGGCGACGCCCACGAGGCCGTCGTCGGTGTGGACGCGTACGAGGACGTGTTCTGCCGTGCGGACCTCGCCGCTGGCGAACTTCAGCGGCTTCTTGTACGGGATGGCGAACGGAATCGCCTCGATGGCGGTGATCTTCATCGGTCCTCGTTTGCGGTGGTCTTCATCGGTCCCCGGGGGCGGGGTCCGGGACGAATACGCCGTGTGTCTCCAGGACGCCGATCAGCGTCTCCAGCAGGGGCGAGGCGTCGTTCTCGCGCCAGGCGAGGGCGAGTCCGACGGTCTCCGCGTCCCGGAGGGGCTTGAAGACGACGCCGTCGCGGGAGACCGAGCGGACGGAGTCGGGGAGCAGGGCGATTCCCAGGCCGGCGGCGACGAGCGCCAGCGCGGTCGAGGTCTCGGTGACATCGTGTGCGCAGTGCGGGTAGTAGCCCGCCGCGAGGCAGCTCCGGGTGACCGCGTCGTTGACGACGGAGCGGGAGTTGACCGCGTACATGATGAAGTTCTCGTGGCGCAGCTGGCCGACCTCCGCGGCCTCCGCGTCGCTCAGCCAGTGGTCCTCGGGTACCGCCAGTACCAGCGGTTCCCGGGCGACCTCCCGGCAGACGATGCCCTCCTGCCGGACCGGCGGCCGGAGCATGCCCACGTCGAGGCGGTTCTCGCTGAGGGCCAGCTCCTGGGCCGGGGTCAGCAGCTCGGTGTGGATCTCCAGCGCCACCCCCGGCATCTCCTCCTTGACCAGCCGGGCGATCTCCGGGAGCTGCTTGTAGCAGGCGGTCCCGGTGAGTCCCAGCCGGAGGATGCCTTCGGCGCCCTTGGCGAAGCGGCGCACGCGGGTGGTCGCCTCGTCGACCGACTGCAGGATCCGTACCGCGTCGGTACGGAAGACCTCGCCGGCCCCGGTCAGGGCCACCTGGCGGGTGGTCCGGGTGAACAGTTCGACCCCGAGGTCGGCCTCCAGCTGCCGGATCGCCTGGGACAGCGGGGGCTGTGCCATGTGCAGGTTCTCCGCGGCGCGGCCGAAGTGCCGGGTCTCGGCGACGGCGACGAAATAGCGCAGGTGGCGCAGTTCCATGGGGCCTCCTTGGCTTCCTTGCCGCCGGATGCGGCTCATCGTAGGCAGCGGTTTCCAGACGAGAGAAATACTCTTTTGCCGCCGATTGATATGCAAGGAATCTGAATTGGGCCCTGGGTCAACCCTGGGGAAATGCCCGGGGTGGCGTCGTCACCCCGCTGCCATGGTGCTGAAAAGCGGCCGTGAGGCCCCCGACGGGACGACGGGGCACCGGGCGCAGGTTTGGAGGGACCATGACGCAGACGTCGGTCACCGCCCGGGCGATCCTGGACGACGCCCTGGTGGAGGACGAGGAGAACGGCATCCACCGGGCCCGGCGGAAGATCTTCACCGACGAGGAGATCTTCGAGCTGGAGATGAAGCACATCTTCGAGGGCAACTGGGTCTATCTCGCCCACGAGACGCAGATCCCCAAGATCGGCGACTACTTCACGACGTACATCGGGCGCCAGCCCGTAGTGATCTCGCGGAGCAAGGACGGCGAGCTGCACGCGCTGATCAACGCGTGCAGCCACCGCGGCGCGATGCTCTGCCGCCGCAAGACGGACAACCGCACCACCTTCACCTGTCCGTTCCACGGCTGGACGTTCAACAACTCCGGCAAGCTGCTGAAAGTCAAGGACGGCCGCGGCGCCGGCTACCCGGAGCAGTTCAACAAGGACGGCTCGCACGACCTGACGAAGGTCGCCCGCTTCGAGAACTACCGCGGCTTCCTCTTCGGCAGCCTCAACCCGGACGTGAAGCCGCTCACCGAGCACCTCGGCGAGGCCACCAAGATCATCGACATGATCGTGGACCAGTCACCCGAGGGCCTGGAGGTGCTGCGCGGCTCCTCCACCTACACCTACGACGGCAACTGGAAGGTCCAGGCGGAGAACGGCGCCGACGGCTACCACGTCTCCGCGACCCACTGGAACTACGCCGCCACCACCGCGCGCCGCACCTCCGGCGAGTCCGCCAACGACACCAGGAACATGGACGCCGGCAGCTGGGCCCGCCAGAAGGGCGGCTACTACTCCTTCGAACACGGCCACCTGCTGCTGTGGACCCGGTGGGAGGACCCCTCCAACCGCTCCCTGAACGAGCGCCGGGACGAGCTGGTCGCCGAGTTCGGCGAGGTCAAGGCCGACTGGATGATCGAGTACTCACGCAATCTCTGCCTGTACCCGAACGTCTACCTGATGGACCAGTTCAGCTCCCAGATCCGGCACTTCCGCCCGATCTCGGTGGACAGGACAGAGGTCACCATCTACTGCATCGCCCCCAAGGGCGAGAGCGCCGAGGCCCGCGCCAACCGCATCCGCCAGTACGAGGACTTCTTCAATGCCTCCGGCATGGCCACCCCGGACGACCTGGAGGAATTCCGCTCCTGCCAGAAGACCTACCTGGCCGGCGCGGCCCCTTGGAACGACCTCAGCCGCGGCGTCGCCCACCGGATCACCGGGCCCGACGAGGACGCCGAGAAGCTCGGCATCCACCCCATCGCGAGCGGCGCCCGCACCGAGGACGAGACCCTCTACCCGATCCAGCACGGCTACTGGCTGGACACCATGCGCAGGGCCGTGGCCGCCGAGGACGCCGCCACCCCCGGCCAGGACCGGTAAGGACGGAGCGAGACATGACCGTGAGCACCGAGACGGCCACCGCGGCCGTCACCGTGGAGGACATCCGCCAGTTCCTCTACCGCGAGGCCCGCTACCTCGACGACCGCGAGTTCGAGAAGTGGCTGGAGTGCTACCACCCGGACGTCGAGTTCTGGATGCCGGCCTGGGCCGACGACGACGAGCTGACGCGCGACCCGGGGACCGAGATCTCCCTGATCTACTACGCCAACCGCGGCGGCCTGGAGGACCGGGTCTTCCGCATCCGCACGGACCGCTCCAGCGCCACCAGCCTCCCCGAACCGCGCACCGGCCACCACATCGCCAACGTCGAGGTCGTGGAGCGCCGCGGCGCCGAGATCGACGTCCGCTTCAACTGGCACACGCTGTACTACCGCTACCAGAACATCGACCCGTACTTCGGGACGTCGTTCTACACCATCGACTTCTCGGGCGGGACCCCGCTGATCACGAAGAAGAAGGTCGTTCTGAAGAACGACTGCATCCACCACGTGGTCGACATCTACCACATCTGAGGCCCCCAGTCCGAGGCCCCCACCCCGGCCTCCGAGTCCCGCCCTTCCCCCGAATCGAGTTCACCATGAGCTACCAGGTCGCCCTGACCTTCGAGGACGGCATCACCCGGTTCGTCACCTGCGGACCGAACGAAACCGTCGCCGACGCGTCCTACAAGGCACGCATCAACATCCCCCTGGATTGCCGGGACGGTGCCTGCGGCACCTGCAAGTCCCGCTGCGAGAGCGGCCGTTACGACGGCGGCGACTACATCGACGAGGCGCTGACCGACGAGGAGGCCGCGCAGGGGTACGCGCTGCCCTGCCAGATGACCCCGCAGAGCGACCTGGTGCTCCGCATCCCCACCACCTCCGACGCCGCCAAGACCGCCGCCGCCACCCACACCTCGACCCTCGTCGCGCTGGAGAAGCTGTCGGAGACCACCGTCGCCTTCACCCTGGAGCCCGACGACCGCGCCGCGCTCGCCTTCCTCCCCGGCCAGTACGTCAACGTCGCCGTGCCCGGCACCGACGTCACCCGCTCCTACTCCTTCAGCTCCGGCCCCGCCGAGGGCCAGGTCTCCTTCCTCGTCCGCCTCACCGAGGACGGCGCCATGTCCGGCTACCTGCGCGACCGTGCCCAGGTGGGCGACCGCATCGGCTTCACCGGGCCGATGGGCAGCTTCTACCTCCGCGGGATCGAGCGGCCCGCACTGCTGCTGGCCGGCGGCACCGGCCTCGCGCCACTCCTCTCCATGCTGGAGAAGCTCGCCACCGAGCCCCCGGCCCACCCCGTCCACCTGGTCTACGGCGTCTCCGCCGACCGCGACCTGGTACGCCTCGAAGCGCTCGCCGACTACGCCGCCGTCATCCCCGGCTTCACCTACGACCACTGCGTCAAGGAATACGTCACCGGCCGCCTGGAGCCGCGCCACCTCAACGACGGCGACGTGGACATCTACGTCTGCGGCCCGCCGCCCATGGTCGAGGCGGTCCGTACGCATCTGGCCGAACAGGGTGTGGTTCCGGCCCACTTCCACACCGAGAAGTTCGCGCCGACCGGCACCGCGCAGCTCGCGGGGGCCGCCCGGTGAGCGCCGCGCACTTCCCCGGCCGGTTCGCCGGCAGGAAGGCCGTGATCACCGGCGCGGCACAGGGCATCGGCGAGTGCGTCGCCCGCCGGATGGCCGCCGAGGGCGCCGAGGCCGTCCTCGTCGACCGCTCCGAACTGATCCTGGAACTGGCCGCCGAACTGGGCAAGGACGGCGCCGCCGCGCACGCCGTCACCGCCGACCTCGAACGGTACGAGGGCGCCGAGCGGGCCGTGACCGAGGCGCACCGTGCGCTCGGCGGCCGCATCGACATCCTGGTCAACAACGTCGGCGGCACCATCTGGGCCAAGCCCTACGAGCACTACACCCCCGAGCAGATCCAGGCCGAGGTGCAGCGCTCCCTCTTCCCGACGCTGTGGACCTGCCGCGCGGCCCTCCCGCACCTGATCGCACAGCGCTCCGGCACGATCGTGAACGTCTCCTCGGTGGCCACCCGCGGCGTCAACCGTGTCCCGTACGCCGCGGCCAAGGGCGGCATCAACGGCATCACCTCCGCGCTGGCCCTGGAGGCCGCCCCGTACGGCATCCGCGTCGTGGCCACCGCGCCCGGCGGCACCGACGCACCGCCCCGCCGGGTCGCCCGCGGCCCGGCCGCCGCCGACGCGCGGGAACGCGCCTGGTACCAGCAGATCGTCGACCAGACGGTCGACTCCTCCCTGCTCAAGCGGTACGGGAAGCTCGACGAGCAGGCCGCCGCGATCTGCTTCCTGGCCTCCGACGAGGCCTCCTACATCACCGCCTCCGTCCTGCCCGTCGCCGGCGGTGACCAGGGATGAGCGGCCCGCGTGAGCGGTCGCCCGCGCGCGGCTAATGTGAAGCGCGATGGACGATCACGACGGCGCGAACGGCTCCCCGGAAGATGCCGGCGAGACCGGCCGGCAGGGCCCCGCCGGCCGGCAGGCGGAGCTGGCCGCCCTGCACCGCCTGCTGGCCGCTGCCCGCACCGGACACCCCTCGATCGTCCTGGTCGAGGGGGCCTCAGGCATGGGCAAGACCGCCCTGATCGAGTACTTCTTGAGCGAACAGCACGGCCTGGATGAACAGCAGGGCTCTCCGCAGGAACAGCACGGCCCCCGCGAACAGTACGGCCGCCCGGGCGAGCACGCCGTCCGCGTGTACCGCGCGAGCGGCGTGCGCTGGGAGAACGAGCTGGACCTGGGCGTCGCCGACCAGCTCGCCAAGGCCGCGGGCGCCGCCCTCTTCCCGGACGGGGACGCGCCCGCGGAGCCGCCGGCCCCGCTCGCCGCAGGCCGCCGGCTGCACGGCATATGGAGCGCACCCGGCGAGGACACCACCACCGTCGTCGTCATCGACGACGCCCACTGGGCGGACGCCGCCTCGCTGCGCGCCGTCGCCTCCGCCGTCCGCCGGATGTCCACCGAGCAGGTGCTCGTCGTGCTGGCCGCCGCCGACGACGCACTGCACCGGCTGCCGGTCGACGTGCTGGACTTCCTGGCCGCGTACCGCGACGGGGCGCTGCGGCTGGGCCCGCTCACCCCCGAGGACGTGCAGCAGCTGGCCTGGAGCGCGGGCCGCGTCGACCTCACGCTCCCCGCCGCGCGCATCCTCTGCCGCCATACCCGCGGCAACCCCCTCCACATCACCGACCTGCTCCAGGAAGTGCCCGCCGGCATCTGGCGGGACTGGCAGCCCGCACTGCCCGCGCCCCGCCGGTACGCCTCCGCGGTCCACCGCCGCCTCGACGCCTGCGGAGCGCAGGCCCGCACCCTCATCGAGGCCTGCTCGGCGCTCGGCGAGTCGGTGCCGTTCGCCGAGGCCGCCGAGCTGTCCGGCGTCGCGGACCCGCTCGCGGCCGTCGACGAGGCCCGCCGGGCCGGCCTGCTCACCACGGCCGACGGCCCCGGACTGACCCTCCTCACCTTCCCGCACCCGCTCGTACGGGCCGCCGTGCACGGCGCACTCGGCCTCGTCGAACGCGGCGACCTGCACCGCCGCGCCGCGGAGATCGTCGAGGACCACGGCCGCCGCCTGATGCACCGGGTCGCCGCCACCCCCGCCGCCGACGCCGAGCTCGCCGACGACCTGGACCGGTTCGCCGCCGACCGGGCCGCCGAGGGCGCCTGGTCCCAGGTGGCCGGCGCGCTGGTCGCCGCCAGCCGGCTCACCCCGGCCCGCGCCACCCGCCGTGACCGGCTGCTGCGGGCCGTCGACGCCCTGGTCGGCGCGGGGGACAGGCCGCAGGCCGAAACCTTCGCCGCGGAGTTGGAGAGCTACCCGCCCGGCGCGCTGCGCGACTCCGTCCTCGGCTACCTCGCGATCACCCGCGGGCGCCCCGAAGAGGCCGAGGTACGGCTCACGCACGCCTGGGAGCGCTGCGATCCGGCCCGCCGGCCCGAGCTGGCCGCCGCGATCTGCCACCGCCGGGTACTGCACTCGCTCGGCCGCTGCCGCGCCGCCGACCTCGTCCACTGGGCCCGCAAGGCCGTCGACCTGGTCGGCCCGATGGAGCCCTCGGCGGTGGAGTCGGAGGCGATCCTCGGGCTCGGCCTCGCCGCCATGGGCCGCGCCGAGGAGGCCGCGCACGCCTACGACGACGTACTGGCCCGGATCTCCAGCGGCGCCCAGTCCCAGCGCGTACAGATGGGCCGGGGCTGGATGGACCTGGCGATGGACGAGCCCGAGGCCGCGCGGCGCGAGCTGGAGGGCGCCGTACCGACCGGCTTCCGCATGGGCTCCACCCGGATCTCCCTCTGGGCGCAGGCCTGGCTGGCCCGCACCCAGTTCGCGCTGGGCGCCTGGCAGGACGCGGTGCGCACGGTCGACCGGGCCGCGGCCCAGCTCGCCGAGGTCCGGATGGAGCTGCTGCGCCCCCTGGTGCACTGGACGGGTGCGCAGATCCACGCGCTGCGCGGCGACTGGGCGGCCGCCCACCACCACGCCCGGCGGGCCTCCGCCGACATGCAGCACTACGAGGCGATGGTGGTGCCCGCCTGCCTGGCCCGCGCCCAGGTCGCCGAGGCCCGCGGCCAGTACGAGCGGGTGACCGCGGCGCTGGAGCCCGTCCTGCGGCTGCGGCAGCGCGAGGGCATCGACGAACCCGGCTTCTGGCCCTGGCAGGACGTCTACGCCAACGCGCTGGTGATGACCAACCGGGTGCCCGAGGCCGACACCTTCCTGAAGCCCTTCGAGGAGCTGGCCGCCGACCGCGGCCACCGCTCCACGATGGCCCGGCTCGGCTACGTACGCGGCCGGATCGCCGGCTCCGAGGGTGACCTCGACACGGCCCGTGCCCACTTCGAAGGCGCGCTGGCCCACCTGGAGCACCTGCCGCTGCCGTACGACCGGGCACGGGTGAGCTACGCGTACGGCCAGACGCTCCGCCGCGCGGGCAAGCGCCGGGAGGCGGACGCGCTGCTCCAGAACGCCCGGGACGCGTACGTCCTGCTCGGCGCCCGCACGTACGTCGAACGCTGCGAGCGGGAGCTGCAGGCCGGCGGCCTGAAACGGGGCGGCGCCGAGGATTTCTCCCGGCTCACCGCACAGGAGCGGGCCGTGGCCCGGCTGGTCGCGCGCGGGATGAGCAATGCGCAGGTCGCGTCGGAGCTGTTCCTGTCGGTGAAGACCGTGCAGTACCACCTCACGCACGTGTACGCGAAGTTCGGCGTGCGCTCGCGGGGAGAGCTGGCGGCCGTGTTCCGCGACTCCTGACCCGTACGGCATTCGCACAAAAATTCGAACACGGCGTACGCTGGCCCCATGGCCACCACGCATTTGCAGAGCTCGCTCTTCGACGGGGTCGACGACATCGGTCTGCGGCCTTTGGCAGGGGTCGAACGCACGACCCTGGGCCTCGGCGCCTGGATCGACGTGCTGCCCGGCTGGCTGACCGGAGCCGACGAGCTGTTCCAGGAGCTGGTGGCGGCCGTCCCCTGGCACGCCGAGCGGCGGCAGATGTACGAGCGGATGGTCGATGTGCCGCGGCTGCTGTGCCACTACGCCGAGGGCGTGGAGCTGCCGCATCCGGCGCTCGACGAGGCGCGGGAAGAACTCGGCGCGTACTACGCCGAAGAGCTCGGCGAACCGTTCCGCACGGCCGGGCTGTGCTACTACCGCGACGGCGAGGACAGCGTCGCCTGGCACGGCGACCGCATCGGCCGTAGCCGCACCCAGGACACCATGGTCGCGATCCTCTCCGTCGGCGAGCCCAGAGCGCTCGTCCTGCGCCCCCGCGACGGCGGCGGACCGACCGTCCGCCGCTCCCTCGGCCACGGCGACCTGATCGTCATGGGCGGCTCCTGCCAACGCACCTGGGACCACGCCATCCCCAAGACCACTCGCCCGGTCGGCCCCCGCATCAGCATCCAGTTCCGGCCTCGGGGGGTGCGCTGAGGGGGCGGCCGCTTCCGGTCGCGAGGCGTGCGCTGAGGGCTCCCGCCACATGACCGGACCGCGGCTTGTGGGTGCCTCCCACATCGGTGCGGGGCCTTGTGCTGCTTAGGGTGACGCCCATGAGCGCCACCTCCACATCAGGTACCGCCCCCGCGTCCGGACTCGCCGGCCGTACGGCACTCGTCACCGGCGCGGCCGGGGGCATCGGCGCGGCCTGCGCGCTGCGGCTGGCCGCCGACGGCGCCACCGTCCGCGCGGTCGACCGGGACGGCGACGGGCTCGCCCGGCTCGCGGAACGGGCCGACGGCCTGCCCGGCGCGCTCCGGCCCGTCTCCCTCGACCTCACCGACCTGGACGCCGCCGAGGAGAGCGCCGCCGGCGCCGACATCCTCGTCAACAACGCCGGCATCCAGCTCGTCCGGCCCATCGAGGAGTTCCCGCCCGACGTCTTCGCGACCGTACTGAAGGTCATGCTGGAGGCACCCTTCCGCCTCCTGCGCGGCGCACTGCCCCACATGTACGCCCAGGGCTGGGGCCGCGTCATCAACATCTCCTCCGTGCACGGCCTGCGCGCCTCGCCGTACAAATCCGCCTACGTCGCCGCCAAGCACGGCCTGGAGGGCCTCTCCAAGGTCGCGGCCCTGGAGGGCGCCGAGCACGGCGTCACCTCCAACTGCGTCAACCCCGGCTACGTCCGCACCCCGCTGGTCGAGAAGCAGCTCGCCGACCAGGCCGAGGCGCACGGCATCCCCGCCGAGCGCGTGCTGACCGAGATCCTGCTCGCCGACTCCGCCGTGAAAAGGCTGGTCGAGCCGGACGAGGTCGCCGAAGCCGTCGCCTACCTCTGCGGCCCCCGGTCGTCCTTCATCACCGGCACCTCGCTGTCCATGGACGGCGGATGGACAGCGCACTGACCTCGGGGAACGCCGGCTCCGGCGCAGGGGAGCCGGCCGCGGGCCCACCCGGCGCCCAGGGTGGCGCGCCGCGGCGTACCGGAGGTATCCCTAGGTCCATGCCACCCCAGCAGTCCGCCGAGCCGTCCGCCGCACCGGCCGAGACCCCCTTCCTCGACCTGCTCGCCACCGGCGCGCCCGCCGAGGACTTCGAACGCGCCGTACTGCGCGCCCGGGCCGACGGCGCCTCCGCCGAACGGCTCGCCGCCCTGGAACGCGCCAAGCTCCTCGCACTGCGGGTCCGCACCGAGCTGGAGGGGCGGCGCCGCCGCGAGGCCGAGCTGTCCGCGCTGTACGAAACCGCGCACGACTTGGCCGGGCTGCGCGACCTGGACGCGGTGCTGCGGGCCATCGTGCAGCGCGCCCGCTCCCTGCTCGGCACCGAGACCGCGTACATGACCCTCAACGATCCCGTCGCGGGCGACACGTACATGCGGGTCACCGACGGCTCGGTCTCCGCCCGCTTCCAGCAGCTGCGCCTGGGCATGGGGGAGGGGCTCGGCGGCCTCGTCGCGCAGACCGCCCGCCCCTACGTCACCGACAGCTACTTCGACGACCCGCGCTTCCAGCACACCCGCACGATCGACACGGGGGTGCGGGACGAGGGACTGGTCGCCATCCTCGGGGTGCCGCTGAAGCTCGGCAGCGGCGTCATCGGCGTACTCTTCGCCGCCGACCGCCGGGCCCGCGTCTTCGACCACGCCGAGATCGCCCTGCTCTCCGCGCACGCCGCCCACGCGGCCGTCGCCATCGACACCGCCAACCTCCTCGCCGAGACCCGCAAGGCGATGACCGAGCTGGAGACCGCCAACGAGATCATCCGCGACCGCAGCGGCGTCATCGAGCGTGCCTCCGACATTCACGACCGCCTCGCCGAGCTGGTGCTGCGCGGCGGCGGCGTACAGGATGTGGCCGCTGCGGTGGCCGAAGTCCTCGACGGCACCGTGGAGTTCACCGACGCCGAACGCGTGCCCGCCGAGGCCCTGGACCGCTCACGCGCCGCCGACGGCCACGCGGTACGCGACGGCGACGACTGGGTGGCCGCCGTCCGCTCCGGCAGCGAGGTGCTCGGCGCGCTCGTCCTGCGCGGCCACCCCCACCTGGACCCCGTCGACCAGCGCACCCTGGAACGGGCCGCGATGGTGACCTCCCTGCTGCTGCTCGCCCGGCGCACCGCCGGCGAAGCCGAACAGCGCGTACGCGGCGAACTCCTCGACGACCTGCTGGACGCCCCCGACCGCGATCCGCGGCTGCTGCGCGAGCGCGCCGCCCGGGTCGCCGCCGACCTGGACGCGCCACACGTCGTCCTCGCCGCGCGCATCGAGGACCCGGCGGGAGACGGCGCCGCCCCGGCCGCCACCGGCCCCGACGGCGCCGGGGCCACCGGCCGGCAGCGGCTCTGGTCCGCCGCCTCCCACCTCGCCGCCACCCGTCAGGGACTGGCCGCGGCGCGGGACGCCGGCGTCGTCCTGCTGCTCCCGCTGGGCCGGGACGACGACCCGGGAGAGGCGGCCAGGAAGGCCGCCCGCCAGCTCGGCGCCGCCGTCCACGCGCCGGTCACCGTCGGCGCCTCCGCGCCCGTACCCGCGCCTGCCGCCACGCCCGCCGCCGTCGCCACGGCCTACGCGCAGGCCCGGCGCTGCCGCGAGGCGCTGCGCGTGCTCGGCCGCTGCGGCCAGGGCGCCGCCGCCGAGGACTTCGGCTTCCTCGGCCTGCTGCTGGCCGACGGCCGTGACGTGGACGGCTTCGTACGCCGCACCCTCGGCGAGGTCGTGGACTACGACACGCGCCGCGGCACGGACCTGCTGCGCACCCTGAACGCGTACTTCGAGAGCGGCATGAGCCCGGCCCGTACGAAGGACGCGCTCCACGTGCACGTCAACACGGTCGCCCAGCGCCTGGACCGGATCGGCCGCCTCCTCGGCCCGGGCTGGCAGTCCCCGTCCCGGGCGCTGGAGCTGCAACTGGCGCTGCGGCTGCATCAGCTGTCGGCGGCGCTGGGGGACTAGCTTCCCTGGCTGGGCCCTCCCATTCCCTGGCAGGGTGACTAGCTTCCCTGGCAGGGCCCCTCCCTCTCCCCAACCGACGGGAGAGCCGCCCGACCCTCGCGGCAAGGCCCCTCCCCCACCTCCACCGCGCATGAGCCGAAGGTAGCGCTCCCCACCGGCAGCCGGGGCTGCCTGTGGACAACGCCACCTTCGCCGTGCGCAGCCGCTGGGAGGCCCCTCAGCCCGTCCCCGCCTCCGCCGCCCGTGCGCTCCCCTTCGCCGGCGCGGATTCCGGCTCGACCGCCGCCAGGTCCCGGTTGCGGGTCTCCTTGGCCGCGTACAGGGCGATCAGGGTCAGCACCGCCGCGGCGATGACGTACAGCGCGATCGGCGTCGGGCTGCCGTAGTCCGCCAGCAGCGCGGTCGCGATCAGCGGTGCCGGCGCGCCGGCCGCGACCGAGGAGAACTGGGCGCCGATCGACGCGCCCGAGTACCGCATCCGCGTCGCGAACATCTCCGCGAAGAACGCGGCCTGCGGCGCGTACATCGCCCCGTGGAACACCAGCCCGACGGTCACCGCGAGCAGCAGCAGCCCGAAGTTCCCGCTGTCGACCAGCGCGAAGAAGGGAAATGCCCAGGCCGCGACCCCCAGTGCGCCGACGAGGTACACCGGCCGCCGGCCCACGCGGTCCGATAGCGCGCCCCATGCCGGGATCACCGCGAAGTGCAGCGCGGAGGCGATGAGTACGGCGTTCAGCGCGATCTGCTGGGACAGTCCGCTGTGCTCGGTGGCGTAGACGAGGACGAACGCCGTGAGCACGTAGTACGAGATGTTCTCGGCCATCCGCGCGCCCATCGCGATCAGCACGTCCCGCCAGTGGTGCCGCAGCACCGCGACGAGCGGCAGCCGCTCCGCAGCCGACTCCGTGCCCTTGCGCGCCGCCGCCTGTGCCAGCGCCGCCTTGAACACCGGCGACTCGTCCACCGACAGCCGGATCCACAGCCCGAGAATCACCAGCACGCCGGAGAGCAGGAACGGTATGCGCCAGCCCCACGACACGAACGCCGCCTCCGGCAGCAGCGCGGTCAGCGCCGCGAGCACCCCGGTCGCCAGCAGCTGCCCGGCCGGTGCGCCGGTCTGCGGCCAGGACGCCCAGAAGCCGCGCCGCCGCGCGTCGCCGTGCTCGCTCACCAGCAGCACGGCGCCGCCCCACTCGCCGCCCAGCGCGAACCCCTGGACGAGCCGCAGCAGCGTCAGCAGCAGCGGCGCGGCCGAGCCGACCGTGGCGTGCGTGGGCAGCAGCCCGATGGCGAATGTCGCGCCGCCCATCATCAGCAGGCTCAGCACCAGCAGTTTCTTACGGCCGAGCCGGTCGCCGTAGTGCCCGAAGACCAGCGCGCCGACGGGCCGGGCCGCGAACCCGACCGCGTACGTCAGGAACGACAGCAGCGTGCCCACCAGGGGGTCGGAGTCCGGGAAGAACAGCTTGTTGAAGACCAGCGCGGCGGCCGATCCGTAGAGGAAGAAGTCGTACCACTCGACGGTGGTGCCGATCAGGCTCGCGGCGACGATGCGCCGCAGACCGGCGGGGGATGGCGGGACGTGCGCGGTGGCGGCCATGGGCTCACTCCGGAACCGGAAGGGGGACGTTGCGATGTCGCCACACGGTAGGAAGCCGGGGACGGACCGCGTATGTGGCCGCGCACCACACTTCCCGGGGAGGGTGTGCGGGCGGCGGCCATGCCACCCGTGACGGCTCACCCACCGGGCACCGGTTTCCGGACCGGCCCGCACGGGCACCCGGCTGATCTCACTCGTACCGCTGGGCGAGTGACAATGCGCGGACACCCGCTCCTCCCGGTCGCCCACGCGATCCCGCGGGGTGAGCCTGGACGGGGACGGTATCCGCGTACGGCTCGACAGGAAGGTTGCACAGTGGACAGCGCGCACCAGGAGACGCAGGCGGGGCACGCGGCGGAGGTCACGGTCGAGTGCAGCGGATGCAGGCCGGAGGATGCGCAGGCCATCTTCACCGCGCTGCAGACGTCTTTCGCGTCCGACCGCGACGCGGACGACGCGCCCCGCGAGACGGCAGGCGGGGGACCGAGCGTGTGGACCGCGACCTTCGACGTCAATCAGGGTCGCGACAAGCCCGGGCCCACTCAGCTCTCGGCCCCCTGCACGGTCACCCTGCAGGGCGGCTATCAGGCGGTCGACCAGCTGCGGAAGGCGCTGCTGCCCGCCTTCGTGGTCTCCGTCGTCGGCACGGCGGCGGGCGACCAGGAGGAAGAGGTCCAGCTGCGCCTGGAAGGCCGCTAGGACCGGGGCCGTTGCCGAACGCCGGTGCCGGGTGGCCGTGAAAGAACCGCTAGGACCGGTGGTCCGGCCTGCGGGCGAAGAAGTTCAGGGCCGTCAGGGCCAGCACCGATTCGTTCCGCTGGTTGAGCACCTCGATCCCGGTGCGCACGATGCCCCGGTCCGGCTTGGACCGGGAGACCCGCGCGTCCAGGACCGTCGTACGGATCGACAGTGTGTCGCCCGGCCGGACGGGCCGTACCCAGCGCAGTTCGTCCACGCCGGGTGACGCCAGGCTCGCCACCTTGCTGACGTAATGGTCGGCGTAGAGCCGCATCATGACCGCGCTCGTGTGCCAGCCGCTCGCGATCAGTCCCTTGAACGGCCCGTCCGCCGCCGCCACCGGGTCGGTGTGGAAGCTCTGCGGGTCGAACCGCCGCGCGAAATCGAGGATCTCCTCCTCGGTGAGCGTGATGCTGCCGTAGGTGTACACCGCTCCCGGTACGTAGTCCTCGAAGTACCGCGCAGTGATGGGCGTCGCGAAGTCCGTGGCGTCCATGGGGGCGTCCGATGGCGTCGTCGTCATGCGGGCACGGTATTACGGTACTGACACCATGAGCGCGCATCTCTACGGTCCGGACTTCTTCCGGGACCCCTACGCCACCTACGCCCAACTGCGGTCCGCGGCCCCCGTGCACCCCCTCCCGCCGCGCGGCGACGGCCCGCCGTCCTTCCTCGTCACCGGCTACGCCGCCGCCCGTGCCGCGCTCGCCGACCCCCGGCTGTCCAAGGACACCGCCCGCTACTTCGCCGACCGGCCCAGCAACCGCCGGCTGCACCCCGCGCTCGGCCACACCATGCTCGCCACCGACCCGCCGGACCACACCCGGCTGCGCCGGCTGGTGGCCCCCGCCTTCACCACGGGCGCCGCGGCCCGGCTCCGCCCGTACCTCGACGGGCTGACCGCCGAACTGACCAGGGACTGGCGGCAGGGGGACACCGTCGACCTCGTCGCCGGGCTCGCCGTACCGCTCCCGGTCACCGTCATCTGCCACCTCCTCGGCGTGCCCGAGGTGGACCGCGCACAGCTGCGGGCCTGGTCGGACCAGCTGTTCGAGGCGGGTGCGCCGGACCGCATCGACGCGGCGTCGCACGAGGTGGCCGAGTATTTCGGCCGACTGGTCGCGGCCAAGCGCGCGACGCCCGACGACGGCCTGCTGTCCGCACTGATCGCCGCGCGCGACGGCACCGACCGGCTCGGCGAGGACGAACTGGTCTCGCTCGCCGTCCTGATCCTGGTCGCCGGGCACGAGACCACCACGAACCTCATCGGCAACGCGGTGCTCGCCCTGCTCGCCCATCCGGACGCCGCCGCCCGGCTGCGCGACCGCCCCGACCTGGTCGCCGCGGCCCTCGATGAACTGCTGCGGTACGACTCCCCGGTGGGCGTCGCGACGTTCCGGTACGCCACAGAGCCGCTGACGCTGGCCGGGACGGACGTACCGGCCGGAGCGCCCGTGCTGGTCTCGCCCGGCGCTGCCAACCGCGATCCGGCGCGGTACGCCGACCCGGACGCGCTCGACCTCGACCGCGACGCGGCCGGCCATCTCGCCTTCGGCCACGGCATTCACCGCTGCCTGGGGGCCCCGCTCGCCCGCGCCGAAGCGACGACGGCGCTCACCACTCTCCTCACCCGCTTCCCCCGCCTCCGCCTGGCCGTCCCCGCCACCGAACTGCGGTACCGCCACACCCGGTTGATGCGGGGGCCGGAGGCTCTGCCGGTAGTGCTGTGAGCCGACGGTCCGATCACCCCGTCCCTCCGCGCACGCGCAGGCACACTGGAGGCATGGCTCACACGGACCACACCGAGACGACCATGGACCCTCTGGAGGCGCTCTACCGGCGCTGGCTCATCGACCTGTGGCACGGTGACTTCGCCGTGGCCGAGGAGATCCTCGCCCCCGGCTTCGTCGGCCACTGGCCCACCTTCGACGTGCACGGACCGCAGGAGACCGCCGAGCAGATCCGCCAGTCGTACGAGTACTTCGACGACATCAAGGTCACGCTCGACGCGGGCCCGGTGGTCGGCGACGGCATGGTGGCCGCGCGCTGGACGTTCCACGGTGCCTACCGCGGCGGCATCCCCGGCACCACCGCGCCGCCCGGCACGCGGGTCGCCTTCGCGGGCCAGGACCTCTTCCGGGCCGCCGACGGCCGCTTCACCGAGTACTGGGTCGTGTCCGACGGCCTCGGCATGATGACGGCGCTGGGGGCGGTCGGCGCGTAGACGGCGGCGGGTGCGGGGGCGCGATGCGGGCGTCCCCGCACCCGCGACGCGGCCGGGCCGGTACGTCACCGGGCCCGGTCCGGTGCGGCACCCGAGGCGCAGGCGCCCACACCGGCCGACCCCGCCCCGCCCGGCCGTGCCTCGCTCACTCCTTGCGGTAGGAGTACGCCTCCGCGGCAGCCGTGGCCACCGCGTCCAGGTCAGCGCCGGCCGACGCCGTGACCGCGGCGGCCACCGCGCCCTCCAGGAACGGCGCGTCCACCAGCCGCGTGCCCTCCGGCAGTTCGTCGCCCTCGGCGAGCAGCGCCTTCACCGTCAGGACGGCGCTGCCCAGGTCCACCAGGACGGCCACGCCCGCGCCGCGGTCGACCGTACGGGCCGCCTCGGTGACCAGCTCGGCGCTCGTCCCGAGCCCGCCGTCGGGCGTGCCGCCCGCCGCCGCGACCGGCGCCTTCGCGTCGCCGCCCGCCAGCCCGGTGGCCAGCTCCGCGACCGACTCGGCCACCGCGCGGCTGTGCGAGACCAGCACGATGCCGACCGGTGTGTCCGCGCTCATCCGGTCACCTCCGCGAGTGCGGCGAACAACAACGCCGACGACGTGGCCCCCGGGTCCTGGTGCCCGATGCTGCGCTCGCCCAGGTAGCTGGCCCGGCCCTTGCGTGCCTGGAGCGGCGTGGTGTCGACCGCGCCCTTCTCAGCGGCCTCGGCAGCGGCTGCGAACGAGGTGCCCAGTGCCTCGACCGCCGGGTCCAGCGCGTCGAGCATCGTCTTGTCGCCCACCGCCGAGCCGCCGAGCTGAGCGACCGCGTCGACCCCGCCGCGAAGCGCCGCCCGCAGCTCCTCGGCGGTCACGCCCGGCGCGTCGCCCAGGGCCTTGCCCGCACGGCGCAGCAGCGTCCCGTACAGCGGTCCCGAGGCGCCGCCCACGGTCGAGATCAACTGCCGTCCGGCGGTGGTCAGTACGGCACCGGGCGTCGCCGGCGGTTCCGACTCCAGCACCTTGGCGACGGCGGTGAAGCCGCGCTGCAGGTTGCTGCCGTGGTCGGCGTCGCCGATGGGGGAGTCCAGCTCGGTGAGGCGCTCGGCCTCCTGGTTCACCCGGGCGGCGGCAGCCTGCATCCAGCGGATGAAGAGCGCGGCGTCGAGGGCCGTTTCGGTCACGTGCTGCTCCTGAGGTCTGCGGTACGCGTAGGGATACGAGTACGGGACGAACTGGGGACAGGTACGGGGACAGGTACGAGTACGGGTGCGGAGACGATTACGGGGAGGGGGTACGGGGGTCCGGGCACTCGCGGGCGGGCAGTCGATCCTGGCAGGTCAGCGACCCCACCGTAGCCCGGGCGTCTGCACCGGCGCGTCCCACAGGCGGAGCATCTCTTCGTCCGCCTGGCACAGCGTCACCGAGCAGCCCGCCATGTCGAGGGAGGTGACGTAGTTGCCGACGAGCGTACGGGCCACGGGCACGCCGTGCTCGCCGAGCACCCGCTGCACCTCCGCGTTGAAGCCGTACAGCTCCAGCAGTGGCGTCGCGCCCATTCCGTTGACCAGCGCCAACACCGGTCCGCGCGGCTGCCAGTCCTGCAGGATCGCGCCCACCGAGGCGTCGGCGATCTCGCCCGAGGTCATCATCGGCCGCCGCTCCCTGCCGGGCTCACCGTGGATGCCCACACCGAACTCCAGTTCCCCGGCGGGCAGGTCGAACGACGGGGTTCCCTTCGACGGCGTCGTACAGGAGCTGAGCGCCACACCGAAGCTCCGCGAGGACTCCACGACCTGGCGGGCGAGCGCCTCGACACGCTCCAGCGGCTGGCCCTCCTCGGCCGCGGCGCCGGCCACCTTCTCCACGAAGAGCGTCGCACCCGTGCCGCGCCGCCCCGCCGTGAAGGTGGAGTCCTCCACCGCCACGTCGTCGTTGACGAGCACGCTGGCGACCTGTACGCCCTCGTCCTCCGCCAGCTCCGCCGCCATCTGGAAGTTCAGCACGTCACCGGTGTAGTTCTTCACGATGAACAGCACGCCCTTGCCGCTGTCCACGGCGGCCGCGGCGCGCACCATCTGGTCCGGTACCGGCGAGGTGAAGACCTCGCCCGGGCACGCCGCGTCCAGCATGCCGGGCCCGACGAATCCCCCGTGCAGCGGCTCGTGCCCACTGCCGCCGCCCGACACCAGCGCGACCTTCCCGGACACCGGCGCGTCCCGCCGCACCACGACGCGCCCCTCGACATCCACGACCAGCTCCGGATGCGCCGCCGCCATCCCCCGCAACGCGTCCGCAACCACACTCTCCGGCACATTCATCAGCATCTTCACGGGTACCTCCTGGTGAGATTAGCAGCCTGGCCTCTGAGCAGTGTTTCCGCAGGTGGCGGTAGGTATGCCCAGCTCTCGATCTTGGCGGTCCATGTCGCTCCGAAGCGGCTCCCGGCGGGTCTGATGCTGATTCGATGCTGACTTACCTGACGGGTTGTCAGTCGCAATCGGAGCCCTGCGCCATCACCTACCGGAGCCGTTCAGCCCCAGTATCGACTCCATGGCGATCGAGGTCACGGATCACGCTGGAAGGCTTGGCGCGCGACGCGGACGCCATCGGTGAGCGCGGTGTCTCCGGTGCTCCCGTGTGGGGTGGCGGCCATCCGCGAGGTGAAATTGCATATGACAGAAGTCGTGTCAGGGGCTTCTCAGGCCTCTGTGAGCCTGCGAGCATCCTGTTGGGGTTGGCATACCTGTGGGGGTGTTGCATGACGTCTGTCCAGAGCAACGATCAGCGGCTGCTCGACCGCATCCTGGATGACCAGCGTCGGCGGCTGGCGCCGGAGCAGGGACGGGACGACTTCTTCACCTACCCTTCACGGGTCGACGGCAGTGCTGCGGGGCGTTCTGCAGGTCGTGCTCTCACTCGCTCAGGTCCTGGAGCGGGCGCCCAGACGCCCGAGGCTCACCCATCGCTTCTGCTGTGGCGTGATCCAAGCGGAGCTCTGTCCGCTGCGGCCGAATCACGAGTGCTCGGCCGCAGCGCCAGCGGTGCTGCCAGCCGCCCATGAGGCCAACTGTGACAGCTCTAACTCGTCATCTCTGCATGAGCCCCGGTGGTGCGCACTACATCCCCTTCGATGTAGGCCGTCTCGCCGGTGGCGAGGGCCTGAAGTCCAACCAAGGCCCGTAGCCGGCCCTTCGGCGTCAGCTTGTCGATGACTTGCAGGGTGGGAAGCACGCGCACCTCAGCCCGTGGGTCGCGGTAGGTGAGCTGCTCGACGTCCTTGCGGGGCATCGACTCGGTCGCCAGCACATGGGTGATGACCTTCCTCCGGCGCATCTGCACCCAGGCCAGCACGACGCGCCGCACCAAAGGGAGGCCGCCCGGGGCGCCATGGAGCACGTTCTGAGTTGCCTGCTCCAGGGATTGGCCGCCATACACGGTTCCGGTGGGCAGCATGGTGCAGCCGAGGAGGCCGACGACGAGTGCGCCCGCACCCACCGGGACGAGTAAGGACACGCCGATGATCGGTGGCCGCCAGTTCTCGTACGGGGCTGCCTTTCGGACTGGCGTCGGGGCGGCGGGAGCTGGCGCCGTGATGGTGGGCATCAAGCTTCGCCTGCCACAGCGGCGACGATCTGTTCGAGGTGCTGCGGGCGGCTCGTACTCGGGATGGGGGCGGTGTGATCACCCCGGTCGAGCAGCCAGCGCAGCGGCGCGTGGATTCCCGCTGCACGGGCCAGGGATCCGGCGTCGAGCGGGGCAATCAGCACGTGATCCGGGTAGGGGTAGAGCGCGTCGCGATTCAGGTGCTCGGCGGTGTGGGGGCCGTAGGCGTCGGCGGTGTCGATGTGGGTGATGCCGTAGGTGTGCACGGCTTGGCGGAGCACACTGAGCGCGGTGTCCCGGTCCTCGGGGTCTCCCCCAGGTGCCGGGGCCCGTCAGGCGCATGGTGCCGAACCCGAGTCGGGACACCGACTTGTCGGCGATGGTGATGGTGCCCGCGGGCGGTGTGGCGGTCATGCGGCCGCCTCTTGGAGGAAGAGGCGCAGCGCCTGCTGAACGGCATCCGCTTTGCTCGCGAGGGCGCTGGTGACGCGGGTGTGCGGGACCGGGTCGTCGGCGAGGAGGCCGTGGACGTGGCGGTCCACCAGCTGGCGATAGTGGGGGTCGTAGGCGTGGCTCTGGTCGACGGGGATGCCCGGGGCGTCTTGCCGGTGGAGTGGGTGCCGAGCACGCCGATGCGGATGGGTGTGTTCACCACAGGGTCGGTTCCTCTTCTGGGTACCCACATCCACCCGGATGGCACCGTCCCGTTGGCACGGTCGTTGCCTGCCGCGTTCACCTCGATCAGCCCTCTTCGGGGAGGGGCAGGCCGTCATGGACGACGGCGTGGGCTAGGGCACTGAGGTCGATGTCGCGACTGTGGGCGTGGGCGCGCAACAGGCCCAGCGCTTGGTCGACGGAGAGGATATGACGGTGGCTGATGATGCCGATTGCCTGGTGGATGGCTGCCAGGTCCGGTGGGAGGCGGATAAGTGGGGGCGCGTTGTCGGGGGCTTCGGCGCCGACGGTCCGGAGGAGGAGTTGGGCGGCGTCCAGGTGGATTCCGGCGGTGCGCCGGTCTGCCGGGGACAGCGGGCCGGGCCGTCCGCGGTAGAGGGCAAGGACAATGCCGGCCCGTGCTGCGGACCAGGGGTGGGGTGCAGTGGGGAGTGCTAAAACGGCGCGGATGCCGTGGGTCGGCGCTTCGATGGCGTAGAGGGGCCACGGCCGCGTGATCTCGGGGTCGGTCAGGTCAACGGCGCGGATGGAGGCCCGCTGTTGCAGGGCCTGCACACACGGCCCCTCTCCCAGGTTGACCTCCAGGGTCTCGCCCGCCTCGGCCAGCGGGCCGTCGCAGCACAGCGATATCCGGCTGGCCGAGGCGGCGTCCGCCGCCAGTGTCAGCCCCACCGAGCACGGCGCTTGCATCGCTTCCCTGCATACGGTGGCGATGGCTTCCGGTCCCTCGTGACGACGGGCCAGACGGTCTGCCAACTGTACGGCCGCCGACCGCGCGGCCGTCACAGGAGGCTCGGCATGAAGCGCAGGGCGGTGGGGGCCCATAGGGTGCCCATCAACACGGATCCACCTCCGGTATCCGCCGCCGATGCTGCCCTGATCGGAAGCCGATGTAGGTGTTGCCCAGCGGAGTTGTTTCCCATAGTGCTCGGGCAGTCTGCTCCCACCGTACGCTTCCTCCTCTTCACGTGGGGCTCGTGGGGCGCAGGGCACAAGGCCGCCACCGCCGTGAGTGGAGTGAGAGGCCCGGACGAGCCGGCTCGGGCAATCTCGCCCCGATGCGCCCATCGTGGTAGGCGTGTTGGGCTGGAGCTGAATCGACCATGCTTCATGGCGTAGCCTGGGGGCAAGCCAGTGCTGGTTCTTTCCGGGTGGTCTCCACCCAGCCCCCGTGCATGATGCTTCCGGTCCGGTCGCTGGTACCTACGATCGGATGCCGTTGTGCCCCTTCCGCCCGTGCCTGCCGCAGGCCCACCTACCCCACCGGACGAACCCTCACCCTCGCGTGAGATGCGGGTGGCTGCCGCGCTGATCGACCTGGCCGACACCCTGGTCGCCGACTTCGATCCCGCCGACTTCCTGTACCGCGTCGCCGAACACTGCATGGATCTCCTGGACATCGGGGATGCGGGGGTGATGCTGGCCCTCCCGGGCGCCGGCCCGCTGCGTCTGGTCTCCGCCACCTCCGAACGGGTGCGCCTGGTGGAGCTCTTCGAACTCGACGCCCGCGAAGGCCCCTGCTTCACCGCCTACCACGACGCCGTCCCCATCGATCACACGGTCCTGGCCGTCTCCTCCCGCTGGCCGAACTTCAGCGCCCGCGCCCGCAGCGCCGGTTACCTATCCGTGCATGCCAGCCCGATCCGGCTGCGGAAGGAGACCATCGGCGTACTGAACCTTTTCCGCCGCGTCCCCGGCCCCCTGCCCGAAACCGACCGGCAACTCGCCCGGGCCGTGGCCGATGCCACCGCCATCTCCCTGCTCCAGCAGGCCACCCTGGACGACCACCGGCTCCTGAGCACACAGCTCCAGGGAGCCTTGAAAACCCGCAGCATCATCGAGCAGGCGAAGGGATACCTGACCTCCCACCACGCCATCGACCCCGACACCGCCTTCCAGCGCCTGCGCTCCCACGCTCGTCATCATCAGATGCGCATCGCCGACCTGGCCCTCCAAGTCATCGACGGCACCGTCAGCCTCCCTTTTCAGCCCGGTACCGATGGGGACCCGCACGAAGAAACCAGCCGCTGACCTGTATGTTGCTCACCTCGTCGGCGGGCGCGGCCGGACCGCGACTTCCTGCCGGCCCGGGAGCCGCACCTACGGCCATCGGGTGAGCCGTCACAACCTGGGATGCGCGCCTATCACCACGGTGAAGGGCACGTCGGCCGCACGCTGAGGAGGAACAGGACTACGCCCGTGGCTCGCCGAGCGCGTACCGAAAGCCGTCGAGGAAGTCGACACTGTCGCCGCGGGTGACACACTGCCATGCAAAAGCATGCTGGTGTCTGCCAATCGAACGGCTCTGTCGCACTCTGCCCTGCCACACTTCTGCCGCTTGATCATCTTGGCCTTGGGTGAGGCCGTTGAGGAAGGGCTCCCTCTTGGGCAGCGAGGCCTCGCGTACCTGCTTGATCCAGGTGGCGAGGCCCAAGCCGCATCAGTTCTGTCGGTCAGGCTCTCGGGGCGGGCAGTGAGGCGGGGAGGGGGTGATCCGGCGGAGAGCAAAGTCGTCGACGCCCCACGCGGCGTCCGCGGGCCGGGAAAGCATCCGCAGCAGGGCACGCAGAGTGGCAGAGTGTTTGGCTCGACGAACGGATGGCCAGAGCCGATACCAGGCCGCACCTCGCCCGCCCCGCCAACCTTTCACGGCGCCGCCCTGCGTGCCGTCGATTCCCGAACCGCGCTGAACGTACATCCTTTCCCGGGCGACGATGCCGGTTCAGCAGGCGGTGGGGTGTTCCCAGAACGAATCGCGTCGCATTGCCCGGCCATCGGTAAGTCCGTGGAGGCTTCCAGCAAGGAAGCGGCCATACTGAGAGGTGTGAACATTGGGCCGGCATCCGAACCGCCTGAGCAACCAACCACGCGTGAGCAGACTGCCCGAGATCGTCTGGACGACGACGGCACCGATGAACGTGCGCGCCTCAACGATGAACGTGAACGCCTGGTGCACTGGCGGGAGCGTCTGGCGGATGTGCGAGAGGACGCCGCGGACACCCGGGAGCGCCTGGCGGACGAGCGACAAGAGGCTGCGGACAAGCGCGAGGCTCGTCTTGTCGAGTTCGAGCACCGGCTGGACAGGCGGTCCCGCCGTACGGGAGGGGCCGCCGACGGTCCCCGGCAGCGGGCCCATGAAGCGCTGGGAAGGGCGCGAGAGCAGCTGGATGCCGGCTCGGCGCGACTGGACCGGGATGAGCAGGCGCTGCAGCGCTCGACGGCGCGGGATGAGTGGGAGCAGCGGATGATCGAGCGGGAGCAGGTGGCCACGCTGCGTGCGGCCGCGTCGAGCGACCCGGTACCTGCGCAGGAAGGGACCGATGAGCGGGTGCGGCAGTTGCGCGCGCGACTCCTCACCGCAGCGCTCGACCTGGCCCACGCGCAGGACGAGGCGGCCCTGCGGCACGAGCAGTTGGTGTGGGACGAGCCGGACGAGGAGGCGGAAAGCCACCGGCAGCGAGCGGCACAGGCTCGCCAAGAGGCGCGGTGGGCGCGTGCACTCGCGCAGCAGGCTCCCTTTCACCAGCAGCCCGGCTGACTGGCCCGCAGGATCGACAGCGGCGGGGCCGGCCGGCTGCCGGTGCGTGCCGGGGCAGGCTCTCCTCCCGTAGGGCGCGGTAGCGATGTGAGTCATGCCAACCGCGCCGGCCCGCCCATCATCAGCTCCCTTCCCGCCTACGACCACTGAGCCGCCTCGGAATCACTTGTCCAGAACGCGTCAGCACCTACCGGCTCAGGTGCAGCGGCAGCGGGAATCACCGTGAGGGGCTATCAGCACACAGAGAAGCTGTGCCGTGCAGCGAGTGACGCCGGACAGGTCCACGTAGACGAACGTGTCGGATTCGTTCGCTCGCCCGATGAGCCGTTCACGCAGCTCCGAAGCGGCGGAGAAGTCCAGTGCCCCGCTGACGAAGACGGGTGCGGGGAGCCGCATCGGCAGCGGAGGGTTGCGGTCGGAGTGCAGGTATCCGATGGTCATCGCGGGCCTGGTCCCGGCGCAGTGCGTATGCGCTCGATGCCGTGGTTCTTCGAGAACGAGGCCGGCACGGGCGCCGGTGTCGAGCCCCTCTGCCGTTCCCGTATGCTCCTGCACTTGCCAGGTATGTGAAAGCGGCTCGTGCCCATTCTTGTGGTCGCGTACGCGACGTCACTGTTGCGCTCTGCGTGACACCGGCTCAGGACGGACGCCCGAAGACCGTCCGGCCGAGGCAGCCAGCGGTCGGCCTTGTCCTGAGCCGCACCGCGGCGCATCGACCGGCCGCATCGGCAACTCCGTAACCGTTGCCGGACAGGAGGGACCACACCGGGGCGCGAGTCGCGCGTCGGAGATCGAACCGTCTGAGCAGCCAACCGCACGTGAGCCGGCTGTCCGGGCCGCTGAGGTGTGCTTTCAGCGGGCTGGATCCGGAGGGTCCTGCGTCGAGTCCTTCGTGAGTGGTGTGTCTTCCGTGGTGCTGGGCGGGAGGGCGACGGTGCCGTCGATGACGTCGCGGGCCAGGTCGGCGAGGCGGATCCGGTGGCTGCGGGCGTAGGCGCGCAGGCGGTGGAAGGCGGTGTCGGGGTCGATGGAGTGGTGGGAGGTGAGGTAGCCCTTGGCCTGCTCGATGACGGTGCGGGTGTTCAGGGCCTGCTGGAGCTGCATGTTCAGGGTGCGGTGATGGTCCAGGGTGGTCTGTTGGAGCAGGGAGATGGCGGTGGCATCGGCCAGGGCCCGGGCGAGGTGCTGGTCGGCGTCGGGCAGGGGGCCGGGGACGCGGCGGAAGAGGTTCAGTGCCCCGATGGTGTCCTCACGCAGTCGGATCGGGCTGGCGTGCACGGAGCGGTAGCCGGCGAGGTGGGCGCGGGCGCTGAAGTCCGGCCAGCGGGAGGAGGGGACCACCATCGTGTGGTCGACGGGGGCGGCCTCGTGGTAGGCGGTGAAGCAGGGGCCTTCGCGGGCGTCGGGTTCGAAAAGTTCCACCAGACGTACCTGTTCGGAGGTGGCGGCGACCAGGCGCAGGGGGCCATCGGCAGCGGCGAGCATCACCCCGGCGTCCCCGATGTCCAGGAGGTCCATGCAGTGTTCGGTGACGCGGTACAGGAAGTCGGCGGGGTCGAAGTCGGCGACCAGGGTGTCGGCCAGATCGATCAGTGCGGCGGTCACCCTCCTCTCACGCGACTCAGAGGGCTCGCCCGCTGTGGGCGGGCCTGCCGCAGGCGGGGGCGGAAGGGGCACAGCAGCCTCCGATCATCGGTGTCAGCGACCGGACCGGAAGCATCAGACACGGGGGCTGGGTGGTGACCACCCGGAATCTACCTGCGCTGACCTGCCGCCAGATTACGCCGCGGAGCATGGTCCTTCCAGCACTCGCCGAACATTCCGCAGGGCATAGGCGTAGGAGGGTGGGGAAGGATGCCGCCTCGACCGGTACACCGGCGGTCCGGCCGGAGAGGGCCCTGAGCGTGCGTTCCGCACAACCACCAACGCGCGGCGGAAGACGAAGCCGGCCTCGTCGACATCTCCCGCGTCGTACTCCACTCCGCAAACGTGGGGGCGAACAAGGGAGCGCACACAAGCAAGATCCCCACTGCGGCCGGTATCCCATGGCCCGGCGGCTTCACGCGGGCAGGAGTGCTACAAGCGCCTCGTCCGCCTCGCTGTCTGAGACAGGGGCCAAGCCTGCGCTGGAGGCTGCCGGCGTATGCGGGCTGGGCAGTTCCACCGTCTACCCGCAGCGTGCGGGCCTATGTGTCTTTGGGGGGCCAGGTGTGGGTGCGCATGACTTCGCGGGCGATGTCGTGCAGCCTTGCGCTGTGTGAGCGGGCGTGGTCGCGCAGGATGGTAAACGCGGCGTCGCAGTCGATGTCCAGGTGCCCGGCGAGGAAGCCCTTGGCCTGCTCGATGATCAGGCGAGTGGTGAAGGCATGTTGCAGCTGGTCGACCAGGATCTTCTGGTCGGCGACGGTCTGGTGGGCGATCAGGGCGATGGCGGCGGTGTCTGCCAGAGCTTGGGCGTAGGTGCAGTCGGTGGCCGTGAAGGGGCTGGCGTCGCTGCGATAGAAGACCAGCACACCGCGGATGGTGAGGCCCTGGCGCATCGGGGCTGCGTACAGGGCGTGGAAGCCGGCGTCGGTGGCAGGCGAGCGCTGCTGGGGCCAGGCGGAGGCAGCAGCGGACAGGTCGGTCACGGAGACGGCGTCTCCGCTGGTGTAAGCGGCGGTGCTGGGCCCGCTGGCGTGGGCGGGGTGCGCGGCGAAGGAGGCAGCGGCGGCCGAGGAAGCGGCCACGGTCTCCAAGGCCCCGTCGGCGTCGGGCATTTCTATACTCAGCGCGCTGCCGGGTACCACGGAAACGGCGTGCCGCAGTACCAGAGCGGCGTGCGAATCCAAATCGAACGGCACGTCGCTGTAACTGGTCAGCGCCAGCAGGGCGGCGACCAGGGCCTGCTGCCGTGGTTCGCCCGGTGCGGGGGAACCAGAGGTCATGGCAGTTCCTCCGCGGGGAGCCGCCGCTGGAGAAGGTCGTCGGCCACCTCGGCCAGCGGGCGCTGTGCGACGAAGGCGTGCGCACGTAGCCGGGCCAGCGCCTGATCCGCATCCAGGCCCAGGCGGGCGATGAGGAAGCCGACGGCCTGAGGAATCACTGCGAGCGACGGCGGGAGGAGCGCAACTTCCTCCTCGTCCTGATCGGAGGCGATCAGAGTGGGGGTGTCATGCAGCAACAGTACCGCTGCCGCTACCGCGTAGGCTGCCGCCATGCGCTCCCCGTCTGTCGACAGCGCACCGGGGGTTGCGCGGTAGAGCGAGAGCACCGCCACCACCTGATCGTGCAGCAGGACAGGGAAGGCGAACACCGCCCGGATACCTGCCTCGCACGCCTGCCTGGCGAACACTGGCCAGTGCCGCGCGGTCCCGTCCGCCTCCAGGTCCTCCGCCAGTACCACCCGCCGCTTTGCATGCGATTCGATACAAGGGCCCTCGCCCAAGTCGAGCTGCAGGGCTTCGCCTGGTTCGGCGAGCCGGCCGTGCGTGCTGACGGTCAGCCGAGCCGCGGTCGTTGGCTGCATCGCCATGGTCAGCCCTACGGCATCGATGTCCGGCACCACACCCTGGCAGTGCTCGGATATCTCGGCCAGACCTTTCCCTGCTGTCAGCATGGCCACCAACACGGCCACCAGCTCCGTATTCGACGACGGTGCCCCGCTCACGGGGTGTCCGGCCCATGCGGATGGTGCGAGCACGTTCCTCTTGCCGGGTGCATCGCATGCTCCCGATCTCCTGAACGCCCACTACCAGCCGTGCAGCCGAAAGCGCCCGCCCGGGCTACCACAGGACTCAGACAGCGCCCCGGCTGGGCCGCAACCGTCCCGCCCCCTCATGGTAGGGGTGAGCGTTGCCAGGTGTGGCGTCCTTCGCCCTAGTTGTCGTAAGTCATCTGATGTGCTCAGAGCCCATCCGCCACCGGGCCGACGGCTGGGCCCAGATGCCGAAGAAGGTCGCGCGCTGGGCGTATGCGTGCGTGCACCGTTCAGGGACCGGGGCCGCGCGAGCAACACTCACCCCCCGAAGTTCACGCCCTCACCCCACCCGACGTTGGCGGCGATGAGCTCGCGGAAGGCTCCGGTCCAACGTTCCGGCGAAACCGCGTCGCCCGGAAAATGCCAGGGGCATGTGGACATACGGCTTGCCCAGGACTGCAGCGATTCCTTCGCGACGCTCGAATTACCCGAGGTGGACGCCCGTTCAGCATCGTAGGTCATTGCTTGGCCTCTCATATCAGGCAGCACGCCGGCGCTGCCTCGCCGCCCGACGCAGCTTCGGGGACTGCCCTCCTGACCTGTGTGACGCGGGGCCGACCCGCAGCGGTCAGGACGCTGGTGGGGCTCAGGGGGGTACGTGATGTGGAGGTCGACGGCTGCCAGCAGGGCATGCAGTGTCAGAAAGCTGTCCATGAACATGAAGAAAGGAATCCGAACGTATTCGTGAGCTCTTCGAGGTTACTGATGTCACGCAGCTTCTCGGCGGTTACGGGACATCCACGATGCGGAAGCTGGGGATGTCTCTTCGGCGTGGTTGTCGTACGCCCAGGTAGTTGGCTCCCCCGAAGAATTTGGCCATGGCGACAATGTCCCAGAGCGGCTCGTGCAAGGTTCTTCGCTCACGTGTGGTGACGACTGGCATGTTGCAACTCAGGGCGCCGAACGGCAAGCAATGACGTCTTTCGGTGTTCTTGGGTAGACGCGCAAGACGGTCGGGGGTGGTGCGACGCGCACGCCGGAAGCCAGCAGGGATCCAGCACGACGCACCCGAACGGACCGGAACGGGCGGCAGGGAAGTCAGCACGGAGCCAGCACGGACAGGCGTGGGCTTACTCGCTTCGGAGTGAGCCCAAGCCGCTGACCTGTATTTTGTCAGTCGTGGGGGCATCCGTTAACGGAGGGGGCGCGCAGATCATGGACATCCGCTTCCTCTGACGCGTCACGGGCGGCGAGGCGCGCCACCCTACTCCGAGGGACTCATCGTCATTAACGGAGGCCTTCGCGCTGCCTCCGTCCGAAGCGTCGAAGCGCGGATGTTTATGAAGCCGGGTACACAGTCGAAGCACTCGACGACGCTAAACCCTCGGGTTGTGGCGGCGGCCGGCGAGTTTCTCTTAGACGTGGTCCGGAGCACGCTGCAGCTCGATCAGATCAAGCATGCAGTGCGGGCCAAGGGCCTACAGGAATGACCTAATCCTCAAGGAGTGTTAACGGGGCAGTCGGTCCAGCAAGCGGAGCTCGGTACGTGATACCGCATGTACCCGGTCACGCCAAATCGCGCTCACGGTGAAAACTTATCTGTGGTCCGTAGGGTGCGGGCCACTGAAGTGATAATGGGGTGACTGGTCGTGGCCACTGAATTCATGAGCGTTAAAGAGACAGCGGAATACCTGAACATGTCGGTGACATGGGTGTACCGAGAAGCGCCAAAGTTGGGTATGGCGCCCTACAAGTTCGGGCGCGGTCGCAACGCCAAGGTTCAGTTCAAGCTTTCCGAAGGGAAATATGTTTCCCCAGGGGAGAAGGGTCCGTCGGCGGCGATCCGGTCGATCGGCAACAGCGTGCCGTCCAGGATCACGAACGCCTTGCCGGAGGCTGTCCTCACCGCCTCGGCGAGGGTTGGCGCCAGAGCGGCCAGGATGTCGACGGCCTTGGCGATGTACCGGTAGGCGGTGGTGGTGCCCACACCGAATCCGGCGGTGAGCTGGGCGTAGGTATGGCCGCATCGTAGATGAGCCAGCACGAGCAGTGCCTGCCGTCCGGCGGTCGGCCGGCGCCATCGTGTCCCTTGCGCAGGACGACGTGCGGTCAACTCACGGGCGAGGAAGCGCAGAGCGGAGGTGGACAGATCGACCCCGACCGGGTAGACGAACATGCGGAAGCTCCTGGCAGGATGGCTTGGACTCGACACGCACCCCTCTACCAGGAGCTTCTCCACGCCCGGACCCCACCCTCACCCCCCAGTGGCCCTGCTCCGCACGCAGGTTGAGGAATCTCAGTGGGTGTGGGCGTGAGGGAGTGTGCGGAAGAGTTCGGCGCCGATCACGAGCGCGGGACGGTGGTCGAAGCGACACCGATCCCATTCGTGCCCGCGTCGTGCTCGGCTACCTGCGAGCCGCGCGCGAGCTGGATTCGGTAGGGCTCGCGGCTCAGGGCCGACTCGGACTCCCCTCCGGTGTGCTCAGCGAGGAGCAGTACCGCCCGGGGACTCTGCGCCCAGGAGCGTGAGCAGCCCGGGGAATCTCTTCTCGATGTCCGCGCGTCGTAGTCGGATGCCCTTGCGGTTGCCGTAGTCGATCTCGTCAATGAGACCTGCCTCGCGCAGGACCCGGAAGTGGTGGGTCTGGGTCTGCTTCGAGATCGGAAGATCGAACGAGTTGCAGCCCCGCTCGCTGTCGCTGCGGTCGGCGGCCAACTCCGTCAACACCGAACGACGGTGCTCGTCGGCGAGGGCACGAAACACCGCACCCAGATCGAGCGCATCGGCCTCCGGGCCGACCAGGTTCCTCCCGGCCACGCCGCACCTCCTTCAAGTACGACTTGCATCGTACCTGAAGGGCGTGCTCCACTTAGGTACGAAATTTTTCGTACCTTGCCAGGGTGGCGCTGCCCCATGCCGCCGCGCCCTGAGCCCCGGCCCCGGCACTCACCGGGGACCTGGTCATCGACACTCCGAGAGGTCATCGTCATGAAGAAACCCGAGGTGCTGATAGTCGGTGCCGGAATCGCAGGGCCCGCACTCGCCTACTGGCTCTCCCGGAATGGATACCGGCCAACGGTCGTCGAACACGCCCGGCAGCTGCGCTCCGGTGGTAGCGCGATCGTCGTGAAGGGACCCGCGATCCCGGTCGCCGACCGCATGGGCATCCTCCCGCAGCTCCACGGGCTCGCCACCCGCAATCGGTCGCTGTCCCTGCTCGACCCCGGCGGCAGGCGAATCCTGCAACTCCCGCTCACCTCGGACAAGACTCCGACGGTCGAAGTGACCCGAGCCGACCTGTCCGAGGTGCTCCACCGGTCGGCGCAGACCGAGGCCGAGTTCTTGTTCGACGACACGGTCACCGCTCTCGACCAGGATGAAGGCGGGGTGGACGTCACCTTCCGGCGGTCCGCGCCACGGCGCTTCGACTTGGTAGTCGGTGCCGACGGGATGCACTCCACCGTACGGCGCCTGGTCTTCGGCCCCGAGCGGCAGTTCGCGAGCGACCTGGGCCTGTACGGCGCGACCGTCCCGCTGGAACCCGACGCCATCGAGGACCCGACCGAGATGACGATGCTGACCGTGCCGAACCGGATGCTGGTCCTCCACCCCTCGCGGACCACTCCGCTCGCGATCTTCACCTTCCGGGCCGCACAGCTAGCGCCCCACGACCGCAAGAACATCGCCCTTCACAAGCAGACCGTGGCCGACGCCTACGCCGACGTGCGGTGGCGGGCACCGGAACTCGTGGCGGCGTTCCTCGACCACCCGGCTCCGTTCTTCGACCCCCTGACCACCGTCCGGGTGCCCTCGTGGTCCCGCGGACGGGTCGTACTGCTCGGGGACGCGGCGGCGGCGACAGCCCTACTGGGCGACGGGTCCAGCATGGCGATGGCGGGCGCGTACGCCCTCGCAGAAGAGCTCGCCGCCCATCCCGGTGATCACGCCCGCGCCTTCGCCGCCTACGAGTCGCGGCTCCGCCGTGAGGTAGGCCCGCGGCAGCGACGCGTCGGCCTGCTCTCCAGGCTCATGGTGCCCCGCACCCAGCCGGGCCTCACGGTGCGCAACGCCGTGGGCCGCGCGGTCGGTCGCACGAACCGGATCGCCTCTCGCGAAGCCGCGAACCGGTAGACCGAGCCCGCACCGACCGGTCACCGGTCGGTGCGCAGCTCCCCTGTAACTCCCAACCGGGTCGGCGCCGCCCTGTCCGACGAGCCCGGCGTGGCAGGCCATCGCCGATGCGGCAGGTCGACTGCTGTCGGCCTCACCCACCGTTCCCGGCGCTCGCCACGACATGGGTGCTGCCGGTGACTACGCCCCCGCGACGCGGAGGTGAAGTGCTGCACGGACAAGGCATATCGAGGCGCCGGCGGCACCACCCGGGCGCCCGTCCGCGGTCGGCGTCTCAAGCTGCGGCAACGTCGGCACAACAGCGCCCAGGCCGGGCTCCGTTGCCTCGGCGAGCAAGCCATGGCCGCCCTGAAGGGCCGGCGCCTCCCGCGGAAACTCCGCTGTAGCACCAACCGAGTCACCGCCATCGTGAAGACCATCCCCGCCCGTCGTCACGCCTCAACCTGAGGTTGGAAAGGGCTCAGTGCCACCACGGAGTCAGCCACGCCGCTAGGCCGTTTCTGATGGCTCTTGTCGGGCGGGGTGGACCAAGCTCCGCTGCGGGCACGCGTCGGGCATGGTGCGGCGACATGAATTGACCGACGCGCAGTGGCGGAAGCCGGCGATTGAGGTCACGGATCACGTCGAAGGGCGTTCCGGGTCAGGAACGAAGCCGGTGCCTCGGGTGAGGTTCCTGAGGTACCGGCTTCGGTGTGGCGGAGACGCGCTTCGGACGGGCGAGGGGGTCAGGCGAAAGGGTCGCCCGCCACCCCGCTGAGGCGGACCAGCCCGGGCCTGCCCTCGTCGGTGACGCGCACGTACAGCGTGTAGGCCGAGCCGGTCTCCGCCGCCTTGGCGCGTGCCCAGGCCAGGACTTCGTCGACGTCGGCGCCGGTCACCTCGTAGTCGTCCGCCGCTTTCGCCGACCTGTCCCAGAAGCACGCCCGATAGGTGGCGTCGTCCTGTTCCCAGGTGGTGTCCCGCGGATCCACTTCTCGTACGTGCATGGGGCGATCGTAACGGCCCGGCCCTGCCGACAGGCGGTCCGCCGATATCGCGTCGGCGGACCGGGAACGTCTCCCGCCATTTCCTTCATTATGCGGTGACGGGTGGTGTTCGAGGTGTGCCGGAACCGGGAATGCCATTGATCGTCTACTGCCCCTCTGCGTAGTCTCCGTTCCGGACGTGCATGCAGGGCCGTGGCCCGTATGCAGGGCCGTGACCTGGCCCACCGTGATGCGATGCAGGGGGAAGTATGCGTAACTCACTCAGGGCGATCGCCGTTTTCGCCACGAGCCTCACCATGGCCGGCGGTCTGAGCGCCGGCCCCGCGATGGCCAGTGGTCACCACGCGGCCGATGCGCGCAAGTTCGTTTGCAAGGCGTCCGCCGACAGGCCGCACTGGTCCAAGGGGGCCAAGAGCGTCATCTACAAGACACGCGTCGAGTGCGCCGGCAGCGAGCCGACCGTCACGGTCCATTGCAAGGGCCAGTTGATCTATTCCGCCGGTGGTTCTCCGGCGACGGCCGCGTCGTCGAGTGAGACGCGCTCGGTCAAGACGGACGGCACGAAGACGACCTTCTATACGCCTGAGGCGGGTGGCAAGAAGGTGGACTGGTCGGGCAAATTCCAGGGCGCGACACACTGCACCAGCCCGGGTACCAGCGTCGAAATCGGCGACGCCACGACACCTGTGGTCTCGGTAAAGGTTCCGTAGGGAATTCCTGACGCCCGGGCTGCGGAATACGCAGCTCGCGATCCGACAGTGCGCTGTGCTCCCCGCGACGGGGGGCGCCGTGCTGTTGAGGCTGCGCAGCAGCCGCACCGTGACGGACGGACTGACCAGGGCCTCGCCCGAGGCCGCAGCGCGGACCGCCTCGACCAGCGGGGCGGGACCGGAGTCCTTGACCACGAACCCGCTGGCGCCGTCGCGCAGGGCGCGGTGGACGTACTCGTCGTCGAACGTCGTGGCGACGACGACTCGGGGCGGGTCGACCTGCGGGTGCGACACCGGGGCCGTCCGGCGGACCCACGCGCGCCGGCGGTTGCGTCAGGCCCGGTGTCGCGCCGCGGCGATGCGTTGGCGGTGTGCCTCGTACAGCACGGCCGTGGCGGCGTTGGCGGCGTTGAGGGAGCTCGCCGCTCCGGTCATCGGTATGCGGACCGTGTGGTCGCACAGGTTCCGCCACGCGTTGCTCAGCCCGGACGTCTCGTTGCCGACCAGCAGCAGCACCGGCTGGGTGAAGTCGAAGTCGAAGACATCGCAGTCCCCCTTTTCGTCCGTGCCGACCAGGGCGATCGGCTCACCCGCTGCCCGCCGTGCGTCGACCCAGGGCATCACCGTGCCGGGCGAGGGTACGCGCACGGCAGGCACGGCGAAGAGGGAACCGGTGCTGGCACGCACGGACTTGGGGTCGTACACGTCGGCCGCGTGGCCCGACACGATGAGGCCGTGCGCCCCGAAGGCGTCCGCGGACCGGATGATGCTGCCGATGTTCCCCGGGCTTGTCGGGCGGTCGAACATGACGCCCAGGAAGCTGCCTTCGCCTCTGAACCTGCTGAGATCGTCGGCGGGCATTCCGACGACGGCGACCATCTCCGGGGCGCCCCCGCTCTTCTCCCCGAGGTCCGTCAACAGGTCGGGCGCCATGGCTATGTGCTCGGCGTCCACCCTTCGCAGCAGCTCCTTCGCCCACTGCGACAACGGCCGCTCGCCGTCGTAGAGCAACGCCCTGATGGGCCAGTCGAACTCCACTGCCAAGGAGATCGGGCGCACGCCCTGGACGAGGAACTCACCTGACCGGGCACGCTTGTTCCTGTTGCCGATCAGCGACTCCCATTGCTGGAAACGGGCGTTGCGTGCAGTGATCCGCTGGAGTGTCGGCACATGTCCTCCGAGGGAGCCGTCATCAACGAGGTGCTCCGAGCTTACGGAATCCGCACCGGTGGGCTGCCGCCGCTACGATCTCCAGCTCCCGAGCAACGGAGGAGAGCCACGAGCGACCGTCCGGTGCACACGGTGGAAGTGCCGTTGGGGGGAGGGCAGCGAGGACTCCGTGCGGGTCCAGATCCGGGAGGTGGGCGAGAGCCACGTCCGCGTGGCCCGGGGAGGCCGCTCGATGGCGCGGGCCGAACGGACGCTCGGCGAGATGCTGGACCCGGACAGTGGCGGTCGGGCCCGACGCCGAGGGACCGGGCCCGACGGTGAGAGGCCGGGCCCCCTGGCGACGGCCGGCCGTCAGGCGGCGCGGCCGGTCAGCTCGTAGCCTGCCTCGTCGACGACCTCCGCGATCTTCGCGTCGTCGAGCTCCCGGTCGGCAGCCACGCTCGCCGTGCCGGCCTCGACGTCGACCTCGACGCTCAGTACGCCGCCGACCTCGTGTCCGACGCGCGCGAGGGGTTACTCCGCGCCCCAGGTGACGGGCAGGCTCCGGACCCCGTAGATGTTCGCTTCGGGGCGCAGCGGCACCTCCTCCGGCGGGGCGGCGAGGCGGAGCGTCGGGAAGCGGGCGAAGAGCGCCGGGAAGGCGACGCGCATTTCGACGCGGGCCAGTTGCTGGCCGAGGCACTGGTGAATGCCGTGGCCGAACGCGAGGTGCCCGGTGGCCTTGCGGTGCAGGTCCAGCGTGTCGGGGTCCGCGAACCGCGCCGGGTCCCGGTTGGCCGCCTGCACCGATACCGCGACCGACTCGCCGGCCCGGATCAACTGGCCTTCCAGCTCCACGTCCTGCAGGGCCGAGCGCACTCCGGTGTGGGTGATGCTCAGATACCGCAGCAGCTCCTCGACGGCCTGGTCGACGAGGGCGGGGTCCGCACGCAGGGCGGCCGCCTGCTCGGGGTGGCTCAGCAGCGCGAAGGTGCCGAGCGCCAGCATGTTGGCGGTGGTGTCGAGCCCGGCCGCCAGCAGAAAGCCGCCCAGTCCGGCCAGTTCCTCGTCGGTCAGGTCCGTGGTGGTCAGATCGCTGAGCAGATCGTCGGTCGGCCGGGCGCGCTTGGCCACCACCAACTCGGCGATCAGCTCCTGCAGTGCGGACAGGGCCGCGAGCTGCTCCTCCAGGGAGGCGTCGGTATCGGATATCCCGGCGGCCTGGCGCTTGAAGCGGTCGCGCTCGGCCGCCGGTACGCCCAGCAGCTCGCAGATCATGAGGGCGGGCACGGGATGCGCGTACGCCGTCACCAGGTCCACCGACGGTCCCTGGCGTTCCATCGCGTCCAGGTGCTCGGCGGCTATCTGCTCGACGCGCTCGGTGAGCGCCCGCATCCGGCGGACCGTGAACTTGCCCATCAGCAGCCGCCGGTAGCGGGTGTGGTGGGGCGGGTCGATCCCGGTCATGTCGCCGACCGGGGCCGGGCCCATCTCCACCTCGCCGTCGTACGGCGTCGGGGAGTGCATCAGGTCGTACCGCGAACTGAACCGCGGGTCGCCGAGTACCGCGCGGACCGCCGAGTGTCCGGTGGCCAGCCAGCCCAGGTGGCCGTCCGGGAAGCGCATCCGGCGCAGCGGCCGTTCCTCGCGCAGCCGTCCCAGGTCGGCGGGCGGGTCGAAGGGGCAGCCCGCGGGGCGGGAGGTCGGCAGTCCGGGAACCGGTGAGAGAGCCTCGGGCATGAGGAATGGCCTCCATCGGGAGTTGGTGTCTCGTCGGTTGGGTTGCGTCTCGCCAGTCGGATCGGCGAGCAGGAAGTTCGGTGGAGCGGGCCTAGTGGACCCAGCCCGTGTATTTCTGCGGACCGTTGGGGCCGCTTCCGGCGGGGTGGTCGTGTGCTCCCGGCTCCAGGGCCGCGGCGGCGGCCCGCACCAGCCAGGTGTTGACCGACAGCCCCTCGCGCGCCGCGGCCTCCTCGGCCCGGGTCTTGAGGTGGGCCGGCAGGCGGAAGTTGATACGTGCCGTGCCGCCCGCCTCGCCCTCCGCCGGGCCGGGGCGTACGTCCACCGGGCCCGGCGCCAGGTCGCGGGTGACCGGCCGTGGCGTCGGACAGCGCGTCGAGCAGGGCCAGCCGGACGACTGACTCCAGCTCGCGACGGAGGTGGTCGACGTAGGGAGCGAGGTTCATGGCGTCAATATGGCATCACCATGGCGCCATAGCAAGTGTTGATGGCGTCATTGCGGATTCCTGGAAGGGTAAGGCGTGAAGGGCGGGGCAAGGATTAGTCAGATACCCGTTGGGGGGTAGCGCAAAGGCCGGGTGGTGCCATAATGGCGCCACCCGGCCTCGCCTGAAGTGTCGAAACCGGCACCCGCCGGCACTCGCCTCAGCTTCCCGAGAGTTCCCTCAGAGCGATGTTGAGCTGGAGGACGTTGACCCGGGGTTCGCCGATGAAGCCGGCGACGCGGCCCTCGGTGTGGTCCTCGACCAGCCAGCCTGCGGTTCCCCAGCGTGATGGTGCCCACGCCCCGGAGCCGCTGCAGCAGGTAGAGGAAGAGGACGCCGGCGGCCGAGAAGGCCAGCACTCCGCGCAGATGAGAGGGCCAGCGCACCTCGGTGTCCGGATGCGCGCCGATGGCCTTGTACGGCCAGCGCTCCACCCGGAGGTGGCGCGGTGAGGAGTAGACCCGGGCCGTGTAGTCGCCGAGGGGGCGGTATGCGAGCGCGAGCGCCAGCAGCTGGAGCACACCGGCCAGTACGGGGCTCATGTCGCGCTTCAGAACCTCTCGGGGTAGATCAGTGCGAGGACGAGATAGCCCAGCAGGGCGACGGCCACCACCAGGCCGACGATGTTTTCGGCGGTCACAGCTTTGCGACCCCCTTGGCGACGAGGGCCACCAGCGCGAAGACCGCGAGCGTGGTGACGGCGAAGGCCACGTCGGCCATCGAGAGCTCCTGAACGAGAGGGGAACTGAACGGACGGTTAGAGCAAACCGCCTTTTCGAGCCACCGTGGCCGCCGTTGACGGCTCCCTTACGGCGGCGTACGCGCCCTTGATGGCTCCCCTGCACACACCGCGTTGAGCTGGGAAAAGACCGCCGAAGGCCCGCACCGGGCAGGCGGTGCGGGCCTTCGGGGGAGGGGCGGTGGCTGCTTTACGGGGGCGGGGAAGCGCGGCCCCACGTAGGGAGGAGGGCTAGCTGCCGATGTCGCGGCTGCTGAGGTCGTCCAGGGTCTCGCGGCGTACGAGAAGGCGCGCCGCGCCGCCCGTCACGGCGGCCACGGGCGGGCGGCCGACGAGGTTGTAGGCGGAGGCCATGGACAGGTGGTACGCGCCGGCGGCCGGTACGGCCAGCAGGTCGCCGGGCCGGATGTCGCCGGGGAGCGGCACACCGGCCGCGAGGACGTCACCGGCCTCGCAGTGCCGGCCGACCACGGTCATCGGGGCGGGCTCGGCGTACGAGTTCCGCCCTACGAGGCGCGGCGCGTAGCGCACCCCGTAGAGCGCGGGTCGCGGGTTGTCGCTCATCCCGCCGTCCACGGCCACGAAGGTGTGCGCCTCGGTGCGCTTGACCGTGAGCACCCGGTACAGCGCGACGCCCGAGGGGCCCGCGACGGCCCGGCCCGGTTCGATGACGAGCCGGGGCACGGTGAGTCCGGCCGTCGCACAGCTCTCGATCAGTTCGGCACGTACCTTCCTGGCGAGCGCGGGAACGTCCAGTGCGGGCTCGCCGGGCCGGTAGGCGATGCCGTGCCCGCCGCCGATGTCCAGCTCCGGCGGCACCGTGCCATGGGTGTCGCGGATGCGGGCCATCAGCCCCACCATCCGGCGCACCGCGGCGAGATAGGGCTTGGAGCTGGTGATCTGTGAACCCAAGTGGCAGTGCAGTCCGGCCAGTTCGAGGTCGGGCTGGGCGAGGACCCGGGCGACGGCGTGCTGCGCGCTGCCGTCCGCGACCGACAGGCCGAACTTCTGGTCGGCGGTACCGGTACGGATCTTCTCGTGCGCCCCCGCTGCGATGCCGGGCACCACCCGGACCATGACCCGCACACGGGCCCGCGCGGCGCCGGCGGCGGCCGCGAGACGGGCGATCTCGGAGGGGCTGTCGATGACGATGCGGCCCACGCCGAGCCGGAGCGCGGCGTCCAGGTCGTGCGGGCTCTTGGCGTTTCCGTGCAACAGGATGCGCTCGGGCGGCACGCCCGCCGCGACGGCGAGCTCCAGCTCGCCCGCCGAGCAGACGTCCAGCCCGAGCCCTTCCTCGGCCACCCAGCGCGCCATGGCCCGGCACAGGAACGCCTTTGCCGCGTACCGGATGTCGGCGTCGGGGAAGGCGCGCACGTACGTGCGGCAGCGGGCCCGTACCTCGTCCTCGTCGAGGAGGTAGAGCGGCGTACCGAAGCGCTCGGCGGCCTCGGCGAGCGGCACGCCGCCCACGGCCAGGTCACCGGTGGACAGGGGAATGGTGGAGGCGGGCCAGACGGACAGTTCGGCCGGGTCGGCGGGCGCGCTCGCCACGGGTGCGGCGGGCGGCAGACCAACAGTGGTCATGCGGCGCGCCCCCGGAGGAGGTAGGGCGCCGCCGGCGCGGCGGTGCGGTCCGGTGCGGGGGAGCGGTGCGGCCCGGCGGCGTGGGGGTTGGGGGCCGCGAAGCGGGGGTCGACGGTGACGCGGTCGACGCCCAGCGGGGCGACGAGGGCGCGCAGCGCGGGCTCGGCCAGCCGGATCCACGCGACACCGGGGCCGAGCGCTCCCAGGAGCCGGTCCGCGGAGGTGAAGCCGACGGCGGTACGGCAGCCGAGGGGCGTGCGGCACAGACGGGCCGCGTACCCCATGGGTCCCGGCCGGACCGGCACGTACAGCGGTCCGGCCGGGTGGTGTTCGTAGGGTTCGGGGTCTTCCGTGAACAAGGTGTCGGGCATGACGTTCTCCCAGGTGGTGCGGGTGTGAAGGCAGCGGCCCCGGTTCGGTGAGCCGGGGCCGCTGCCGACGGTATGCCCGGGACAACGGCCGGCCCGGTGGTCCATGACGGGACGCTGATGGTGAACGGGACGCTTCTGACGGGATGCTGACGCGTTCTTGCAAATGCCTGCGAGATGTCTGCGAGGTGCCCGCGCGTGAGTGACCGGTCGGGGCGTCACCGTGTACGTGGGGTATCACCACCTCAGTGGTGCAGCGTCATCGGGCCTTCGAGGCAGGCCCGTTGGTGTGTCAGGGTGTGTCAGCAGGTCATCAAGGGGCGGCCGCCTCAAGGGGACGACCTTCTCCGACGGCCGCGGACACTCGTGGCGGCGGCACACCATGCGCACTCCGGAGGGCATGTACGGCTGCGTGCCGGCCTCCGGGCGATGGATCACCTCTCGCGGTGCCGCTCCGCGTCCCGGTCCGTGTGCGCGCCTGTCGCCTGCGACGGCGTCGGTTCGTACCTCGGGTCTGCGTCGCGCATGTGCGCCTCCCGGTCCTGCCGGTCGTCGCTCCGGCACGGATGCCGGAGCGATCATCGGATACCCGGTGGCATTGGGTGCAAACCAGAGCAAATAGCTGGTCGGTGCACGAAAGTCGCTCGCGGGGCGCGGTCGTACGGGCTATGCCTCCGCGAGTGCCTTGACGCCCTCCAGGGTCGCCGTCATGCCCGTACGAAGCTCCGCGAGGCGCGCCTCGATCAGCTGTTCCTCACGGTCGGGCATACGGGCGATGACCGTGCTGAGCCCGGAGGCGCCGGGGCCTACGTGCACGGAGTGCCGCAGCAGGACGCCCCGAGGCGCGGGCTCCAGGGTGAAGCGCCACGTGGCGAGTGCCTGCGCGGGATCCGTCACGGGTGCGCCGAACCGGCCGGTGGTGTCCAGTACCGCCCAGCCGAACTCGCGTCCGACGGCGACCGTGACGAGCTGTGAGACGGTGCGCCACTCGCCGATCTTCGGGTGCCGGTTGTGCCCGGCGAAGCGCGCACCCACCGCGGGTGCGGTGGCGCCGTCCAGCCACTCCACCCGCTGGAGTTCGGGGCTCAGCCGGGCGGGCAGGCCGATGTCGCTGACCAGCTCCCAGACCCGTGGCGGCGCGGCCGCGATCGGTATCTCGCACGCGGTCGTCGGGCCGTCGGCGTAACGCATTGTGTCCTCGTCTCCTCGGTCGTGCGGCAAGTATGGGCCGCCGTGCGGAGGGCGTGGGGCGAGGGCGCAGGTTTCGCCGCCTTCACACATTTCACAGAAAAACCGCTGAATGTTCGACTAGTTCGATATTCTGAGCGCCTGCTGAGTTCTTCCGGGACTCGGCCCGACATCTGAGGATGCGCGTTGCTCCGTACACGTACGCTCGCCGCCGCGGTGACCGCCGCCGCGTGCGCCGGGATCCTTGCCCTGCCCGCCCAGGCCCAGGCGGCCGGCTCGGTCCACCTGTACAAGATCTATTACGACAGCCCGGGCAAGGACACCCGCTCCAACTCCAGCCTGAACGCCGAATACGTGCAGATACGCAACACCACCGGCCGGAGCGTGAGCCTGAAGGGCTGGACGCTGGTGGACGCCTCGCGGCACAAGTACACCTTCGGGACGTACACGCTCGGCTCCGGCAAGACCGTGACCGTGCGCACCGGCAAGGGCAGCAACACCCAGGCCACCCGCTACCAGGGCCGGGCCGCCTACGTCTGGAACAACGACAAGGACACCGCGACGCTGCGCACGTCCGCGGGCCGGACCCAGGACACCTGCTCGTACAACTCCACGCGGTACGACTACAAGATGTGCTGAGCCGGGCGCGGCAGGGCCGTCCGCCGGGCGCCGAAACGGCGTGACCGGCGGACGGCGGCGCTACGGGGCACGCTGCCGCGCGGCCCCGAGAGGCCGCCGCGAGCGTTGCGGGGCGCTTCCGGGCGCGTGATGATGGCTGTCCGGAGCGACACGCCGGACGCGGCGCGTCGGTCACAAGGGAGCGAGCCATGACCGAACCCGGTGACCTGCGGCAGACGTACGCATTCAGCTGCACCGGATGCGGGCATGCCTGGAAGCAGACCTACGACATCGTGATCGTCAGCGATGCCGGTGGCCGCCGCTCCCAGACGTACCGCATCGAGGGGCGCACGGTGCGCTCCCCGCTCACCTCACCCGTCTGCCCGCACTGCGACAGCGGGCGGGTGCACGCGGTGCCGGTGGGGCTGGCCGATCGGGCCCTGGCGGCGGAGACCGCGGCACGGTCCCGTCCCGAACGCCAGGAGCGCACACCGCACATGCCGCACGGACCCCATTGGCACCTGCGGCGCCGTTCAGGGCGGTCGAACGCACAGGACCCCGCGCGCGTGCAGGACCGTACGGACACGAAGGACGAGCCCCCGGCGCTGTAAGGGACGCGCCGGGCCCGCCCCTCCGGGTGCGCCGAGCCGAGCCCTCCGTATGCGCCGGGACGAGCCCTTCGGGTACGTGGGGCCTCTCGCCCCCTATGGCTGCGCGGGCCCGGCCTCCTACGGGTGCGAAGGCGTGACCTCCTACGGGGTGCGCCCGCTGCCCCCGGCAGTCAGTGGCCGTGTGCGGCCCCGGCCCCCGAAGGCGGCTGTTCCGTCGGGAGGGCGCCGGTTTCGGCGAGGGCCCGGTGGAGGCGGTGCACGCCGTCCTCCAGTTGCGCCGTGCCGGGAGCGCTGACGTAGCTCAGCCGCAGGTGCGGCGCCGGCGCCTCGGCGCTGAAGTACGGGCCGCCCGCGGTGACCGAAACGCCACGGCGAAGGGCGGCCGCGACGACGGCCTGCTCGTCCGTGCCGTCCGGCAGCCGCAGCCACAGGTGGTACCCGCCGCGTGGCGGCCGCTGCGGAAGGAGCGCGGGCAGCGCGCCGCCCAACGCGGTGAGCAGGGCGGCACGTCGGTCACGCAGGGCCCCGGCGAGCACCCGCAGATGGCGGGACCAGGCGGGCGAGCCGACCAGTTCGAGGGCGGTCTCCTGAAGCGGCCGCGGGACGAAGAAGCTGTCGGTGACCTGGACGGCGCGCAGCCGCTCCAGGGCCGGGCCGCGTGCGGTCAGCGCCCCGATCCGAAGGCTCGGGGAGGCCACCTTGGTCAGCGAGCGCACATGGACGACGACGCCGTCCGGGTCGTCCGCGGCCAGCGGGAGCGGCAGCGGCGGAGAGTCGGCGTGCGCCAGGCGGCGGGCGAAGTCGTCCTCCAGTACGAAAGCGCCCGCCGACCGGGCGATGTCGAGCACTTCGGAGCGCCGTTGCGGGGACAGGGCGGCGCCGGTGGGGTTCTGGAACAGCGGCTGGCAGACGAACAGCCGGGCCCGGGTGGCCGCGAAGGCCTCGGCGAGCAGGTCGGTGCGTACGCCGTCGGCGTCGACCGGTACCGGGACGGGCCGCAGCCCGGCGGCGCGGGCTACGGCGAGCATGCCGGGATAGGTGGGGGATTCGACCAGGACGGGGGAGCCGGGGGCGGCCAGAGCCCGCAGGACGGTGGTGAGCGCGCCCTGCCCGCCGCCCGCGATCAGGACGTCCGAGGCGTCGAGCGGGCCGTTCGGGCCGCCGATGTCGTGGGCGAACCACTGCCGCAGTTCGGCCAGGCCCTCCACCGGGGGCCGTGACCAGGTGCCGGGCCTGCGGCCGGCCCGGGCGAGCGCGGCGGCCAGGGCCCGCTCCGGCTGGAGAGCCGTGTGCAGATAGCCGCCGTTGAGGTCGATGACCTCGGGCGGCGGGGTGTTGAGGGTGGCCAGGATCGCGGCGGGATCGGTGCCGTGCGGGCCCGTGAGGGGCGCGTGCGGGGGATCGGCGCTCAGGGCCACCTCCTGCCAGGAGACGTCGCCGAGGGCGCCCGCGGCGCGGCGGGCGGTGGCCTTGAAGACGCCGGCGCCGGGCCGGGAGGTGACGACGCCTTCGGCGACGAGCGTGGCGATCGCACGGGAGACCGTGACGGGACTGACCCGGTGGCGCGTGACCAGCTCCCGGCTCGACGGGAGCTTCGCCCCTTCCGAGTAGCGGTCCAGCTCTTTACGCAAAGTCGCCGCTAGCTGAGCCACACTGCTACTGTCTTTCATGACAGTACAGAATAGCGCTACTCCCTCTCTTGCGATATCGGTCCGCAGCGGTACTCTCCTCGCCGCCCTCGGCGTGGCGTCCTTCTCCTTCAGCCTCCCCGCCACGGCATGGGCCCTGGACGGCTTCGGCCCGTGGACGGCGACCGGCGTCCGCGGTCTGCTGGCGGGCCTGCTGGCCGCGGTCTGCCTCATGGCGGCCCGGGTGCCGGTGCCCGGGCGGCAGCACTGGCCCGGCCTGCTCACGGTGGCGACCGGCTGCGCCGTCGGCTTCCCCCTGCTGAGCACGCTGGCCCTCCAGACATCCACCACCGCGCACTCGGCCGTCGTCATCGGCATGCTGCCGCTGGCCACCGCCGCCGTCTCGACCGTCCTGACCGGCCGGCGTCCTTCGCGCCTCTTCTGGGCCGCTGCCGGCCTCGGTGCGCTCACCGTGGCGGCCTTCACCCTCCAACAGAGCCACGGCCTGCCGACGCTGGGCGACGCGTACCTCTTCGCCGCCGTACTGGTGTGCGCCGCCGGGTACGCGCAGGGCGGGCGGCTCGCGTCCCACATGCCCGGCTGGCAGGTGATCGCCTGGGGCGTCGTCGTCGCACTGCCGGTGTCCGCCCTGGTCACCGTCTTCGCCCTGCCCGTGGAGCCGGTGCACCTGACGGACAGAGCGGTCGTCGGCATGGCCTACATCGCCGCCGTGTCCCAGTTCGGCGGCTTCGTCATGTGGTACCGCGGCATGGCGGCCATCGGGGTGCCCAAGGCGAGCCAGCTCCAGCTCGCCCAGCCCCTGCTCACCCTCGTGTGGTCGGTCCTGCTCATGGGCGAAACCCCCTCGCCGCTGGCGCCGGTCGCGGCCCTGATCGTCCTCGGCTGCATCGCGGCGACCCAGCGCGCCCGCGGCTGACCCGTTCCGGTGACCGGCCTCGGCGCGTCCGTACGGCGGCGCTCTGTCGCGTTCCTCGGGGGCCGCGGTCCTTCAGGGGGTGACGGCGAGTTCCAGGTACGCCGCGAGCAGGGCCAGATGCAGGGCGCCCTGGAGGAGCGTGGCGCGGCCGGGGATGACCGTCAGGGTGCCGACGATCATCGTGAGGGCGAGCAGCACCATGTGGGTCGCGCCGAGGCCGAGGATGAGTGGGCCGTCCAGCCAGATGGACGCCGCGGCCACCGCCGGGATGGTGAGGCCGATGCTCGCCATGGCGGAGCCCAGACCGAGGTTGAGGCTGGTCTGCACCCGGTCGCGCTTGGCCGCGCGCACCGCGGCGATGGTCTCCGGCAGCAGCACCAGCAGCGCGATCACGATGCCGACCACCGCGGCCGGCAGGCCGGCGGCGGCCACGCCGGCCTCGATGGTGGGGGAGACGCCCTTGGCGAGCCCCACCACCCCGACCAGCGCCAGCGCGAGCAGCCCCAGGCTGATCAGGGCCACGCGGCGGGTGGGCGGGTCGGCGTGGTCGTCCTCGTCGACGATCTGGCCGGACGAGGTGACGGGCAGGAAGTAGTCACGGTGCCGCACGGTCTGGGTGGTCACGAAGAGCCCGTAGAGCACCATGGCGGCGAGCGCGGCGAACCCCAGCTGGGCCGGGGCGAACTCCGGCCCCGGCTTGCTCGTGGTGAACGTGGGGACGACGAGGCTGAGCCCGGCCAGCGTGGCCACCGTCCCGAACGCCGCCGACGTGCCCTCGGCGTTGAACACGGCGACCCGCCGCCGCACCGCGCCGATCAGCAGGCTCAGCCCGACGATGCCGTTGCAGGTGATCATCACGGCGGCGAAGACGGTGTCGCGGGCGAGCGAGGCGGCCTTGTCCCCGCCGTCCGTCATCAGGGTGACGATCAGCGCCACCTCGATGATGGTCACCGCCACCGCGAGTACGAGGGACCCGAACGGCTCACCCACCCGGTGGGCCACCACCTCGGCGTGGTGCACCGCCGCCAGCACGGCGCCGGCCAGGAAGCACGCCACGACGGCCACGACGGGGCCGGGCAGCGAACGGCCCCAGGAGAGCGCGAGGAGGACGACGGCGAGTACGGGAAGGGCGGTGGTCCAGTGGCCGGCGACCGCCCGGACGGTACGCAGCATGGCTCGACCTTCTCAGGAAAGGCCGCGGCCTGCGCGCGGAGAAGTGCGCGCCTGCCCCTTCCGTATTACTGAAACACGTTCTACCGTGCGGGCGACCCTACGGACCGCGGGACCGGGACAGGGAGGGGCCGTGCACCTCGAATACACGCCCGAACAGCAGCGGCTGCGCGCCGAGCTGAGGACCTACTTCGCCGAACTGGTGCCGGACAACGCGTACGCGCGGTACGCGGCGCCGGCCGAGCAGAAACGCTTCTACCGGGAGACCGTCCGCCGGCTGGGCGCCGACGGCTGGCTCGGCGTCGGCTGGCCGAAGGAGTACGGGGGCCGCGGCCTCACCCCCGTCGAACAGTTCGTGTTCTTCGACGAGGCGGCCCAGGCGAACGTGCCGCTGCCGCTGATGGCCCTGAACACCGTCGGCCCGACGATCATGAAGTACGGCACCGAGGAGCAGAAGGCGTACTTCCTGCCGAAGATCCTCTCCGGTGAGCTGGACTTTGCCATCGGGTACAGCGAACCGGACGCCGGCACCGACCTCGCCGCCCTGAAGACCCGCGCCGTGCGGGACGGCGACACCTACGTCGTGAAGGGGCAGAAGATCTGGACCACCAACGGCGACACCGCCGACTGGGTCTGGCTGGCCGTCCGCACCGACCCGGAAGCGCCGCCCCACAAGGGCGTCACCATGCTCCTCGTCCCCACCAGCGATCCGGGCTACAGCTGCACCCTCATCAACACCCTCGCCTCCCACGACACCACCGCCAGCTACTACGAGAACATCCGCGTCCCCGTGAGCCGCCGGGTCGGCGCGGAGAACGAGGGCTGGCGGATCATCACCAACCAGCTCAACCACGAGCGCGTCACCCTCGCCGCACACGGCACGATGGCGATCCGCGCCCTGCGCGACGTCCAGCGCTGGGCCATGGACACCAAGCTCGCCGACGGCCGGCGGGTCATCGACCTCGGCTGGGTACGGACCCGGCTGGCGCGCACGCACACCAGGCTGGAGGCGCTGCGGCTGCTGAACTGGCGCATGGTCGACGCGCTCCAGCGCGCCACCCTCACGCCCCAGGACGCCTCCGCCGTCAAGGTCTACGGTTCGGAGGCGCGGCGCGATGCCTACGCCTGGCTGATGGAGGTCGTCGGTGCCGCGGGACCCTTGAAGGAGGGCTCGGCGGGCGCGGTGCTCCACGGCGAGCTGGAGCGCGGCTACCGGTCCGCCGTCATCTTCACCTTCGGCGGCGGCAACAATGAGATCCAGCGGGAGATCATCTCCTGGATCGGCCTGGGGATGCCCCGCGTGCGCAGATGATCCCGTACGGGTGAAGGGGGCACGGCGGTGACGGACGAGGACATCGGACGGAGCGGACGGCGGGGCCCGGGGGCCGGTGGAGAACGGGCCACGAAGGCGGGCGAAGGCAGCCTTTCGGGGGCGGGCGGGAGCCGTGCCCAGGAGGCTGATCCCGGTCTCTACGGGCCCGACTCCGTGACCTGGCAGCTGCACGGCGACCCGATGATGTGGATAGCGGGCGTCCGCGCGCTCTACCTTCAGGCGCTGCATCCGCGTGCCGTTCGTGGCGTCATGCAGAACTCCGACTTCCGGCGGGACGCCTGGGGGCGGCTGATGCGCACCGCCGGCTTCGTCGGCACCACCACCTTCGGTACCACCGAGGCCGCCGAGCGGGCCGGTGCCGCGGTCCGCCGCATCCACCGCCGGCTGACCGCCACCGATCCGGCCACCGGCGAGCGCTACTCCATAGACGAGCCGGAGCTGCTCCTGTGGGTGCACTGCGCCGAGATCGCCTCCTACCTGGAGGTCGTCCGCCGCTCCGGATACGCCGCGAGCGCCGCCCTTCAGGGGGGAGCGGGCGACGCGTACATAAGGGAGAACCGCACCGCCGCCCGGCTCGTCGGCCTCGACCCCGCCACCGTCCCCGGTGACCGGGCCGGGCTCGCCGCGTACTTCGAAGAGGTGAGACCCGAACTGGCCGCCACCCCGGAGGCCGCGGCCGTGGACGATTTCCTGCAGCGACCGCCCGCCCCCCTGCCGCTGCTCCCCGTCCGCGCGCTGCTGTGGCGGCGGGTGGCCACCTTGGCGTACGAAGCACTCCCCCCGTACGCGCACGAGTTGTACGGCAGGCCGGCACCTCCTCCGGACACCGTGGACCGGAAGCTGCGTGCCGCCGGACGGGTGCTGCGGTCGGTCCCCGCGACCGTGCGCTGGCAGCTGCCCCCGAAACACATCCTCCGCGCGGTGGCCAGACTCGGACCCGGCACCCGCCCGTCGGCCTACAAGCTGTGCCGCCCGGCCGCCATACTGAAGGCTCACGGTGCTCAGGGGGAGCCACGGGACTGATTACGGGGACGGGGGCGGCGGCAGGCGATGGGGGAGAGCAGGCTGATCCACGGCCGTTACCGGCTGATCGAACTGATCGGGCGCGGGGGCATGGGGGAGGTGTGGCGGGCCCGGGACGAGTCCCTGGGCCGCCGGGTCGCGGTCAAGTGCCTCAAGCCACTGGGGCAGCAGCAGGACCCGTCGTTCATGCGGGTGCTGCGCGAGCGGTTCCGCCGCGAGGCGCGGGTCGCCGCCGGGCTGCAGCACCGCGGCATCACCGTCGTGCACGACTTCGGCGAGGACGACGGCATCCTGTACATCGTCATGGAGCTGCTGGACGGGCGTAATCTCAGCCAGCTTCTGGAGGACAACCGCCGGAACCCACTGCCCGTCCCGGACTTCGCCGACATCGCCGAGCAGGTGTCGTCGGCGCTCGCGTACACGCACGAGCAGGCGGTCGTGCACCGGGACCTGAAGCCCGCCAACATCGTCCGGATAGCGGACGGGACGGTGAAGATCTGCGACTTCGGTATCGCCCGGCTCGGCCACGACATCGGCTTCACCGCCCGCCTCACCGGTACCGGCATCGCCATGGGTACGCCGCACTACATGTCGCCCGAGCAGATCGCTGGCGGCACCATCGACCACCGCAGCGACCTGTACTCCCTGGGCTGCGTGCTGTACGAACTGGCCACAGGCGTCCCTCCGTTCGAATTCGACGACGCCTGGGCGGTACTGGTCGGCCACCGCGACACGGCGCCCCAGCCGCTCCGCAAGCGCCGCCCCGACCTTCCCGAGCCCTACGAGCGCATCGTTCTCGACCTGCTCGCCAAGGACCCCGACGACCGTCCGCGCGATGCCGCGGAGCTGGGCAAGCGCATCGCCACGGCGCGCGCCCCGCAGCAGGTCACCCCCGGGCTGCCCTCCTGGACCGCCGGGATGCGGATCGGTGCCGGCGCCCGGCCGGTCCGTACGCTCCGTACGCCGCCCCGCGGCGCCGTCGGCGAGCTGACGGGCTCCTGGACCATCGGCTTCGAGCCCCACCGCCCCGACAGCGCCCCGCCCGCCCGCGAGCGGCCCACGCCCTCGCCCGCGACGCTCGCCGCGCTGGCCGGGCGGCACAACGCCGGGCTGAGCCTGGGCCGGCTCGGGCGCTGGGAGGAGGCGGGCGAGGTGCACCGCGCGGTCGCCGCCGAGCGGGAGCACGTGCTCGGACCCGAACACGCCGACACCCTCGCCAGCCGCTTCGAGGTGGCCTTCACCCTGGCGCGCTCGGGCCGCTTCGCCGACGCGCTGCGCGAGTACGAGACGGTCGCGACGGGCCGCGAACGCACGCTCGGTCCTGAGCACGCCGACACGCTCGCCGCCCGCCAGGAGACCGCGTACGTACTCGGCCGCCTCGGCCGCCACTTCGAAGCGCACCAGGTCTACACCTCCGTGCTCGCGGCCCGTGACCGCACGATGGGCGCCGACCACCCCGACACCCTGCGCTGCCGTCACAACCTCGCCTACAACCTCAGCCGGCTGGGCCGCCTGGAGGACTCCTACGAGATGGCGCGCGACGTCGCCGCCGCGCGCGCCCGGGTGCTCGGCGAGCGCCACCCCGACACGCTCGTCACGCGCCACGAGGTCGCGTACACCCTCGGCCGGCTGGGCCGCTGGCCCGAAGCGCTGCGCACGTACCGGGAGGTGGCCGCGGCACGCACCCAGGCGCTCGGCCCGGACCACCCCGATACGCTCGCCGCGACGTACGAGGTCGGGATAAGCCTCGGGCGGCTCGGCCGCAGTACGGAGGCCCTGGAGCTCTACAGGGAGCTGGTGGCGGCCCGCACTGAGGCGCAGGGCGCCGAGGACCCGGAGACGCTGCGCGCGCGGCACGGCCTGGGCGTCAACCTCGGGCGGCTCGGGCGCTGGGAGGAGGCGCTGGCCGAGGCCCGAGAGGTGTGCGCGCTGCGGGAGAAGGCGCTCGGCCCGGACCACCCGGACACGCTCGTCAGCCGCCGTGAGATCGCTGTGGGGCTGGGCTGGCTGAAGCGATGGAGCGAGGCCCTGTCGGTCTACCGGCAGGTCGCCGAGGCCCGCGAGCGGGTCTTCGGCCCCGACCACCCGGACGCGCTCGCCAGCCGTACCGACGAGGCGCACTGCCTGGAGCAGCTCGGCCGCGCCGCCGAGGCGGTCGGTCTGTACCGCCGCGTGGCGGCCCTCCGGCAGCACCGGGGGACGCACGGGAACTGAGACGCACGGGCACTGAGGCGTACGGGGGGGGCGGCGCGCGGTCGCTGAGCACGTCCGGTGAATGCTGCGTACGTCCGGTGAATGACGTGCAGGCGCCTGTCAGGTGCCCGGGAATGATCGGACAGGAGCGTTCCGAAGCGCGGTGCTACCGGAGGGAGGACGACCTCTGGCCGGTAGTGATCGCTCCGTGCTACCAAGAGACATGCCGGAACGGACGTCCTATGACGTGATCATTGTCGGCGGCGGGCACAACGGTCTCGTTGCCGCCGCCTACCTCGCCCGCGCCGGGCGCAGCGTGCTCGTACTGGAGCGGCTCGGCCACACCGGTGGCGCGGCCGTCTCCACCAAGGCCTTCGCCGGGATCGACGCTCGGCTCTCGCGCTACTCCTACCTCGTCAGCCTGCTGCCGCAGAAGATCGTCCAGGATCTCGGGCTGCGCTTCGCCGTCCGCAAGCGCACCGTCTCCTCGTACACGCCCACCGACCGCGACGGACGGCCCACGGGACTCCTCGTGGGCGGCGGTTCGGCCCGTACTCGTGCCGCGTTCGAAGCGCTGACCGGCTCGGACCGCGAGTACGAGGCCTGGGAACGCTTCTACGGGACGACGGCACGGGTCGCCGAGCGCGTCTTCCCGACCCTCACCGAACCGCTGCCCACCCGTGCGGAGCTGCGTGCCCGCATCGACGACGAGGACGCCTGGCAGGCCCTCTTCGAGCGGCCGATCGGCGAGACCATCGAGAAGACCTTCGCCGACGACCTCGTACGCGGCGTCGTCCTCACCGACGGCCTGATCGGCACCTTCGCCTCCGCGCACGACGAGACGCTGCGGCAGAACCGCTGCTTCCTGTACCACGTCATCGGCGGCGGCACCGGCGACTGGGACGTACCGCTCGCAGGTATGGGCGCGCTCACGGACGCGTTGGCCCGGGCCGCCCGGCAGGCCGGCGCCGTGATCGCCACCGGCCACGAGGTGACGCGGCTCGACACGGACGGCAGGTCGGCCGAAGTCACCTGCGCGCAGGGCACGTTCCATGCCCGGCAGGTACTGGTGAACGCCTCTCCGGAAGCGCTGGCCGGGCTCCTCGGCGAGCGCCCTCCGGAGCCGGCCGAAGGCGCCCAGCTCAAGGTCAACATGCTGCTGACGCGGCTGCCGCGCCTCCGGGACGAGAGTGTCGACCCCCGAGAGGCGTTCTCCGGCACCTTCCACGTCGCGGAGGGCTACGAAGAGCTGCAGACGGCCTACCAGCAGGCAGCGGCCGGTGCGCTCCCCACGGCGCCGCCCAGCGAGATCTACTGCCACTCCCTCACCGACCCGTCGATCCTCGCCCCCGACCTCGTGCGCCAGGGCTACCAGACCCTCACGCTCTTCGGGCTGCACGCCCCGGCGCGCCTCTTCGCCGACGACAACGACGCACAGCGGGAACGCCTGCTCCGCGCCACCGTCGAGCAACTGGACGCGCACCTCGCCGAGCCGCTGGCCGACTGCCTGGCCCACGACGCCGACGGCCGCCCCTGCATCGAGGCGAAGACCCCGCTGGACCTGGAGCGCGACCTCCGCCTCCCGGGCGGCAACATCTTCCACGGCGACCTGGCCTTCCCGTACGCGGAGGACCACGAGGACGACACCCCCGCCGCCCGCTGGGGCGTCGCCACCGGCCACCCGAACGTCCTCCTGTGCGGCGCCGGGGCGCCGCGCGGCGGCGGCGTCAGCGGCATCCCGGGACACAACGCGGCGATGGCGGCCCTGGCGGACCGAACGGCCTAGAGGGCGGCCGGCCGGACCAGGCGCAGCACCGCGTCCAGGCCGCGGACCGCTCCCGGCGCGGCGCCGGCGGGCAGTACATACGAGCGCAGGCCGCTGCCCGCCGCGCCGCCGTCCTTGGCCGGGTGGTCCCCGACCATCAGCGTCTCGGCGGGTGCCACGGCCAGTTGCCGGCAGGCGTACTCGAAGAGTGCCGGATCGGGCTTCTCCGTGCTGTGTTCGTAGGAGTGGACCCACACCGAGAAGTACCGGTCGAGCCCGTGATGGGTGAAGGTCGCGCGGAGGTCCCAGCCGACGTCGCTGACCACGCCGAGCGCGACGCCCTGCCGCGTGAGGGCCTCCAGGGCGGCTTCCGCGTCGGCGTCGGGCGCCAGTGCTCCGGAGCCCGCAGCTGCTCGTACAGCGCGTCCGCGACGGGCGCCAGGCCCGGCACGGACGCGTACCAGGTCGTGAAGGCGTGCCGGTGGGCCGCCGCTGAGACGTCCCGGCCCCGCTGGGCCGCGACGACCTCCGGATCCGCCGGCCCGGCCTCCAGACCGGCCAGCAGCGCGTCCATGGCGGACTCGTCCACGGGGGAGCCCATGGCCGCACGGATGCGGTCGGCGTACGACGCCACCTGGAAGAGCGTGCCGGAGAAGTCGAAGAGCACCGCGCGGACCGGCGACGGGTGCGACGGACGGTCCGGGACGCGCAGCGGGCCTTCGGGGCCGCAGACGGGAAGAGAAGTCATGCGGGGATCTTGCGGCAGGGCGGCGGTCCGCGCTCGCGATTCGACCTTCTCGGCCCCGCGGCCCGGCCTTCCAGGCCCGCGGACCGGCGTTCCGGTGAACCAAAAACTGACGTTGCGTCAGAAAAACTCTTCCCTCGTGCGACGCGCTGCGGCATCCTGCGCCCATGCAGACGGAGTTGAGCAGCACACTGGGGGCCGAGCACGCCGTCTTCGGGTTCACACCGTTCCCCGCCGTCGCCGCGGCGATCAGCCGGGCCGGCGGATTCGGGGTACTCGGCGCGGTACGGTACGGCGCCGCCGACGACCTCGCGCGCGACCTGGACTGGATGCAGGAGCACACCGACGGCCTGCCGTACGGCCTGGACGTCGTGATGCCCGCGAAGAAGGTAGAAGGCGTCACCGAGGCCGACATCGAGGCGATGATCCCCGAGACGCACCGCACGTATGTCGAGGAGACCCTCGCCAAACACGGCGTGCCGCCGCTCCCCGAGGGCGAGGTGTCCGGGTGGCGGATCACCGGATGGATGGAGCAGGTGGCGCGCTCCCAGCTGGACGTGGCCTTCGACTATCCGATCAAGCTGCTCGCCAACGCACTCGGTTCACCGCCGCCCGACGTCGTCCGCCGCGCGCACGACCACGGCATCCTCGTGGCCGCACTCGCGGGCAGCCCCCGGCACGCCCGGCACCACCAGGAAGCCGGCATTGATGTCATCGTCGCGCAGGGCTACGAGGCGGGCGGGCACACCGGCGAGATCGCCACGATGGTGCTGACCCCCGAAGTCGTGCGCGCCGTCGACCCGCTCCCCGTACTCGCGGCCGGCGGTATCGGCACCGGTGAACAGGTCGCGGCGGGTCTCGCCCTCGGGGCACAGGGCGTCTGGCTCGGCTCCGTCTGGCTCACCACCGAGGAGGCCGAGCTGCACTCCCCGCTGCTCACTCGGAAGCTGCTCGCCGCCGGCCCCGGAGACACCGTCCGCTCGCGCGCCCTCACAGGGAAGCCCGCACGACAGCTGCGTACGGAGTGGACCGACGCCTGGGACGACCCGGCGGGCCCCGGCACGCTGCCCATGCCCCTGCAGGGCCTGCTGGTCGCCGACGCGCTCACGCGCATCCAGAAGTACGAGACGGAGCCGCTGCTCGGCACCCCGGTCGGCCAGATCGTCGGACAGATGAACAGCACCCGCAGCGTGCAGGCCGTCTTCGACGACCTCACCCGCGGGTTCGAACGCGCCATCGACCGCATCAATCGCATCGCCGGCCGTTGAGGAGGGCTGCGCCATGAAGGGCCACACCACGACAGGACAGCCGCAATCCGGGGCACCGGCACCCAGTGGCTTCTGGGCCCAGGCCGCCGCGGCACCGGACCGCACCGTGCTGATCGCACCGGACGGCGAGGAGTGGACGGCGGGCCGGCTGCACGCCGCCTGCAACCGCCTTGTGCACGGCCTGCGCGCCGCAGGGCTGCGCCGCGGCGACGCGTTCGCCGTCGTGCTGCCGAACGGGGTGGAGTTCTTCACCGCCTACCTCGCCGCCAGCCAGGCCGGGTTCTACCTCGTGCCCGTCAACCACCACCTCGTCGGCCCGGAGATCGCCTGGATCGTCGCCGACTCCGGCGCCAAGGTACTCATCGCGCACGAACGCTTCGGGGACGCGGCCCGCGCCGCCGCCGACGAGGCCGGACTGCCCGCCGCACACCGCTACGCGGTCGGCGCCGTGGACGGCTTCCGCCCGTACGCCGAGCTCCTTGAGGGACAGCCGGAGACGCCCCCCGAGGACCGCACGCTCGGCTGGGTCATGAACTACACCTCGGGCACCACCGGACGCCCGCGCGGCATCCGCCGCCCGCTGCCCGGCAAGCCCCCCGAGGAGACCCATCTCGGCGGCTTCCTCGGGATATTCGGCATCAAGCCCTTCGACGACAACGTGCACCTCGTGTGCTCGCCGCTCTACCACACGGCCGTCCTGCAGTTCTCCGGAGCGTCCCTGCACATCGGGCACCGGCTCGTCCTCATGGACCGCTGGACGCCCGAAGAGATGCTGCGCCTCATGGACGCGTACCGCTGCACGCACACCCACATGGTCCCCACCCAGTTCCACCGGCTGCTCGCCCTTCCGGAGGAGACCAGGAACCGGTACGACGTGTCCGCCATGCGGCACGCCATCCACGGCGCGGCGCCCTGCCCCGACCACGTCAAACGCGCCATGATCGACTGGTGGGGGAGTTGCGTCGAGGAGTACTACGCGGCCAGCGAGGGCGGCGGCGCCTTCGCCACCGCCGAGGACTGGCTCAAGAAGCCCGGCACGGTCGGCAGACCCTGGCCCATCAGCGAACTCGCCGTGTTCGACGACGACGGCAACCGCCTGCCGGCCGGCGAGGTCGGCACCGTCTACATGAAGATGGCCACCGGCGGCTTCCGCTACCACAAGGACGACGGCAAGACCGAGAAGAACCGCATCGGCGACTTCTTCACCGTCGGCGACCTCGGCTACCTCGACGAGGACGGTTACCTCTTCCTCCGCGACCGCAAGATCGACATGATCATCTCCGGCGGCGTCAACATCTACCCCGCCGAGATCGAGTCCGCGCTGCTCGCCCACCCCGCCGTCGCCGACGCCGCCGCCTTCGGCATCCCGCACGACGACTGGGGCGAGGAGGTCAAGGCCGTCGTCCAGCCCGAGGAAGGCCGCACGGCGGGCCCGGAACTGGCCGCCGAGATACTCGCCCACTGTGCCGCCCGGCTGGCCGGCTACAAGCGCCCCAAGAGCGTCGACTTCCTCACCACCCTGCCCCGCGATCCCAACGGCAAGCTCTACAAGAGGCGGCTGCGCGCACCGTACTGGGAAGGCCGCGAACGCGCCCTCTGAGACCCGGCACGGCGGGCGCGGCAACCGGAGACCGCCGCACCCGGTGCCGTCTCCCTTGACCCGGACGGAGGCTGGGCACAGGATCGCGCCATGGCTGGAGTGCGGAGCAGTACGGTCGACGGAATGCTGCGGCGAAGCGCCCGGCGGGTGCCGGAGCGCACGGCGGTGCGGTACGCCGAACGCTCCTGGAGCTACCGGGAACTGGACGAGGCGGTCACCGCCGCCGCCCGGCTGCTCCTCGGAGAGGGACTGCGCCCCGGCGACCGGGTCGGCTCGTACGGGCACAACTCCGACGCCTACCTGATCGGCTTCCTCGCCTGCGCCCGCGCCGGCCTCGTCCACGTACCCGTCAACCACCACCTCACGGGCGACGACCTCCGGTACATCGTCGAACAGTCCGGCAGCTCGCTCGTCCTCACCGACCCCGCCCTCGCCCACGAACTCCCGGCCGACGCGACCGTACTGCCGCTGCGCGACGCCGACGACGGGCTGCTCGCGCGGGTGGACCGGCTGCGCGCGGACCCGGCGGCGCAGGCCGCGCTCCCGCCGCTGGGCGACGTCGACGGCGAGTCGCTGGCCCAACTGCTCTACACCTCGGGCACCACCGCGCTCCCTAAGGGCGCGATGATGACGCACCGCGCCCTCGTGCACGAATACGTCAGCGCCATCACGGCCCTGGACCTGACCGAGGCCGACCGGCCGCTGCACTCCCTGCCGCTCTACCACTCCGCCCAGATGCACGTCTTCCTGCTGCCCTACCTGGCGGTGGGCGCGGAGAACACCATCCTGGACGCGCCGGCGGCCGAGGTCATCTTCGAACTGGTGGGCGCGGGCCGCGCGGACAGCCTCTTCGCGCCGCCCACGGTGTGGATCGGCCTCTCCCACCACCCCGACTTCACCGCACGCGACCTCACGGGGCTGCGCAAGGCCTACTACGGGGCGTCGATCATGCCGGTACCCGTGCTGGAACGGCTCCGCGGCCGCCTCCCCGACCTCGCCTTCTACAACTGCTTCGGGCAGAGTGAGATCGGCCCGCTGGCCACCGTGCTGGGGCCCGACGAGCACGAAGGACGGATGGACTCCTGCGGGCGGCCCGTGCTCTTCGTGGAGGCGCGGGTGGTCGACGAGGAGGGCCGGGAGGTGCCCGACGGGACGGCGGGTGAGGTCGTCTACCGCTCACCGCAGCTGTGCGAGGGCTACTGGGAGAAGCCGGAGGAGACCGCGGCGGCCTTCAGGGACGGCTGGTTCCGCTCCGGCGACCTCGCCGTACGGGACCCCGAGGGGTACCTCACGGTCGTCGACCGGGTGAAGGACGTCATCAACTCGGGCGGCGTGCTGGTCGCCTCGCGGCAGGTCGAGGACGTGCTGTACGAGCATCCGAAGGTCGCCGAGGTCGCGGTGATCGGGCTGCCGGACGCCCGGTGGATCGAGGCGGTCACGGCGGTGGTCGTGCCGAAGCCGGACGCCGGCGACCTGGACGAGCAGGAACTGATCGCCGCGGCCCGCGCCCGGCTGCCCGCCTTCAAGACACCCAAGCGGGTCGTCCTCGTTCCCGAACTCCCGCGCAACGCCAGCGGCAAGATCCTCAAGCGCGAGCTCCGGGACCGGCTGGGGCGGGAGCGGGGCTGAAGCGGGCGCTGCGGGCGCGGCATGCCGCCTGACCTGCGCCGATGCTCCGTTGGGGGGCGACTGTCAGTGGTGCCTGCCATGCTGTGAATTGTTCGGAGAACGGGCGGTGCGGGCCGCGATCGGCCGGCGGCCGGGCACCGCCATGACAGCAGTTCACCAGCTTCGCCAGACACCGAAGGATCTGCTCATGCTCTCGACCCAGTACGCACCGGGCGCGCCGAACTGGCTGGACCTCGGCGTCCCCGACGTGGACGAGGCCGTCGCCTTCTACAGCGAGGTGTTCGGCTGGACCTTCGAATCCCTGGGGCCGGACGCCGGTGGCTACGGCTTCTTCCGGCTGGACGGCCGGACCGTTGCCGCGATCGGCCCGCTGGTCGAGGAGGGGGCCAGCCCCTCGTGGACGCTCTACTTCCACACCCCGGACGCGGACGGCACGGCCAAGGCCGTGGTGGCGGCCGGCGGCAGGGTGCGGGCGGAGCCGATGGACGTCTTCACCGCGGGCCGGCTGGCCGCCTTCACCGACCCCACCGGCGCCGAGTTCGCGGTCTGGCAGCCGGGCGAGGTCAAGGGGCTGGACGCCGTGATGGAGTCCAACGCCCTGTGCTGGACGGAGCTGTACACGACCGACGCGGCGACGGCCAAGGACTTCTACAGCTCGGTCTTCTCCTGGCAGTACCAGGACCTGCCGATGGGCGAAGCGGGCGCGTACACCATCGTGGTCCCTGCGGGCGTCCCGGCGTCCCCCGCGTTCGGGCAGGGCGGCCTCATGCAGCTGCCCCAGGAGCACCTCGACCATGGTGAGACCTCGGAGTGGCACCCGTACTTCGGCGTGGACGACTGCGACGCGACGGCCGCGGCGGCGACGGAGCGCGGCGCGACGGCCCTCATCCCGCCGGTCGACGCGGAGGGAGTCGGCCGCCTGGCGATGTTCCGCGACCCGTACGGCGCCGTCTTCGCCATCATCAAGGGGGAGCCGCCGACGAGCTGACAGAGCAACCGGAGCGAGGCGGACGAGAGGTGGAGGGGTGGGGCGGGGGAGGGGGACCCCCGAAGGGCGTTCACCCGCCCCTCCTCAGGCCAGCGGGCAATCAGCGTGTGGCGAACGCGTCGAGGGGGATCGGGACGCGCGGTCGTGGGTACCTTCGGCCCATGGCGGACGTACAGAAAGTGAAGGTGGACGGAGTCGAGCTGGCGTACCGGGTATGGGGCGAGGAGGACGCGCCCCCGGCGGTGCTGCTGCACTGTCTCGGCGAGGACGGTGAGGACTGGCGCGGGGTGGTCGGGCAGCTGGCGACCACCCACCGGGTGTACGCCCTGGACCAGCGGGGGCACGGGAAGAGCGACTGGCCCGGCGAGTACGGCTTCGAGCGGTGGCGGGACGACGCGATCGGCTTCCTCCGTGAGCTGGGGCTCGACGAGGTCACGCTCATCGGCCATTCCCTGGGAGCGGTGACCGCGCTGCTGCTGGCCGCCGAGCGGCCCGAGCTGGTGAACCGGCTGGTCGTGGAGGAGGCGGCCCCGCCGCTGCCGGCGGATCCGCCGCAGGAGGTACCGGAGGCGCCGCCCGGCACGGCGGCGTTCGACTGGGCGGCGAAGGCCGCGGTGGTGGGGGAGCGGAACGCGCCGGACCCGCGGTGGTGGGACGGTCTCGCGCGGATCACCGCGCCCACGCTCGTGATCGGCGGCGGTGCCGACAGCCACATCCCACAGGAGCAGCTGGCCCGGATGGCGGAGCTGATCCCGCACGCCGAACTGGTCACGATCGACGGTGCGGGGCACCTCGTCCATGAGGAGCGGCCACGCGAATTCCTCGACGCGGTGAAGGGCTTCCTGGTGCGCGAAGGGTGAGCCCGGTGGGGCGGGCGGTGGTCGGCTGTCCGGGCGGCGGCCCGGTCGGCTGTCCGGCCGGTGGACCTCGGTGGCCGCGGCGGCCGTTGTTCCAGTAGAACGTCGTCGTCCCAGTAGAACGTCGTCGTTCCACTAGAACAAGGCAAAGTCGCCGACCGGGAAGGGCAACCCGTGCCTCTCAGCTCCGCCGTCCGCCGTGCTGCACCACGGCGTGTCCTCGTCCGCCGCGCGATGGTCGCGGCTGCTGCCGCGGCCGTCCTGTCCGCCGGAGCGCCCAGCGCGATCGCGGCACCTACGGCCCAAGTGGACCGGCCCGCCACCGCCCCCGCGTCGGCCGCCACCTCGACCCCTCGTTCGGGTCCCTACGCCGCGCTGCGTCCCCTCGCCGAGCTGTCCGCCGAGCGGCTGGCCACCGCCGATCTGGTCGCGGCGGCCAAGTGGGGTACCGGCAGCCCCATCGACGACCCGGCGCGCGAGCAGCAGGTGCTCGATGCGGTGGCTGAGCGGGCGCGGGAGCTGGGTGCGGACCCCGCGCGCACGGTCGCGGTCTTCCGTGATCAGATCGAGGCGAACAAGATCGTGCAGCGGGGTCTGCACCGCGCCTGGACCGCCGACCCGGACCGGGCGCCCACTACCCGCCCCGACCTCAACGAGGTCCGGGAGGAGATCAACCGCATCAACGAGGGGCTGGTACGCGCCATCGCCGACTCGGCGGATGCCCGTCCGGCTCCGTCGTGCGGCCCCGTACTGACCGTCGCCGCGGCCGTTGTCGTACGGGAGAAGCACCTGGACGCGCTGCACACGGTCGCCCTGGCCCGCTCCCTGCGCTCGGTCTGCGGCTGACCGGAGGCCCCCCTGCGCTCGGTCTGCGGCTGACCGGAGGCCCCCTGCACTCGGGCCGCGGCTGACCGGGGGCGCCCCGACGGCCCGCCCCGGCCCTCGGGAACTCACTCGCCCCCGGCCACCCGCTTGGCCCACCGGTAGTCCGCCTTGCCGCTGGGGGAGCGTTGGATGCGGTCGGTGAAGACGACCGTGCGGGGGATCTTGTAGCCGGCGAGGCGGGTGCGGCAGTGGGCCTGGACGGCGGCCGGGTCCACCGGGCCCGCGCCCGCGCGCAGTTGCACCACGGCCGCGACCCGGTTGCCCCAGCGGTCGTCCGGGATGCCCGCGACGAGCGCGTCGTACACGTCCGGGTGGGCCTTGAGCGCCTGCTCGACCTCCTCCGGGTAGATCTTCTCGCCGCCGGAGTTGATGCACTGCGAGCCGCGCCCGAGGACCGTGACCACGCCGTCCTCGTCGACCGTGGCCATGTCGCCGAGGAGCACCCAGCGTTCGCCGTCGGCCTCGAAGAACGTGTCGGCGGTCTTGGCGGGGTCGTTGTAGTAGCCCAGCGGTACGTGGCCGCGCTGGGCCAGCCGGCCGGGCTCGCCGGGCGGCACGGGTGCGTGCGTCACCGGGTCGACCACCGCCGTACGGCCGTTGACGTGCAGCCGGAAGCCGGTTTCCGGGCCCGCGTCGTCGGTCGCGGTGCCGTTGAAGCCGGACTCGGAGGAGCCGAAGTTGTTCAGCAGCATCGCGTGCGGGAGCAGGGCGGTGAACTGGTTCCGTACGGTGTCGGAGAGGATCGCGCCGGAGCTGGAGACGGCGAAGAGGGTGGTGCAGTCGGTGCCCTTGAGGGGGCCGGCGAGGGCGTCCGTCAGGGGGCGCAGCATGGCGTCGCCGACCAGGGAGACGCTGGTGACCCGCTCCCGTTCGATCGTCCGTAGCACCTCTTCGGGCACGTATTTGCGGTGCAGGACCACCTTCTGTCCGAAGTGGAAGGCTATGAGGGCGGTGAGGGTGGAGGTGCCGTGCATGAGCGGGGGAGTGGGGAAGAAGACCAGCCCTTCGCCGCTCGCGGCGGCCCGTTCGGCCAGCTCCTCGGCGCGGGAGACCGGTTCGCCGGTGGGCGCGCCGCCGCCCGTACCGGAGAAGAACAGGTCCTCGTGGCGCCAGACCACGCCCTTGGGCATGCCGGTCGTGCCGCCCGTGTAGATGATGACGCGGTCGTCGGCGCTGCGCGGCCCGAAGCCGCGTTCGGGGGAGCCGGCGGCCTCGGCGTCCGTGAAGGACATGAGGGGGCAGGCGGGTTCGGGCGCGCCGGGCGGCGGGGTGCCGACCCGTACGAGGTGGCGCAGGCGCGGTGCCCGGGGTGCGACGGCGGCCACCCGCTCGGTGAACTCCGCGTCGAAGACGAGCGCCACCAGGTCGGCGTCGCGGTAGAGGTAGGCCAGTTCCTCCTCGACGTAGCGGTAGTTTACGTTGACGGGTACCGCGCGGATCTTCAGACAGGCGTAGAAGGTCTGGAGGTACTCGACGCCGTTGTAGAGGTGCAGGCCGACATGGTCGCCGGGGCGTACGCCGGAGTCCTGGAGGTGGTGGGCGAGGCGGTTGGCCGCCCGGTCCAGCCGGCGGTACGTGAGGCGGCGTTCGGCGCCGCTGCCGGGGTGGTCGGCGTACACCAGCGCCTCGCGGTCGGGCACCGCGTCGACGATCGACTCGAAGAGGTCGGCAAGGTTGTACTCCACGTCTCCTCCTGATCGCGCGGCCGCTGGTCCGGCGCTCATTAGAGCCGCAGGGGCGGGAAGGGGGAAGAGTCGCGGCCAATAAATCTGACTGAGTGTCAGAAAACCCTTGAAGTCGCCGTGCCGCTCCTGCAACCTGTTCTGCATTCTTCATACGGGCAGGACGGACGGGCAGGACGGGAGAACGGCATGGGCGGCACCCCCGGTACCGGCACCGAGCACCTCACCGTGGAACGCGTCGGCGCGACACTCGTACTCACGCTGAACCGCCCGGCGGCGAAGAACGCCCTTTCGCCGCCGATGCTGGTCGGCCTGTACGACGGCTGGCTGGCCGCGGACGCCGACGACGACATCCGGTCCGTCGTTCTCACCGGCGCGGGCGGCGTCTTCTGCGCCGGCATGGACCTCAAGGCGCTGGCCGGCGACGGCATGGCCGAGGGCGGGTACCGCGACCGGATGAAGGCCGACCCGGACCTGCACTGGAAGGCCATGCTGCGGCATTACCGGCCGCGCAAGCCCGTCATCGCCGCCGTCGAAGGGCCCTGCGTGGCCGGCGGTACGGAGATCCTGCAGGGCACCGACATCCGCGTGGCCGGTGAGAGCGCGACCTTCGGGCTCTTCGAAGTGCGGCGCGGGCTGTTCCCCATAGGCGGCTCCACCGTGCGGCTGCAGCGCCAGATCCCGCGTACCCACGCCCTGGAGATGCTGCTGACCGGCCGCCCGTACACCGCCCGCGAGGCCGAACACACCGGGCTGATCGGCCATGTCGTCCCCGACGGCACCGCCCGCGCCAAGGCCCTGGAGATCGCCGAACAGATCAACGCCTGCGGCCCGCTCGCGGTCGAAGCGGTCAAGGCCTCGGTCTACGAGACCGCGGAGATGACCGAGACCGACGGCCTGGCACACGAACTCGCCCAGGGCTGGCCGATCTTCGCCACCGCCGACGCCAAGGAAGGCGCCAAAGCCTTCGCCGAGAAGCGCCCGCCGGTCTACCGGCGCACCTGAGGAGCAGCCGTGACCACCGAAATCCTCGCCGCCCCGCTCGTCGTCGAATTCCCCTTCACCCGCTCCCTCGGGCCCGTGCAGAGCGCCTTCCTCACCGGCCTCCGCGAGCGCACCGTTCTCGGCGTCCGTACCACCGCCGGCTCCGTGCTGGTGCCGCCCACCGAGTACGACCCGGTCACCGCCGACGAGCTGCACGAACTGGTCCAGGTCGCGGAGACCGGCACCGTCACCACCTGGGCCTGGAACCCGCATCCCACCGGAAAGCACCCACTCGGCCGGCCCTTCGCCTGGGTGCTCGTCCGGCTCGACGGCACCGACAGCTCCCTGCTGCACGCCCTGGACGCGCCCTCGCCCGACGCCGTCTCCACCGGCATGCGGGTCCGCATCCGCTGGGCTGCGGAACGGACCGGCGCCATCACCGACATCGCCTGCTTCGAGCCGTACGACGGCGCGGCCGGGCCGGCGCCGCGCGAACACGGCGGCGACTTCGCCGACGCCGTCTCCGTCGTCACCCTCCCCGCCCGCCTCGACTACACCTACGGCCCGGGGCGGGCCCAGACCGCCTACCTCCGGGCGCTCGCCGAGCGGCGCATCGTGGGCGAGCGCTGCCCCGAGTGCGCCAAGGTGTACGTGCCGCCGCGCGGCGCCTGCCCCACCTGCGGCGTCCCCACCGGCGAACGCGTCGAGGTCGGCCCGAAGGGCACGGTCACCACCTACTGCATCGTCAACATCAAGGCCAAGGGCCTGGACATCGAAGTGCCCTACGTCTACGCCCACATAGCCCTGGACGGCGCCGGGCTGGCGCTGCACGGCCGGATCGCCGGCATCCCGTACGACCAGGTCCGGATGGGGATGCGGGTCGAACCGGTCTGGAAGGACGGGCAGCGCTGGCCCGACCACTACCGGCCCACGGGAGAGCCGGACGCCGACTACGACACGTACAAGGAGCTGGTGTGATGCGAGACGTGGCGATCGTCGCGTTCGGGCAGTCCGACCACGTACCGGACAGCCGCGAGGTCTCCGAGGTGGAGATGCTCATGCCGGTCCTGAGGGAGGTGCTCGACGCGGTCTCCCTGGAGACCGCCGACCTCGGCTTCGTGTGCTCCGGCTCCAGCGACTACCTCGCCGGGCGGGCGTTCTCCTTCACCATGGCCCTGGACGGCGTCGGCGCCTGGCCGCCGGTCGCCGAGTCGCACGTCGAGATGGACGGCGCCTGGGCGCTGTACGAGGCCTGGGTGAAGCTCCTCACCGGCGAGGCCGACACCGCCCTCGTCTACTCCTATGGCAAGTCATCGCCCGGCGACCTGCGTGAGGTGCTCACCCGTCAGCTCGACCCGTACTACGTGGCGCCGCTGTGGCCCGACTCCGTGGCGCTCGCCGCCCTTCAGGCGCAGGCCCTGTTCGACGCGGGGGCCGCCGACGAGCGGGTCCTGGCGGGGGTCGCCGCGCGCAGCCGTACCGACGCGGCCGGCAATCCGCACGCCCAGCTGCGCGGCGACGTCCCCATGGGAGAGCACGTCGTCGCCCCCCTGAGGCGCGGCGACTGCGCGCCCATCGGGGACGGCGCCGCCGCCGTCGTCCTGGCCGCGGGGGACACCGCCCGAGGGCTGTGCGAACGGCCCGCCTGGATACGCGGCATCGACCACCGCATAGAGGCCCACGCACTGGGCGTACGCGACCTCACGGACTCGCCCTCCACGCGGCTCGCCGCCGAACGGGCCGGGGCCTTCGACCGGCCCGTGGACACAGCGGAGCTGCACGCGCCCTTCACCTCCCAGGAGATCGTGCTCCGCCGCGCCCTGAAGCTCGGCGACGACGTGACGGTGAACCCTTCGGGCGGCGCGCTCGCCGCCAACCCGATGATGGCCGCCGGCCTCATCCGGCTCGGCGAGGCGGCCGCCCGTATCCAGCGCGGCCGGTCGCACCGCGCCCTCGCGCACGCCACCTCCGGCCCGTGCCTGCAGCAGAACCTGGTCGCCGTCCTGGAAGGGGAGTGAGGTCGTCATGAGCAAGGAGCCCGTGGCCGTCGTCGGCATCGGCCAGACCCACCACATCGCCGCACGCAAGGACGTGTCGATCGCCGGGCTGGTCCGCGAGGCCGCCGTGCGAGCCCTGGAGGACGCCGGACTGACCTGGGCCGACATCGACGCCGTCGTGATCGGCAAGGCGCCCGACTTCTTCGAGGGCGTCATGATGCCCGAGCTGTACCTCGCCGACGCGCTCGGCGCCGTCGGCAAGCCGATGCTCCGGGTGCACACCGCGGGCTCCGTGGGCGGCTCCACCGCCCTGGTGGCCGCCAACCTCGTCGCCGCGGGGGTGCACGGCACCGTCCTCACCCTCGCCTTCGAGAAGCAGTCCGAGTCCAACGCCATGTGGGGCCTGTCCCTGCCCGTCCCCTTCCAGCAGCCCCTGCTGGCCGGGGCCGGCGGCTTCTTCGCCCCGCACGTCCGCGCCTACATGCGGCGCACCGGCGCGCCCGACACGATCGGCTCCCTCGTCGCCTACAAGGACCGCCGCAACGCGCTCAAGAACCCGTACGCGCATCTGCACGAGCACGACCTCACGCTGGAGAAGGTGCAGGCGTCCCCGATGCTGTGGGACCCCGTCCGGTACTCCGAGACCTGCCCCTCCTCGGACGGCGCGTGCGCGATGGTCCTCACCGGGCGGGCCGGCGCCGGCCGCTCGCCGCATCCGCCCGCGTGGGTGCACGGCGGGGCGATGCGCAGCGAACCGACGCTGTTCGCCGGCAAGGACGCCGTCTCGCCGCGCGCCGGGCTGGACTGCGCGGCCGACGTCTACCGGCAGGCCGGCATCACCGACCCGCGCGGCCAGATCGACGCGGTCGAGATGTACGTGCCGTTCAGCTGGTACGAGCCGATGTGGCTGGAGAACCTCGGGTTCGCCGAGGAGGGCGAGGGCTGGAAGCTCACCGAGGCCGGCGTGACGGAACTGGACGGTGACCTTCCGGTGAATCCTTCGGGCGGCGTCCTCTCCACCAATCCGATCGGCGCGTCGGGCATGATCCGCTTCGCCGAGGCGGCACTCCAGGTACGCGGCCGGGCCGGTGAACATCAAGTGCCGGGAGCAAGGCGGGCGTTGGGACACGCGTACGGAGGCGGCTCGCAGTTCTTCGCGATGTGGCTGGTCGGATCCGAGCCGCCCGCCACCTGACCGGTGACGTACGGAACGGGGCCACGCGGCCCGTCGCGGCCTGTTGGACGCCGGGCACGGTGGCTACGCTGACCGGGACGGCGGACCCCACCGGGGAGGAGCGGTAAACGTGGCCGAAAGTACCATCACCGAGCAGCGGATCACCGGCGACAATCAGCCCGAGCTCGATCTCACACAGGCCCAGTGGCAGCCCAGTGGCCAGGGCGTGGGTGACGTCCAGATCGCCTTCGTCGACGGTTTCATCGCGATGCGGGACCGCCGCAGCCCGGACGGCCCGGCCGTCGTCTTCTCACCCGGCGAATGGCGTGGCTTCGTGCTGCGCGCCCGGGAGGGCGAGTTCGACCTGACGTGAACCCCGGGTGCCCGCACGGCGCCACGGGCCGAGGACGTGCCACCCGGACCGCACCCCGGCCGGGTGGCACGGCGGTCAGACGAGGACGACGCAGCCGCGGTCCCGCAGGGCACGCAGCTCCGGCGCCGCCTCGTCGACGGCGTTCCAGCGCAGGTCCAGCTTCTCCAGCGACGGCCACTCCGGCAGCCAGTGGGGGAGCGTACCGATGCGGTTGGCGCGCAGGTCCAGCCGGCGCAGCAGCGGGAGCCCGCGCAGCGCCACGGGGACCTCGGCCAGCGCGTTCTCGCGCAGCTCCAGTTCGCGCAGCTCCCGCAGCCCCACGAAGGCGCCCGGCAGCGCGGTGAGCCGGTTGCCGCGCAGCCACAGCTCCCGCAGCCGGGCGAGCCGGCCGAGCGCCGGCGGCAGTCCGGCCAGGGCGCAGTGCTGCGCCCGCAGCTCGTACAGGCCCGCCAGCCCGCCCAGCTCGTCCGGCAGGCGGCGCAGCGGGTTCTCACCGACGTTGAGATAGCCGAGGCGGACCAGCCGCCCCAGCGCGGCGGGCAGTTCGGCCAGCCGGTTGTCGTGCAGGTACAGACAGCCGGACAGGCCGGTCAGGTCGCCGAGCGAGGCGGGCAGCCGGGTGAGTGCGTTGTGCCCGAGGTCGAGCGTGCGCAGTGTGCTCAGCTCGCCGATACGGCCGGGGAGAGCGGTGAGGGCATTGTCGGCGAGGATCAGCACGCGCGGGCCCGGCACCGCCTCCCACACCTCCGCCGGGACGCAGTCCAGCCCGGCCTTCCAGTAGTTGAGCACCCCGGACACCGACCCCGCCCGCCCGGTCAGGAACCGGCCGTGCGCTGCGCAGGGAACCCGCCCGGGTCGGCGGCCGCGAAGAGATCGGCCCAGGGCCGACTGCGTACCGAGGCGGTGCCGGTGTCGTCGTAGCGCGGGGTCTCCAGCGACCACACCAGGTTGCCGGTCATCAGGTTTCGCATGCTCGTGACGTAGTGCGCCACGTGGTCGTGCACATCGGCCGGCATGCCCAGCTCCTTGAGCGTCGCGGGCAGGGTCGCGGCGATCTGCTGGAACTGCTCCACGCGTGCGTTGCAGGTCCGGACGATTCTGCGCACCGCCTGGTCCAGGGTGCAGCCGGTCGAACGCTGCAGGATGATCACGCTGTTGTTGACGTCGCCGGCCGCCAGTTCCTTGTCGACCGACACGATGTCGTTGACGAAGATCACCACTTCGGCGGTGAGCCGGCGCAGCTCCGCCAGCGGCGGTCTGCCGTGCAGTTCACGCGGGAGGACATAACCGCCGCACCGCTCGGCGAAGTCCAGGCACGGCTGCACCCCTATGGAGTTCCGGCGGCCCTTGAGGTACTGATCCAGCGACAGTACGCCCTTGCGGGTACGGTTCTGCGCTTCCCAGTGGTACGCACCCAGATACCGCTCCCAGTGGTCCTGGAAGCGCAGCTGCCAGGCGCGGGGCGCCCCGGCGGTGATCCGCTGCCAGATGTCGCGGTACCCGGCGACCAGCGGGCTGTCGGGCTCCTCGGGCAGCAGATCGGGCGTCGTCTCGTCCATCGTGCGCATCACACGGTCCACGAAGTGGGCCACGGACTCCGGGCACTGGCCCAGCTCGCCGTCGAACTGGTCGTCGAAAAGGAAGAACCAGGCGTTGAAGTCCGTCGCCAGCGCCAGCCGGGCGGCGTCGGCCTCCGGGTAGAAGTAGGCCATGAGCCGGTCCAGTCGCAGCGCGTCGTACTCCTCCGTCGCCGCCTCGCCGACGAGCATGCCGTACCCGTGCAGCCAGCCGAGGGTGTGCCGCCGCGCCACTTCCACCCCGGGGTTCAGCTGCGCCGGGAAGGGGATGGCGAGGGGCGCGGTACGCCTGGGGACGGGAGGCAGCGGTGCTACCGCCGCACTGTTCTGGTCGTTCATGGTCCGCCTCCTTCAAGCTGCGCCCCGCGGCGCAGTCAGGGGAGCCTGAGGCTCCTGCGATAACCAGTCAAGAAGGGAGCCGGTTTATCGGTCAATGAATTTGTGGACGACGCCCGCTCGCGCCACCCGCGCAGGCCGTGGACCGCGCGCCGCGCAATGCCCTGGGAGGCGCGGAACCTCCCTGTGCGCTCCGCCGGTTCATGGTCGGAAGTTGTCCGGGCCCGACCACGGAGCGCCGCGCGACGCTAGGCTCGTCGCCATATGCAAATGGGGTGAGGACGGGAACATGGTGGAGATCACCGGGCGGTCCGGCCGGGCGCGCAGGCCCATGCTCGAACGGGAAACGGAACTGAGCGCACTGGACGGCATGTTGACCGACCTGTGCGGCTCCGGCGGCGAGGACGGAAGTCTGCGCACAGGCGGCCTGATCGCCTTCGCCGGACCGCCGGGCATGGGCAAGACCGCGCTGATCACCGAGGCCCGGCGACGCGCCGTCGCCCGCGGCTGCACGGTGCTGCTCGGCCGCGGCGGCGAGCAGGAGCAGGAGGTGGCCTTCCACGTCGTACGGCAGCTGGTGCAGCCGGTGTTCGCCGCCGAGTCCCCCGAGGAACACCGGCGGATCCTCGGCACCTGGTACGACATCGTCGCGCCCGCCGTCGGCCTGGTCGCGGCGGACGGCGACGCCTCGCCCGACCCGCAGGGCGTCCGGGACGGCCTGGACTGGGTCGTCACCCGCTTCGCCGTGCACTTCACGCCCGTCGTCCTCATCCTGGACGACGCCCACTGGGCCGACCCCGAATCCCTCGCCTGGCTCACCGCGTTCGCCGCCCGCGCGGAGGAGCTCCCCATACTGATCATCGTCGGGTACCGCCCCGACGAGCTGCCGGCCGGCGCCGGCCCGCTGCGCCGGATCGCCGAGCGCAGCGGCTCCCGCCCCTTCGAGCTGACCCCGCTCACCCCCGGCGCCGTCCGGCGCGTGGTGACCCACATGGTCGGCGACGGTGCCGACGAGGCGTTCTGCCGCGAGTGCTGGGCCGTCACCGGCGGCAATCCGTACGAGGTCGTCGAGCTGAGCGCCAAGATCCGCGAGCGCGACATCAAGCCGCAGCAGGCCAACGTCTCCCAGCTGCGCGAGCTGGTCATGGCCATCAAGGACAGCGGGCTCATCGAGCGCCTGGAGCGGCTCGGGACCGCCGCCGTCCGCTTCGCCTGGGCCGCCTCCGTGCTCGGTACGGAGGTCTCTCCGACGCTCGCCGCCAACGTCGCGGGCCTCGGCTCCGTCCAGGCCGCCGACGTCGTGGACAGGCTGCGCGACGCCCGCATCCTCGCCCCCGCCCGCTCCTCGGACAACGGCAACCTCCGTTTCTTCCACCCCCTCGTCGCCAGCGCCGTCTACCAGGCCATCCCCGGGGCGCTGCGGGTCGCGCTGCACGGGCAGGCGGCCGCCGCGGTCGTGGACGCGGGCCAGGGCGCCACGTCCGCGGCCCGCCATCTGCTGGAGATGCACCCCGAGCACGACGACTGGGTCGTGCAGCGGCTGCGGGAGGCCGCGAGCGAGTACTTCCGCGCGGGCGCGCCGGACGCGGCCCGCCGCTGCCTGGCCCGTGCGCTGCGCGACCCCCCGGCACTCCAGGACCGCGCCCGGGTCCTCTTCGAGCTGGGCTGCTCCTCCCTGCTCAGCGAGCCCGCGACCACGGTGAACCACCTCCGCGCGGCGCTGGAGGAGGACGAGCTGGACGCGGACCTGCGCGAGACGATCACGTACAAGCTGGCGCAGGCGCTCGGGCACGCCGACCGCATGGAGGAGGCGGCGCAGGTCGTCGCCGCCGAGGCGCAGAGCGCGACGAACGCGCGGACCCGGCTGCGCATGCAGGCCGAGCAGTTCATGTGGAACGCCTTCCGGGCCGACGAGCAGGACTCGCCCGCCCGCTCCCGGCTGCTGGCCAAGCTCGCCGACCACCTCACCGGGCGCGGCATGGCCGAGCGGTACATCCTCGGACTGCGCGCCTGGGACGCCATGGTGCGCGGCGAGAGCGCGCAGACCGCGCTGCACTACGCCGAGGAGGCGCTCGGCGACGGCCTGCCGTGGACGGACGAGGAGTGGGGCTTCGAAGTGCCCGTCCTCGTCGCGCTCACCTTCATGTACTGCGACCAGCCGGGCCGTGCCGAGGAGCTGTTCCACAAGGGCATCGCCGAGTGCGAGCGCAAGGGCTGGCGCGGCGCCCACCTCTCCTTCGGGTACACCCTGCTCGGCTACATCCGCTACCGCCGCGGGCGGCTCGCGGAGGCCGAGGACCTGGTCCACGGGGGCCTGCGGATCGCGCACCGGGTGGGGCAGCGGGTGCCGGCCCAGTGGTTCGCGATCGGCATCCTCATCGAGATCCTGCTCGCCCGCGGCCGGGTCGCCGAGGCCCAGGAGCTGGCCGACACGTACAGCTACGGCGAGGTCGTGCCGAACGCCGTCGTCTACCCGGACTCGCAGACCGTCTACAGCGAGCTGCTGCTCGCGCGCGGTCTGCACCGGGACGCGGAACAGCAGCTCACCGCCGTCGGCAGGCGGCTGGAGCCGCGCACCATGCGCAACCCCGCCTGGTGCCCCTGGCAGCTGCACCTCGCCCGCGCGATCGCCCTCACCGACCGGGCCAGGGCCCTCACCCTGGTCGACGAGGCCCTGCAGCGGGCCCAGGACTTCGGCACCGAGTCGGCCATCGGGCAGGCGCTGTTCTGCAAGGCCGGCGTGGTCGGTGGCGCGGAGGGCATGAAGCTGCTGGCCGAGGCGGTCCGCCACTTCGAGCGCTCCCCGTCCGCCTTCGAGCTGGCCCAGGCGCTGGTCGAGCACGGCGCCGCGCTGCGCCGGGCGGGCCTGCCGCAGGACGCCGCGGACCGCCTCTACCGCGGTCTGGACGGCGCTCTGCACTGCGGTGCCGAGGCGCTGGCAGCACGCGCCCGGGACGAGCTGTCCGCCGCGGGGCTGCGCCCGCTCCAGCTGCGCAGTTCCGGCACGGACGCCCTCACCGCCCAGGAGCGGGCGGTGGCCGAGTGGGTCGTGCAGGGCTGGACCAAGGACCGGATCGCCGTGGAGCTGGGTACGCAGGTTCCGGCCGTCAGCCGGCTGCTGTCCGGGGTCTACCGCAAGATGGGCACGGACCACGGCGGCCTGCCGCGGCTGCTGGAGAGCGCGGGTGCCGCCACGGTGCCGCCGCCGGCCGCTCCGGAGCCGTGACGGCCGCCCGGGACCGCAGCATGGTGCTGCGGCGCGCCACGTACGATGGCTGTATGTCGTTCCTCCGCCGCCGTAGCGCCGTGCCTGCCGGGCCCGATTTTGATGTGCTTGCCATGGATCCCGGGGACTGGCCCGGCAATCTGGGCGCCGGGCTGCTGCCCGCCCCCGACGGCACCTGCCAGGGCGTCTTCCTGCGGTACGACCTCTTCGGCGGCCGCGGCCCGGCGATGATCATCGGCAACCTTCCCGAGGGCTCCCCGGCGCGGGAGCTCGGCGAGGGCGAGGTGCCCTTCGAGGTGGCGCAGCTGCTGGACGCGCTGGGGCACGACGAGGAGGTCTCGGTCGTGGAGACCGAGGACCTCCCGGTCATGCACGACAACAACCTGCTGATCGTCAAGCGCATCAAGTGCTCCGAGGGCCGGATCTCCTGCGTGCAGTTCGACCGGAGCGACGGCGTGCTGGTCACCATCGCCAGCTGGGACCGCCCGATCACGGACGACCTGTACCAGCTGCTCAAGCCGCTGCCCGCGGAGATGTTCCAGCAGGGCTGAGCCCGGAGCGGCACCACGGACCGGTGACCCCGGTCCCGTACGGCCTCTTGTCGCCCTATTCATCGGACCTCTAGCATCGGCGGCGCCCCGCCGGGGTGAGCCGCGCGTCGTGTCCTCCGGGAGCCGCCGATGTGTCCGGGAATTGCTCGAAGAACCGCTGTACTGGGTGGAGTCGGGGTGGGCGGCGCGCTCGCCCTCGGCGGGCCGGCCCGGCAAGCGACGGCCCAGGGGCGTACGGGAGAGAAGTCGGGCGAGACCTCCGATGACCCGGGCCTGGTTCTCTGGTACGACCGTCCCGCCGAGGACTGGGAGCGCGAGGCCCTGCCCATCGGCAACGGCGCGCTCGGCGCCATGGTCTTCGGCACCGTCGCGAGCGAGCGACTCCAGTTCAACGAGAAGACACTGTGGACCGGCGGCCCCGGCTCCCCGGGCTACGACGCCGGCAACTGGCACTCGCCGCGCCCCGAGGCGCTCGCGCAGGTCAGGCAGCTGATCGACGACGAGGGCAGTGCCGACCCCGAACGGGTTGCCGAGCTGCTGGGCCTGCCGAAGACCGGCTACGGCGCGTACCAGACCTTCGGTGACCTCCATCTGGACCTGGCGCACCCGCCTGCCTCCCCGGCGGACTACCGCCGTGAGCTGGACCTCGATTCCGCCGTGGCGCGGGTGCGCTACCGCGTCGGCACCACCACCCACCACCGCGCCTACTTCGCCTCGCACCCCGACGGCGTCCTCGTCGGCCGCCTCACCGCCGACCGGCCCGGCGCCGTCGGCTGCACCCTCCGCACCACCTCACCCCGCGAGGACCGTACGGTCACCGCACGGGACGGCCGGATCACCGTACGGGGCGCGCTCCAGGACAACGGCCTGGTCTTCGAGGCGCAGCTGAGGGTGGTGGCGGAGGGCGGCACGGTCCGCGAGCACGCCGACGGCACGGTCACGGTCCGGGCCGCCGACGCGGTGTGGTTCGTGCTCGCCGCGGGCACCGACTACGCGGACCGCCACCCGCACTACCGCGGCCCCGATCCGCACGGCCGGGTCACCCGGGCCGTGGACGCCGCGGTCGCCAAGGGCTACGACCGACTGCTCGCGGCCCATCTGCGGGACCACCGGCGACTGTTCGGCCGCGTCGCGCTCGACCTCGGCGGACGGATGCCGGCCGGCGTCCCCACCGACCGTCTGCTCGCCTCGTACACCGGCGGGGCCGGTGCCGCCGACCGCGCGCTGGAGACGCTGTACTTCGCGTACGGCCGCTACCTCCTCCTCGCCTCCTCGCGCCGGGGCTCGCTGCCCGCCAACCTCCAGGGCGTGTGGAACGACTCCACCGCCCCGCCCTGGTCGGCGGATTATCACACCAACATCAACCTTCAGATGAACTACTGGCCGGTGCACGCGGCGGGCCTCGCCGAGGCGGCCGAGCCGCTGGAGCGTTTCATCACGGCGCTGCGCGCGCCCGGCGAGGTCTCGGCGAAGGGCATGTTCGGCGCCCGCGGCTGGGTGGTGCACAACGAGACCAACCCGTACGGCTTCACCGGCGTGCACGACTGGGCCACCGCCTTCTGGTTCCCCGAAGCCGCGGCGTGGCTGGCGCACCACCTCTACGACCACTACCGCTTCACCCGCGACCCCGGCTTCCTGCGCCGTACCGCCTACCCGGCGATGAAGGGGGCCGCCCTCTTCTGGCTGGACACCCTGCACACCGACCCGCGCGACGGCACCCTCGTCGTCTCGCCGAGCTACTCGCCCGAGCACGGGGCCTTCACCGCGGGCGCCGCCATCTCCCAGCAGATCGTGCGCGACCTGTTCGTCAACACCCTGGAGGCGGCCGCACTGACGGGTGACAGTACGGAGTTCCGTACGGAGCTGCGGCGGGCGCTGGACCGGCTCGACCCGGGGCTGCGCATCGGTTCCTGGGGGCAGCTCCAGGAGTGGAAGGCCGACCTGGACGACCCGGCGGACACCCACCGGCACATCTCGCACCTCTTCGCGCTGCATCCCGGGCGGGGGATCGAGCCGGGGAGCGAGTGGGCCGAAGCGGCGAAGGTCTCGCTGCGCGCACGGGGCGACGGCGGTACCGGCTGGTCCAAGGCCTGGAAGATCAACTTCTGGGCGCGGCTGCGCGACGGCGATCACGCGCACACCATGCTCACCCAGCTGCTGTCCTCCTCCACCCTGCCCAACCTCTGGGACACCCATCCGCCGTTCCAGATCGACGGCAACTTCGGGGCCACCGCCGGGATCACGGAGCTGCTGCTGCAGAGCCACCTCGATGCGATCGAGGTGCTGCCCGCGCTCCCGGCCCGCTGGCCCGACGGCTCGGTGACCGGGCTCCGGGCGCGCGGCGACGCGGGCGTGGACCTCACATGGTCGGGCGGAGCCGCGCGCCGGGTGGTGATCCATGCGGGCCGGGACGGCGAACTACGGCTGCGCGGCGCGCTCTTCACGAGGGCGTACGCGGTCCGCGACCTGACGGCAGGCAAGGACCTGGCGCCCCGTACGGAGGCGAGGGTGGCCTTCCTCGGGGCGCGCGGCGGTCACTCGTACGAGTTCATTCCGACGTAGCGGATGCGGTCGGTTCGTCCGCGTCGGCCGGGCGCGGCGGTGCCGTGGTGGCTCTCGGGATCAGCCGGGTGGGCAGGACCAGGTGCCGGGTCCGGTCCGCTTCCGGGTCGTTGATCAGATCGCGGGCCAGCTCGCCGGCCGCCCGTCCGATGCCGGCGGGGGACTGGGCAATCGTGGTCAGGTCCGACCACTCGGCCATCTGGTGGTCGTCGAAGCCCAGCACGGACATCCGCCCGGGTACGTCGATATGGGCCTTGCGCAGCGTCCAGAGGACCGAGACGGCGACCTCGTCCTGTTCGGCGAAGATCGCGGTGGGCGGCTCGCGCAGGCTCAGCAGCGTCCCGACCGCCTCGGCGGTACGGCGCTTGTCCCCGGGCGGCGTGGCCACCACCAGTTCACCGTCCGGCGCCACGCCCGCCTCGGTGAGCGCCTGCCGGTAGCCGAGCAGCCGCTCGTGCGAGCTGAACGAGAAGCCGCTGGCCCCGGTGGTCTGCACGAAGGCGATCCGGCGGTGCCCGAGGCCGAGCAGGTGCCGGGTGCCGGCGCGGGCCCCGGCCACGTCGTCCACGTACACGCTGGGCCGGCCCTCGGCGTGCTGGCTGAGGTAGACCACCGGCATCCCGAGGTCGTCCAGGCGCGCGCTCTCCTCCTCGGAGAGGTCGAAGGAGAACACCAGCAGCGCGTCGGCGTTGCGCCGCGCGGGCAGCCGGTCGAAGAAGTCGGTCCGCTCCGCCAGGTCCGGGATGACGTAGACGAGCAGCTCCAGGCCGGCCGCGCGCAGGACGGGGCCCAGGCTGGAGAGCGCCGAGCCGATGAACCAGGAGTTGAGCGTGGGCGCGAGCACGGCGACCACGCCCGTACGGCCGGTGACCAGGCTGGACGCCTGGCGGGAGACCACGAAGTGCAGTTCGCGCGCGGCCTGTTCGACGCGGGCGCGCACGTCCGGCGAGACGGTCGACATGCCGCGCATGGTGCGGGAGACGGTGGAGGCGGACACCCCGGCCCGCTGGGCGACATCGGCCAGCGTGGGGTGGTGCCGCTGGGCTGGTGGCATGAGCGGACGGTAGCACCGGTCACGGCGCGCGGAAACCCTTCCGAGACAGCGCTGTCACGCCATTCTCATGACAACGCTGTCTCGGGTGTACGCGCTTCGGCGCCACCCTCAATCAACCATAAGAAACAGGGGTATAACGCCCCCGAGAAGTCGGGAAATTACCTCGACGTAACGCGTTGACTTCCCCATGGCCTGCTCCTAGCGTGCAAGCGTTGTTACGGAGTGGCCGCCCACTTCCCCCGCTCCTGCACCCCTCTTTCCCTTAACTCCCTTGAAATGGGCCCCTCTTGTTCCTGCCTGCCCGGGACGCGGATGACAGCGCAGTCACACGGTCGGCGCACCGCACGGAACTCCGATGCGGAGCCCAGCTGCCAGGAGAGACAGTGAAGACCAGGACCACCAGAGCCGTCCGGAGCGCCTGTGCCGGGCTCGTCGGACTCACCGCCGTGACCGCCTGCGGCACCTCCGGCGGCGCGCCGCCCGCCGGGAAGCCCGGTACGTTCGAGGGCCGCGGCCCCATCACGTACGTCGCGGGCAAGGACACCACCGGCACCGTGCAGGCCGTGCTCGACCGCTGGAACGAGGCGCATCCGGACGAGAAGGTCACCTTCGTCCAGCTGCCCACCGACCCCGACGCGCAGCGCCAGCAGATGATCCAGAACGCCGAGATCAAGTCCGACGCGTTCACGGTACTTTCCCTCGACGCCGTCTGGACCACGGAGTTCGCCGCCCACCGCTGGGTCGACCGGCTGCCCGCAGACCGCTTCCCGCTCGACAGGATGCTCGACCCGATCGTGGGGACGGCCACCTACCGGGGCGGCCTCTACGCGGTCCCGGCCACCTCCGACGGCGGCATGCTCTACTACCGCACCGACCTGCTGCGCCGCGCCGGCATCAAGAGACCGCCGGTCACCTGGGCGGAGATGAAGGCCGACTGCGCGAAGGTGAAGATGCTGCCCGAGGCACGCGGGATGTCCTGCTACGCCGGCCAGTTCCAGAAGTACGAAGGGCTCACCGTCAACGTCGCCGAGGCCGTCCACTCGGCCGGCGGCACCGTCGCCGACGCCCGCGGCCGCCCGCACCTGGACACCCCGCAGGCCAGGGCCGGGCTCGACTTCCTTGTCGACGCCCTCCGGGACGGCACGGCCCCGAAGGAGGCCATCACTTACCAGGAGGAGGACGCCCGGCGGGCCTTCCAGGACGGGAAGCTGGTCTTCGAGCGGCAGTGGCCGTACATGTATCCGCTCGCCGCGAAGAAGGACGGCTCCAGCAAGGTCGCCGGGAAGTTCGGCGTCGCCCCGCTGCCCGGCCTGAACGGCCCCGGCGCCTCCAGCCTCGGCGGCCACAACCTCGCGCTCACCGCCTCCGCGAAGAACAAGGCCACCGCGCTGGACTTCATGAAGTTCTTCACCAACGAGCAGAACCAGCGCTTCTCCCTCAAGTACGCGCCCGCAGCACCCACGTACGCGTCCCTCTACCGGGACCCCGCCCTGGTGAAGACGTATCCCTATCTCCCCACTCTCAAGCGGTCGATCCTGCACGCCGTGCCGCGTCCGCGCGTCTTCCAGTACGGCGACCTGACCGCGGCCGTGCAGCGCGAGGCGTACGCCGCGCTGACCGGCGAGAAGAGCAGCGCCCAGGCGCTCACGGACCTCCAGCGGGCGCTGCGGCAGCCCGTGGCCGAGTAAGGAGCCACGCCCCGATGGCCGAGACCCAGACGCCCGCCCGGCCCGTACCGCCGGCCGCGCGCAGAGAACCACCCACCGCGCCCGCGCGCCGCCGCCCGGCCCGGGCCACCGCGGGCACCGCCCGGCTCGCCGCGCTCCTCGTGTCGCCCACCCTGCTCGTCCTCGGCGTCGTCGTGCTGTACCCGACCCTCGTCGCCCTGAAGCAGTCGCTGTACGGCACCCGGGGGCTGGACCCGAAGACCGGATTCGTCGAGGACAGCGAGCCGTTCGTCGGACTCCAGAACTTCGCCGCGATCTTCGGCGAGGCCGGCGCCCGCTTCTGGAACGCCTTCTGGAACACCACCTTCCTGACCGCCACCACGGTCCTGCTGGAGACCCTCATCGGGGTGGCCATGGCGCTGATCATGCATCGCGCCTTCCGCGGCCGCGCCCTGGTCCGCGCGAGCATCCTCATCCCGTGGGCCATCCCCACCGCCGTCACCGGGCTGCTCTGGCGCTGGATCTTCCACAGCGACGGCATCGCCAACGCCCTCATCGGCCACCAAGTGCTCTGGACCACCGAGGGGTTCCACGCCAAGGCCGCCGTCATCATCGCCGACGTGTGGAAGACCGCGCCCTTCGTGGGCCTGCTGGTCCTCGCCGGCCTTCAGGTCATCCCGAACGAGGTGTACGAAGCGGCGCGCATCGACGGGGCCGGGGTACTGCGCCGGTTCCGGCACATCACCCTGCCGCTGGTGAAGCCCGCGCTGCTGGTCGCGGTGCTGTTTCGCACCCTCGACGCGCTCCGCATGTTCGACCTGCCGTACATCCTGATCGGCGCGCAGAAGACCTCGGTGGAGACGCTGTCGATGCTCGCCCAGGACCAGGCCGCCAACGTGCGGTTCGGCCCCGCCTCCGCATACGCGGTGATCCTCTTCGTCTACGTGTTCCTCATCGCGCTGGCCTTCGTACGGCTGCTCGGCGCGGACCTCGTGGGGGACGACGGCAGGCCCGCGCGGCGCCGCCGACGGCTGCCGCGCCGTACTCAGGGGGTTGCGGCATGACGCTTCCGGCAAGCCTCCGCAAGTGCCTGTTGCTCCTCGGTGTCGCCGCGGTCGTGGCCTACTGCCTCGCGCCGTTCGGCTGGATGCTGGTCTCCAGCCTGCGCCGCACCTCCGACATCTTCGACAACTCCCCGCTGCCGTCCCCGCTGTCCCTGGAGAACTACCGCGCGGTCTTCGACCCCGCCCAGGCCTTCACCCGCGCCCTCCTCAACAGCCTGGTCGTGGCGGGCGTGACCACCTGCCTCGCGCTGCTGCTCGCCACCTTCACCGCGTACGCGATGGCCCGGCTGGAGTTCCGCCTCAAGCGGCTGGTGCTCACCCTGATCATCGCCACCTCGATGTTCCCGGTGGTCTCGATCGCCGTGCCGCTCCTGAAACTCTTCGTCGGCCTGGGCTGGATCAACACCTACCAGGCCATGATCGTGCCCAGCATGTCCTTCACCCTGCCGCTGGCGGTCTGGAACCTCACCGCCTTCTTCCGGCAGCTCCCCGACGAGCTGGAACAGGCCGCCATGGTCGACGGCTGCACCCGCGGCCAGGCCTTCCGCAGGGTCATCGTCCCGCTCGCCGCACCCGGCCTGTTCACCACCGCGATCATCACCTTCATCGCGGCGTGGAACGAATTCCTCATCGCCCTGTCCATGACCAACAAGCCGGAGATGCAGACCGCGCCCGTCGCGATCTCCAAGTTCTCCGGCGCCACCCAGTTCGAGACCCCGTTCGGCAGCCAGATGGCGGCCGGGGTGCTCGTGACCGTACCGCTCGTGATCGTGGTGCTGCTCTTCCAGCGCCGGATCGTCGCCGGCCTCACCGCCGGTGCCGCGAAGTAGCCCAGACCGCCCGTACCTCGCCCGTACAAGGAGTACGCCCCATGACCCGCACCGCACCCTGGTGGCGCGACGCCGTCATCTACCAGGTCTACATCCGCAGCTTCGCCGACGGGAACGGCGACGGCATCGGTGACATCGCCGGCATCCGCTCCCGCCTGCCGTACCTGAAGTCGCTCGGTGTGGACGCCATCTGGATCAACCCCTGGTACGAGTCCCCGCAGGCGGACCACGGGTACGACGTCGCCGACTTCCGGGCCATCGACCCGCGCTTCGGCACCGTCGAGGAGGCCGAGGCGCTGATCGAGGAGGCCCACGCGGCCGGTATCCGCGTCATCCCGGACATCGTGCCCAACCACACCTCCGACCAGCACGCCTGGTTCCGCGCCGCGCTGGCCGCCGGGCCCGGCAGCCCCGAGCGGGAACGGTACGTCTTCCGCGACGGTCGCGGCCCCGACGGCGCCGAGCCGCCCAACGACTGGCGGTCCTGCTTCGGCGGCCGAGCCTGGACCCGGGTGCCCGACGGGCAGTGGTATCTCCACCTCTTCGCGCCCGAACAGCCCGACCTCAACTGGGACCACCCCGACGTCCTGGCCGAGTTCGAGGACATCCTGCGGTTCTGGTTCCGGCGCGGCGTCGACGGCTTCCGCATCGACGTCGCCCACGGCCTGGTCAAACACCCCGAGCTGCCCGACCTGCCGGCCCTCCCCGCCCCGGCCGACCGCATCCCCGGCGAACACCTGGACCACCCGCACTGGGACCGTGACGAGGTGCACGAGATCTACCGCGCCTGGCGCCGGGTCGCCGACGAATTCCCCGGCGACCGTGCCTTCGTCGCCGAGGCCTGGGCCGACACCCCCGAACGGCTCGCCGCCTACGTACGCCAGGACGGCCTGCACACCGCCTTCAACTTCGACTTCCTCATGGCGAGCTGGGACGCCAAGGAGCTCCGCGCGGTCATCGACCACTCTCTCGCCATGCTCGGCGCCGTCGGCGCCCCGGCCACCTGGGTGCTCTCCAACCACGACGTGGTGCGCCACCCCAGCCGCTACGGCCGCGAGGTCGTCAAGAAGTGGGTCGCCAACGAGACCTACCGGCCCGAAGGCCCGCTCGATCTCGCCCTCGGCACCCGCCGCGCCCGCGCCGCGGCGCTCCTCATGCTCGCCCTGCCCGGCGGCGCCTACGTCTACCAGGGCGAGGAACTGGGCCTGCCCGAGGTCGAGGACCTGCCCGAAGCGGTGCTCCAGGACCCCACCTGGGAGCGGTCAGGCCACACCGACCGCGGCAGGGACGGCTGCCGGGTGCCGATCCCGTGGTCCGGTGACCGCGCGCCGTACGGTTTCAGCCCGGAGGGCGCGGCAGGCGAACCCTGGCTGCCCCAGCCGCCCTTGTGGCGCGAGCTGAGCGTCGCGGCGCAGGAAGGCGACGAGGACTCCATGCTGGTGCTGTACCGCCGCGCGCTGCGTATCCGCCGCGACCATCCGGCGCTCGGCGACGGCACGATGACCTGGCTCGACACCCCGGCCGGCGTCCTCGCCCTCCAGCGCGAGCCGGGCTTCTTGTGCCTCGTCAACCTCTCGGCCGAGCCGTATCCTCTCCCGGAGCACGAGGAGGTACTGCTGGCCAGCGGCCCGCTCGCGGACGGCCGGCTGGCACCGGGCCAGGCGGTGTGGCTCGCCCTGTGACCACCGGCCGCACGGAAGGAACACCTGACATGGAGTACCGCACCCTCGGGACCGGAGGCTGTGCCGTCTCTGCCCTGGCCCTGGGCACCATGACGTTCGGTCACGAGACCGACGAGGCGGGGGCGCACGCCCAGCTGGACCGGTTCGTCGAGGCCGGCGGCACCCTCGTGGACACCGCCGACGTCTACACCGCCGGCGTCTCCGAGGAGATCATCGGCCGCTGGTTCGCTGCTCGCCCCGCCGACGTCACCGACCGCGTCGTCCTCGCCACCAAGGGCCGCTTCCCCATGGCCGGGGACCCGAACGGCGCCGGGCTCTCCCGCCGCCATCTGCACCGGGCACTGGACGCCTCGCTGCGCCGTCTCGGCGTCGAGGCGATCGACCTGTACCAGGTCCACGCCTGGGACCCGCTGACGCCCGTCGAGGAGACCCTGCGCTTTCTGGACGACGCGGTGCGCCAGGGCAAGGTCCACTACATCGGGCTGTCCAACTTCACCGGCTGGCAGCTCCAGAAGACCGTGGACGTCGCCGACTTCCGCGGCCTGGCCCGCCCGGTCACCCTCCAGCCGCAGTACAGCCTGGTCTCCCGCGAGATCGAATGGGAGATCGTGCCGGCCTGTGTCTCCGAAGGGCTCGGCCTGCTCCCGTGGAGCCCGCTCGGCGGCGGCTGGCTGACCGGGAAGTACCGGCGGGACGCCCGGCCCGCCGGCGCGACCCGGCTCGGCGAGAACCCCGGGCGCGGTACCGAGGCGTACGACCGGCGCGGCAGCGTCGAGCGTACCTGGGACGTCGTCGACGAGGTGCGCGCGGTGGCCGAGGAGCGCGGCGTCCCCATGGCGCAGGTCGCGCTCGCGTGGGTGCGCGACCGGCCGGCCGTGTCCTCGGTGATCCTCGGCGCCCGGACCGTGGCGCAATTGGACGACAACCTCGCCTCCGCCGGCCTCCGGCTGTCGGACGAGGAACGCGCCCGGCTGGACAAGGTGAGCGACCCCGGGGCCGCCGACTACCCGTACGGCGGCCCCGGCCAGGAGCAGCGCAGCCGGAACGTGGCCGGCGTGGGCTGAGGCACGCACGACACGGCGCGGGGGGGGGGGGGGGGGGGGGGGGGGGGGGGGCGGCGCCGCGGGGGGGGGGGGGGGGGGGGGGGCAAGTAGGAACAGGACGCCCGGGGGCCGCCCGCAGGCCGCGGCCGCGCCGCCCCCCGGGGGGGGGGGGGGGGGGGGGCCCCCCCCCCCCGCGGGGGGGGGGGGGGGGGGGCTTTGGGGCCCCCCCCGCCCGCCGCGGTGGTGCCTAGCGGCCGGACCAGCGGACGTCGATGTCCGCCGCCCGGACGTAGCCGACCCGGTGGCCGACCTGAATCTCGTAGTACACGTCCTTGCCGCGCACGACGGCGTGCTTGCTCGTGTCGAACGTGGGCGCGTAGAAGTACTCACCGTGCGTCCGGCCGCCGATCGCGTACCGCTGGCCGGCCTTGAGGGAGTACGGCAGCGGCGAGACCGACTGGACCGGGACGTCCGCCGGGTACGCCTCCTTCTCCGGGTACGCCCGGCCGTAGACCGGGATCTCCGTCCGGCCCTTCTTGGGCGTGGCGACCCAGCCCCTGGCGTTCACCGCGGTGGGCTCCGCTCCGGGGTTCTCGAACCACGCCTTCTGGCCGAGGTACCAGATCGCCGTCCAGTCGCCCTCGCGGTCCGCCACGGCGAACTGCTGGCCGGTGCTGGCGCGGGCGCCGGTGTCGTTCACCCCGGTCGTGGAGTCGGCGCCCCCGGGGTGCAGCCCCTCGTCCTTCACCAGCGGGGCGTCCTCACTGGGCGCGGAGTGCAGCCGCACCGCGCCCGAGCCGTGCGGGGCGCACGGCTGACCGGCCTTCTCGCAGCCGGTGTACGCCGGTTCGTTCATCTCGTAGACCGGGTCGATGGTGACGAGACCGCCGCGCGGGCCCGCGGTGGGCGTCAACGGACGGCCCAGCAGGGCGAAGTAGTGGTCCCAGTCCCAGTAGGGACCCGGGTCGGTGTGCATGCCCTTGATCGACGCGGTGGTGGTGCCCGGCACGTTGTCGTGCCCGAGGATGCGCTGCCGGTTCAGCGGGATGTCGTACTTGTGCGCCAGGTACCGCACCAGCCGCGCGGACGTGCGGTACATCGCCTCCGTGTACCAGGCGTCCGGCGCGACCAGGAAGCCCTCGTGCTCCAGGCCGATGGAGCGGGAGTTGATGTACCAGTTGCCCGCGTGCCAGCCGACGTCCTTGGTCGGGACGTGCTGGGCGATCAGACCGTCGGAGGACCGGAGGCTGTAGTGCCAGGACACGTAGGTCGGGTCCTGGACCAGCTTCAGCGTCGTCTCCCACGTCGCTTCCGTGTCGTGGATGACGATGTAGTCGACGCTCTGGTCCTCGGGGCGGTCCGCCAGGTCGTGGTTGCCGTAGTCGTCGTCGGGCAGCTTCTGGTACGGCGCGGGCACCGACTCGCACGCCACGCTCGACGGGCACTCGGTCCGGCCCCCGGAGGCCTTGCGCAGGCCCAGGACCCGGGTCTGGGCACGGTCGGGGGAGAGGCCGGGGGACTTGGCGAGGGTGACGCGCTGGCCCGCGTCGGTGGTCCGGGACGCGCCGCCGCGCAGCACGTCGTAGACCTGGTCGGCGAAGACCGTGGCGCTCTTGGCATCGCTCGCGCCGGAGTAGCGGGCCACGGCGGCGTACCAGTCGGCGGGGTCCGCGCTCGGCTTCAGGCCGAGCCGGCGCTGCTGGTCGGCGAGGAGGGCCGCGCCGCCGCTGATGTTCGCTGCGGGGTTCTCCCGCAGCTCGCGCGCCGGCAGGCCGGTGAGCGTCGCGGCCTTCGGCAGGGTCTTCAGCCGGGCCGGCAGCTCGGACGCCGCGGGCAGCTTCGCCTCGGCGGTCTTCCGGGCGCGCGCGGAGTCGCCGCGGGCGTCCTCGGTGCCCTCGCTGTGGTGCGGCGCCTCCCTGGCGAGCGCGGTCCGCGCGTCGGTGAGGTGCATGGGGCCGTAGCCGCCGGCCACGCTGGGCGCGCCCCGGTGGCCGTCCCAGCGGGACTCCAGGTACGAGACGGCCAGCAGCACGTTCTGCGGCACGTCGTACCGGGCGGCGGCGTCGGCGAAGGCGCGCTGGAGCGAGCCGGTGTCCGAGCCTGCGGTGGCGGTGGGCGCGGCCGATACCAATGGCAGGAGGAGGGCTGTCGCCGCGACCGCGGTCGCCGCCCTCCTCGTCGTTCTGCGGGTGCGGAAGGCGTCGCGTCTGGCGACGCCGACGGGGGCGGATCCTCGCAATGCAGCCTCCTCGGGCCGGCCCGTACCGGGCCGTGTGGCGGATGGTGCGCCGCTGGGCGTGCGGGAACCCGACAAGAGGTATCGGTTCCCCGACGATCCGTCAATCACCCGACAACCGGGTGATTCCGCAGGTGGGCGCGGGCCCGGAAGGCTTTTCGCGCGCCGGGCCCGGGGCCTGGGGCGCGTCAGTGGTGTGGACCAATTTCGGGAAGCGCCGAGTCGGTGGACCTCGGGTTCCGCACCGTCGCGTGGTGCGTGTGGGTGATGCCCCGAAGGCCACGTCGATACGCCACCCGTGCGAAGCCGTACGCCACCCCGCTCCGTGGCGGCGTGGGCATACGACAGCGGCGCGCCCCAGCACAGGCGCGCCGCTTCGTCCCCCCGTCAGCGGATCAGCGGGTGCCGACCGCCGCCCGTACCGCACGCCGCGCCATCTGGGCGTCGTCGTGCAGCCGCCGCAGCAGCAGACGCTGTTCCTCGCCCGCGGCGGGCGCTCCCGGCTGTCCCGGGCCGGAGGCACCGGGCGGTACCTCTTCCCGCATGGTCCGCTGCACCGCGGTCTCGTAGCGCCGGATCTCCCGGGTCAGCACCAGCATCAGGTTGACCAGGAAGGAGTCCCGGGCCGCGGGACCGGCGGCCTGCGCGAGCTGGCTGATCTGCCGGCGCGCGACCGGTGCGTCACCGAGCACCGACCACAGGGTTGCGAGGTCGTAGCCCGGCAGATACCAGCCGGCGTGCTCCCAGTCCAGCAGCACCGGGCCGGCCGGGGAGAGCAGGACGTTGTTCAGCAGCGCGTCACCGTGGCAGAACTGGCCCGTGGAGTGCGCCAGGCCGTGCATCAGCTTCTGCAGGTCCCCGAGGTCCCGGTCGGTCAGCAGACCGAGATCGTGGAACCGCCCGATACGGTTCGCGTAGTCCAGGGGCGCGTCGAACATGCCGGCCGGCGGACGCCAGAGGTTGATCCGGCAGACCGCGCCGAGCGCGGCCCGGATGTCCGCACGCGGCGGCGCTTCGGTGGGGTGGCGCTGCACGGCGGCCACCCGTCCGGGCATCCGCTCGACGACCAGGGTGCAGTTGTCAGGATCCGCGGCGACCAACCTCGGCACGCGCACCGGCGGGCGGTGGCGGACGAAGGCGCGATACGCCGCTATTTCGTGCCGGAAGCGCTCGACCCACGCCGGCGAGTGGTCCAGTAAAACCTTCGCGACCGCGGTCGTACGACCGGTCGTGCCGACGAGAAGGACGGACTTCCCACCCCGCCGCAGCACCTGGACCGGATTGAACTCCGGACAGATGCGCTGCACCGAGGCGACCGCCGCGCGCAGCTGCGCGCCCTGAGGGCCGGACAAGTCGAGTCTCCCGCTGAGCGGTTGAGGTCCGGGCCCCTGCGCCCGCCTCGGACGGCCGCCCGCGGGCCCTGCGGCCATTCCCGAGGAGTGGGCGGGATCGAGATACGGACCGCTGCCCGCGGGCTGCGGTCGGTACGGCCGGGGCGGGGCGGTCGCGGCGGACGATGCTGCGTACATGGGTGGATGAGGTCCCTTCGTGCGCCGACGAGTGGCGGTGCGCCACCGGCCCGGTGAGGGTTGCGACACCCTGGGGAATGCGTTTCCGCCACCGGGCCGGGGGCTGCATCTCTACAGAACACGCGACTACGGGTGGCAGACCATCTGGCGCACCCTGGCGAACCCTGGCGAATGCTCGCCCGGCACATGACGGCCGGTTACTGTCAACTCAGTCGAGGAACCTGGGGGCTTGACGTGAACAGGGAGCCGAACACCCGTCTCGCGGACCTTTTCCAGCTCGCCGGCTGGTCAAAGGGCGAGCTGGCGAGGTTGGTCAACCGGCAGGCGGCGGCCATGGGCCATCCGCAGCTGGCGACCGACACGTCCCGAGTACGGCGCTGGATCGACATGGGGGAGACCCCCCGCGATCCCGTGCCGAAAGTCCTGGCATCCCTGTTCACCGAGCGCCTCGGCCGTGTCGTAACCATCGAGGACCTCGGTTTTGCACGCTCCGGGCGAGCGGGGAAGCGGCAGGCCGCCGACGGCCTGCCGTGGCCGCCCGACCGTACAGCCGCGGTCCTCACGGAATTCACGGGAATGGACCTCATGCTCAACCGACGCGGCTTGGTGGGCGCGGGCGCGGCGCTCGCCGCGGGCTCCGCGCTCAGCAGCGCCATGCACGACTGGCTGCACGCCGACCCGGCACTGGCAGCCGACGCCCCCAGTACCGACAACCCCCTTTCCGTCCGCACCCTCGACCAGGCCGGCATGGACCGCTACGAAGCGGCACCCGTGGGCTCCCAGGAGATCGACGCCCTGGAGCGCTCCGTGGAGGTCTTCCGCCGCTGGGACGCGGCCCGCGGCGGCGGGCTGCAGCGCAAGGCGGTGGTGGGCCAGCTCAACGAGGTGGGCGGGATGCTTTCCTACCGCCACCCCGAACACCTCCAGCGGCGGCTGTGGGGCGTGGCGGCCAACCTGGCCGTACTGGCCGGCTGGATGTCCCACGACGTGGGCCTGGAGCCCACCGCCCAGAAGTACTTCGTCATCGCCGCGCACGCGGCGCGCGAGGGCGGCGACCGGCCGCGCGCGGGGGAGGCGCTCTCCCGTGCGGCGCGCCAGATGGTCCACCTCGGCCGTCCCGACGACGCCCTGGACCTGATGAAGCTCGCCCAGTCCGGCTCCGGCGAGGAGACCCTGCCGCGCACGCGTGCGATGCTGCACACGATCGAGGCGTGGGCGCAGGCGTCGAAGGGCCAGGGGCAGGCGATGCGGCGCACTCTCGGGGAGGCCGAGGAGCTGTTCGTCTCGGACAAGCGGGACGTGCCGCCGCCCAGTTGGATGCAGAGCTTCGACGAGGCCGATATGCACGGCATGCAGGCCCTGGCGTACCGCACGCTGGCCGACCACGACCCCAAGGCGGCCAAGATCGCCCAGGGGCACGCCCAGCAGGCGCTCGCGCTGCGCCGGGACGGCTACCAGCGCTCGCAGATCTTCGACTACCTGTCGCTGGCCTCCGCCCTGTTCATCGCCAATGATCCCGAACAGGCGGACCGGTACGCCCGGCTGGCGCTGGTGTCGATCGGCGAGAACTCCTCGCACCGCACCTGGGACCGGTTGCGCGAGATGTACCGCCTTACGGGGCAGTACGCCGACTACCCCAAGGTGCAGGCGCTGCGCGAGGAGATCGAACTGGCGCTGCCCAAGCAGAAGAAACCGAAGGAACGCAACGGGCGGGCCTGAGCGGCCGCCTGCCGTTCCCCGGCCGCAGCAGCTGGGGAACGGGTCCGGAACAGCGTGAAAGACGCCCCCAAGACCTCGGGGCGCCTTCCACTGTGCCGTTCTGCCGTCAACAGCCCACTGTTGTGCGCGTGTGCGCTGTGCGTGTGTGCCTGAGCAGCGGTGTACGTACTCAGGCGGGCGTACTCAGGCGCCTGTCAGCGGCTGTTCACCGGCACCCGGCGAGCGGTCAGTCGCAGATCCTGGCGATCAACACACACCCGTCGTCCTCCCGTTCGGCGTTGCCGAACTCCTCGACGGCGATACGGACGCTGTCCTGCGCGCTCCGTGCCTCGGCGAACCGCGGGGCCAGGGCGAGCAGCCGGTCCGCGCTTTCGTGTGCGCTGTCCGTGTCGTGCGTACTGCGCCGGGGCGCCAGGCCGTCGGTGTACAGCACGAGCAGGTCGCCGGGAACCAGCTGCTCGCTGCGCTGTGCGTACGTGGCGTGGGAGGTCGCGCCCAGGAGCACACCCTCGGGCGGCTGCAGCTGCCGTCCTCGCCCGTCCCGGAAGAGCAGCGGGGCGGGGTGTCCGGCCTGCGCCCAGTCCAGCCTGCGGGTGGCCGGGTCGAAGCGGCAGCACACCGCGCTGCCCAGGGCGGGCTGCGCCGAGGCGTCCAGGAGCTGGTTGAGGTAGCCCATCAGGGGGCCCGGCTCCTGACCCGAGACGGCCATGCCGCGCAGCGCACCGAGGAGCATCGCCATGCCGGAGGTGGCGGCGACGCCGTGCCCGGTGAGGTCGCCGGCGCTCAGCAGCATCCGCCCGTCGGGGAGCTGCAGCGCGTCGTACCAGTTGCCGCCGACGAGTGCGCTGGAACCGGAAGGGAGGTAATGGGCGGCCAGGTCGAGGGCGACGGGGCCGCCTTGCGGGAACCGCAGGGAGCCGCGCCACGGCGGCAGCACGGCTTCCTGCAGCTCGACCGCAAGCCGGTGCTCGGTCTGCGCGATGTGCCGTTGGCGCTGCAGCGAGTCACGGGTCTCGCGCACCGCCCGCTGGCTGCGGCGCAGCTCGCTGACGTCCCGCAGCACGGCCCACATGCAGGCAGTGCTGCCGTCGGCGTCGAGCACCGGCTCGCCCACCATGTGCACCGTGCGCACGCTCGTGTCGGAGCGCACGATGCGGAATTCGCCGTCGATCGGTTTGCCGTCCACCAGGCAGTCCGTGACCATCGCGGTCACCTGGGGCTGGTCGTCGGAGAAGATCAGGGAGGGCAGCTCGTCCAGCGTGAGCGGCCCGTCGGCCGGGTCCCGGCCGAAGATCCCGAACAGCTCCTCGGACCAGCTGACCCGGTCGGTGAGCAGATTCCACTCCGCGCTGCCCACCCGGCTCAGCAGTGAGCCGCGGGCCCGGGCCTCGGGGTCCGGGTCGGGCGGGGCGGCCGGCTGCGCCAGGGTGTCGTCCGTCTCGTCCGCGGGCCCGGCCGGCAGGCCCTCTCTCAGCTGGTCCAGATGTCCGCCGAGGTCCTCGAGGTGGTGGACCGCGAGGTCGCACAGCGCCCGCTGCCAGCGCAGCCGGGCGTCCTCGTCAGGCAGCCCGCCCGCCGCTGTCTCACGGCGTACGGCGTCCAGACCGCCGCGGAGCCGGCGGGCCTGCGAAATGAGTGCGTCGACCGCGCCGCGCTCGGGCGGCTGCGCGTGATGATGGTCCGCGAAGAGATGGGACGGCATGACGTACTCCGATATCAGGCGGCGCTCGGCCATGTCTCCGGCCTTGTCGGCCATGTCTGACGGAAGGGCCGGTAATGACTGTTGCACAGGCTGCGACCGCGCGTAAGGGATTTGGCATGACCCGATACGGTGGTGCACATGGCATATGCCTCCGGCTGCGCCTCCGCAATCCTCCCGGGCGCTGCGGAATCCGTCACTCCGGGCTAGGCTTCGGCCGCCGTACGGCAGTCGTTCCGCCGATCCACTCCGGTGAACGACGCATACGGCCCGCGGACACCGGCAAGAATGCCGGTCAGCGGAAATCCCGTTGCCAGCCAGTCCCCCGCACCGGATGCTGACCTCATGTTCGATCCAGACATAGCGCCCAGTGGCACCCTGCTCGGCCTCCTCCAGCGAGGCCGCGGCGACGGGACCCTGCATGCCTTGGCGGCGCCCCGGGCCGAGGCCCTGGCCGCCCTCGACGACAGCGTGCTGCGCGACCCCCGGCGCGACTGGCGGCTGGAGAACCGCTCGCTGTACTACGCACGCCTCTACATGCAGCTCGACGGCGGACTCGAAGAGATCGAACGGCACCTCTTCCACCCCGACGACCGCACCGACACCCGTGAGGAGCGCACCGGCCTCGCGCTCTCCGTGCTCGGCCACCTCGCCTCCTACGGGCGCGACGCCGCGCTGCTCCTCTTGCGCAGCTACGCCGCGGTCGGTGAAAACTGGCGCTGGGCCCTGGACGAGTTGGCCCTGCGCGACGACGACGAGGGCCTGCTCTCTCTTGCGCCCGCCGTACTGGCGCGCTTCCCGGAGACCCCCGAGGGCGAGGCCGAGCTGGCCGCCGCCGTACGGGACGCCTTCGAGCCCCGCCCGTGGCGGCTGTGGGCCGAGGACGACCGGTACGGCGCCCGGGTGCGGGCCGCGGGCGAGCAGGGCTGTTTTGACCGCTGGCAGCGCCAGCTCACGCCGAGCGGTCCGCGCCCCGGCTGGAGCGTCCGTGAGGTCCTCCAGTGGGCCGAGGACGGCCGGGCCGCCCGGCCCGCCGAGTGGCGGACCGGAGCCGCTGCCCGCTGCCTCGCCGCGGTGGCCGGCCCCGAGGACCGCCCCGAGCTGCTCGCCGCCGCCCGCAGCGGCCCGGACGCGGCCCGCGCCGCCGCCCTGCGCCACCTCGCCGAGCGCGGGGACGCCGAGGCGCTCGACCTGATCGAGGCCGCCGTCTCCGACCCGCTCGGGTGTGCGGAGCTCACCGAAGCAGCGACCGGCGCCTTTGTCCGCATGCGCGCCGTGGCAGCCGTGGAACGCGCCAGGGTCTGGGCCCGCCGCCCGGACCGGCTGGGCGCCGTGGCCGCCGGGCTGCTCGCCCGCCGCGGCGGCGTCCAGGACGCCGGTACGGTGCTCGCGGCGCTGCGCAGGACGGTGCAGGCCGAGGGCCCGGACGCGGACGGCCTGTGGGAGCTGGCCGACGGCGTCGGACGGCTCGGTGTGGAGTGCGCCGCCCCCGTACTGCGCCACATCTACCGCGAGACCTCCTCCTCCCATCTGCGCGGCCGGGCGGCCGCCGCGCTCGCGGCCACCGATCCCGGCTTCGCCGCCGGGTTCGCCGTCGAGTGCCTCTGGGACTGCGAGGAGACCACCCGGGAGCTCGCCGCGCGGACCGCCGCCACCGGCGACGCCCGCGTCGTCGAACAGCTCCGCCGGCTCGCCGCCGACCCGGCCGAGGAGACCGAGGTCCAGAGCGCCGTACGCGGACGCATCGGCCCGGACGCCGCCGAGGTCTGACCTGCGGGCCGCCGGGCCCGAGAAGTCCCTTCGTGCGACGCGTCGCCTGTGCGTCATGCCGCGGCCCGTCTCGTGTGCCCAGCTGCCGCCCGCTCTCGTGCGCGGCGCCGCTGACCCCCTTTGTGTGCGGTGTCGCTGCCGGCTTTCGTATGCCGCGGGCCGCGCCCCGTCGTATGGCGCGTTGCCGTACGTCCTACGACGGGCTGCGGTCCGTGGACCCGTGCGTGGCGACCGGCTCGCCGTACACGGGGCCGTCGACGCGTGTACGGGACAGGGCGTAGCGGAATCGGGCGGAGAACAGTCGCGCGGGAACTCCCGCCGCCGTCTGCTGAGACGTCGGGCTGAGCCGTCGTGCTGGGTGCGGCTCGCCCCTGGGCGTCGAGCGATGCGCCAGCCCCGGCACCCCGAGGCTCTCCCGTCACCCAAATCCCTCTTGTCACTCAAGCACCTCTTATCACCCGGGCGACCAACGCTCATGGGACGTTCCCCCGTTGGAAAGATCCCCTTGGCCCCTTCCACGCCCGGCCCGCCGACAACACCGGTATGCGTGTCGTCATCGTCACCGAATCCTTCCCGCCCGACGTCAACGGCGTCGCGCACTGCACCCTGGAGACCGCCCGGCACCTGGTGCGGCGGGGCCACGAGCCGCTGGTCGTGGCCCCCGCGACGGCGCAGGACCCGGCGGCGGGCCGGACCCCGCCGTGCCCGGTCGTGCGGGTGCCCTCGCTGCCGCTGCCCGGTTACCCGCAGGTCCGGGTCGCGCTGCCGGGCCGCAAGCTGGCCGCCGCGCTCGGCGCGCACCGGCCCGACCTCGTCCACCTCGCGAGCCCCTTCGTGCTCGGCGTGCGCGGCATGGCAGCGGCCGCCCGCCTCGGGGTGCCCGCCGTCGCCGTCTACCAGACCGACCTGGGCCGCTACGCCCGTACGTACCTGGGCACGGGCAGCGCGGCGGCCTGGCGGCGGCTGCGCGCGGTGCACAGCGCCGCGGACCGCACCCTGGCGCCGTCCACGGCCGCCGCCCGGGAACTGACCGAGCACGGCGTCCCACGGGTGCTCCTGTGGCCGCGCGGGGTGGACTCCGTGCGGTTCCACCCGGCCCGGCGCGACGAAGTGCTGCGCAGCTCGCTGGCCGCCGGGCGGGAGGTGCTGGTGGGGTACATCGGGCGGCTCGCCCCGGAGAAGGAGGTCGGTCTGCTGCGGGAGGCGGAGCGGCTGCCGGGCGTACGGACCATCGTGATCGGTGACGGGCCGAGCGCACCGGCGCTGCGCGGGGCGCTGCCCGGGACGCGCTTCCTGGGTCGCCGTACCGGGGACGAACTGGCACGGCTCTTCGCCAGCCTGGACGTCTTCGTGCACACCGGCCCGTACGAGACCTTCGGCCAGACCGTGCAGGAGGCCATGGCGAGCGGGGTGCCGGTGGTGGCGCCGGCGGCGGGCGGCCCGCTGGATCTCGTGCAGCACGGGCGCACCGGGCTGCTCGTCGCACCGGGGGACGCCGCCGCGTTTCGGGACGCGGTGCAGGTGCTCGCCGACAACCCGCGGCTGCGCGCCGCGTACGGGGCGGCGGGACGGGCGGCCGTCACGGACCGCACGTGGGAGGCGGTCGGCGACCGGCTACTGGCGCACTACGAGGACGTACTGGGACAACGGGAGGCGGTGCCGGCATGAGGCGCGACGGTACGGAGTACGACCGCACGGACCGCATGAAGCGGACCTGGAGGCAGCCGGACGCGGACGCCGCCCAGGACGGGGACCCGCGCCCCGAGGGGCTGCGCATCGTACGGCTCGCGAACTTCGTCACCCCGGCGTCCGGCGGGCTGCGCACGGCCCTGCGGGAGCTGGGCGAGGGATACCGGGCGGCCGGCCACGACCCGGTGCTCGTGGTCCCGGGACCGGCCGCGAGCGACGAACGCACCCCGCAGGGGCGGGTGATCACTCTCCCGGGCCCGGTGCTGCCCGGCACCGGCGGGTACCGGGTCCTCGCCGGACGCGCGCGCCTGGAGCGGCTGCTGCGCACCCTCGCCCCGGACCGCCTGGAGGTCTCCGACCGTACGACCCTGCGCTGGACCGGGGAGTGGGCCCGGCGAGCGCGGGTGCCCGCGGTGATGGTCTCGCACGAGAGCGTGGACGGGGTGCTGCACACGTGGGGTGTGCCCCGGTACGCCGCGCGGTCGGTCGCGGACCGGCTCAACCTCCGTACCGCGCACGCCTACACGCGGGTCGTCTGCACGACCGAATGGGCGGCGGCCGAGTTCACGAGGACGGGCGCGCGCAACGTGGTCACCGCCCCGCTCGGCGTCGACCTGGCCCGCGTCCACCCCGGCTGCCGCAGCGAGGAACTGCGCCGGCGGACCGGCGGCGGCGCGTCCGCCGTGCTCCTGCTGTGCTCCCGGCTGTCGGTGGAGAAGCGCCCGGGAAGGGCCCTGGACGCCCTCTCCAGGCTTCGCGCCGGCCGGGTGGACGCCGCGCTGGCCGTGGCCGGTGACGGCCCGCTGCGCGCCCGCCTGGAGTCCCGCGCCCGGGCCGAGCGGCTGCCGGTGGCGTTCCTCGGCCACGTCACCGACGCCTGCGCGCTCGCCGCCCTCCAGGCCAGCGCCGACGTCCTTCTCGCTCCGGGACCTGCTGAAACGTTCGGGCTCGCCGCTCTGGAGGCGCTGGCCTGCGGCACCCCGGTCGTCGCCAACGCCGGCTCCGCACTCGCAGGCCTCATCGGCCCCGCGGGCGACACCGCCCTCGACGACGGCGACAGCATCGCCGCCGCCGTCCGCCGCGTCCTGGCCCGCCCCGAGGAACCCCGCCGCGCCGCGGCCCGCCACCGCGCCGAACACTTCGGCTGGCACGCCGCGATCAACGCCTTCCTCACCGCCCACGACGCAGCCCCCCTCGCCCCGTCCCGCCCACCGGCCCTCAGGGGATCGGCCTGACGCCGACCCGGAGGAGCGCCACTTCGCGCTTCCCGGGGGCCTTGCCGTGCTTCCCGAACTTTCGTGCGGGCGCGGCGTCTCTGTCTCATGGGCACGGCCGCCCCTTTCGGCTCGCACGCTGCGGTCAGCCGCCCCCTCACAGCCTCCTTTCGCCCTGCCCGTCCGCCTCGGGGCGGCTCGACGCCTGCTCGGGGGTGCGTCAACCCGCGTCTCTCGGGGGCCTTGCCGTGTATCCGGAGCTCTCGTGCGGGCGCGGCGTCCGTGTCTCATGGGCAGGGCGCCGCCTTGTTCGGCTGGCACGATGCGGTGGCCGCCTTCCTCACCGCCCATGACGCGCCCCCTCGCCCCGCCCCGCCCGTTGGCTCTCAGGGGGCGGCGGCTCTGACGCCCACCCGGGGGCGCGTCGCTCGGCCTCTCCGGGGACTCCGCGGCTCCTCCGGAGCTCTCCCGCACGCGCGACGGCCGCCTTGCCTGGGCAACGCGCCGTCCCCTTCGGAGCGCCCCTCGACCTGGTTCCGTTGTCAGAATGGGTGCATGACGGGACGCTGGGAGTTCTGGATCGACCGGGGCGGGACCTTCACGGACGTGGTGGCGCGGCGGCCCGACGGGGGGCTGGTCACGCGGAAGCTGCTCTCGCACCATCCCGAGCGGTACGACGACGCGGCCGTCGCGGGGATCCGGGAGGTGCTGGGGCTCGCGCCCGGGGAGGCGGTGCCGGCGGAGCAGGTGGCCGTCGTGAAGATGGGCACCACCGTGGCCACCAACGCCCTTCTGGAGCGCAAGGGCGAGCCCACCGTGCTCGTCACCACCCGCGGCTTCAGGGACGCGCTCCGCATCGCCTACCAGAATCGGCCCCGGCTGTTCGACCGGCACATCGTGCTGCCCGAAGCGCTGTACGACCGGGTGATCGAGGTGCCGGAGCGCGTGGACGCGCACGGGGAGACGGTCACGCCCCTCGATGCCGGCGCGGCCCGGGAGGCGCTGACCGCCGCCTACGAAGCGGGACTTCGCAGCGCCGCGGTCGTACTGCTCCACGGGTACCGTCACCCGGCGCACGAGAAGGAGCTCGCCGGACTGGCCACGGAGGCGGGGTTCACCCAGGTCAGCTGCTCGCACGAGGTGAGCCCGCTGATGAAGCTCGTGCCGCGCGGCGACACCACCGTGGTGGACGCCTACCTGTCGCCCATCCTGCGGCGCTACGTGGAGGAGGTCGCCGCTCAACTCCCCGGTATCCGGATGATGTTCATGCAGTCCAATGGAGGGCTGCGGAAGGCCGAGCACTTCAGAGGGAAGGACGCGGTGCTCTCCGGGCCGGCCGGCGGCGTGGTGGGCATGGTCCGCTCCGCGGCCGAGGCCGGGCACGACAAGGTCATCGGGTTCGATATGGGCGGCACGTCCACCGATGTGTCGCACTACGCGGGCGAGTTCGAGCGGGTGCTGGGCAGCGAGGTCGCGGGCGTTCGGATGCGCGCGCCCATGATGAACATCCACACGGTCGCGGCCGGCGGCGGCTCCGTCCTGCACTTCGACGGGCGCCGCTACCGGGTGGGTCCCGACTCGGCGGGCGCCGTCCCGGGGCCCGCCTGTTACCGCCGCGGCGGCCCCCTCACGGTCACCGACGCGAACGTCATGCTCGGCCGCATCCAGCCCGCGCACTTCCCCGCGGTGTTCGGCCCGCACGGCGACCAGCCGCTGGACGCGGACGAGGTGCGCGAGCGCTTCGAAGGGCTCGCGCGGGAGGCCGAGAAGGCGGTGGGCGACCGGCGCGGCCCGGAGGAGGTCGCCGCGGGCTTCCTGGACATCGCCGTGCTCAACATGGCCAACGCGGTCAAGAAGATCTCCGTGCAGCGCGGCCACGACGTGACCCGGTACGCGCTCACCAGCTTCGGCGGCGCGGGCGGCCAGCACGCCTGCGCGGTCGCCGACGCGCTCGGCATCGGCACGGTCGTCGTGCCCCCGCTGGCGGGCGTGCTCTCCGCGTACGGCATCGGGGTCGCCGACGCCACGGCGATGCGGGAACAGGCCATCGAGGCCGAGCTGACGGCCGACGCCATGGAGGGCATCCGCGCGACCTGTGACGGACTCGCCGAGCGGACCCGCGACGAACTCCTCGCCGACGGCGTGCCCGAGGAGAGCATTACCACCCGGGCCCACGTCCTCCTCCGGTACGCGGGCACCGACGCCGGCATCCCCGTGCCGCTCGCCGGGGCGGACGACATGGCCGCCGAGTTCGCCCGCGTCCACCGCACCCGGTACGCGTTCACCATGGACAAGCCGCTGATCGCCGAGGCGGCCTCCGTGGAGGCCGTCGGCGCGGCCGGCGGCACCGCGCGCCACCGCGGCCTCGCGGCGGACCGAGAGGGCCCGCTGAGGCCGCTGGACACCGTCCGGATGTTCGTCGGCGGGCAGTGGCGGGAGACCCGCCTGTACCGGCGTACGGAGCTGCGCCCCGGGGACACCGTGCCCGGCCCCGCGATCGTCGTGGAGCACGACGCGACCACCGTGGTCGACCCGGGGTGGCAGGCGGCCGCGGGAGACCACGGCCATCTGCTGCTCTCCCGGGTCGAGGCGCGCCCGGAGCGCACGGCCGTCGGCACCGCCGCCGACCCGGTCATGCTGGAGGTCTTCAACAGCCTCTTCATGGCCATCGCCGAGCAGATGGGGGTGCGCCTCGAACACACCGCGCACTCCGTCAACATCAAGGAGCGGCTCGACTTCTCCTGCGCGCTGTTCGACGCCGACGGCAACCTGATCGCCAACGCTCCCCACATCCCGGTCCACCTCGGATCGATGGGGGAGTCCATCAAGGAGGTGCTGCGGCGGCGCGCGGACGACATGCGCCCGGGCGACGTGTACGCGATCAACGACCCGTACCACGGCGGCACGCACCTCCCCGACGTCACGGTCGTCACGCCCGTCTTCGACGAGCGGGGCGAGCAGCTGCTCTTCCTGGTGGCTTCCCGCGGCCACCACGCCGAGATCGGCGGCATCACGCCCGGCTCCATGCCCGCCTTCAGCCGCACGGTCGAGGAGGAGGGCGTGCTCTTCGACAACTGGCTCCTCGTGCGGGACGGCCGGCTGCGCGAGGAGGAGACGCGGCAGCTGCTCACCGAAGGGCCGTACCCCTCGCGCTCCCCGGACGCCAACATCGCCGACCTGCGGGCCCAGATCGCCGCGAACGAGAAGGGTATCCGGGAGCTGCACAGGATGATCGGGCAGTTCGGCCTCGACGTGGTGCGTGCCTACATGGGGCACGTGCAGGACAACGCCGAGGAATCGGTGCGCCGCATCATTGCGGGCCTCGCCGACGGCTCCTTCCGGTACGAGACCGACAGCGGGGCGGAGATCCGGGTCGCGCTTACCGTGGACCACGAAGAGCGCGGCGCGGTGCTCGACTTCGCCGGCACCTCGCCCCAGCAGCCCGGCAACGCCAACGCGCCCAGTTCGGTGGTGATGGCCGCGGTGCTGTACGTCTTCCGCACCCTGGTCGCCGACGACATCCCGCTCAACAGCGGCTGCCTGAAGCCCCTCCAGGTGCGCATCCCGGAGGGCTCGATGCTCGCGCCGGTCTTCCCGGCCGCCACCGTCGCGGGGAACGTGGAGACCTCCCAGGCGGTCACCGGCGCGCTCTACGGGGCGCTCGGCGTCCAGGCCGAGGGCGCCGGCACGATGAACAACGTCACCTTCGGGAACGACCGGGTGCAGTACTACGAGACGGTCGCCAGCGGCTCCGGCGCGGGCGACGGCTTCCACGGTGCCGATGCCGTGCAGACCCACATGACCAACTCCCGTCTCACCGACCCCGAAGTGCTGGAGTGGCGCTATCCGGTACGCGTCGAGGAGTTCTCCGTCCGGGACGGGAGCGGCGGCCACGGGCGGTGGCACGGGGGCTGTGGCGTCACCCGCCGCCTCCGCTTCCTGGAGCCGATGACGGTGGCCCTGCTGACCGGGCACCGCAAGGTGCCGCCGTACGGCATGGCGGGCGGCGCGCCGGGCGTCCCGGGCGAGAACCTCGTGGAGCGCGCGGACGGCCGCACGGAGCGGCTGGCGGGCTGCGACGTGGCCGAGATGGACACCGGAGACGTGCTGGTGGTCCGTACACCGGGCGGCGGTGGGTACGGGGAGCCGCCCGCGTAGCGGCCCGTGGCCCGCAGTCCGTAGCTTCACAGCCCGCGCCACGGCGGTAAAGACTTCTGAGGTGCTGTGCAAGAACTCTTGTCCTCGGGGCCAGAGTTCTTTAGGTTCCCCGCCATGGCTCATGAGCCCGACGGGCAGCAGGACGACGGTGCCGGGGACGTCCCTGTGGGCGACCGGCTGCGCGCACTGCGCCGTGCGCGGCGGCGGACACTGCGGGCGGTCGCCGACGTGGCCGGCATCAGCGAGGGGTACCTCAGCCAGGTCGAACGCGGCATGGCGAACCCGAGCATCGCCACGCTCCAGCAGATCGCCGGCGCGCTCGGCCTGAAGATGGGCGACCTGTTCGCCGCCGACTACACGACCGGCCCGCGGGTCCTGAAGGCGGCAGCGGCGCCGAGCCTCACCTTCGGGGTGCTGGGGCGCAAGTTCCGGCTCACTCCGGGGCCGCAGCACCATTTGGAGGCGTTCCTCGGCGAGTTCGCCCCCGGCGGGTCGACCGGCGACCGTCCCTACACCCACGGCGACTCCGAGGAGTTCCTCTACGTACTGGAGGGCGAGGTCGAACTGCACCTCGGGGACGAGCGGTTCTCCCTCGGGTCCGGCGACAGCATCCGGCACAGCAGCGCGGTCCCGCACAAGCTCGTGGAGACCGGCGGCGACGGCGCCAGGGTCCTGTGGGTGATCAGCCCGCCCAGCTACTGAGCGACGGAGGCGACGATGACGTGGAACGGCAACATCTCCTTCTGGTACCGCCAGACCGGCGTCCCCAGCCGACGTGACCCCCTCGACGGCCCGGTCGACGCCGACGTGTGCGTCGTCGGCGCCGGCTTCACCGGACTGTGGACCGCGTACTACCTCAAGAAGGCCGACCCGGGCCTCGACATCGTCGTACTGGAGCGGGAGTTCGCCGGCTTCGGTGCTTCGGGGCGCAACGCCGGCTGGCTCAGCGCGAAGATCGCCGGCTCGCCCGCCACGTACGCGAAGGAGCGGGGCCGCCAGTCCGTCCTGGAGCTGCAACGGGCCATGAACGCCACGGTGGACGAGGTCATCGCGGTGGCCGGGGCCGAGGGTATCGACGCCGACGTGGTCAAGAGCGGCTACCTGAGCGTGGCCCACCGGCCCGCCCAGCTGCCGCGGCTGGGCGCCGCGCACGAGAAGTCGCGGTACTGGGGCAACGAGGACGAGGTACTGCTCTCGGGACGCGAGGTGCGCGACCGGGTCGATGTGGCCGGCGCGCTGGGCGGCGTGCACAACCCGCACTGCGCCAGAGTCCACCCGGCCAAGCTGGTCCAGGGACTCGCCCGGGCGGTCGCGGCCCTCGGCGTGCGCATCTACGAGTCCACACCCGCCACCCGCATCGCCCCGGGGCGCGTGGAGACTCCCTTCGGGACGGTACGGACCCGAAGCGTCCTGCGGGCCACCGAGGGCTTCACCACGGACCTGCACGGAGAGCGCCGCACCTGGCTGCCGATGAACTCCTCCATGGTCGTCACGGAGCCGCCCTCCGCCGCCGCCTGGAAGGCCATCGGCTGGGACGGCCACGAACTGCTCAGCGACCTCACGCACGCCTACACGTATGCGCAGCGCACCGCCGACGGCCGGATCGCCATCGGCGGGCGCGGCGTCCCGTACCGCTTCGGGTCCCGCGTGGACCAGGACGGGCACACCAGCCCGAAGACGGTACGGGCACTGCGCGACACCCTGAACCGGCTGCTGCCCGCGACCGTCGGGGCGCGGATCGAGCACGCCTGGTCCGGGGTGCTCGCCGTACCGCGCGACTGGTGCGCTTCCGTCTCCTTCGACCGCGCCACGGGACTGGGCTGGGCGGGCGGCTACGTGGGACACGGCGTCGCGGCCACCAACCTGGCCGGCCGCACGCTGCGCGACCTCGTACTGGAGCGGGACACCGAACTGACGCACCTGCCGTGGACGGGCCACCGGACCCGGGCGTGGGAGCCGGAGCCGGCCCGCTGGCTAGGCGTGCACGGCATGTACGCCGCCTACCGGGCGGCGGACCGCAGCGAGGCGGCACGCCGCACCACCACGGCGCCGATCGCGAAGCTCGCCGACCGCATCTCGGGGCGCTGACATGGACGCCACCACGAAGGCCGCGGGCAGCGCCACGGCGCACGAAGGCGGCGACAGCCGGACCGCACGCCGTGCGGGGCTCGCCTCGTTCATCGGCACCACCATCGAGTGGTACGACTTCTACATCTACAGCACCGCGTCCGCGCTGGTACTGGGCAAGCTGTTCTTCCCGGCCTCCTCCTCGGGCACGGGCATGCTGGCCTCCTTCGGCACCCTCTGGCTGGGCTTCCTCGCCCGCCCCATCGGGGGCGTCGTCTTCGGGCACCTCGGGGACCGCATCGGCCGCAAGAAGACGCTCGTGACCACGCTCCTGATGATGGGCGTCGCCACGACCCTCATAGGGCTGCTGCCTACTTACAGCAGCGTCGGGCTGCTGGCCCCCGTCCTCCTCATCGTGCTGCGCATGCTGCAGGGCGTTGCGGTCGGAGGCGAATGGGGCGGGGCGGTGCTCATCGCCTCCGAACACGCGCCCCGCGGCCGTGGGATGTCCTTCGGGGCCTTCGCGCAGCAGGGCTCGCCCGCCGGGTCGATCCTGGCCACGCTGAGCTTCGCGCTGCTCTCGCAGCTGCCGGACGCGTCGTTCGACGCCTGGGGCTGGCGGCTGCCGTTCGTCTTCTCGGCCCTGCTGGTGATCGTCGGGCTGGTGATCCGGCTGCGGGTGGAGGAGTCGCCGGAGTTCACGCGGCTGCGTACGGAGCGGGCGGTGGCCCGGGTGCCGCTTGGCGAGGTCCTGCGGCACCATCCCGGCACCCTGGTGCTGGGCGTGCTGGCCAGCTCCATCGGTATCGCCGCGACCTACTTCATCACCACGTTCGTGCTCTCCTGGGCCACGAGCGACCTCTCCTTCGACCGCTCCACGATGCTGAACGTCCTGCTCTGCTACAGCGTCGTGCAATTCCTCGTGCAGCCACTGGGCGTGGTCCTGGCGGAGCGGTTCGGTGCGGCCCGCACGGTCGGCACGCTGCTGACGCTCAACTTCCTGCTGGTGCCGGCCATGTACGACCTGGTGGCCACGGAGGACGCGGTCGCCGCCGGGTTCGGCATCTCCCTGCTGGGCGTCACCGGCGCGATGAACTACGCGATCCTGGCGGGGCTGCTCGCCCAGGCGTTCCCCGCCCGCGTCCGCTACACCGGCATCTCGCTGTCGTACCAGCTGTGCTCGGCGCTGATCGGCGGCACGGCCCCGCTGGTCGGCGAGTGGCTGTTCACCGCCGGCGGCGGCTCCATCGTGCCCGTCGCGGTCTACCAGATGGCGCTGGTGGCCGTGTCGCTGGTCTGTTCCCTGGTGGTGCTCGCCCGCAGCGCGCGGACGGCTGTGGAGTAGCGGCGGGCGCGGCGCCCGAGTGTGGCTCAGACGCCGCGCTTCCGGGGGCTGCGGTGCGCGCGTACGAAGCGCACCGGCGTCCCCGGCGCGGCCTGGGCGGCGGCCGGCAGCGCGGCCTCCTGGACGACGCCGATGACCGGGTAGCCACCGGTCGTCGGGTGGTCGGCGAGGAAGAGCACCGGGAGGCCGTTCGGGGGCACCTGGACGGCGCCCAGCGCCATCCCCTCGCTGGGGAGTTCGCCGTCCCGGGCCCGCTCCAGCGACGGGCCCTCCGTCCGCAGGCCGATGCGGTTGCTCGCGGACGACACCCGCCAGACACCCGTCAGCAGGGTCCGCAGCCCGGCCGCCGTGAACCAGTCGTCGCGCGGCCCGAGGCGCACCGGCAGCACCAGCTCACGCACCGGACCGGCGTGCGGCACCGCGTCGGCGGCGGTGGCCGGCGCGCCCGGTGCGCCGAGCGGCAGTACGGCGCCGTCGGCGAGCGGGTCGGGGCCGAGCCCCGAGAGCAGGTCGGTGGCGCGGCTGCCCAGTACCGGTTCGGCGTCGACACCGCCCGCGAAGGCCACGTAGCTGCGCAGCCCGTGGCTGGCGGTGCCCACCTCCAGTACGGCGTCGGCCGGCACGTGCACGGGGGCGCCCCAGGCGGCGGGGCGGCCGTCGACGGTCACCGGGCAGGGGGCCCCGGTGACGGCCACGGTGACCGCGCACCGTATCCGTACCGCGCAGCCGGTGACGGTGGTCTCCAGGGTCGCCGCTTCGGGGGCGTTGCCGACGAGGCGGTTGGCCAGGCGGTGTGCGGCCGCGTCCAGCGCGCCGGAGCGCGGGACGCCCACGTGGGCATGGCCGGCGCGCCCGAGGTCCTGGACGGTGGTCAGCGCCCCCGCGCGTACGACGGCGAATGCGCGGTCGGTCACTGGGCCGCCTCCGGGTGCGGGTCGAACGGTTGGGGGACGAAGCGTACGAGGGTGCCCGGAGTGAACAGGGCCGCGGGCTCCCGGGAGGAGTCCCAGAGGACGGCGTCCGTAGTGCCCAGCAACTGCCAGCCCCCGGGGGAGGAGCGCGGGTACACCCCCGTGTACGGACCTGCGAGGGCCACGGAGCCGACGGGGAGGCGGGTCCTCGGAGTGGCGCGGCGCGGCACGTGGTAGCGCTCGGGCAGGCCGGTGAGGTAGCCGAAGCCGGGTGCGAATCCGCAGAAGGCGACGCGGAATTCGGTGCCGGAGTGGATCCGTACCACCTCGTCGGGGGTGACGCCCCACAGGTCGGCGACGTCGGCGAGGTCCGGGCCGTCGTAGCGGACGGGGACCTCGATGGCCCGCGCGCCGGAGCGGGCGGCCGGCGGGATCTCCCAGCCGGCCAGCTCGGCCGCGAACCGTTCCGGTGCGTCGAGCCCGTCGATCAGCACGGTACGGGCCGCCGGCACGATCTCGCGGGTGGCGGGGAGCCGCCCGGCCGCGGCACGGCGCAGCAACTCGGCGTGGAGCGCCTCGACGGCCTCGCCGCTGTCCAACTCCACGAGCAGGCCGTGGTCGCCCACGGGCAGGGTCCGCAGAGGCAGGACGCGGTCCGCGGCGGAGGCGGACGGGGCTGCGGTCATGCGAACGCCGCCACGCGGACACCGGCGGCTGTCAGCTCGTCGCGTACCCGCCGGGCGAGCGCCGCGGCGCCCGGGGTGTCACCGTGCAGGCACAGCGACTGCACGTCGACCTCCACGCGCTCGCCGTCGATGGCGGTGACGGCGTGGTCGCGGGCGAGGCCGAGGGAGCGCTTGACGACGGCGTCCGGGTCGTGGACGACCGCGCCGGGCTCACGGCGTGAGACCAGGGTGCCCTCGGCGGTGTAGGCGCGGTCGGCGAACGCCTCGGTGATGGTGGGCAGTCCGGCGGCGAGCGCCGCCGCGTGCAACTGTGAGCCGGGGAGCCCGAGGACGGGCAGCGGGCCGGCCGCGCGCCGGATGCCCGCCACGATGGCGGCGGCCTGATCGGCGTCGTGCACGGCACGGTTGTACAGCGCGCCGTGCGGCTTCACGTACGTGACCTGCGAGCCCGCGGCGCGCGCGAAGACCTCCAGGGCACCGATCTGGTAGGCGATCTCGTCGGCGAGTTCGTCCGCGGGCACGTCCATGGCGCGGCGGCCGAAGCCGGCGAGGTCGCGGTAGGAGACCTGGGCGCCGATGCGGACACCGCGCTCGGCGGCGGTCTCGCATACTCTGCGCATCGTCGAGGGGTCGCCCGCGTGGAAGCCGCACGCGATGTTGGCGCTGGTGACGACGGAGAGGAGACTGTCGTCGTCGGTGAGGTGCCACCGTCCGAACCCTTCGCCGAGGTCGGCGTTGAGGTCGATCACCGGGTCCGTCATGTGCGTCCGTTCCAACAGGCCGGCGGGGCCGGACGGGGGCAGGGCAAGGCAGAGCCGGCCGGCCCGTTTCCGTAGCGGCTGTCCTCCATGGGCGCTCGGGCCGACCGGGTACCGCATCAAGCTAGAGGATTGTTGAACGATAGGACAAGAGGGTTGTTGTCTAGTCCGTCGATCTGGGATTGACTGCGTGCCCTCGTGAGCGGCCGGACGGCCGCCGTAGGCGGTCGGACGACCGGGGGACGAAAGTGAGGCGCGACGTGGCGAAGGGCATCGATAGGGGGCTCGTGGAGCCGACCGGGCTGGCGGTGGACCGGGCGCTGCTGGGGCGGACGAGTACTGCCGAACGGGTTGCCGACATACTGCGCGACCGTATTGCGGAGGGTTTCTTCCCGCCCGGGGTGCGGCTGTCGGAGGACTCCATCGGCGGGGCGCTGGGGGTCTCGCGCAACACCCTCCGGGAATCTTTCCGGCTGCTCACGCACGAACGGCTGCTGGTGCACGAACTGAACCGCGGCGTCTTCGTGCGGGTGGTCGCGGTGGACGACCTGCTCGACATCTACCGGGTGCGCACCATGATCGAATGCGCCGTGATCCGCGGCCTGGGCGAGCCGCCGTACGAGCTGGACCAGGTCGAGGCGGCCGTGCTGGCGGGGGAGCGGGCCGCCCTGGAGCGGTCCTGGCAGGACCTGTCGACCGCCAACATCCGATTCCACCAGGCGCTGGTCGCGCTGGCCGGCAGCCCGCGCACGGACGAGCTGATGCGTGGCGTCCTCGCGGAGCTGCGGCTGGTGTTCCACGTGATGGACGACCCGCGCCGCTTCCATGAGCCGTACCTCACGCGGAACCGGCAGATCCTCGAAGCGCTGCAGGGCGGCGACACGGCGCAGGCCGAGCGGTTGCTCGCGTCCTACCTGGAGGACTCCCGGGCGCAGCTGGCGAGCGCGTACGCGCAGCAGGTGTCCGGACAAGTTTCCACGCGGTAACAGAACGTTCAACCTATTGTCGGATCGTAGAACGATCCTCTACCGTCCTGGCACATCCCCACGACATCCGTGGGGTTCTGCGTGCGAAAGGCGGTCCCGGTGATCGTTCTTCTGGGCGTTCTCGTGGTGATCATCGGCTTCGCCACGCGGCGCAATCCTCTGCTGGTGGTGGGGGTGGCGGGCATCGCCACCGGCTTCCTCGGCGGGCTGTCCCCGCAGAAGGTGCTCGCGGCCTTCGGGGACGGCTTCGCCTCCAGCCGGGCCGTGACGATCTTCGTCATCACGCTGCCCGTCATCGGCCTCCTGGAGCGCCACGGCCTCCAGGAGCAGGCGCGCAACCTCATCTCGCGCTTCTCGAAGCTGACCACCGGGCGCTTCCTGACGCTGTACCTCGTGCTCCGTCAGGGCTTCGCCGCGCTCGGCCTGCGGGACCTCTTCGGGCCCGCGCAGACCGTGCGTCCGCTCGCCGCACCGATGGCCGAGGGCGCCGCCGAGCGCCGCTACGGGGCGCTGCCGGACAAGACGCGGGAGAAGATTCGTTCCTTCACCGCCAGCGCCGACAACGTCGGGCTGTTCTTCGGTGAGGACGTCTTCCTCGCCGTCGGCTCGATCCTGCTGATCACCGGCTTCGCCAACTCCACGTACAACACCCACCTCGAACCCCTGCAGCTCGCCCTCTGGGCCATCCCGACCGGGCTGTGCGCCCTCGCCGTGCACGGCGGCCGGCTGCTCCGCATGGACCGCACGCTGGAACGCGAACTGCTCGGCGCCCGCGTGGAACTCGCCACCCAGGAGGCCGCGAAGTGATCAAGGCAGAGTGGTTCTACTGGCTCGTCGGCGCGCTCTTCATGGTGCTCGCCCTGCAGATGGCGGCCGACCGCACCAACCCGAAGCGCTTCGGCACCGCGACCTTCTGGGGCCTGCTCGGCGCGGGCTTCGTGTACAGCTCCTGGGTCGTCGACAAGTCGGCCCCCGCCGAGCCGCTCGGTGTCGCGGTCCTCGTGATGATCTGCCTCGCCGCCTTCGGGTTCACCGGGCGCGGCAAGGCCCGTACGACCACCACGGAGGAGCGGCGGGCGAGCGCCAGTAAGCACGGCAGCAAGCTGTTCCTTCCCGCGCTCACCATCCCGGCCGTCGCTCTGGTGTGCGCCGTCCTCGTCCCGAAGCTCTCCTTCGGGGGCGGGCCGCTCCTCCAGGAGGGCAGCGAGACCATCCTGGGCCTCGGGATCGGCGCCATCGTGGCGCTCGTCCTGGCGATGGTCATGCTCCGCGAGAAGAGCGTCGCCGCGCCGCTGCACGCCGGTCGTTCCATGCTGGAGTCCATGGGCTGGGCGATGCTGCTGCCGCAGCTGCTGGCCACCCTCGGCGCGATCTTCGCGGTCTCCGGCGTCGGCAAGCAGGTCGGCATCATCACCGAGGCGGTGCTGCCGCACGGTTCGGTGATCACCGCGGTCGTCGTCTACTGCGTCGGGATGTTCCTGTTCACGGTCATCATGGGCAACGGCTTCGCGGCCTTCCCGGTCATGACCGCCGCCGTCGGCTGGCCCGTCCTCATCGAGCAGGCGCACGGCAACGCGCCGGCGATCCTCGCGATCGGCATGCTGTGCGGCTTCTGCGGCACCCTGGTGACGCCGATGGCCGCCAACTTCAACATCGTGCCGGCGGCGCTGCTGGAGCTGAAGGACCAGTACGGTCCGATCAAGGCGCAGCTGCCCACCGCGGTCGTGCTGCTCGGCTGCAACATCGTCATCATGGCCGCCTTCGCCTTCTGACCCCACCGCACTCGCACACGCTCCGACACGACGCCGAGGAACAGCGCATGACACGGATACTTCTGACGGGTTTCGCCCCTTTCGGGGGAAGTGACGTCAACCCTTCCCAGCGGGCCGTGGAGGCCGTCGCCGCCGATCCGCCTCCCGGCGTCGAGGTCGTGACCGCCGAGCTGCCCTGCGTCTTCGGGGAAGCGCTCGACGCGCTCCGCGAGGCCGTCGCGGCGGCGGACCCGGAGATCGTGCTCTGCGTCGGTCAGGCCGGCGGGCGCCCGGACGTCACCGTCGAGCGGGTGGCCATCAACGTCGACGATGCCCGCATTCCCGACAATTCGGGAGAGCAGCCCATCGACGCGCCGATCGTCGAGGACGGTCCCGCGGCGTACTTCACCACGCTGCCCCTCAAGGCCTGCGTCGCCGCCGTACGCGAGGCCGGGCTGCCCGCCTCCGTCTCGCAGACCGCCGGCACCTTCGTCTGCAACCACGTCTTCTACGGGCTGATGCACCTCCTGGCCACCGAACGGCCCGCCACGCGCGGCGGCTTCGTGCACGTCCCGTACGCCCCCGAGCAGGTCACCGACAAGGGCGAGCCCTCGCTCCCCGTCGGCGCCACCGCCGACGCGCTGCGCGTGATCATGGTCACGGCCGCGGACCGCACCGACGACATCAAGGCTGTGGGAGGCGCCACACACTGACCTGCGGGGCCGTGCCGTTTCGTCCGTTGTCAGTGCGACGGCCTAATCTGTTCACCGTGACTTCTCCATCCCCCCAGAGCGCTGCGCCCCAGTTCAGCGGGGTGACGCGACCCGCGCCGGGCCCGGCCGCCGACGAGGGCCTGGCCCGGCGGCTGCGCGCGCTCGCGTGCACGGCGCCGCTGCACGACCTCGACGCGCGCAAGGCCAACCTCGCGGGGGAGTACGGCGTCTACGCCATGGCCGAGGTCGCGCTGTCCGCGATCGACCTCGTCACGCTCCACATGGACTTCGACACCGGGGCCGACCACGAGCAGATAGTGGCCAGGCTGCAGCCCCGCATCGCGGCACAGGCGCCGCGCCGCCCGGCGGCCGAGCACGAGCGCGTCGCCCGCTGGGTCCTGGAGAACCTGATCAACGTCGGCAGCGTGGACCGCGGCTTCCGCGCGGTCTACGGCACGTTCACCGCCGACGGCGACTACGTCCGCCGGGACTACGACTTCAAGCTCATCGAAGAAGTCCCCGGCCCCGGCGGCACGGTCTACCTCCGCACCACCGACGAGGCGGTCAACGTCCTGGTCGGCGCGCTCGACACGGACGTCACCAGCGCCCAGATCGCCGCCGAGGTCAAGCTGGAGGTGCTGATCAGCCGCGGTCGCCTCGCCGACGCCCAGCTCGCCGCCGAGCAGGCGCGGTACCGCACCGTGCAGTACGCCGAGACGCTCCGCAAGACCCTCGACGCGACCCGGCGCAACGTCCGCGCCGTGGACTGGCTGCGCACCGTCCCCGACATGATCACCGAGGCGCTCGACCACGTCGCCGACCGGTACCGCCACGAGAACGCGATCCTCACCAACATCCGCCGCGCCCGGGACGAGGCCGAGACGGGCAACGACCCGAAGACGGCGGAGCACAAGCGGCGCGCCGCCGAGCTCGTCGACATCGTCAAGGACTGCATCCGCCGCCACACCCAGCTCCAGTCCCGCCTCCTGGAGGCCGGCCCGCTCTTCCGCGCCGAGCAGGACCGGCAGGCGTTCGCGCCGCCCACGGCGCACGCCGGGCTGGACCTCTACGGCCAGCTGGTCGCCCCCGTACTGCCGCTGCCCGTGGAGCAGTCCACCCGGGTCACCGACGCCTTCTTCGCCAAGGGCACCGGCCTGCGCACCCCCACCGCCGTACGGGTCGGCGACCTGGTCGAGATGCTGCTCACCCCGCCCCAGGAGCGCGAGCACCTCGGCGCCGAGATGCCCGAGCCCGACCTCATCGCCACGCCCGACGACAGCCGGTTCAGCGAGGAGCAGCTGGACGCCGCGACCGCGCTGCTCACGCTGCCCCCGGACGCGCCGCGCCGGCTCTCCGGACTGCTCGCCGAGGCGCGCCGCCAGGACCCCGAACTGCCCTACCTCGTCGCGCTGCTGGCGGTGCACGCCGCGAGCCCGCCGGTCGGCACGGCATACCGCCAGGGCGAGGGAGAGCTGCTCTTCGCGGTCGACGACGGCACGGAACTGGTGGACCACGAGTTCGGCGGCGCCGACCTCATCGTGGGCACCGCCCTGCTGGACGCGGCGGGCATGGCGGCCGAGCGGTCGGAGGTGGCGTGATGCCGGGAGCCGGGACGCCTGCGATCCCCGCCGGGGCGGGCACCGCCAAGAGGCGCACAAGAGTTGAGACCGTGATCCGCAAGGAGCCAGATTCGTGACCGAGTACGACGCCGACGACACCGCGCGGCCGGATCCGACGGCCGGCGCGGGCGACGGCTGGGGCCTGCCCGCGCCGGAGGCGGAGCAGCCCGCCAAGGGCCCCGCGCCGGTCACCCCCGCCGACGCCGCGGACGCCGCCCGCCTGGTGTCCTTCGGCCTCCAGCCCAAGCTGGCGCCCGCCCGTGACGCCGAGTACGGCGAGCTGCTGCGGCGTTACCGGGACGATCCCGCGTTCGCGCGCCTCGCCGACGCCGTCGCCTCGGGGCTCGGCCTGGTCGTCCTGGAGGTCTCCACCCGCGCCGGGATGGCCGTCACCGCCGCCGAGGACTCCGTCTTCGCGGTCCGTATGGGCGACTACGCCCGCCGCGCCTCCACGGACGCGGGCGACCGCTTCCTGCACGGCCTCGCGCACCTGGCCGTCGCCGCGATGGCCTTCCCGCGCCCCGAGGACCTCGCCGACGACGGCTACATCGGCCGCATCACGATCAACGGCGTGGACGGCTTCGTGCGGCAGGCCTGCCGGCGCCTGGAGGAGCGCGCGGCCGAGGCCGGCGAGAACACCGACCCCACCAGCGGCGCGCCCGGCCTGGAGGCGTCCTGGCGGGTGTACGCCCGGCGCAGTTCGACGGGCGCCACCAAGGACGCCCGGCGGCTGGCGGGTTCGACCACCGGCATCATCGCCAAGGCCGTCTCCTTCCTCGTCGACTCCGGCTTCCTGCAGCGCACCGGGGACGACGCGGGCGGCACGTACCGCACCACGGCCCGCTATCAGCTCCAGGTGCGCGACATGGCGGGCACGGCCGCCATGGCCGAGCTGCTGGAGCTGGGCGTGGTCCCCATAGCGGACGGCAGCGCCTCGCTGCTGCCCGCCGAGGACACCGACGACCTGGACCTGGTCGCCGACGCTGGGCTGCCCTTCCACTCGGGCTGACCCCGCCCCGTGGGCCGCGGCCCACGACCGACGGCCGGCCGACCGGCCGGCCACCGACCGACCACCGTCACGACAACGAGAGTCCGCCTCTATGTACGAGCTGTCCCGGGTTCGCCTCTACTCCATCGGGCCCGCCGGTGCGCGCTACGCCGACACCGTCCTGGACCTGCGCGGAGTCGGTGAGCCCGTGCCCCGACCGGCCCCGGCCCAGGCGGACTTCTTCGAGGAGGAGCCGGTCGGCCCGCCGCGCCGGCCGGCCCCCGCCGGCGTGCTCTTCCTGGAGAACGGCGGCGGCAAGTCCGTACTGCTCAAGCTGATCTTCTCGGTCATGCTGCCCGGCCACCGCAACACCCTCGGCGGGGCCAGCTCCGGCGTGCTGCGCAAGTTCCTGCTCGCCGACGACTGCGGCCACGTGGCCCTGGAGTGGCAGCACACGGTGACCGGCGAGACCGTGGTGGTCGGCAAGGTCAGCGAGTGGCGCGGCCGTCAGGTCTCCAACGACCCGCGGAAGTTCGCCGAGGCCTGGTACAGCTTCCGCCCGGGGCCCGGGATGAGCCTGGACTCCCTCCCCGTGGCCGAGTCCACCGCCGTACGCCCGATCGTCGAGGGCGCGTCCGGCGCGCAGGGCCGCCGCCGCACGATGAAGGGCTTCCGCGACGCCCTCACCGAGGCCGGCAAGAACTACCCCAACCTCGACGTCGTCTGGGTCGAGATCCACGAGCGCTGGAACGAACACCTCGGCGAGCTGGGCCTGGACCCCGAACTCTTCCGCTACCAGCGGGAGATGAACGCCGACGAGGGCGAGGCCGCCGGCCTCTTCGCCGTCAAGAACGACTCCGACTTCACCGACCTGCTGCTGCGCGCCGTCACGGACACCCGGGACACAGACGGCCTCGCCGACCTCGTGCACGGCTTCGCGCACAAGCTCGGCCGCCGCGCCGAGCTGACCGCCGAACGCGACTTCACGGCCGGCTCCCTCGACCTCCTCTCGAAGATCGCGGAGAACGCCGAACACCGCGAGCGCGCCCGGGACGTGCACGCCGGTGCCGAGCGGCGTACGCGCCACCTGTCGCAGCGACTGCACGCCCGCGCCACCGAGGAGCGGGGCCGCGCCGCCGAGCTGGCCGAGCAGGTCGCCGGCGCCGCCCACGCCGTCACCGAGGCCGAGGCCACCCGCGAGCGGCGCTCCCTGATCTCCGCCGAGATCGCCTACCGGCACGCCTCGCTGGCGCTGGCCGCCGCCGAGAAGGGCGCCGCGGCGCAGCGCCGCGAGCTGAACGACGCCCGTACGCTGCACTCCGCCTGGCAGGCCGCCGAGACCGTGCTGCGGCACCGCGCGGCGGCCGACCGCTCGGCGCGCGTCGCCGCGGCCATCCAGGAGGCGGAGCGGGACGCCGCACCGGCGCTCGCCGCCCGCAGCAAGGCCGCGGCCGACCTCGTACGAGCGCTGCACGGCGCCGCTACCGAGGCGGAGACCTGGGCCAACCAGGAGGAGGAGCGGTCCGCGGCGCTTCAGGAGACGGGAGAGGCGGCGCATCGTGACGCCACCGCCGCCGCAACCGCGGCGCAGCGCGCCCGCAGCGAGACCGAGCACCTCCGGCAGCGGCTGGCCGAGGTCGAGCAGGAGACCGCCGAGGCGGTACGGGCCGGCTGGCTGGACGACACCGCGCCGGACGCCGACCCGGCCCGCGCCGCGCTCGCCGCGACGGACGCGGAGAAAGCCGCGGTCGAGTCCTGGGACACCGCCCGCGAGGCCGCCCGGGTGACCGGCGACCGCGCCAAGGAGGCCGCGGCCCGCCAGTCCCGCGCCGAACTGGCCGCGGCCCGCGCGGAGGACGCCGCACAGGCCGCCGAGCGCGCGTACGACGCCGAGCGCCGCGCCGCCGAGGCCATCGGCGCCGAGCCCCGGCTCGCGGAGCTGCTGGGCCTGCCGTCGGCGCTGGCCGCACCCGCGCCGGGCCTCCCGGGCCAGCGTGGCGCCGGACGCCCGTACGCCGCGGACGCCCACCCGCCGCTCCGCGTGACGGTCCGCCTGGACGACGCGGACGAGGCACTCGCGGCGGCTCCCGAGGACGACGGGGCCGGTGCGCTCGGTACGGACGCGGACGACGCCGACGACGGGTACTTCGCCGGGCCCGTGCTGGGCAGCGCCCCGGACCGGACGCTGCCCGCCGCGCCCGCGCACGCGGACGAGGCCGGCGCGTCCGGCACCGCCGACGCGATGGCCGTGGGCGGCGGCTCCTGGGCGTCCGGCGTCGTGGGCCTCGGCGCCTCCGCCGAGGACGAGGCGCCCGCCTCCGACGAGCGCCCCGCCGGGGGACGCGGCACGTACGCCGCCGATTCGGACTCCCGTAATGAGGTCTCGGCGCGAATCGGCACCGAGGGACCGGAAGAAGGACCGGAAGAGGGACCGGAAGGCGCCGCGTACGACGGGCAAGGTGGTGCGGAGGACGCGCCCACTGGGGACACCGGACGGGCGGCGGACGGTACCGAAGAGGCCGACGCGCCCGCGGACCCCGAGGCCCTCGCCGACGCCGCCCACGGCGAGGGTGCCCCCGCGGACGACGAAGCCTGCCCGGACGACGAGGGCGACGGCGACGGCCCGCACGAAGCGGCTGCCGCCCGCCCCCGGCGCACCGGCGTCACCGGTCCCCTCTCCGCCGAAGAGGTCGACCGGAACGCCGAAGCGCTGCAGGAGCTGCTCGACGAGAGCGTCAGCTCCGCCGAGCGGCAGCTCTTCGAGATGCGGACCGCCGCCGCCGACGACGCGCGCATCCTCGGCGCGCTCGGTGACGGCGGCCTCCTGCCGCCCGGCCCCGACGTGCTGGCCGCCGTCGAGTACCTGGGTGAGCACGGCGTCCCGGCCCTGCCCGGCTGGCGCTACCTCGCCCAGTCCGTCGACCCCGTGGACCACGCCCGGGTCCTCGCCGCCCGCCCCGAGCTGGTGGACGGCGTCATCATCACCGACCCCGACACCCACGCCCGCGCCCGCGACGTGCTGGCCCAGGCCGCGCTGCTGCCGCGGTCCGCCGTCGCCGTCGGTACGGCCGCCGCCCTGCTCGCGCCGACCCCGCCACCGGAGGCCGAGGACAGCGGCGTCTTCCTCGTGCCGCCGAACCCGGCCATGCACGACGAGTCGGCCGCCGACGAGGAGCGGCAGGCGCTGCGCGCCCGCGCCACGGCGCGCGACGAGGAGATCCGGCAGCTCGCCGCCCGGCTCTCCGCCGACCGCGCGCTCGCCGCCCGGCTCGCCTCCTGGCGTACGGGCTGTCCCGCCGGCCGGCTCGCCGAACTGTCGGCCGCCGCCGAGGAGACCCGTACGGCCGCCGACGCCGCCACGGCCGAGCTGACCGAGTCCCGTACGGCGCGCGCCGAGGCGGACGAGGCGGCCGCCGAGGCGGCCCGCGTCCGGGAGGAGCGCGGCGAGGCCGCACAGCGCGCCCGCCGGGTCGCCGACGCGCTGGCCGGGCTCGCGTACCGGCTCCGCGAGCGTGCCGCCTGGCAGACCAAGCTGCGCGAACTGGCCGACGAGGGCGCGGAGTACGAGTCCCGCGCGGAGGAGTGCGTCGACCGGGCGCGCGCCGCCGACGAGGACCGCCGCGCCGCCCAGCGCGCCGCCGACGACGCCCGCCGCACCGCCCGCGCGCTCCGCGCCGAGCGGGCCGAGATCGCGGGCGTGCCGGACGACCTGGGCGAGGAGGAGGCCCCGCCGGAGTCCTCGCTGCCGACGCTCCGCGAGGCCTACCGTGCCGCGTCCCAGCTGTACGAGAAGGTCGGCGTCGGCGCCGACCTGCGGGCCGAGCAGGCGCGTGCCGAGGGCGACGAGAGCAACGCGCGCAACGAACTGGACCGGCTCACCAACAAGGTCCGTACGCGCGCCGAGATCCTGCTGCAGAGCCCGGACGCGGCCGACGGCCCGTCCCGGCAGGCGGCGGCCGCCCGTGCCGAGGAACTGGTCGCGATGCTGGAGTCGCGCGCCTCCGCGGCCAGCGAGCAGCTCGGCCGGCTGCGCGGTGAGGCGGAGCGCCTGGCGCCCCCCGAGGGCGTCGAGGCGCACACCGAGCTGCCCGAGGAGCTGGTACCGGCCGACGCCGACCGCGCCAAGGAGCTGCTGCGCACCGCCAACGCCGAACTGGCCACCGCCACCGACGCGCTGGACACCGCCCGCGCCACCCATGCCGAGCTGCTGCGCGGCCACCGCACCGCCGAGGACGCGGCGGGCGGCTTCGACGAGACCGCCGCGATGCTGCGCGACATCCTCCGCGACAACACCCCCGACGAGGACCAGGAGACGCCCGAGCCGTACCGGGGGCGGCTGGAGGAGGCCCGGCAGGCGGCCGCCGAGGCCCGCCGCTCGCTGCGCGGCTGCGCGAGTGACCTGTCGGCGGCGGACTCCGCGGTCCGCGAGGCGAGCGACGTGCTCGTACGGCACGCCAACTCCACCCGGTACGAGATGGTCAAGACCCCGGCCCGGCAGCAGATCCGCGAGCTGCCCGCCGCCGCGCTGCCTGACCACGCGGCGAAGTGGGCCGAGGCGTTCGCGCCCCGGCTGCGGGTGCTCACCGACGAGCTGGAGCAGCTGGAGCGCAACCGCGACAGCATCGTCGACCGGCTGCGCGGGCTCGTGGAGTCCTCGCTGGCCACGCTCCGTTCGGCGCAGCGGCTGTCCCGGCTGCCGGAGGGCCTGGGGGAGTGGTCGGGCCAGGAGTTCCTGCGGATCCGCTTCGACGACCCGGACCAGGCCACGCTCACCGAGCGGCTCGGCGAGGTCATCGACGAGGCGACCCGGGCGGCCGTCAAGCGCAACAGCGACCTGCGCCGGGACGGCATGTCGCTGCTCCTGCGGGGCGTCGGCGCGGCCCTCCAGCCGCGCGGCGTCGCCGTGGAGATCCTCAAGCCGGACGCGGTGCTCCGTGCCGAGCGGGTGCCGGTCGGGCAGATGGGCGACGTCTTCTCCGGCGGCCAGCTGCTCACCGCGGCCATCGCGCTGTACTGCACGATGGCGGCGCTGCGCAGCAACGACCGGGGCCGCGACAAGGAACGGCACGCCGGCACGCTGTTCCTGGACAACCCCATCGGCCGCGCCAACGCCACGTACCTTCTGGAGCTCCAGCGGGCCGTCGCCGACGCGCTGGGCGTTCAGCTGCTGTACACCACCGGCCTGTTCGACACCACGGCGCTCGCGGAGTTCCCGCTGGTCATCCGGTTGCGGAATGACGCGGACCTGCGCGCGGGCCTGAAGTACATCAGCGTCGAGGAGCACCTGCGCCCCGGACTGCCGCAGCAGCGCGAAGCGGAGACGATCCACGGCGAGATCACCGCGACCCGGATGTTCAAGCGCCCCGAGGAGCAGGACGCCCCGCGCATCCCGCAGGGCGACCGCAAGGCGGCCCCGAAGGAGGAGCCCGCGACCACCTCGGACGAGGTGGCGGCGTCGTCCGAAGAGCCGGCGCCGGACGGCCCGGTGGCGGAGCGGTAGCCCGCACACCGCGCCGTCACCACCCGGGCCCGCACAGGTCTTTCGGCAGTGTCCGGCCGCCCGCGGTCCTTCGTATGGTGGCGCGGTGAAGCGACCGAAGACCGGGGCGGGGGCCGCGCCGCCCGAAGAGGCCGACACGGGCGGTGCCCGGTGGCTCCCCGGGGCGGCGGGCCTGCCCCTGGCGGGCGCCGCCGTCCTGGGCGCCCTGAGCCTGGCGCTCCCGTGGTGCGCCCTGCCGACCGCCGCCTGCGCGTTCCTGGCGGGGCGGCGGCCCGGGCGGACCCGTGCCGTGGCGATGGCCCTGATCGCCGCGCTCGCCGCCGGCGTGCTCGCCGTCTCGGTGATGCCCGAGTGGATCACTTGGGGGAGCCGCTTCGTGGCGGTGCTGGCCGGGGCCGTCATGCTGCCTTGGTTCGCCGGCCGGTTCCGCCGCCAGTACCGGGACCTGATCCGGGCCGGGTGGGAACGCGCCGAGCGCCTGGAGCGTGAGCAGCGGCTGATCGCGGAACAGGCCCGGCTGCGCGAACGGGCCCGCATCGCCCAGGACATGCACGACGTCCTGGGCCATGACCTCAGCCTGATCGCCCTGTCGGCCGGTGCGCTGAAGCTCGCGCCCGGCCTGCCCGATGCCCACCTGGCGACCGCCCAGGACATCAGGGCCCGCGCGGCGGCCGCGGTGGAGCGGCTCGGCGAGACGATCGGCGTACTCCGTCAGGACACGGAGGAGGCGCCCGCGCGGCCGGCCGAGGCGGGCCTCGCCGACCTGGTCGACGAGGCGGCCGCCGCGGGACTCGCGGTCGCGCTGCACATCGAGGGTGCGGCGGACGGCCTGCCCTCGATGGCCGAGCGCGCCGTCCACCGGGTCGTACAGGAAGCGCTGACCAACGTCGCCAAGCACGCGCCGGATTCGACGGCAGCCGTCCGCCTCCGGCACACCGCGGGGGAGACCGAGGTACGGGTGACGAACGGCCCGCTGCCCGCCGCGGCGCCGGACCGGCGTGGCGAGGGCCACGGCCTCACAGGGCTGGACGAGCGCGTGACGCTGGCGGGCGGCACATTCACGTACGGGCCCACGGAGGAGGGCTTCGCCGTCGTCGCCACGTTCCCGCACAGCGCTCCCGTGCGGGCCTCCCGGCACGGTGGCGAGGCGTCCCGTGCCGCGGCCGGTGAGCTGCCCGCAGAACAGCGGCGCGCGCACCGCCGGTTGGGCCGCACGCTGGCCGCCGCGTTCATGGTTCCGCTGGTGACGGCCGCGCTGCTGGGCGGCTCGCTGCGGGTGTGGGAGGCGATATCGGTGGGCGGGACGGTGCTGGCCTCCGAGGACTTCGCCCGGCTGCGGGCCGGGCAGGACCGTGCCGAGGTGGCACGCCATCTGCCGGACCGGCAGGCGGCGCAGTGGCCGACGGCGGCGGAGCCGGAGGGCCGGGGCACGTCGTGCGAGTATTACGCGATGACCGCCGACCCGTTCGACGACCGGTCGGGGGACGTCTACCGGCTGTGCTTCCGGGCGCACGCACTCGTCTCCGCCGACGCCTTCACCGGAAAGGACGTCCGGTGATCCGCATCCTGATAGCCGATGACGAGCCCATGATCCGGGCCGGGATCCGGGCCGTGCTCGCGAGCGATCCGGACATCGCCGTCGTCGCCGAGGCCGCCGACGGGCACGGGGCGGTGGACCTCGTTCAGCGCCACCGCCCCGAGGTCGCCGTGCTCGACATCCGCATGCCGGGGCTGGGCGGCATCGAGGCGGCGGCGGAGATCCGCCGGACGGCACCGGCCACCGACGTCGTCATGCTGACGACTTTCGGCGAGGACGACTACATCCTCCGGGCGCTGAGCGGCGGCGCCGCCGGCTTCCTCATCAAGTCCGGCGAGCCGGAGGAACTGATCGCCGGCATCCGCGCGGTGGCCGACGGCGCCGCCTACCTGTCACCGCAGGTCGCGGCGCGGGTCGTGGCGCATCTCGCGGCCGGTGGCGCGGGCGCCGCGGCCGGCCGCCGGGCCGCCGCGCGGGAGCGGACCGACGCGCTCACCGCCCGGGAACGCGACGTGCTGGCCCTCCTGGGCAGCGGGTTGTCCAACGGCCGGATCGCCCGCCGGCTGCACCTCGCGGAGGGCACCGTCAAAGCGCACGTCAGCTCGATCCTGGCCCGCCTGGGCGTCGACAACCGGGCCGCCGCGGCCGTCGTGGCCCACGAGGCCGGCATCGCCCTGCCGCCTTCGGAAGCGCAGTAGGGCCGCCGCCCGCGCCGCCGGGGAGAGGAGCAGCAGTACGGCCGCGAGGACGACGGTGGTGCCGAGGCACGCCCCCGCGAGCACGTCGTGCGGGTAGTGCACGCCCACGGCCACCCGGAGCAGCGCCACCAGCCCGGCCGCCGGGAGCGTCACCGCCGCGAGCCGGGGCCGCAGCACCGCCAGGCCGGCCGCGAGCCCGGCGGCGAGGGTGGCGTGGTTGCTGGGGAAGGCCCAGTCGCCGGCCTCGGGGCAGTGCGCGAGTGCCACGGCCTCCCGTACGGCGCGGCACGGGCGTTCCTCGTCCACCGCCAGCTTCAGGGCTTCGCTGGCCCCGTGGGCGGCCAGGGTGGCGCAGCCGGTCAGGACGGTGCCGGCGAGGCCGCGGGCGTCCCCGCGCCGCAGCGCGGTCCACCACAGCCACCCGAGCAGCAGGCCGAGCGCGACCAGCGCTCCCTCGGTGACCGCTTCCAGGACCGGGCCCGTCCAGGCGGGGGCATCGGCGAAGAGGCCCGTGAGCCGCCGGTACGCCGCCGTCGAGGTGCCGCCGGTGACCTGTACGGGGGCGGGCCGGCCGAGCCCGCCGGGCGAGAGCGCCGCCACGGCCGCGGCACCGGCGACGACCGCTGCCGCGGCGACGGACAGACGCCGCGGCAGAGAGGAGTGAAGAACGGTTTCCATGGCCGCCGACCGTAGGAAGGGCGGCGGCCGGGCGCCCGGGCCGAACGGCCGGGGCCACCCACGACCTTCGTCAGGGTTGACGGCCGGCGCGCTGCCCCTGTGTGCCGCTCACAGCACCGCCACCGACCGCAGGACGTCCCCCCGTTGCAACCGGCCGAAGGCGCTCTCCAGGTCGTCCAGCGCGACCGTCTCCGAGACGAACGCCTCCAGGTCGAGCTTGCCGCGCAGGTGGAGGTCGATCAGCACGGGGAAGTCGCGGCTGGGCAGGCAGTCCCCGTACCAGGAGGTCTTGAGGGCGCCGCCGCGCGAGAAGAGGTCGTGCAGCGGGATTTCGACGTGCAGATCCTCCTCGGGGGCCCCGACCTGGACGAGGACCCCGGCCAGGTCGCGCATCGCGAGCGCCTGCCGGAAGGTGTCCGGGCTGCCGACCGCGTCGATGGTGACGTCCGCGCCGTGCCCGCCGGTGAGCGTGCGGACCGCCTCGACCGGGTCGGTCCAGCGGGAGTTGACGGTGTCGGTGGCCCCGAAGCGCTCGGCGGCGTCCAGCTTGCGGGCGTCCACGTCCACCGCGATCACCCGGCGCGCACCGGCCAGCGAGGCCCCGGCGATGGCGGCGTTGCCGACCCCGCCGCAGCCGATCACGGCCACGGTGTCGCCGTTGCCGACCCGCCCCGTGTACACCGCGGCGCCGTACCCGGCCATCACCGCGCAGCCGACCAGCCCGGCGGCCTCGGGCCGGGCCGAGGGGTCGACCTTGACCGCCTGGCCGGCGGCGACCAGTACCTTCTCGGCGAAGGCGCCGATGCCGAGCGCGGGCGTCAGCGGCGTACCGTCCAGCAGGGTCGTCCTGCCGTGCGCCGTACGGGAGTCGAAGCAGTACCAGGGGCGGCCGCGGCGGCAGGAACGGCAGGAGCCGCAGGGGGCGCGCCAGGCGAGGACGACGTAGTCGCCGGGGGAGAGATCACCGCAGCCGGGGCCGGTGGCCTCGACGATGCCGGCCGCCTCGTGGCCGAGCAGGTACGGAAAGGCGTCCCCGGCCGCGCCGTCCCGGTGGTGCACGTCGGTGGGGCAGACGCCGCACGCCTGCACCTGTACGAGGACTTCTCCGGGCCCCGGATCGGGCACCAGGACCGGCAGGACCTCGACCGGCGCCCCCTTTTTCACGGCGATGACGGCGCGGGCTTCGTGCGGCATGTGTTCACTCCTCGACAGCGCCTGCGGCGGCGGAGGTCGGTGCCCGGTTTATGTTGCCTATGATGCGGTCTGTTGCATCATATGAGACATGCTGGGATTCAGGGGCGGATCCGTCAAGAGGTTTTCGCCCCTGCGGGCAAGGGAGTTCAGATCGCGAAGCCCATGGCGCGGGAGAGCTCGGCGGCCGCCTTCACGGCCCGTTCGGCGAGCTCCGGCAGCAGCTCCTCCGCCATGCGGTACGCCGGTCCGGACACGCCGATCGCGCCGATCACCGCGCCGTCGTGCGCCCGTACCGGCGCGGCGACCGCGTTCAGGCCGATCTCCAGCTCCTCGACGGTGCAGGCGAAGCCCTGCTCCAGCGCTTCGGTCAGCTGCGCGCGCAGCGGCGCGGTCGTGAGGGTGCGCTCGGTGAAGCGGGGCAGCGAGCGGGTCAGCAGGTTGTCGCGGCGCTCCCGCGGCAGGTGCGCCAGCAGGACCTTGCCGCTCGCGGTGGCGTGCAGCGGCGTACGCCGGCCCAGCCAGTTGTACGCCGTGACCGCGGCCGAGCCGCGCGCCTGCATGATGTTGACCGCCGCGTCGCCGTCCAGCACCGCGATGTTGGCGGTCTCGCCGGTGTCCTCGGCCAGCGCCCGGCACACCGGCGCGCCCTCCTGGGAGATGTCCAGCCGGATCGCGGCGGCGCCCGCCAGCCGCAGCACGCCGGCGCCCAGGTAGTACTTGCCGCGCTCGCCCTCCTGCTCGACCAGCCCCCGGTTCTCCAGGACACCGAGGATCCGGAAGGCGGTCGACTTGTGGACGCCCAGCTCCTCGGCCAGCTCGGTCACCTTGGCCTCGCCCAGCCGGGCCAGGATCTCCAGCACGCTCACCGCCCGGTCGACGGACTGGACGGAGCCGCCTCCGCCGCGTGTGCTGTCGCCGGTTTCCTCGACGGTCTCGTTGGTGCTGCTGTCGGTCGTCTTCGGCATCGGTCTGTGCGTCACCGCCCGGTGGCCCTGTGCGGCCAGTTGTCGGGAGCCCGTCGTGACCCGCTCCCGGAGCTCGGTCTGTTGCGCGTCACCCAGTTGCGCATCACGCCGAGCGGTGCGCAATAGGAAACGTCATCATACCGATCGACGCCAAAGAGGCCAGATGGCGGCCCACACCGCGGGAAGTCTTTCCGCTCCGTACGGTGTGGCGAAGGAAGACGGACGGTACGGGTGCGGTCTCACGCGGCGGCCGAGCGGCGCTCCTGCCGACGTGCGCGCCGTCGCTCACGGCGCAGCGCCCTGGCCGTGCTGCTCGGGCGCGACTCCACGCCGTTGCGCTGGAGCCACACCTGCCGGGTCACCCAGACATCCAGCACGCCCCAGGTGGCGACGATCGTCGAGGCGACCGTGCTGAGCACCGCGGGGAAGGCGAGCCAGGACCCGGCGAGCGTGCTGAGGAAGGCGACCATCGCCTGGACGAGCGTCACCGCCACGATGATCACGGCACGTACGGCGGCGGCGCGGACCGGGTCGGGCATCCGGGGGCGGGCGGTCGGCTCCTCCTGCCACAGCGTGCCGCTTCTGCCGATGTCCATGAAAGCGTCACTCTCCCCGTGCTTCCCCGCCTGCCCGCCTGCCCGGCTCCTCGGTGACTGCCCGGATTTCTCCGGTGCATGCCGCCGCGTGCCGGCGTTCCCGATCTTATGGTGACCCGCCCCGCGCTCCGTGGCGGAGGCCACATGGGCGGGCGGGTTGTCCCGGAATCACCGGACAAGGGCGGCTATCCCGGCCTGACCTGCGGCCCGCTCCGCCGGACAGCTCTTCGAGTTGATCCCCCGACAGTAGTAGGCTCGCGCCGTTTGTTGACGGAACACCACCCCCGCGCGCCGGGGTTGACGTAGGGGAGGCCATGCGCTTTCGCGGGAAGTCCATCCGCCGGAAGATCGTGGCGTTGCTGCTCGTACCACTGGTGTCCCTGACCGCCATGTGGGCGTTCGCCACCTACGTCACCGGAAGCGAAGCCCGCCAGCTCCTGCAGGTCGCGGTCATCGTCGACAAGGTCGGCTATCCGACGGAGGACGCGGTACAGGCCCTGCAGAAGGAGCGCCGCGCCACCCTGGTCTACCTCGCTGACCCGCGCATCGCGGGCTCCCTGACCGACCTGCGCCGCCGAACCCGCGCCACGGACGAGGCCGTTGACCGGCTGCGCAGCAACGCCGACTCCTCCGACATCCGCGGGGACCTGGCCGGGGGCGCGGGCCCGCGGCTGCGGACCGCGCTCGACGGCTTCAGGGGCCTGGACGAGCTGCGCGAGCAGGTGGAGAACAACACCCTCACCCGGCGTGAGGCGTTCCAGCAGTACAACGCCCTGGTCGACCTCTGCTACGACTTCATGGGCAGCCTGCACTTCCTGCCCGACGCGGACATCTCCAAGGAGGGCGGCGCGCTGGTGAGCATCACCCGCGGGCGCGAAGCCATCTCCCGCGAGGACGCGGTGCTCAGCGCCGCACTGGTGTCCCGTTCGATGACCCCGCGCGAACTGCGGGACTTCGCCGACAGGGTGGCCGAGCGCAAGCTCCTGTACGACACCAGCCTCACCTCCCTGCCCGCGAGCGAGCGGGCCGTCTACGAGGACTACTGGAACGGCGACAAGCCGCGCGAACTGCAGGCCTTCGAGGACCGGGTGATCGCCGCCGGGCCCTCGGCAGCGCCCACCGCGGTCAACGCCGAGCGCTGGCACAGCGTCGCGGGCCGGGTCCTCGGCGACCTGGACCGGATGGACAAGGAGGCGGGCGACCGCTTCGCCGACCGCGTCCAGCCCGCCGCGATGACCGTGCTCGTCAAGGCCGCCTTCGCCGGCGTCCTCGGCTTCGTCGCCCTGCTCGCCTCGATCGTCGTCTCCTTCCGGCTGGGCCGCCGCCACGTGAAGGACCTCAGCCGGCTCCGCAAGGACGCGCACGAGGTCTCCGGCGTACGGCTGCCCAGCGTCATGCGCCGGCTCGCCGCGGGCGAGCACGTCGACGTGGAGACCGAGGCGCCGCGGCTGGAGTTCACCCAGGACGAGATGGGCCAGGTCGCCCAGGCGCTCAACACCCTGCAGCGGGCCGCGATCGAGGCCGCCGTCAAGCAGGCCGACATGCGCCGCGGCGTCTCCGAGGTCTTCGTCAACCTCGCCCGTCGCAGCCAGGTCCTGCTGCACCGTCAGCTCACCCTGCTGGACGCCATGGAGCGGCGTACGGAGGACACCGACGAGCTGGCCGACCTCTTCCGCCTGGACCACCTCACCACCCGTATGCGGCGGCACGCCGAGGGCCTGGTCATCCTCTCGGGCGCAGCGCCGTCCCGGCAGTGGCGCAAGCCCATTCAGCTCATGGATGTCGTGCGCGCCGCTGTCTCCGAGGTCGAGGACTACGAGCGCATCGAGGTGCGGCGGCTGCCGCGCCTCGCGGTGGAGGGTCCGGCGGTCTCCGACCTCACCCACCTCACCGCCGAACTCCTGGAGAACGCCACCGTCTTCTCGCCGCCGCACACCGCCGTGCAGGTGGTCGGCGAGCGGGTCGCCAACGGCTTCACCCTGGAGATCCACGACCGCGGCCTGGGCATGGCGCCCGACGCGCTCCTGGACGCCAACCTCCGGCTCGCCGAGACCCCCGAGTTCGAACTCTCCGACACCGACCGGCTCGGCCTCTTCGTGGTCAGCCGGCTCGCCCAGCGGCAGGGCGTACGCGTCTCGCTGCAGGCCTCCCCGTACGGCGGGACCACCGCTGTGGTGTTCATCCCGGGCACCCTGCTGACCGAGACCAACGACGGCCGCGGCGAGGACACCGGCTCGGTGCCCGTGAAGCGGCCCGCGCCGGCCGCGCGCGGCGACCTGGCGGCGCTCGCCCAGGTTCCGGTGCCGCTCCCGGAGCGCACCCCGGACATGCCGGCGCAGCGACCGGCCGTGGACGAGGACGCGAACGCCCTCCGTGGCCCCCGGAGGCAGCGCCGCACCGAGGAGAGCCGCCCCGCGCAGCCCACGGGCCCGGTGCCCGCCGCGCGCGAGCAGCAACCCCCGGCCCGCGACCGGGCCCCGGGCGACGGCCCCGCGCCCCTGCCGCGCCGCCGCCGCTCCCCGGCACTGGTCAGCGATCACGGCCGCCCGGTGGCGGACGCGGACCGGCCGGCCGAGGAGGTCCGCGGCGAACGGCGGCCCACCGAGGCTGCCCCCACGGAGACCGCGCGCCCTGAGACTGCGCGTACCGAGGCCGTGCGCTCCGAGGCCGTGCGCTCCGAGGCCGCGCCCGCGCCGTCCGAAGAGGCGCAGCCCGCGCGGACGGTGCGCGGCCTGCCCCGGCGGGTACGGCAGGCCAGCCTCGCCCCCCAGCTCAAGACGTCGCCCGACCAGCAGGCCGGTGCGGCACCCGAGGCCGCGGACCTCGCGGCCGACCGTGACGCCGAGGCCGTGCGGGCCCGTATGGCATCGCTCCAGCGCGGCTGGCAGCGAGGCCGGCGCGAATCCGGCGACGACGGCAGCGGCACAGCACCGAGAAAGAACATGGGAGGGGACGGTCGATGACCGCACCGAAGGCAACAGCAGCCGGGACCGCAGCGAAGGGCTCGGGCGAACTGGGCTGGCTGCTCGACGAGTTGGTCGGCCGGGTCGGCTTCATCCGCAAGGCGCTCATCCTCTCCAGCGACGGCCTGGCCACGGGTGCCTCGGCCGACCTGTCCCGGGAGGACGCGGAGCACCTGGCGGCCGTCGCCTCCGGCTTCCACAGCCTGGCCAAGGGCGTCGGCAGGCACTTCGAGGCGGGCCAGGTGCGCCAGACGATGGTCGAGCTGGACGAGGCGTTCCTGTTCGTGAGCGCCGCGGGCGACGGCAGTTGCCTCGCCGTGCTCGCCGACGCCGACTCCGACGTGGGCCTGATCGCGTACGAGATGACGCTGCTGGTCAAGCGGGTGGGTACGCACCTGGGCACGGCGCCCAGGGGCGACCGGCCCAGTTGAGGATGACGACGGTGACCGCATGAACCGAGTGACCGCATGAACCGAGGAGAACAGGCCGGGCCCGGGGCGGGCCCGGCCCGGTGGTTCGACGACGAGGCGGGCCCGGTCGTCCGCCCGTACGCCATGACCCGCGGCCGTACCGCCAGCGGGGCCGTCGCCGGGCTCGACCTGATCGCGCAGGTGATCGCGGAGAGCCGCGCCGACGAGCCGGTCACCGACCAGTCCCTCTCGCCCGAGCACCTCGACATCGTCGACCTCACCAGGGAAGCCCCGCTCTCGGTGGCCGAACTGGCCGCCGAACTGGACCTGCCCGTCGGCGTGGTCCGGGTCCTGATCGGCGACCTGATGGAGGCCGACCTGGTACGGGTCACCCGGCCCGTGCCGCCCGCCGAACTCCCCGACGAGGGCATCCTGCGCGAGGTCATCAACGGCCTGCGTGCCCTCTGAGCGGCCCGGCCGGGCCCGGATGCCCCCGGGCCCCGGCCCGTCCGCGTACGCCCGCTCAGCCGCCGTACAGGGCCGGATACGGCGCTACCCGCTCAGCCGCCGTACAGAGCCAGATAGGGCGCCAGCGCGAACAGGGCCACCACCAGGCCGGTCTTGAGCGTGCGCGCGGGCACCGCGCGGGCGACCCGCCAGCCGATCAGCACGCCCGCCAGCTCCGGCACGCCGACGAGCGCCGCCAGCGGCCAGTCGACCGCGCCGTGCGCGACGTAGCCGAGCGTGCCCGCGGTGGCGATGACCACCGACTGGGCCTGCGCGACGGCCAGCGCGGCCAGCACCGGCATCCGGAGCGCGACCAGCAGCGGCACGGTGAGCATCGGCCCGCCCACCCCGAACACGCCGCTCGCCACCGCGACCCCGAAGCCCAGCGGCGCCGTCACCCGGGCCGAGGGGTACGCCGCCCCCGTAGGAGCGGCGCGCCGCTCGCGGTACCAGAGGAGTACGCCGACCAGCGCCACGAAGGCGCCCAGCAGCAGTCCGAAGGCCCGCCCGGAGACGAGGGTGTTGGCCAGCACGCCGAGCGGCGTCCCGAGCACCGCCGCACCCGCCAGGATCCGGGCCGTACGCCGGGTACGGGGCTCCCGCAGCTCCCCGGAGCACACGAACGCCGCGGTGCCCAGCAGGCCCGTCGCCACATGCGTGACGATGGCGGTGCCGGCGACCTGAGCGGGGGAGAGGTCCGTGAGGACGAACAGTCCGACGGTCGCGAGGACGCCGCCGGGCCCCACGGCCGTGATGCCCACCCCGGCGACCAGCCCGAAGAGGGCCAGCAGCACCAGCGTGGCAGTGTCGAGACCGGCCGCCGTCATCGCTGCTCCTCCGGAGCCGGGCCGCGGTGCAACGTGGCGTGCAGGGCCAGCCGGTCCGCCCTGATGTGCAGCGACTCGGCGTCCACGGGGCGGCCGTCCGCGAGATGCGTGAGCCGCTCGATGGCGAAGACCGCGGCGCCCGCCTCCACGCCCAGCAGCGCGGCGGTGTCCGGGTCCGCGTTGACCGCGTGCACCGAGACCTCCGCCCGGCCCAGCCGCTGCCCGGAGGTCTCCTCGATGAGCGCGAACAGGTCGCGGTGCGCCAGGTCGCAGCCGAGCAGCGGCGTCCCGATGTCGGCCGTCAGGTACGTGGTGTCCAGGGAGAGCGGCAGGCCGCCCAGCCGGCGCAGCCGTTCGATGTGCACCGCCCCTTCGCCCGGGGCGAGCCGCAGCCGCTCCGCGATGGCCGCCGGGGGAGCCGGGACCGGGCGCGCCGCCCGTACCTCGTTGGTGACCGTCCCGTGCCCGGTCAGCGTCTCCGCGAGGCCCGCCAGGCGGTCCAGCCCGTGGCCGTACTTGGGCATCACGACGGTGGTGCCCACGCCCTGCTTACGGGTGATCAGCCCTTCGTTGCGCAGCAGTCCGAGCGCTTCACGTACGGCGTTGCGCGAGGCTCCGAGGTGCGTGCCCAGCTCGCTCTCCCCGGGCAGCACCCCGCCGTCGTACGCGCCGCTGGTGATCCGGTGGCGGAGCACGTCGGCCAGCTGCCGGGCCCGCTCGGCCCGGGGCCGCGAGGACACCCACGGCCCGTCGTCCCCGCCCTGCGCACCCGGTGGTGCCGTCTCCCGCATGCCGACTCCCTTCCGTGGCGGCGCGTGGCGGCACCGTGCCGCCGCCGCGTCCTCCGGAGCCGTCGACGGTATCGCCGTGGCATTACGCCAGAGTTACGCCACCCACATTGACCTGCACAAATGCCTGACCAGCGGGTTTATTGCATGCGGGGTGGCGGTCCGCCGGGCAGGGGTTGCGGAGTGTCGCGCTCCGCACACTCAGTGATCATGAGCACATCATGCAGGGGCGGTGCCGGGCCGCAGGCTTGTCGTCGGTACAGTCGGTGCGGAACGATCCACTCCCACGCAGGAGTTGTCGTACTCCACGAGTTGTCGTCAGCCCGGTGCGCCGGCCCGTCGCTGACACGACACCACCTGAATCGGAGGAAGCGGTCAATGGTCTTCGGGCGCGCTGAGCGACGCCGCAAGCAAGCCGTCGAGCCGGTCACGCTCAAGATCCTGGTCGCGGGCGGTTTCGGCGTCGGCAAGACGACCCTGGTCGGCGCGGTGAGCGAGATCAAGCCGCTCCGCACGGAGGAGCAGCTGACCGAGGCGGGGCGGCCCGTCGACGACACCTCGGGTGTCGAGGGCAAGCACACCACCACCGTCGCCATGGACTTCGGCCGGATCACCCTCCGCGAGGACCTGGTCCTCTACCTCTTCGGCACTCCGGGCCAGGACCGCTTCTGGTTCCTGTGGGACGAGCTGGCCACCGGCGCGCTGGGCGCGGTCGTGCTCGCCGACACCCGCCGACTGGAGGACTCCTTCGCCGCGATCGACTACTTCGAGCGCCGCGGCATCCCCTTCACCGTCGCCGTCAACTGCTTCGAGGGCGCCGACCGCTACCCCGCCGAGACCGTCCGCGAAGCGCTGGACCTGGACCCGGACGTCAGCATCATGGACTGCGACGCCCGCGAGAAGGACTCGGCGCGCGACGTCCTCATCGATGTCGTCCAGCACGCCCTGCGCATGAGCGAGGAGCAGCACGCACCGGCGCTGTCCTGACCGGGGGCCGCGTGACGGGCCTTCGCCGCCCCCGAGGCGCCGCGCGGCCCGTACCCCGCCGTCCGGGATACGGGCCAGCGACCTACCCGCGGACGCCCCGCGGCAGCCCGCGGGGCGCTCCGCTCGTCCTGCCTGCCCCACTCGCCGTTCGTCCGGCCAGCTCGTCCTGCCGGCCTACTCGCCGTTCTCGTCCAGCCAGCCGAAGCTGCGCTCCACCGCCTTCCGCCACTGCGCGTACTCCCGCTCGCGGACCTCGCCCGGCATCCGCGGCGACCACTCCGCGTCCCGCTTCCAGTGCGCCCGCAGCTCGTCCAGGTCCTGCCAGACCCCGGTGGCCAGACCCGCCGCGTACGCCGCGCCCAGACAGGTCGTCTCGGCGACCACCGGCCGGATCACCGGCACGCCCAGCACATCCGCCTGATGCTGCATCAGCAGGTTGTTGGCGGTCATCCCGCCGTCCACCTTCAGCGTTGTGATCTGCACGCCGGAGTCCTGGTACATCGCGTCCACGACCTCGCGCGTCTGCCAGCTGGTCGCCTCCAGCACGGCACGCGCCAGATGCGCCTTGGTGACGTACCGGGTCAGCCCGGTGATCACACCGCGCGCGTCGGAGCGCCAGTACGGCGCGTACAGTCCGGAGAACGCCGGGACGATGTACGCGCCGCCGTTGTCGTCCACACTCGCCGCGAGCGTCTCGATCTCCTCGGCGGAGCTGATGATGCCCAGCTGGTCGCGGAACCACTGCACCAGCGCGCCGGTGATCGCGATCGAGCCCTCCAGGCAGTACACCGGGGCCTCACCGCCGAGCTGGTACCCCATCGTGGTGAGCAGCCCGCTCTTCGACGGCACGGGCCGGTTACCGGTGTTGAGCAGCAGGAACGATCCGGTGCCGTAGGTGTTCTTGGCCTCGCCGACGCCGTAGCAGGTCTGCCCGAACACCGCCGCCTGCTGATCGCCCAGCGCCGACGCCACGGGCACGCCCGCGAGCTGCCCCACGGCCGTCCCGTACACCTCCGCCGAGGACTTGATCTCCGGCAGCACCGCCTCGGGCACCCGCATCGCCGAGAGGATCGCCGGATCCCACTGGAGCGTCGAGAGGTTCATCAGCATCGTCCGGCCGGCGTTGGTCACGTCCGTGACGTGCGCCCCGCCGTCCGTACCACCGGTGAGGTTCCAGATCAGCCAGGAGTCGATGGTGCCGAACGCGATCTCCCCGGCTTCCGCACGCGCCCGCAGCCCGGGAACGTTGTCCAGCAGCCAGGCCGCCTTCGGCCCGGAGAAGTAGCTCGCCAGCGGCAGTCCCGTGGCGTCCCGGAACCTGTCCTGGCCGTCGGCCCCGCCCAGCTCGTTGCAGAGCGCCGCGGTACGGGTGTCCTGCCACACGATCGCGTTGTGCACCGGCTTGCCGGTCCGCCGGTCCCACAGGACCGTCGTCTCCCGCTGGTTGGTGATGCCCAGCGCGCTGAGCTGGTCCGCGCGCAGCCCCGCGTCGGCGAGCGCGCCCGCCACCACGGCCTGCACCTTCGACCAGATCTCGGTCGCGTCGTGCTCCACCCAGCCCGGCTTCGGGAAGATCTGCCGGTGCTCCCGCTGGTCGACGGCGACGATCGCGCCGTCCTGGTCGAAGATGATGCAACGGCTGGAGGTGGTGCCCTGGTCGATCGCGGCGACGTACTTCTGCGTGCTGTCCGTCATGGCGTCTCCTCAGTCGGATGACCGCAGTCGGCGAGCGGTACTGCCCGCAGCGCCAGGCTGCGGGCGGAACGAGGCGGTCGGTAGGGCGTGCGCGGATGCGGTCGGCGTCTGTGTGCCTGGATCCGGCGGGCGGCGGCGTGCTTACGGGGGCCGATCGGGGGCGATCGGGGGCTGGCCCCTGGTCTCCTGGGCCCCTCTGGGCCGCCGGGCCGCCGGGCCGGAGGTGCGGAGGGCCGGATGGTCGCGTTCCGGGTCAGAAAGCCGCGTTGTAGATCAGCGCGGAGAGCACCGCTCCGATCAGCGGGCCCGCGACCGGCACCCAGGCGTAACCCCAGTCGGACGTCCCCTTGTTCGGGATGGGCAGCAGCGCGTGCGCGATACGCGGACCGAGGTCACGGGCCGGGTTGATGGCGTACCCCGTCGGGCCACCGAGGGACAGACCGATGCCGACCACCAGCAGGGCGACGAGCAGTACGTTGATGCCCGAGCCGTACACCCCGCCGGCCGTGCCCGGGATCGGGCCGATGCCGATGCCCTTGTTCTCGCCGAAGAACAGGATCGGCAGCACCAGGCCGACGGTCGCGATGGTCTCGGTGACCAGGTTCGCCACGGGCTTGCGGACCTCCGGCCCGGTGGAGAAGATCCCCAGCGTCGGCTGGGCCTTGTCCGCCTGCGAGTTGGCCGCGAACTGCGCGTAGTACACGCCCCACGTGAGCGCCGCGCCGATGAGCGCCCCGATGAGCTGCGCCGCCATGTAGAGCGGCACCTTGGACCACGGGGTGCCGCCCGCGACGGCCGAACCGAGGGTGACGGCGGGGTTGAGGTGGCCGCCGGACAGCGGCGCCGCGGTGTAGGCACCGGCGAGCACGCCGAGGCCCCAGCCGAACGCGATGGCCACCCAGCCGGCCGACTTCGCCTTCGAGTAGTTCAGGGTGACGGCGGCGCAGACGCCCGCGCCGAAGAGAATCAGGATCGCGGTGCCGATGATTTCACCGACGAATATGTCCCCATTGGAATACATCTGCGGCTCCTAGGGCCCTTGCCCGGGGACGGACCCCGGTCCTCCGTGCAGGGTGCGTACCTCTCCCATGGCCCGGCCACATGAATTCCGGACGCGCCACGGTGTCCGTACGGGGCGGAGCCGACGGCCGTGATTCCCGCATGTCCCGCGCGGCCTCCGCGATGAGCGTGCCAGTGCGGCTGGACACCGGTGGGGCGCAGGACAGCGCGCGGCGACGCCACGCGGTCGGGGGAGCCTGCGTACGGCACGCCGACTGACACCGGAAGTGTTCACCGGCCGTCATGGAGCGTCAAGGACATGGACAGCAACGACCGGCGACACTCAAGGCGCACTCCGCCCCACACACCTCCCCGCCCCCGTAACTTGCAGGCCACGGGCCTGACCACCGCCCGACCGCCCGCCGACGGGGCCCCTCCCTGCCCGAACCGGTACCGGACCGCATCCGAACCGCGACCGTGGGATGGGGGTACGTGGGAGGGGAGTGGGGACAGGGGAGCGGCGCTCAGTGGGCGGGCAGCTCCTCGCGTCCGTGTTCCTCGTGGCCGTGCGGTGCTTCGGCGTATGTCGTCATGGGTGCCCGGCCGCCCGGGTTTCCGGCCGCAGGCCCGTACGTCGAACCGGCCGACGGGTGGCCCACCGCCCCGGTCTGAGCCGTGACCGTCGTTTCCGCCACCCCGATCGCTCCGGCTGTTCCGATCGTCCCGGTTGCTCCGGCCGCCCCGGTTGCTCCGGTCGCTCCGGTTGCTCCGGTCGTCCTGGTGGTTCCGGCCGACGCCGGACCCGTCGTCGAGGTGGTCGTCCCGGTCGGCCGCCCCCGGCGGACCTCCTGGTGGGCCGAACCGTGCCGGCTGAGCACCCAGCTCGCCCCCGAGAGCCCCTTGGCCGCCTTCTTCAACGGGGCCAGCGCGGCAGCGGCCTCCGCGTGCCCCGTGACCGTACCGGCCGGGCACACCACCGTGGCCAGCGACAGCGTCACCGGCCGCCCGCCCGCCGACCACGGCACGTCCAGCACCGCGGCGGCCACCGCGTCCAGCCCGTCGGGATCGGTCAGCACCAGGAAGTCGTCGCCCCCGATGTGCCCCACCCGGCAGGCCGCGTCCCCGCTCGCCGCCCGGGCCAGTGCCGCGCCCACCGACCGGATCAGTTCGTCCCCCGCCGCGAACCCGGCCCCGTCGTTGACCTGCTTGAACCCGTCCACGTCCAGCCAGCTCACGGCGACGGCCCGGCTCTGCGCGAGCCGCCGGTCCACCTCCGCATTGACCGCGTCGGAACCCGGCAGCCGCGTCAGCGGATTGAGCCGCGCCGCCTCCTCCACCCGGCTCTCCGCCAGCGCCCGCAGGATGTCCGCCAGGTGCACCACTCCGATGCACCGGCCCCGCCCGTCCACCACCGCGACGTCGTCCCCCGTACGGTCCCGGTCGCCGTCCGCGATGACGTCGAGCACCTCCCACGCCGTCGCGTCGGCGCCGACCGTACGCGGCCGGTCGCCCAGCCGCAGTGCCGGCCGGTCCGCGTACAGCGCGTGCCCGTACCGCCCGGACAGCGACAGCAGGAAGCGGTTCCGGTCCACCGCCCGTACGGGAACGCCGTCCGCGTCCACCAGCAGCACCCCGGAGACGTCCGGCAGCCCCGTGAGCCGGCTGCGCACCTCCTCGGCCGAGGCCGTCACCGGAAGCAGCGCGGCCGGCTGCACGAACTGCGCCACCGGCGGCCCGGCCGCCACCCCGCCGGCCTCCGACACTCCGCCGGTCTCGCACACTCGGTCGGCCTCCGAGACGCCGCCTGCTTCCGACGCTCCTCCGCCTGCGGGTTCCCGGCCCTCCACGGGTCCGGTCGGCATGGACGACGCGGGTGACACGGAGGGCGCGGCCGATACGGACGACGTGGCCGGCGCGGACGGTACGGGTGGTGTGAGCGGTGCGGGCGGTATCTGCGCGGGCACGAAGACCTCGGCCGCGGGCCGGCGCGCTGGTGGTGCGAACAGATGCCCCTGCCCGAGCTGCGCACCGGCCCGCCGCACCGCCGCGTAGCTCCGCTCGGTCTCCACGCCCTCCACCGCCAGCAACCCGCCCAGCTCGTCGCAGAGCTGCCGCATCATCCGTACCACCGCCGCTCGCCCCGGCCGGACGTCCAGCTCCGTGCAGAGCGAGGCGTCCAGCTTGATGATGTCCGGCGCCAGATCCCCCAGCAGGCGCAGCGGTATGTCCCCGTCGCCCACCCCGTCCGCGCAGATCCGGAAGCCGTCGGCGCGCAGCCCCGCGACCGCCTCCAGCAGCGCGCCGGCCGGTACGTGGGTGTACGGCCCGGTCAGGTCGACGGTGACTTCGCACGGCCGCCGTCCGGCTGTACTCACCGCAGTGCGGAGCGCCGTCAGTTCGGGGAACTCGGCTGCGGTGGCCGCGAAGAGATTCACCTGCAGCGGCAGCAGCGTCTCCCGATGCGCGGCGTGCCGGATCCCCAGCGCGGCCAGCTCGACGTCGAGGGCGGGGGAGCGGTGCGCCTGGGCGAGCACGTCCCCGCGCTCGGGACGGGCGAGTATCTCCAGCGCGGCGACGGAACCGGTCGTGAGGTTGACGACGGGCTGGTAGGCGAATCGGAGCTGGTCCGTCCAGGCAGGCACGCGGACAGCATGCCTCCCACCCGCCCCATACGCAGCAGGGTTCACGCGCTGTTCACGCACCCTTCCTCCGCGTAGGGAGAATGAGCCGCCCCCCTCCAGCTCCCCCTCACCCTCGCCCCGCGCCGGTGACGGGGACCCGGCCACCCCGGTACAGTCGCCCGGCGCGATCAAGCCGTCCCACTCGGGGGAGACCGCATGGCCGACGACAACGCGACGCCCGGAGCGGCGGTCCGTCTGACCGCCCTCACCAAGGACTTCGGCACCGTACGAGCCGTCGACAACGCCGAACTCGCCATTCAGCCGGGCGAGTTCTTCTCCCTCCTCGGCCCGTCCGGTTCCGGCAAATCGACCCTCCTCCGCCTCATCGCCGGCTTCGAACGCCCCAGCTCCGGGCGCGTCGAACTCGCCGGCCGCGACGTCACCGCACTGCCGCCCCACCACCGTGACGTGCACACCGTCTTCCAGGACTACGCCCTCTTCCCGCACATGACCGTCGAGCAGAACGTCGCGTACGCACTCCGCGTCGCCGGCGTACGCAAGGACGAACGCCGGGCGCGCGCCCGCGAAGCGCTCGCCACCGTACGGCTCGACGGCTTCGGCTACCGTCGCCCCGCACACCTCTCCGGCGGCCAGCGGCAACGGGTCGCCCTCGCCCGGGCCCTCGTCGACCGCCCCGGACTGCTGCTCCTCGACGAGCCGCTCGGCGCGCTCGACCTCAAGCTCCGCCAGCAGATGCAGTCCGAGCTGAAGCAGATCCAGCGCGCCACCGGCATCACGTTCCTCCTCGTCACCCACGACCAGGAGGAGGCGCTGACGATGAGCGACCGGGTCGCGGTCCTGGACGGCGGCCGCATCGAACAGGTCGGCCCGCCCTTGGAGATCTACGACCGCCCGGCCACCGCCTTCGTAGCGGGATTCGTCGGCATGACGAACCTGCTGCGCGGCGAGGCCGCACAACGAGTCACAGGCCGCCTCGGCATCTACAGCATCCGCCCCGAACGCATCCACCTCACCCCCCTGAACGACACCCATTCCCCGATACCCCCAACGCCCATAACGCCCGCAACGTCCCCGACAGCGCCGACCGCGGAGTCCGCACCGCCCACGGACCCGGCCGGGTGCACGGCCACCGGCCGGATCACCGACATCGCCCACGCCGGACCGCACACCCGCTTCAGCGTCCGGCTGGACGGGGGCGACGACCGCCTGACCGTGCTCCGCCTGAACGCGGCTCCCGCCCTGTCCGTCCGGCCCGACTCCCCGGTCCGCCTCACCTGGGCCCCCGACGACGCCTACCCCGTCCCCCACTGACCCGCCCCGGCAGTCGGCCCGAAGGGAGCGCCTTCCCCGCGGAGTTGACTCGATCGATCCCCCACGCGCTCTGGTGCAGTGAGCCCTTGATCCGCATACTGAGCGACGCTCAGCGCCTGTGTCTGACGCCGTGTGCGACGGGAGAGAACCGGATGCGCAACACGAACGTGTGGAAGGCCGCCGCCGCGGCCACGGCCCTGCTGCTGGCCGCCGGGTGCGGCTCCTCCGGCGGTGGTGACGGAGGCGACGCCCGGAGCGGCGGCTTCCATGCGCCAGACGTCCCCATGAAGAAATCGCTCGGCAAGGGCGAGGGGCAGGTCAACGTCATCGCCTGGGCGGGCTACGCCGAGGACGGATCCAACGACCCGAAGACCGACTGGGTCCACCCATTCGAGAAGCAGACCGGCTGCAAGGTCAACACCAAGATCGCGGGCACCTCCGACGAGATGGTCTCGCTGATGAAGACCGGGCAGTACGACACCGTCTCGGCCTCCGGTGACGCCACCCTGCGCCTGATCGCCTCCGGCGACGCCGCACCCGTCAACACCAAGCTCGTACCGAACTACAAGGACATCTTCGCGGGCCTGAAGAAGCAGCCGTTCAACTCCGTCGACGGACAGATGTACGGCATCCCGCACGGCCGTGGCGCCAACCTCCTCATGTACCGCACCGACAAGGTCAAGCCCGCCCCCGACTCCTGGCGGGCCGTCTTCGAGGACGCCACCGACCACGCCGGCAAGGTGACCGCCTACGACTCGCCCATCTACATCGCCGACGCCGCGCTGTATCTGATGAAGACCGAGCCCCAGCTGGGCATCAAGAATCCGTACGCGCTGGACCAGCGGCAACTGGACGCAGCGGTCGCGCTCCTGAAGAAGCAGCACGCCAACATCGGCGAGTACTGGAGCGACTACCAGAAGGAAGTCACCGCCTTCAAGGGTGGCGACAGCGTCGTCGGCACCACCTGGCAGGTCATCGCCAACCTCACCGAGGCCGAGAAGGCCCCGGTCAAGGCCGTCCTGCCCAAGGAAGGCGCCACCGGCTGGTCGGACACCTGGATGGTGTCCGCCAAGGCCCAGCACCCCAATTGCGCGTACAAGTGGCTCGACTGGATCGTCTCGCCCAAGGTGAACGCCCAGGTCGCCGAGTACTTCGGCGAGGCACCCGCCAACGCGAAGGCGTGCGACGAGACGTCCGACCCCAAGCACTGCGTCACGTACCACGCCGACGACGAGAGCTACTACAAGCGCGTCCACTTCTGGACCACGCCCGTCAAGCAGTGCCTGGACGGACGGACGACCGTGAAGTGCACCGATTACGCGCAATGGACCCGCGCCTGGACGGAGATCAAGGGCTGAGAGGACCAGTCCGGTGAACTCGCCGACGGGCCCCCAGTCGTCAAACCCCCAGTCGTCAGGCCCCTCGCCGACACACCCCTCGCCGACAGGCGCCGCGGCGACAGAGACATCGGCGACCGACCCGTACGCGACCGATGCCTCAGCGACAGGACCTCCCGCGAAGACGGGCTACCGGACGGGAGCTGACTCCCGGGTGGCGCCTGACTCCGGGGTGGGAGCGGACTCCCGGGCGGGAGCGCGGCTGAGGCTGGCGGCGCTGCTCGCGCCACCCCTGCTGTGGCTCGGCCTCGCCTACCTCGGCTCGCTCGCCGTCCTCCTGCTCTCCGCTTTCTGGACCACCGACAGCTTCACCTCCGATGTCGTTCACGTCTGGAACACCGACAACTTCCGCACGATCCTGACCGACTCGGTCTACCGCACGATCACCCTGCGCACCCTCGGCGTGGCCGTCGCCGTCACCTTCATCGACGCCCTCCTCGCCCTGCCCATGGCCTTCTTCATGGCCCGAGTGGCGTCCGGGCGGTGGCGGCGCGCCCTGCTCGTGGCCGTGCTGACGCCCCTGTGGGCCGGCTACCTCGTCAAGGCGTACGCCTGGCGCGTCATGCTCGGCGAACACGGCCTGGTCAATGCGGTACTCGCCCCGCTCGGCCTGACCGGCCCGGGCTACGGCCTGCCCGCCGTCGTCCTCGTCCTCGCCTATCTCTGGCTTCCGTACATGATCCTCCCCGTTTTCGCGGCCCTGGAGCGGCTGCCCACCCACCACCTGGAGGCCTCTGCCGACCTGGGTGCCGGCGCCTGGCGCACCCTGCGCCTCATCGTCCTGCCCGCCGTACGCCCCGCCCTGTTCGCCGGCTCCGTCTTCACCTTCTCCCTCAGCCTCGGCGACTACCTCACCGTTCAGATCGTCGGCGGCCGCACCCAACTGCTGGGCAACGTCATCGCCTCACAGGTCACCCTCGACCTGCCGCTGGCAGCCGCGCTCTCTGCCGTACCGGTCGTGCTGATCGTCTGTTACCTGGCGGCCGTGCGGCGCGCCGGAGCACTGGACTCACTGTGACCCCCCCCGTATCTCACATCGCCCTCTGCCTCTGCTCTCCGCCCCAATTCCCTTACTCACAGTGACAACGGGTCGCCGAACGCCCCGGTTCCCGTATCCGAAAACTCATCCCGCCCCGGATTCCGCGAGGAGGACGTGAGGTGCATCTGACCCGCACCGCCCGGCTCGTGCTCGGCGTGCTCATGGCCGCGGGGCTGGCGATCGTCCACGTGCCGCTGCTTCTGGTCGTCCTCAATTCCTTCAACGCCGACCGCTCCTTCGCCTGGCCGCCCAGCGGGCTGACCGGCGAGTGGTGGGTACGTGCCGTACACAGTCAGGGTGTGCGGGACGCCTTGTGGACGTCGCTTCGGGCCGGCCTCGCCGCCACCGCCATCGCCCTGGTCCTCGGCGTACTCGCCGCCTTCGCCGTGCACCGGCACCGCTTCTTCGGCCGGCAGACGGTCTCGTTCCTGGTCGTGCTCCCCATCGCGCTGCCCGGCATCGTCACCGGCATCGCGCTCAACGCTGCGTTCCGTACCGTTCTGGACCCGCTCGGCATCGGATTCGGCCTGTTCACCGTGATCGTCGGCCATACGACCTTCTGCGTCGTCATCGTCTTCAACAACGTCGCCGCCCGGCTGCGCCGCATCGCGCCCTCGCTCGCCGAGGCCTCCGCCGACCTGGGCGCCCGCCCCGCCCAGACCTTCCGCCACGTCACGCTGCCCGCGCTGCGGTCGGCCCTCTTCGCGGGCGCCCTGCTCGCCTTCGCCCTGTCCTTCGACGAGATCGTGGTCACCACGTTCACCGCCGGGCCGGGGACGAAGACACTGCCCATCTGGATCTACGAGAACCTGGCCCGCCCAAATCAGGCTCCGGTCATCAATGTCGTCGCCGCCCTGCTCATCGCCCTGTCGGTAATCCCGGTGTACGTGGCCCAGCGGCTCTCGTCGGACTCGGCCGGCGGCCGGCTGTGAGCGCCCCGGCGGACCGACGAGCGGACGGTGAAATGGGCGGGGGAGCGGCCTCCTTGCGGTCTACTCCGCTCTACTCCGCGTTCTCCGCGAGCCACTTGCGAGCGGTCTCGTCCAGCTCGGCGTCCCGCCCCGCCAGCATCATGCGGATCATCTGCGCGTCACCACGCAGCGACCACGCCGGGTGCCCGAAGGTGGCCGGGTTGTTGCCCTCGATGAGGAAGTGCGCGGGCCAGGCCGTTCCGTATCCGATCAGCGGCAGCCCGAGCAGCAGCTTCCGGCGCCGCCGTATCAGCCCGTACGCCGAGACCGCGAGCCCGGTGAGCGTGCCCGTCAGGTGCACCCACCGGGTCGCGGCCTTCGAGTGCATCGCGACGTAGTACGGCCAGAACTCCTCGTAGCTGCTGAACTCCCGTGTCGTCATGCGCGCACGGTAGCGCCGGTCCGCACCGGCTGTCAGTGACGTCCGGCGAGCGACTTCCGGGTGATGGGGAAGTCGAAGTACGTGTCGGGGAACGTCTCCGGCTGGAAGGTGTAGTGCCACCACTCGTTCTCGTAGTTCACGAAGCCGGCCTTCTCCAGCCCCGTTTTGAGCAGCAGGCGGTTCTTCCGCTGCTCACCCTTGATGCGCGGATCGAGGGTGTGCGCCAGGGGGTCGAAGCAGTCGAACCCCGTTCCCATGTCGAGCGAGTTGTCGGGGAACCGCTCGTCCTGCGGGCCGTAGCACGGGTGCAGCGGCTCACCGGGCACGTACGGGCGGGTGGGTAGCGCGGGCAGCTTCGCCAGCGTCAGGTCGACCGTGCTGCCGCGGCTGTGCCCGGACTTCTCGGCGATGTACCCGTCCTCGAAGAGCGTCGACTTGTCGACCTGGGGATAGAACTCACCCTTCATACGCTGGTCGTCCAGGTCCTTTGCCCACTCCACGAAGTGGTTCACCGCTCGCTGCGGCCGGTAGCAGTCGTACACCTTCAGGGTGTAGCCCTTCTTGAGGAACGACACCTGCGCCCGGTGCAGCGCCTTCGCCGCGTCCCGGGTGAGGAGACACATCGGCTTCTTGTAGCCGGTGACGGGCACGCCCATGAAGTTGTGCGGTGTGAAGTACCGGATCTCCTGCCGGATCGTCGGGTCCACGTCGCGCAGCGCCACGAACTCCTTCGGGGCCTTCGGATCCCTGGCCCTCTCGGCCGCTGCGGCCGAGCCGGAGGACGGCGTTCCCTGCGGCTGCTGGGCCTGCGCCTCCGAGGGCAGCGCGGCGACGGAGACCAGGGTGGCGGCGGAGACGGCGAGGCCGCGCAGCGCGGCAGCAAGTCTTGGCATGCCCCTCGTCTACCAGGCCCGCCCCGGCCGACGGAAGACCACCACGCGGGCCCGAGCGCCGCCGCCGGACCGCCTCCGGACCGGTGCCGGTCAGGCCACCGTCAGCTCCACGACCGCCAGCCGCCCCGCCGGACGGACGCCACTCACCTCCAGCCCGGCCCGCGCCGCCAGCGCCGTCAGGTCCGTGACACCGCGCTCGCGGCCACCGAAGTACACCAGCATCCGCAGGTCCATCGCCGTGCTGACCGCTTCCCCGCCCGTGCCGAACTTCTCCACCACCAGGACCTTGCCCGTACGGCCGGCCGCCCGCGCACAGCTCCTCAGGATCGCCACCGCCGACTCGTCGTCCCAGTCGTGCAGCACCGCACACAGCAGATAGCCGCCCGCACGGGACGGCAGTTCCCCGAAGAAGTCGCCGCTCACCGTGTCCCCACGGTCCGCGACACCGGCCGCCGCGAGGGTGGCCCGTGCTGCTCGCACCGTCTCCGGCTGGTCGAACACCGTGCCCCGCAACCCGGGATGAGCCCTCAGCAGCGCGGCAAGCATCGTGCCGTTGCCGCCGCCGACGTCCACCAGCCGGCCGAGCGCTGCCCAGTCGTACACCGGTAGGACGGCCTCGGCCCACGCGGTCACGTCCACCGCCATCTGCGCGTCGTAGTCCGCCGTCCGCGCCGGATCCGCCCGCAGGTCGGCCCAGAAGCCCTGCCCGTACCGCACCGGGAACGCCGCAGCACCGGTCCGCACCGAGTGCGCCAGCTCGACGAACGCGAGGTCCGCCCGCCCGATCGCCGTACCGGTGTCCAGCCTCCGCCGCAGCCCGCCCGGGTGGCCGTCCCGCAACTCCTCGCCCGCGACGGTGAGCTCGTACCCGGACGCGGCGTCACCGGCCTGCCGGAACAGCCCGACGGAGACCAAGTGGCGCAGAAGCTGCTCCAGCGCGCCCGGATCGCTGCCCGTGGCATCGGCGAGCGCGGCCGTCGTCCGTATGCCGTCGGCGACGCGGTCCGCGAGCCGCATCGTCGCCGCGGTCCGTACGGCCATCGGCGTCACCAGGTCCGCCAGCTCCCCGGCGCTACCGGACGCGTCCGCGACCGGCATGCCGGAGGCGTCCCCGAGATGCTCCGAAACCGCTTCCCCCATCATCGTCTCCGTTCGTCCGTCACTGCCGCGCCCCACGTCATGCCTTGTCCCGTCCCCCCTGTGCCTCGGGTCCGGCTTCACCCGACTCCGCCTCGGAGCCGCCTCCGCGCACCCGTACCCGGTAGCCCAACGGCTCGCCGTCCGGCCGGCTCACCACCACGCGCCCCGACTCCCACTGCGATTCCACCCGTTCAACGTCCGGACGCTCCCAGCCGTCCCCGGAATCCGGCACGACCAGCCCGCCGCCCTTGCGCCCCGGAGCCGGCGCCCAGACCTCCAGCTCCACGTCGCCGTCCGCGCCTGCCACCGGCAGTACAGCGCCTGCCCGGGCCAGCACCGGAATCCGCGACAGCGGCGCATCGACCACCACCCGCCCGGGCCCTTCGTACGCACGCCCCGTCGCCGTGTCGTACCACCGCCCCCGCGGCAGGCGTACGGACCGCCGTCGCGCGCCCTCCTCCAGCACCGGTGCCACCAGCAGCGCGTCCCCGAGCAGGAACGCGTCCTCGCAGTCACGCAGCGCCCGGTCGCGCGGCGAGTTCCACCACAGCGGACGCACGTAGGGCGCACCGGCCAGCCGTGCCAACTGACCCAGCGTGTGCACATACGGAAGCAGCCGTTCGCGCTCAAGGGCCGCCGCACGGGCGTGCGCCAGCACCTCGTCCCCGAACTCCCACGGTTCCCGGCGCCCCGCATCGTGCGCGCAGTGCGTACGGAACAGCGGCAGATACGCCCCCAGCTGGAACCACCGCACATACAGCTCGGCCGACGGCACCTCCGAATAGCCCCCGATGTCCGGACCGCTGTACGGGACGCCGCACAGCCCCAGGCCCAGCACCAGCGACAGGGAAGCCCGCAACCCAGGCCACCCGGTCGCCACATCCCCCGACCACGTACCCCCGTAGCGCTGCATCCCCGCCCACCCGGAGCGCGAGAACAGGAACGGGCGCTCCTCGGGGCGCAGCTCGCACAGCCCCTCATAACCCGCGCGCGCCATCGCCAGGCCGTAGACGTTGTGCGCCTCCCGGTGGTCCCCACCCCGGCCCTCCATGGCGTGCCGCGCCGACCGGGGCAGCGTCGGCTCCCCGAACGCGACGAACGACGACGGCTCGTTCATGTCGTGCCACACGCCCGCGAACCCCTGGGCCAGCCGCTCCGCATACAGCCCGCCCCACCACTTGCGCACCCGGGCGTCCGTGAAGTCGGGAAAGACCGCCTCACCCGGCCACACCACGCCCCGCACCTCGCGCCCACGCGCCTCCCGCACGAACGCGTCGGCGGCCGCCCCGCTCTCGTACACCGCGTTCCCCGGTTCCGCCTTCACCCCGGGGCCCACGATCGACACCAGCCGCACGCCCTCCTGACGCAGCTCGGAGGCGAGTCCCGGCAGATCGGGGAAGCGGTGACGGTCCACCGTGAACACCCGATGGCCGTCGAGATGATCGATGTCCAGATGGAGAGCCGACAGCGGCACGTCGTGCGTCCGGTAACCGGCAGCCACCCGCCGCACCTCCGCCGCATCACCGAAACCGAAGCGGGCGTGCTGATGTCCGAGGGCCCAGCGGGGCGGCAACGCCGGCGCCCCCGTAAGAGACGCCCAGCCGTGCAGCACACGGGCAGGCGTACCCGTCAGCACCCAGTAGCGCAGCGGACCGCCGTCCATCCGGATCTCGCACGAGCCGGCCCGGTCGTGCCCGGAGCCCCTGCCCTCCTCACCCTCCTGCAGCGAGACCCGTCCGTCCCACGAGTTGTCATGGAACACCAGGTGCGTACCGGCATCCGCGACGACCAGCTGCACCGGCATCGTCAGCGACAGCGGATCATCACCGGGCCCGAACGCGCCCCCGGGGTCGGTGTTCCACAGCCGGTACGTGCCGTCCCGCAGCCGCGGCCCGCTCGCCCGGCCGCCCAGCCCGAAGAACCGCGCGTCCGCCGCCACCTCGGAGCGCTGCATCCACCGCGACTCACCACCGCACGACCCGGCCCGCACAGCCTCCGAGGCGGCGTCGCCCCCGGACAGCGCCTCCTGCCCCGAGAGGCTCTCCTGCGCCGTACCGTCCTTGTGGCCCGCCTCCGGCACCACGTCCCACCACCGGGGCGGCGACTCCCGTCGCAGCACCACACCACCCGGCGTACGGATCTCCACCGCGCCGAACCGCGACACCGCGACCGTCACCCGCTCCGACACCACACGCCAGCCGCCCTCGGTGTCGGGCTCCAGCTCCGCCCGGCCGTCCGCCTCCGGGCCGGCCCCCATCAGCGCGTACGAAGGCTCCGGCGCCGCACCGTCCCAGCCGCAGAACACCGCGCCGCCCGCCGTCACCCTGATCCGCAGCGAGGACCGCGCGAACCGCACCACCCCGCCGCCCGGCTGCGGCTCCGCCCCCACCGCCGTACCCGGAACCCGCGCCCGCTCTCTGCCCCGTCGCGGCAGCCCCGCCGCATCGGCCCGCCTCCGCCGCAACGCCGACCGCACCGACAACCACCCCTGTGAGGTGCCCACTGCCCTGACCGTCCGTGCCGACCGCACCAGATCCCGCCCGTCCATATCGCTCAGCCTGCCATCAGCGCACCATGGTGAAAGCATCGTTCAGCTTCCGTTCACCTGCGTTGACCTGCTGTGTCCGCAAAAGAGACACCACACTCCGGACCCTGGGGGCCACCGCGGGACGCGCCGCTCACCTTGTGTCCGCGCCACACACACCATTCCCCCCGAATGTGGGGCGTCCACCCTGGTGCCGAAGACGATCACATGGCATCGTCCTGAGCAGTCGTGTCCTGCGCACCCCTACGGACGCGTCGGGCGCCACCGGACGAGGACGACCGGCGGCACCGCCCACCGCGGCGCACGGACCGGCACACCAGCCGTGTACAGCCCGGGAGCCGCATGATGACCACCGCACCGCAGCCCGCAACCCACCCGGAGCCCCTGTGGCAGCCCGGCGCGGACCGTATCGCCGGAGCACAGGTCACCCGCTTCCAGGAATGGGCCGCTACTCATTACGGCGCGCCCGCAGCAACACAGGGCGACCCCGTCGCGAGCTACGCCGCCCTGCACCGCTGGTCCGTCGACGAGCTGAGCACCTTCTGGCGCGCCACCGCCGAATGGTTCGACGTCCGCTTCAGCACCCCCTACGACACCGTGCTGGCCGACGCCACCATGCCCGGCGCCCGCTGGTTCCCCGGCTCCACCCTCAACTACGCCGAGCACGCCCTGCGCGCCGGCGAGGACCCCGCCAGGGCCGCCGAACCCGCCCTCCTGCACGTCGACGAGAGCCACGAACCCACCCCCGTCACCTGGGCCGAGCTGCGCGCCCAGGTCGGCTCGCTCGCCGCCGAACTCCGCCACCTCGGCGTCCGCCCCGGCGACCGCGTCAGCGGCTACGTCCCCAACGTCCCGCAGGCCGTCGTCGCCCTCCTGGCCTCCGCCGCCGTCGGCGCCGTCTGGACCTCCTGCGCCCCCGACTTCGGCGCCCGCAGCGTCCTGGACCGCTTCCAGCAGGTCGAACCGGTCGTCCTGTTCACCGTCGACGGCTACCGCTACGGCGGCAAGGAACACGACCGCCGCGCCACCGTCTCCGAACTGCGCGCCGAACTGCCCAGCCTCACCGCCGTCGTGCACATCCCCCTGCTCGGCACCGAGGCCCCCGAGGGCGCGCTGCACTGGGACGACGTCGTCTCCCGTGACGAAGAGCCGGTCTTCGAACAGGTGCCGTTCGACCACCCCCTGTGGGTGCTGTACTCCTCCGGCACCACCGGCCTCCCCAAGGCCATCGTCCAGTCTCAGGGCGGCATCCTCCTCGAACACCTCAAGCAGGCCGGACTCCACTGCGACCTCGGCCCCGGCGACCGCTTCTTCTGGTACACATCCACCGGCTGGATGATGTGGAACTTCCTCGCCGCCGGCCTCCTCGTGGGCTCCACGATCGTCCTCTACGACGGCAGCCCCGGCTTCCCCGACACCGGCGCACAGTGGCGGATCGCCGAACGCACCGGCGCCACCCTCTTCGGCACCTCCGCCGCCTACGTCATGGCCTGCGCCAAGGCCGGCGTCCACCCCGGACGCGACTACGACCTCTCCCGCGTCAAATGCGTCGCCACCACCGGCTCCCCGCTGCCCCCGGACGGCTTCCGCTGGCTCCACGACGAAGTCGCCGAAGACCTCTGGATCGCCTCCGTCAGTGGCGGCACCGACGTCTGCAGCTGCTTCGCCGGCGCCGTGCCCACCCTCCCGGTCCACATCGGTGAACTCCAGGCACCTTGCCTCGGCACCGACCTCCAGGCCTGGGACCCGCAGGGCAAGCCGCTCACCGACGAGGTCGGCGAACTCGTCGTCACCAACCCGCTGCCCTCCATGCCGCTCCGCTTCTGGAACGACCCCGACGGCAGCCGCTACCGGGACAGCTACTTCGAGATGTACCCCGGCACCTGGCGGCACGGCGACTGGATCACCCTCACCGCACGCGGCACCGTCGTCATCCACGGCCGCTCCGACTCCACCCTGAACCGCCAGGGCGTCCGCATGGGCTCCGCCGACATCTACGAGGCCGTCGAACGCCTCCCCGAAATCCGCGAATCCCTCGTCATCGGCCTCGAACTCCCCGACGGCGGCTACTGGATGCCCCTCTTCGTGCACCTCGTCGAGGGCGCCACCCTCGACGACGACCTGCGGGGCCGCATCAAGCAGACCATCCGCACCCAGCTCTCGCCACGCCACGTCCCCGACGACATCATCGAAGCCCCCGGAGTGCCGCACACGCTCACCGGCAAGCGAATCGAAGTACCCGTCAAGCGCCTCCTCCAGGGCACCCCGCTCGAAAAGGCGGTCAACCCCGGCTCGGTCGACAACCTCGAACTCCTCCGGTTCTACGAGCGGATCGCCGCCGACCGCGCACAGTGATCACCCGAGCCGCCGGAAAGTCCTGCTCACAGCCGATTCCGGCGGCTCGCAACGGCCATTGTCAGACCCCTCACTTACGCTCAGTGAGCAATGAGTCATCGGCGACGACGACTCCTGAGCGCGGACCGGCCCGCCGGCCGGCCCGCGCTCGCTCACCAGCGACATCAAGGGGGAAACCATGGCCAGGACCGCACGCCGTATCCAGACCACCGACCGCCACGGCGGCAAACGACGTCACACCCGTCGCGCCCGCGGCCCCGCGACCCGCGCCCGCCGCAGGACCGCCGCGGCTCCACGACGACTGGCCCGCGAAATCCCCGGCATCCTCGCCGTCCTGCCGACGCCCGAGGACCTCGCGGCCATGAGCCGCTACCGCACCTTCCCCTTCACCGGCCAGGACCACACCGGCTACCTCCGCCGACTCGACGGCCTCCTCCGCACCCGCAACGCCCAGGGCCGGCACACGACCCTCACCCTCTTCGACCCCGGCGAATACGCCACCTACTGCAGCGACACCGGACTCGACCCCGACCGGCCGGAGAGCCGCGCCCGCTACACCACCGAGGTCGCGGCCGCCGGCGCCACCGTCCCGTACAGCGGCCGACCGCTCACCGACACCCTGCCCGCCCTCCTCGACGAAGCCGCCCGCCAGGACACCTGGGACCGGGCCGGCGCCCTCCTCTCGACCGCCGGGCGCTGCCCCACCTGCGACGGCGACACCGCACACGACGCCTTCGAACACGCCTCTCAGGCCATGCTCCGACTCCTCGACGCCCTCGGACCCGGCAGACACCACCTCGTCTGCAGCGTCACCGCGAACGACAGCGGCCCGCTCCTCGCGGCCGTACACGCCACGGCGCTCCCCGACGGCCGCCTGCACCTCGCCGAAGCGGAAGCCCTGATCTTCTGCACCGTCCTCGCCGCCGGCATCACCCTCCGCGGCCCCGGCGGCGTCATCTCCCGCACCCTCGACGACCAGCACGGCGACGAGGTCCGCGGCTGGTCCCTCCGCGGCAACTGGCTCACCGCCCTCACCGCGGCCGAGGTCTTCTCCGCGTACTGCACGGATGCCAGGACAGGCGACCCCCTCTCACCCGAACCAGGCGTCGACTACCTCTCCGGCATCGCCCTGCCCGCACCCGCCTACGCCCACGAGCACTGCGGGAACACGTAGGGGAGGGGCAAACACGACCTAAAAGCAGATGGCCGCCCCGCCACCAGGGCGGGACGGCCATCAAGACCACGGCACTAGGCCGCTGAAGACACTGCGGTCACTCGCCGGAGAGCACCGCCTGCGCCGCCAGACGCGCCTCCTCGGCAGTGTCCGCCGCACGCGCCGCCGACGCGGCACGCTCGCACTGCGCCAGCGTGTGCTTCGCCAGCGTCGCGCGCACGTAAGGAAGCGACGCCGCACCCATGGAAAGGCTGGTGACGCCGAGCCCCGTCAGCACACACGCGAGCAGCGGGTCGGAAGCCGCCTCGCCGCACACACCACAGCTCTTCCCCTCGGCCTTGGCGGCCTCGGCCGACGTCGCCACCAGGTCGAGCAGCGCGGGCTGCCACGGGTCCTGCAGACGTGACACCGCACCGACCTGACGGTCGGCCGCGAAGGTGTACTGCGCCAGGTCGTTCGTGCCCAGCGACAGGAACTCCACCTCCTGCAGGATCGAACGCGCCCGGAGCGCGGCGGACGGAATCTCCACCATCGCACCGAACTTCGCCTGCAGCCCCGCCTCTCGGCACGCGTCGGCGAACGCCTTGGCGTCCGTACGGTCCGCCACCATCGGCGCCATGACCTCGAGGTAGACCGGCAGCCCCTCCGCCGCCTTCGCCAGCGCGGTGAGCTGGGTCCGCAGCACATCGGGGTGGTCGAGCAGGGTACGCAGACCCCGCACGCCCAGCGCAGGGTTCGGCTCGTCCGCCGGCGTCAGGAAGTCCAGCGGCTTGTCCGCGCCCGCGTCCAGCACGCGCACGACCACCCGGCCCTCGGGGAAGGCCTCCAGCACCTGGCGGTACGCCTCGACCTGCTTCTCCTCCGACGGCGCGTTCTTGCTGTCGTCGAGGAACAGGAACTCGGTACGGAACAGCCCGACGCCCTCGGCCCCGGCCTCCACCGCCGCCGGCACGTCCGCCGGACCGCCGACGTTCGCCAGCAGTGGCACCTTGTGCCCGTCCGACGTCGCCCCCGGACCCGTGGCGGCGGCCAGCGCGGCCTTCCGCTCCTCGGCCGCCCGCTCCATCTCCGCGCGCTTCTCGTCGCTCGGGTTGACGAAAATCTCCCCGGTGGAGCCGTCCACCGCGACGACCGTGCCCTCGACCAACTCGTGCGCGCCCGGCAGCGCGACGACGGCCGGCACGCCCAGCGCCCGCGCGAGGATCGCGCTGTGGCTGGTCGGCCCGCCCTCCTCGGTGACAAAGCCGAGCACCAGCGACGGGTCCAGCAGCGCGGTGTCGGCCGGCGCCAGGTCCCGCGCGATCAGCACGTACGGCTCGTCGCTGTCCGGCACACCCGGCATGGGCACGCCCAGCAGCCGCGCGACGATCCGGTTCCGTACGTCGTCCAGGTCCGCGACCCGGCCCGCCAGGTACTCCCCGGCACCGGCGAGCAGCGCCCGGTACGCGGCGAAGGCGTCGTACACGCCGCGCTCGGCCGTGCTGCCCACGGCGATCCGGCGGTCGACGTCGGCCATCAGCTCGGGGTCCTGGGCCATCATGGCCTGGGCCTCCAGCACCGCCTGCGCCTCGCCGCCCGCGAGGTTGCCGCGGGCGATCAGGTCGGCGGCCACGGCTTCCACGGCCTGGCGGGCGCGCCCCTGCTCGCGCTCCGCTTCCTCGGCGGGGATCTGCTTGGCCGGCGGCTCCAGCACCGCCGTCCCCATGTGCCGCACCTCGCCTATGGCGACACCGTGGCTCACGCCGACGCCTCGCAGCGTTGTCTCCATTGCACCCGTCTCCGTGTGATGCGACGGCCGGTGCCGCCGCGTTGAATGTCGTACGTGCCGTTCCTGCGTACCGCGTTCCGGTACCGGTGTAGGAACGGCGTCGGCGTCACTGCCAGCTGAAGAGCTGGTCCCCGGCCTTCACGTCGCCGTCCTCGCGCACGTCACCGAGCGCGTCGGCGGTGGCCTCAAGAGCGACGACGGGGCAGACCGGCGACTTGCCGGCCTCCTCGACGGCGGCCGGGTCCCAGCGGACGACGCCTTGGCCGCGCGTCACGTTGTCCCCCTTGTTGACGAGCAGCTCGAAGCCCTCGCCATTGAGCTGAACGGTGTCGATGCCCAGGTGCGTCAGCACGCCGTGCCCTTCGCCGTCGACGACGACGAACGCGTGCGGGTGCAGAGAAACAACGACGCCGTCCACGGGCGCGAGCGCCACGGAAGGCTCGCGGGCCGGGTCGATCGCGGTACCGGGACCCACCATCGCGCCGGAGAAGACGGGGTCAGGAACTGCGCTGAGCCCGATGGCGCGTCCGGCGAGCGGGGACGTCACGGTGGTCATGGGAAGCCTCCCAGGGGTGGAGATCTATCAGGTCGCCGTCACTACCTGTCCCGGACGGCGCACCGGTCAGAGCGTAAGTCATAAGAAGTGGACGCTCCGCACGACAGACGGGAGGCGCGATCATGCGTGTGAAGGGGTGCGGCTGGACGGCGACCTTCCCCCGATTTGCCTCGCCCCAACCCCACCTGTACTGTCTTACTCCTGCCCCGGAACGAGGACGCAATCACTGCGGCCCGCGAAGGGAGCAGCACCCCATCAGTCTTGATCCGAGAATCTCGATCATTTCTGCATGCCTGCATCGCTTCTTGTGATGTGCGCATTGAATGCGGAAAGGGACGCGGTTCGGAAGACGGAAAAGACCTGATAGAGTGTGAAACACCGAAGGGAAGCGCCCGGAGGGCCCGGTGAAACGGGACCAAAGGAAGCGTCCGTTCCTTGAGAACTCAACAGCGTGCCAAAAGTCAACGCCAGATATGTTGATACCCCGTCTCCAGCATTCGCTGGGACGAGGTTCCTTTGAAAGTCCTGCCCGGCATGGTCCGGCGCAGGCACACACAGCGAGGACGCTGTGAACGGGTTGGACTATTCCTCCGACCTGTTCCGCTCTCGTGTGTGTTTCACCGGATTACCGGTAAACATTCACGGAGAGTTTGATCCTGGCTCAGGACGAACGCTGGCGGCGTGCTTAACAC
>NZ_JBITXI010000001.1:706994-797473 GCF_044544605.1 Streptomyces sp. NPDC053560 | reverse complement strand
AACAAAGCCGCCCGCCACCACATTCCCCGCCCTGGCCCCAGACCCGGCCGCCTTCTCAAGCCACCCGCTCATCCGCCGCCCCGACCTCAGCCGCGGGGCCCCCCCCCCCCCCCCCCCCCCCCCCCCCCCCCCCCCCCCCCCCCCCGCGGCCCCCCGCGCCCCCCCCCCCCCCCGCCCCCGGCGGCCGTCAGCTGGTGGTGGCCTCGGCGGGCCGGGCGTCCGCCGGCTCCGCCGCGGGCTGCGCCGCGGTCTCCGCCGCCGCCCTGTTCGCGCGGCGGTGCTCCTTGACCGAGTAGGTGACGGCCGCCGCCCACAGGACGTAGACGAAGCCGTAGACCGTCCACTGGGTGGCGTCGCCGGCGCCGAGCCAGTCGCTGCGCAGCAGGGTGCGGATGTTGGTCAGGACGATGAGGCCGCCCACGGCGGAGCCGAGGACGCGCGGCGGTACGTGGCGGACCAGCCAGGCGGCGATCGGCGCGGCGATCAGTCCGCCGGCCAGCAGGGCCACGGCCCAGAGCCAGTTGACGCCCTCGCCGCCGAGGCCGACGAGGAAGCCGAGGCTCGCGGCGACCGCGACCAGGAACTCGCTGGTGTCGATGGAGCCGATGACCTTGCGGGGCTCCAGCCGGCCGCTGGCCAGGATCGCCGGCGTGCCGACCGGGCCCCAGCCACCGCCGCCGGTGGCGTCCAGGAAGCCGGCGACCAGCCCGAGCGGGGACAGGAAACGCTTGCGCAGCGGCTTGTCCAGCTTGTCGGTGGGCAGCCCGGTGACGGTGAACCGGCCCAGTACGTACAGCCCGAGGCCCAGCAGCAGGAGGGCCATCACCGGCTCGGCCAGCTCGGTGGAGAGCGCGGAGAGGAACGTGGCGCCCGCGAAGGCGCCGACGGCCCCGGGGATGCCGACCTTCAGTACGACGCGCCAGTCGACGTTGCCGAAGCGCCAGTGCGCGGCGCCCGAGGCGAGGGTGGTGCCTATCTCGGCGAGATGGACGGTGGCGGAGGCGGCGGCGGGGTTGGTGCCCACGGCGAGCAGCAGTGTGGTGGAGGTGACGCCGTAGGCCATGCCCAGGCTGCCGTCCACCAGTTGGGCACCCAGCCCGGCCAAGGCCAACAGGATCAGCGTACGCACGGCGACCTCACAGATTCCCTAGTTTTCCCACTGGATTGATAGGAATACTCGACGCGCGCATGCCTGATGACAAGTGGGTGTTCAAAGGGCGGACAGGAACCGCTCGTTATGTGATACGTCGCAGGTGAGGGCGGGCCCCGTCAGGGGTTGGTCCAGGCTTCCGGACTCTCCGTCAGCGACAGGACGTCGGCGGGGAGCCGGGCGGCCGCGACATCGGCCAGCGACACCCCGTCCAGGATCTGCCGGACATTGGCACGCAGCGCGACCCACAGCGGCAGCAGCGATTCGGCGGGCCCGGTGTACGACAGCTCCGGCGGCCGGACGCCGCGCACCGACACCAGTGGTCCGTCCACCGCGCGGATGACCTCCGCGATGCTGATGGCCTCGGCGGACCGGGCGAGTCGGTAACCGCCGTTGCCGCCGCGCTGGCTGCGCACCAGCCCGCCGCGGCGCATGTCGTTCAGGATGCCTTCAAGAAACTTGTGCGGGATGTCCTGAGCGGCGGCGATGGCCTCGGCCTTGAGCGGTCCGGCGTCGTTACAGGCGGCGAGCTGCAGCGCGGCCCGTACCGCGTAGTCCGCCCTGGCTGAGATACGCATGCCGGCATTATCCCGCACGGGGGACGGCGCGCCGGGCTGCCCGCGTCCCGCACCGTGGACGGCGCGTCCGGCGGCCCGCGTCCTACGATCACCGTGTGGCACACGCGAATGACGACGGATACCTCTTCGACAATCAGCAGACCGAGGCCGGACAGCGCTTCGCTGCGATGTCCGAGCTCTTCGACCCTGTCACCTTCCGGCATCTGGCGGCCGTGGGCGTGACCGAAGGCTGGCACTGCTGGGAGGCCGGCGCGGGCAGCCCCGGCGTACCGGCCTGGCTGGCCGCGCGCACCGGCCCGGCCGGCCGCGTCCTCGCGACCGACATCGACACCGCCTGGATGCCGGAGGACGCCCCGTTCGAGGTGGTACGGCACGACGTGGCGGCGGAGGAGCCGCCGCCCGGCCCGTTCGACCTGGTGCACGCGCGCCTGGTCCTGGTGCACGTACCGGAGCGCGCGGCCGCCCTCGCGGCAATGGTGCGGGTGCTCCGGCCGGGCGGTGTGCTGGTGCTGGAGGATGCCGACACGGCGCTGCAGCCGCTGAGCTGCCTGGATGAGCGCGGGCCGGCCGAGCGGCTGGCCAACCGGCTGCGGCGGGGCTCCCGCGAACTGCTCGCCCGGCGCGGCGCCGACCTGGCCTTCGGGCGGACCCTGCCGCGCCTGCTGCGCGAGGCCGGCCTCACCGACGTGGCGGCCGACGCCTACTTCCCGGTCACCTCGCCGGTTTGCGATGCGTTGGAGGCCGCGACCGTACGGCAACTCCGCGACCGCCTCGTCGAGGCCGGGCTCGCCACCGAAGCCGAGATCGAGGAGCATCTCGCGAACGTCACGGCGGGACGGCTCGACCTCACCATGGCTCCGCTGATCTCCGCGTGGGGCCGCAAGCCGGGCGGCAGCCGCTGACCGGCGCGGCTCAGGACGGCGTGCTGCCGCCACCCCTTTGTGGCGAGGCGGACGTCGGCGGCGATGAGGTGCGCGCGGGTACGCGCGGGGAGGGCAAGGGTGTGCATGGGCCTCCGTACGTACGCGGAGCGGGCGAAGGGGAGCCCGTGCCCGGTGCGGCGGGGGCGTGACGGGGGAAGGGGAGCCCGGATGGGCTGGGGCGGCGGCCGGTTGCTCCGCGACCGCAACGCGGTGTACTACCTGAGCGGTGTGGTGGTCTCGGGCTTCGGCAGCTCCGCCATGTTCCTGGCGGCCGGGGTGTGGACCAAGTCGCTCACCGGCTCGGACAGCCTGGCGGCGCTCACGGCCTTCTGCGTATGGGCACCCACGCTCTGCGGCCCGCTGATCGGCACCGTGGCCGACCGGGTGCGCCGGCGGCCGCTGCTGATCCGGGTGCACCTCGCCATGGCCCTCGCCCTGCTGCCCCTGCTCGCCGTCCGCTCGGCCGACCGGGTATGGATCCTCTTCGCCGTCCTGCTGCTGTACGGCGTCAGCTCCGTCCTGGCCGACGCGGCGGAGGCCGCCCTCGTGGCCACGGCCGTGCCCCAGGAGCTGCGGGGTGACTTCAACGGCCTGCGCATGACGGCGAACGAAGGCATGAAGCTGCTCGCCCCGCTGCTGGGCGCCGGGCTGTTCGTCCGGTTCGGCGGCCCCGCCGTGGCCCTCCTCGACGCGGCCACCTTCGCCGTCGCCGCGGCGGCCTTCGCGCTGCTGCGCGTCGAAGAACCCGCGACCGGCCCGCCCCCGGGCGAGCGGTGGACCACGCAGGTCGTGCAGGGAGCCGCTGCGCTCCGCCGGCGCCCGCTGCTGTGGCGGCTGGTCCTCGCCGGGGCCGCCACGATGGGCGTGGCCGGGCTCAACGGTGCCGCGGTGTACGCGGTGGTGGACGCGGGCCTGCACCGCGCGCCCGCGTTCGCCGGGGTGCTCTACGCCGTGCAGGGCATCGGCTCCGTGCTCAGCGGACTGTGCGCCGGCGCCCTGCTGCGGCGCACGCCCGACCGGGTCTTCGCGGCAGCGGGCACCCTGCTCTTCGCGCTGGGGGTCGCGCTGCGCGCCCTGCCCTCGGTGCCCGTGGCCCTGGCCGCGAGCGCGATGATCGGCGCGGGCCTGCCCTGCGTCCTGATCGCGGCCATGACCGCCGTCCAGCGTGAGGTCCCGGACGCACTGCTGGGCCGGGCCGCCGCCACCGCCCACACCCTCCTCTTCGCCCCCAACGCACTGACCCTGGCCGTCGGCGCGGGTCTGGTCGCCGTCGTGGACCACCGCGTCCTCCTCCTCGCCGCGGGTGCCGTCGCGGCCCTCGGCTGCTGCCTCCTGACAGTGCGTCGGAGAACTCCGGGGAGCGGCTGACCAGAAGGTCGAAAGCCCAGCTCACAAGCGGTTTGAGCCGGGCAGGGAAGGCCGTCGGGAAAAATTTTCGGCGGGTTGTTTGCCGGGGAAAGCCGGGGGCAGCAGGAGTTACGTGCTTCGGCCCGTAGGCACGCCCCGTGGGAGCAGTGTGACTTCCGCAGGACGCGCCTGCCATGCCGCTCTTCCACGGGTCAAGAAGTGTCCATTTGGAACGAGATGCTGACCCAGGAGCCCGGACCCATGCTCGTGAAGACGCAGAACACAGTGCAGACCGAAGACCGCCGGTTCGCCGCGGAGGTTCCGCAGGCGTGCGAGGTGTCGGACGCCGCGGCGGCATCGGCACCGGAGCGCGGCACGGAGGCCCGCTCCACGCGGCGTCGCGCGGAGCAGTCCCCGAACCGCCCGCCGAACAAGCCCCGCGGCATCAAGCGGCAGCGCCGCGCGGCGAAGCCGGCGGCCCCTGCTGCCACCGGGCGCCGCGGCCGGCACCCGCACGACGACGCCCCCGACACCGCCGAGGACTTCCGGCGTCTGGTGACGCTGGCGGACGGTCCCGAGCGGGAGGAGCTGCGCGGCCGGGTCATCAGCGCCTGGCTGCCGATGGCCGAGCGCCTCGCGCTGCGCTTCCGCAACCGCGGGGAGAACCTGGAGGACCTCCAGCAGGTCGCCGCCATGGGGCTGGTCAAGGCCGTCGACCGTTACGACCCCTCGCACGGCAATGCCTTCGAGAGCTTCGCCGTGCCCACGGTCATCGGCGAGATCAAGCGCCACTTCCGGGACCACATGTGGGGCGTGCACGTCCCGCGCCGGGTCCAGGAGCTGCGCAACCGCGTACGCGCCGCCCGCCAGGAACTCACCAGCAACATCGACGACCACGGCCCCACCCCCGAGCAGATCGCCGAGCACACCGGCATGCCCGTGGAGGACGTTCTGCTCGGCTCCCAGGCCCTGAACAGCTTCAGTCCCCTGTCCCTGGACGCGGAGCTGCAGAACAGCGACGACGGCTGCTCGCTCGCCGACACCCTCGGCACCCCGGAGGCGGGCTTCGACCTGGTCGTGGCCCGGGAAGCGGTCAAGCCGTACCTCTCCAACCTCCCCGAGCGGGAGAAGGAGATCCTCTACCTGCGGTTCTTCCGCGACCTGACGCAGAGCCGGATAGCCGAGCAGCTGGGCCTCTCCCAGATGCACGTCTCCCGGATCATCTCGCGCACCTGCCGCCAGATCGCCGACCGCATCGAGGCCGAACCGGAGCGTGCGGCGGCGTGAACTCCGTACGGCTTCTCACGATCCGGCTCCGGTCCGCCGCGTACCGGCTCCTCGCAGGCCGCGGCGCCCCGCAGCAGCCGGCCCCGGCGGGCCGGGCCCCCGGGCCCCGGCCCGCCGCCCCCGGCGAAGCGGTCTGACGACGTGGTCCGGCGCTGCCGCCGCCCCAAACGCTTCCGGCCCCTCGGCAAGGCCGAGGGGCCGGAAGATGAGTAGCGGGGACAGGATTTGAACCTGCGACCTCTGGGTTATGAGCCCAGCGAGCTACCGAGCTGCTCCACCCCGCGTCGGTGGTTTCACCCTACGCCATGGCACGCCCGTTCACCCAATCCCCGCCGTTCGCCTCCGGCCCGGCGGTTCCGCCGAAGGCGCGGCGGTAGGTGTGCGGGCTGACCCCGGTGGTGCGCTTGAAACGGTCGCGGAAGGCGGTGGGCGAGCCGAAGCCGACCTCGCCGCCGATGCGCTCGACCGGCTGCCGCGTGGTCTCCAGCAGGTGCTGGGCCCGCCGGATGCGGGCACGGTGCAGCCACTGCAGCGGGGTGGTCCCCGTCTGCTCCCGGAAGCGGCGGATGAGCGTACGGGTGCTGACCCCGGCGTGGCCGGCGATGTCGTCCAGCGTCAGCGGGCGGGCGAGGTTGTCCCGGAGCCAGTCCAGTACCGGCTCCAGCACCGACCCCTCCGGTGCGGGCACCCGGTCGTGGACGATGAACTGCGCCTGCCCGCCCTCGCGTTCCAGCGGCATCACCGACAGTCGGGCGGCGTCGGCGGCCACCGCGGAACCATGATCCCGCCGGATCATGTGCAGACACATGTCCAGCCCCGCCGCAGCACCGGCGGAGGTGAGGAACTGCCCGTTGTCGACGTACAGCACGTTCGGGTCGACCTCGATGTCCGGATGCGTGGCGGCCAGCAGGTCGGCGGCGACCCAGTGGGTGGTGGCCCGCAGCCCGTCGAGGAGCCCGGTCGCCGCAAGCGGGAAGGTGCCCGAGCAGACAGAGGCGATCCGGGCACCGCGGTCGGCGGCCTGTCGCAGCGCGGCCCGTACGGCCGGACCGATCGGCGCCGTGACATCGGCGGTACCGGGCACGATGACGGTGTCCGCGCCCGCCAGCCCGTCCAGCCCCCACGGCGCCCGCAAAGTGAACGTCCCCGCGTCCACCTCCGCCTCCTCGGCACAGACCCGCACCCGGTACCCCGGCCGCCCGTCCGCCAGCCGCGCGCGCTGGAAAACCTCGACCGGCGTCGACAGATCGAACGGAACCACCCGAGGCAGTGCGAGCACGGCAACCGTAAGCATGAGGGGAACGTACCTCGCTGTCCCTTGTGCGCAGGCTCCGGGCCGCAGTCCGTGGGCCTCAGTCGCCCCGGCCGGTCAGCAGCTCCCGCATGCGCTCCGCCGCGCGTACCGCCGCGTCCCCGCAGCAGTTGTTGAACAGGACGTGGACGTGCTCGGCGCGCTCCGCCATGTGGCGAATGCGCGGCACCCACTCCGTCAGCTCCGACGTCCCGTACGCGTACCGGAAGCGGTCCTCCTTGCTGCCGCGGCCCCACGAGGCGCTGCGGCCGTGGAAGCGCACCACCGCCGTGCGCGGCGAGGTGACCGGGGCGACCGGTGGTACGGAGCGGGGCAGCGTCCGGTTCATGTCCACGGCCACGGCCGCCATGCCCAGGTCGGTGAGGAGCGCCGTCGTGCGCTCCGCCCGGCCCCCCTGCCACCAGCCCGGATGCCGGAACTCGACGGCCACGGGCCACCCTTGGGTGCGTTCCCGGCAGCGGGTGAGGAACGCCTCCCAGCGGGCGCCGGGCGCGCACCACGGCGGGAACTGGAAGAGGAGCGTGCCGAGGCGGCCGGCTTTCCGCAGTGGTTCCAGGGCCTGCCCGAACCGTGTCCACACCTCGTCCAGCAGTCCCGGGTCGGTGTCGCGTACGTCGCCCGGCCGCGCCGCGGCGGGACGCAGGTCGGGCGGGAGCGACCGCGGTGGCGTCGGGTGCCCGGTCAGCAGCGAGAACGCCTTCACGTCGAAGCGGAAGCCGTCCGGGGTGCGCTCCGCCCACAGCGCGCTGTTCCGGGTGCTGGGCAGTGCGTAGTACGTGGCGTCGACCTCCACGACGGGGAACTGCTCGGCGTAGTGCCGCAGTCGGCCCTCCGGGTCCCGCCGGCCGGGCGGGTACCACCCGCTCCGCACCAGCGCCGGGTCCGTCCACGAACATGTACCGACGGCGATCCCACTCCTCATGGCGGCCGCGTACCCCGTCCCCGCGGACTCAGCTCCGGACGGAGTCGGACTCAGCTCCGGGCGGGCGGCAGGAAGCGTATGTGCGGGCGGCCGTCGGGGCCGGTGGGGGTGACGTCGGCAGCGACGCCGTAGACGTCCGCGATCAGGTCGCGGGTCAGGACCTCCCCGGGCGTGCCGCAGGCCACCACCCGGCCCTCCTTGAGGACGACGAGCTGATCGCAGTACATCGCCGCCAGGTTCAGGTCGTGCAGGGCGACGACGCTGGTGAGGCGGAGTTCGGCGACCAGGTCGAGGAGGTCGAGCTGGTGCCGGATGTCCAAATGGTTGGTGGGCTCGTCCAGCAGCAGCTCGCGCGGCTCCTGGGCGAGGGCGCGGGCTATCTGCGCCCGTTGGCGCTCGCCGCCGGAGAGGGTGTGCCAGTGCCGGTGGGCCTTGCCGTCCAGGCCGGTACGGGGCAGTGCGGTACGGACGGCCGCCTCGTCCGCCGCCGACGCGGGGGCCCACGCGCGGCGGTGCGGCACGCGGCCCAGCCGTACCACGTCGAGGACGGTCAACTCTGTTTGGGTGTCGGCCTGTTGGTCGACCACGGCGACGCGTTGGGCGACCGTACGGCGGCCCGACCGGGTCAGTGGCCGGCCGTCGAGGGTGACGACGCCGGAGTCCGGCGCGGTGACCCCGGAGAGCAGCCGCAGCAGGGTGGACTTGCCCGACCCGTTGGGGCCGAGCAGCCCGTTGAGGGTGCCGGGGCGCGGGGTGAGGCTGACCCCGTCCAGGATCAGGGTGCCGCCGGCGGTGCGGGAGACCCGGTCGGCGCGCAGGCCCTCCGGTGCGGGATCGGTCATCGGGTGCTCCGGGTGCGGTACAGGACGAGGACGAAGGCCGGCACGCCGATCAGCGAGGTGACCACCCCCACCGGGACCTCCTGCGGGTCCAGCACCGTGCGGGCGAGCGTGTCGATCCAGATGAGGAACACCGCCCCGGCCAGCGCGGTGACCGGCAGCAGCCTGCCGTGGCCCGGTCCGGTGAGGGCGCGTGCGGCGTGCGGCAGCACCAGGCCGACGAAGCCGATCGCCCCGGCCGAGCTGACCAGCGCGGCGGTCAGCAGCGCGGTGGTGGACAGCAGGATCCACCGGGTGCGGGTCACGGAGACGCCCAGCGCGGCCGCCGCGTCCTGCCCGAACGCGAACGCGTCGAGGGACCGGGAGTGCCCGAGGCAGATCAGCAGGGCCACCGCCAGTACGGCCAGGCACAGGCAGACGTCCGTCCAGCCGGCGCCACTGAGCGAGCCGAGGAGCCAGAACAGCACGCCGCGTGTGGTCTCCGCGTCGGCCGCGGTCAGCACGATGAAGGAGGTGAGCGCGGAGAACAGCTGCATGGCCGCGACACCGGAGAGCACCACCCGGTCCGTGGATCCGCCGAGTACGTGACTGAGCAGCAGGACCAGTGCGAAGGCGCATACGGCACCCACGAACGCACCGCCGGACAGCGACAGCGCTCCGCCCCCCACACCGAGTACGACGACCAGGACCGCACCGGTCGAGGCGCCGGACGAGACGCCCAGCACGAAGGGGTCGGCGAGCGGGTTGCGCAGCAGCGACTGCATGACCGCGCCGCACACGGCCAGCCCGGCGCCGCACACCGCCGCGAGCAGGGTGCGGGGGAGCCGCAGGTTCCACACGATCCCGTCCCGGATGGGGGTCAGGTCCCCGTGCCCCCAGCCCAGATGCGCCGCCACCGTGGACCAGACGTCACCGACCCCGATGTGCGCCGGGCCGATGGTGATGGCCACGGCGACGGACACGCAGAGCGCCGCGAGCCCGCCCGCCCAGGCCAGGGCCTGCCGCAGCCCGCGTATCGCGGCCGGTGCGGCGGGCCGCGCCGGGGTCACTTGTCGAGCCCGTGGCTGCGCAGCGCCGCCGCGACCTTCTCCACGGCCTCGACAGTGCGGATGGTGGGGTTCATCGACTGGCCGCTGAGCAGCACGTACCGCTTGTGCTTGACCGCGTCCATGTTCTTGGTGACCGGGTTCTCCGAGAGGAACTCGATCTTCTTCGCGGCGGTCTCGGCCGTCTCCGATTTGCGGGTGAGGTCGCCGATCACCAGGACGTCGGGGTTGCGGTCCGCGACGGTCTCCCAGTTGATCTGGGGCCACTCCTCGTGGGTGTCGTCGAAGACGTTCTTCGCGCCGAGCGCCCGGGTGACGGCGCCGGGGGCGCCGCAACAGCCCGCCATGTAGGGCGACTCGGAGTTGGCGAACCAGTACAGCAGCGTGACGTCGTGGGCGTCGATGCCGGCGGTGGCCTTCTTGACCCTGGCCTTCAGGCCGGCGACGAGCCGCTCGCCGCGCTCCTCGACGCCGAAGATCCTGGCCAGGTCGCGGACCTCGCCGTAGACGACGTCCATGGTCACCGGCTTCGTGCGGGAGCCGTCCCCGTCGCCGCCGTTGTCCTTGCCGGTGCAGTCGCTGGGGGAGAGGTAGGTCGGTACGCCCAGCTCGTCGAACTGTCCCCGCGTGGCCACCCCGCCCTTGCCGAGGGTGGAGGCGAACGACGCCGCGACGAAGTCGGGCTCGGTGGCCAGCACCTTCTCGAAGGACGGGCCGTTGTCGGCCAGCCGCTTCACCTTGGAGTTGGCCTTCTCCAGGCCCTTGAGCACCGGGTCGGTCCAGGTGGCGGTGCCCACCATGCGGTCGGCCAGACCGAGGGAGAGCATGATCTCCGTCGTTCCCTGGTTGAGGGAGACGGCGCGTTCTGGCGGGCCGTCGACGCGTACCTTCCGGCCGCAGTTGTCGAGGGAGACGGTCTTGCCGTTGCTCCCGCCCTTGGCGGAGCCCTCCGTCGGCGGGGCGCCACCGCCGCATCCGGCGAGCAGCGCGGTGGCCACCAGGAAAACGGCGGCACGGCGGGCGGGGCGCGGGAGCGGCACGGGGGTTCCTTCGGCGTCGAGGGCTCTTGCGCGAAGCCCGGTCTGCGGTGTTCCCCCGGCACGGCCGGTGCCGGAGGCCGCCAGCAGGTCTTCGGACTCGGGCTCACCCGGACGGAACGCCTTCCCGGACCGCGTACGCCGTCCAGTGGCCGATGCCCCGCCCGTCACCCTCACCGCTGCGCGTCAGTTCCGGATTCGCACCGGATTCCCTGACCCATACACGTGCACATGCACATGCAAGGTACGACTGGCTCCGGCAAGCTACCACAGGACCTTGTAGCCACCGCGGCGACGGCTGCCCCCCTCGCGTCTCCTCCCCCTAGGGGACGCCCCGTACATCTCCAGGGTGATCGGCAGCGCGGCCGTACATCCCGAGAGCGACCGGGATAACCGCAGGTGGAGTGACGTCCCAGGGCTTCCTCGGCACATAGCGTCGGTGCCTGACCGACGCAAGTGACCAGGAGGACCAGCGATGTACGGGAAGGCATTCGCTCCGGAGTATCAAGGGGAGCTGGGGGCGGAGTTGAGTGTCAACTCCTCGTACGAGGACGTGCTCGCCGCCGCGCGGCGGGCACGGGGCGCGGCCGACGGGCCGGGGGACGCCGCACGGGCAGCGCTCGCCGAGGCGGAGGCCGGACGGCGGCTCGGGAGGGTGGCCGAGGCCGAGGCCGCGTGGCGGGCCAGTTACCGGAGCGCGCGCACCGCGGGGGAGCCCGGCAGCATGGCGTGGGCGCTGTGGAGCGGCGGCACGCTCGCCCGCCAGTGCGGGCGGCTCGCGCTCGCGCGCCGGCTGCTCGCGGCGGCCGTCGCGTTCGCCGAACCGAGCGGCGACCGCCTCGCGCACGGGTACGCGCTGGCCGGGCTCGCGGAGACCGGCCGCATACAGGGGGACTACGAGGCCGTCGCGGAGCTGCACGAAGAGCTGCTGGCGCAGGCCAGGGCGCACGGCGAGGCGCGGCACATGGTGTGGGCGATGTCGGGGATCGCGCAGATGCACCGCAACACCGGCGGATACGTGAAGGCCCTCGCGCTGTTCGAGGAGTCGGCGCAGGTCGCCGAGCGGGCCGAGGACTGGCGGGGGCTGGCCTGGTCGCTGCGGGGCGTGGCCGACGTGCGGTCCGTGCTGGGGGAGACCGAGGAGGCGCTGCGGCTGCTCGGCCGGGGCGAGGCCCTCTGCCGGGAGCTGAACCTCGCGGGGGCACTGGCCTACAACCGCAAGATGCGCGGCAACGTGCTGTACCGGGCCGGGCGGTACGAGGAGGCCGCCGTGGTCTACAGCGGCGCGCTGGCGGAGTTCCGGTCGATGTCCGAGCCGCGGGGCACGGCCCTCTCGCGGCTGGGGCTGGTGAAGTCCCGGGCGCACCTGGGACGGCCGTACGACGAGGTGGCCGCCGAACTGGACGACATCGAGCGCGAGGTCACCCGGATCGGGCTGCGGCACGCCCGGGACATGGTCAGGTCCTTCCGCGCAGAGCTGTCGGCGGAAAGAACTGCCGTACCGGCTCCCGGTGCCACCACGCCCCGGTCTCCCGCAGTTCCCGCCAGTTCGTGAAGCGGTAGCGGTAGAAGTGGGCGCGTACGTGGCGGGGCGGCGCGTCCGGGAAGGGGTTCCGGCGCAGCAGCCGCACCGTGTCCCGGTCATTTTCGAGCAGTCGTTCGAGGAAGGGGCCGAACCAGCGGCTCGCGTAGCCCGGCGACAGCGCCGCGAACCACATCAGCCAGTCCAGCCGCAGGTGGTACGGGGCGAACGGGCGCGGCATCCGGCGCACGTCGCCCGGCTTGCCCTTGAAGTCGTACTCCCGCCACTCGGTGGCATCGGTGATCACCTCGTCCGCCGTGCCCTCGATGACCACCTCGTGCCGGACGCGGGTGACGGACCCGAAGGCGCCGTACGAGTTGACCAGGTGCAGCGGCTCGTACGAGGTGTTCATCCGCTGCTGCCGGGAGACCAGGTTGCGGGCCGGGCGGTAGCTGAGCACGAGGACGGCAACGGCAGCCGCGATGACCAGCACCTCGTACCAGAGCGGGGGCGGCGCGAGGCCGGCCGGCGGTCCGGCGAGGCCGCCCAGGCCCACCGCTGAGGCGTCCACGACCGACACGGCGATCACGATCGTCAGCCAGTTCAGCCAGGCGAAGTTGCCCGAGAGCACCAGCCACAGCTGGGTGACGATCACCGTCAGCGCCGCCCAGGTGGCCACCGGCTGCGGGGTGAGGAGGAGCACGGGGGCGAGCAGCTGGGCCACGTGGTTCGCGGCCGTCTCCACCCGGTGCACCGGCTTCGGCAGGTGGTGGAAGAACCAGCTCAGCGGGCCCGGCATCGGCTGCGTCTCATGGTGGTAGTCCAGGCAGGTCAGGTCCCGCCAGCACGGGTCGCCGCGCATCTTGATCAGTCCGGCGCCGAACTCCAGCCGGAACAGCAGCCAGCGCAGCAGCCACAGCACCAGAACGGGCGGCGCGGTGCGCGCGTTGCCCAGGAAGACCGCCAGCGCGCCGGTCTCCAGGAGCATGGTCTCCCAGCCGAAGCCGTACCAGGTCTGGCCCACGTTGACGATCGAGAGGTACATCGCCCACAGCACGGCCCACCACACCATCGACGCCCACAGCGGCACGGCGTCCGCCGCGCCCGCCAGCACGGCCGCCGACAGCAGCGCGCCCGTCCAGGCCCAGCCCGCGAAGAACCGGTCCGAGAAGCGCCAGTGGAACACCGAGGGGGCCTTGCGGAACGGCACCCGGCGCACGAAATCGGGCACCGGCGTCATCCCGCGCTCCCCGATCAGCGCCCTGAACTGCAACGCGGCCGAGACGAAAGCGATCACGTACAGCGCGGCCAGGGCCCGCTGGAAGACCAGCCGGCCCAGCCAGTACTCCGGTGCCGGGAACCACTCCACATGCCTATCCGTAGCATCGGTGCGTGCCCGCTGCCCACCGTGCGGTGCCCGTGTTGCCGACGGGCGGAGTCCGGGGCTCCGCGAGAGGGTTGCCGTCCGCCGCCGACGTGGCTGAAACGGGCCGTACGGGGGCGGTTTCTCCGTCCTGTAACCCTATCGACGGTAATTGCCGCGCGGCGGGGCACTCATGTCGTTAGGCTGAGCGGTGACGGACGTCCTGTCTGGGAGATGCCGACATCCTCGGCCCGTCGCGGGATGCGCCACGAACCATGGCCGAACTCCCGGTTGTGACAAACGGCGCCACCGCGTCAGTACCTCATCCCGTTGGCTAAGGAGTGCGTGGTGGCACCGGAACAGACGATCAGCAAGCAGCCCCGACCGAAGCAGGGCGAGCGCCAGGGGCGCATCAGGGAGGTCCGCAACCTGGAGGTCTGGAGCCGCTGCGCCCCGGTCCACCTGGCCGGCTGCGAGGACGAGTCCGCGACCGAGCAGCACATCTTCCGCGGCATCGACTGACGCACCGGGCCGGCCGGATCACCGGCCGGCCGACGGCACCCCGTTCCGCCGCCGACCGCGCCGGAACGCCGCTGCGGCCGCTGCCTACGGACGGCGGCCCAGCAGGCAGAGCAGCCGGGTGAGGTCATCGGCCCCCGGCGGCGGCTCGATCGCCGGCGCGAACAGCCCCGAGCCGCTCAGCTCCTTCGCGTAGGGCTCCACCTCGCGCAGCGCCTGGCCCACCAGCTCGCCCGGCAGTTCCTCGGACGCGCCGATCGCCCGTGACAGATCCCAGGCGTGCACGACCGCGTCCATCGTCATCTGGCTGCAGTACGGGGCGGCGCCGCTCGTGCCGTACGAGAGGTGCACCTCCCGGTCCAGGGCGCCGGGCTCGGTGAACGCCGCGACCGCCGCGACCGCGGCCCGGTCCCAGGTCGCCACCGGATCGTCCCCGAGCACGTCACCGTCGAACTCGTCGCCGACCTCCTCCATCGTGGCCCCGTCCCGCACCAGCCGCGGCACCCACAGTTGCTCGGCGGTGAGATGGTTCACCAGGTCGCGCACCGTCCAGTCCGCGCACGGCGTCGGGGCGTCCCACTGGTCGTCGCGCACGGTGTGGACGCGGTCCCCGAAGAGGTCGATGGCCTCGCCGTGGCGGCGGAGAATGTCGTTGGACTCCATGGCTCCTCAGCATAGGAGCGGGGGCCCGCGACGGCGCCGCTCCGACGCGCCCCCTGTGAGCCCCCCCGTACGCGCCCGCCGCACTGACGCATCGTCAGTGGTGCGGCTGTTCTGCCGTGAGCACTCTGGTCAATCCCCGGTGCGGCCGGTTTGATGTGCGCGAGCCGAACATTATTGGAGGCTGCATGGATCTCCCGTCCGCACCCGCCGCCATCCGCTCCGCCGGCCACGAACGCCCCTACCCCGCTTTCCAGGACCGCGCATCCCGTATCGCGACCGGGCTGCGGGCCCTCGGGATCGCACCGGGTGACCGGATCGCGGTGGTAATGCGCAACGAACCGGCCTATCTCGAAGTCACCACGGGGGCCGCCCGGGCGGGCATCTCCGCGGTGCCCGTCAACTGGCACTTCCGCCACGACGACCTGGCACATGTCCTCGCCGACAGCGGCAGCCGCGCCGTCTTCGTCCACTCCGACATGCTGCCCGCCGTCACCGCCCACCTCCCGGCCGGCGTGCACGTCATCGAGGCGCCCGTCCCGGAGGGTGTCGCCGCTGCCTGCGGCTTCGACGCGCCCCCGGTCAGCGGCGCGCATCCGGTCCTGGACGACTGGCTGGACGGTCACGCGCCGCTGGCCGACCCGGTGCCCGACCGCCCCTCCACCGTGATCTACAGCTCCGGTACCACAGGCCGCCCCAAGGGCGTACTGCGCGAGCCCGTGGCGGCCGCGGCGCTGCCCGAGGCGGTGGCGAGCTTCCTCTCCTACTTCGCCGTGCGGCCCGGCGGCCGCACCATGATCCCGGCGCCGCTGTACCACGCCTCGCCCAGCCAGCACGCCGTTCTCGCGGTCGCCTGCGGCCTGGACATCACCCTCATGCCGCGCTTCGACGCCGAGGAGTTCCTGCGCCTGATCGAGGCCCACCGCGTCGAGCAGGTGCAGGTCGTCCCGACCATGCTGGTGCGCCTGCTCCGGCTGCCGAAGGAGGTCCGCGAGCGGTACGACCTGTCCTCCCTCACCTCGGTCGTGCATGCCGCCGCGCCCTGTCCGCCGCACGTCAAGCACGCGATGATCGAGTGGCTCGGGCCGATCCTCCGCGAGTACTACGGCGGCAGCGAGACCGGCGCCGTGACCTGGTGCGACAGCGAACAGTGGCTGGCCCACCCCGGCACGGTCGGGCATGCGGAGGGCACCTGCGGGGTGGCCGTGCTCGGGCCCGACGGCCGGGTGCTGCCGCCCGGCGAGACCGGCGAGATCTACCTCAGACCGGCCGACACCTGGCCGCGCTTCACCTACCTCGGCGATCCCGCCAAGCGCACCGCCATGGAGTCCGCGGCCCTCCCCGGGTACGTCACCATCGGCGACATCGGCCACCTCGACGAGGACGGCTACCTCTACCTCAGCGACCGCCTCAACGACATGGTCATCTCCGGCGGGGTCAACATCTACCCGGCCGAGATCGAGGGCTGTCTGCTCTCGCTCGACGGCGTCCGGGACGCCGCGGTGTTCGGCATCCCGGACGCCGAGTACGGCGAGGCGCTGGCCGCGCATGTGCAGGCCGACCCCGCCGCCGGGCTCACCGCGGCCGATGTCCGCGCCCACGTCGGGGCCCGGCTGGCCAAGTACAAGGTCCCCAGGACCGTGGTCTTCGAGGCGGCACTGCCCAGGGACCCGTCCGGCAAGCTCTTCAAGCGCCGGCTGCGGGAGCCCTACTGGGAAGGGCACGGCACGAAGATCTGAAGACAAGTCCCCTTCCGCCGGCGGGAGTTGGCGTGCCATTCTGTGCGCCACATCAGTGAACTCCGTTCACGTGTGTGACTCGCGTGGCTTCCGTCGGCGGAAAGGGCGTAGGCATGACACACCTCGGGCACTCCGGACGGCACCTGGGGCGGCGGGGCCTGCTCGCCGCCGGCGCCGCACTCGCCGCCGTACCGGCGCTCCCCGCGACCGCCCGCGCGGCGACGGCCGGCGCACCGCCCGACGGGCTCCCCTCCAGAGACGAGATCGTCGCCGTGCTGCGCCGGGTCGCCGACCACTGGATCGGCGCGCACGCCGACCCCGGCGACAACCAGTGGGCCCGCGCCACCTTCTTCGGCGGGCTGATGGACCTGTACCGGCTCACCCGCGAGGCGCGCTACCTCGACTACGCGCGCGGCTGGGCCGAGGGGCACGGCTACGCGCTGCACAGCGGCGTCACCACCCGGCACGCCGACGACCACTGCGCCGGGCAGGCCTACCTCGACCTGTACGAACTGGAGCCCGAGCAGGGAAAGATCGCGGCCATCGAGGACTCGCTGCACCGGATGGTCTTCACCGACCGGCCGGAGAAGAACGACGACTGGTGGTGGGACGACGCACTGCACATGGCGATGCCGCCGTTCGCCCGAATAGGCGGGCTGCGTGCCGAACCCGCCTACTGGGACAAGCTGCACGCGCTCTACACGCACACCAGGTCGGCGGAGGGCGGCCCCGGTCTGTACGATCCGGACTCCGGCCTCTGGTACCGCGACAAGCGCTTCCTCCCGGGCGGGATCCTCTCGCCGGCCGGGAAGCCGGTCGTGTGGTCGCGCGGCAACGGCTGGGTGGCCGGCGGCCACGCCAAGATCCTCAAAACGCTGCCGGCCGGGGCGCGGCACGTACCTGAGTACCGCACCACCCTGGTACGGGAGCTGGCCGCGCTCCGCGGTGTCCAGCGCGCAGACGGGTTCTGGAACGTGAACCTGGCCGACCCCGCGCACCTCCCGGGCCCCGAGACCAGCGGCACGTCCTTCTTCGTGTACGCCACCGCCTACGCGGTCCGCGCCCGGCTCGTCCCGCGCGAGCGGTATCTCCCGGTGGCGGCCCGCGGCTGGCACGGGCTGACCACGACGGCGGTGCACGCCGACGGCTTCCTCGGCTACGTCCAGGGCGTCGGCGACCGCCCCGAGTCGAGCCAGCCGGTCGGCCCGGACACCACGGCCGACTTCGGCGTGGGCGCCTTCCTGCACGCGGGCTGCGAACTGGCGGCACTGGCCGGCTGAGCCGCGGCCCTCGCCGGTCAGCGGGGCGCGAGAGCCTCTTCCAGGAGACCGGCGAGCAGGGCCGCGCCGGAGCCGTCCGGGTCGAGATCCGGGTCGTAGATGGTGAGGTTGAGGCCGACGCACCGCTCCGACCGTACGAAGGTGCGCAGCAGCGCGGCGAGTTCGCCGGGCAGCAGACCGCCGTCGTCGGGGCTGTCGACGGCGGGCATCACGGACGGGTCCAGCACGTCCGCGTCCAGATGCACCCAGAAGCCCTCGGTGACGGGGGCTTCGAGGGTCTGCAGGACCGCGCCCGCGATCTCCTCGGCGCCCCACTCGCGGATCTCACCCACCGTCGCATTCATGATCTTCAGCTCGGCGAGTTCGGCCTGCTCGGTGTCGTGGTCCCGGATGCCGAGCACCCGTACGTCCTCGTCCTTGAGGTAGGGCCGCAGCCCTTCGAGGTCGGTCAGGTCCGGCTGGCCGCGGCCGGTCGCGAGGGCCAACTCCTCGCCGCCGGCCGCGCCGACGTGGTCGGCGTTGCCCGGGTGCCGGAAGTCCGCCGACCCGTCCAGGACAGCGATGCCGTACCGGCCGATGCGGCGGAGGGCGAGCGAGGCGCCGAGCTGGATGGAGCAGTCGCCGCCCAGCACGACCGGGAAGTCCCCGGCCCGGACGTGGTGTTCGATGCGGTCGGCGAGCTTGCGGGTGTACGTGGCGAGCGCTGCGGCGTTGAAGACGCCGTCGCCCGGTTGCCAGCCGCCGCGGTCGTAGCGGGGCGGCACGACGACGCCGCCCTCGTACGCGCCGAGCCGCTGCAGCAGCCGCTGTTCGCGCAGCGCGCCCGCCAGCTTGTAGCAGCCGGGCACGGTGCCCTCGGCGGGCGGGCGGAGGCCGAGGTTGGACGGGGCGTCGAGGACCACGATGCGGCGCATCCCGTCATTCTGGCCGGGCGGGGCAACGGAGGCCACTGGTTTCGCCCCGCCCGGGGGGCATCGCCGACGGGGCGTCAGGCGGCGGCCTTGTCGGGGACTATCTGCAGCTTGCGGCCCGTGCCGCGCTTGAAGGTCTCCAGCGCCTCGGCGTACTCGTCCAGCGCGAACTGGTGGGTGATCATCGTCTCGGAGTCGATGACGCCCTTGCCCAGCAGCTCCACCGCGCGCCCGTAGCTGTGCAGGATCGCCATCGAACCGACGATGCGGATCTCGTCGTTGTAGATCCGGAACGGCGAGAACCGCGCCATCTCCTGGTCGGGGGCGCAGCCGAACTGCTGGAACGTGCCGCCGCGGATCGGCCGGGTCAGCCCGTCCTCGATGGCCTTGACGTTGCCGGTGCAGTCGGTCACGACCTGCCAGCCCAGCCGGGGGCCTTCCAGGTCGTCCGCGCTGGTCGCGACGTGGTCGGCGCCCAGCTTCTTCGCCACCGTGAGCCGGTCGGCGTTGATGTCCACGACGGACACCGAGCCGGCCCCGGCGCGCTGTGCGACCTGCATGTAGAGCAGGCCCATCGTGCCCGCGCCGTAGATCAGGAAGTGGTCGCCGAGCTTGGGGTCGACGATGTCGAAGCCGCGCACGATCGTCGACAGCGGCTCGATGAGCGGCGCGTGGCGCAGCTCGACGGTCTCGGGGAGCCGGTAGCAGTTCTTCGCGGGGACCTTCACGTACTCGGCGGCCGCGCCGTCCACGGTGATGCCGATGGTGCCCCACTGCTCGCAGAGGTTGCCGCGGCCGATGGCGCAGAAGTGACAGGCGCCGCAGTAGACCGCCGGGTCGGCGGCGATCTTGTCGCCCTCGGCGAAGGCCGTGACGCCCTCGCCCACGGCCACGATCTCGCCGGAGAACTCGTGCCCGGGGATCACCGGGTACTTTGTCGGCCCGAACTCGCCCGCCAGCATGTGCACGTCCGTACCGCACAGCCCGGCGGCGGTGACCTTGACGACGACCTCGCCGCGACCGGGCGTCGGGTCGGGCACGGTGGTCACGGACAGCTTGTTCGGTTCCTCGATGACTACTGCGCGCATGGTGCTTCCACCTTTCGGGAGGGGGCGGGGCGGCTCAGGCGACCAGGTTGCGGGTCTCGACCTGCTTGATCTTCTCCACCTTGGGCGCCGAGCCGCCGCCGGCGAAGTCCGAGACCAGCCAGTGGTCCAGGCACACCAGCGCGGCGTGCACGCCCATGGTGCGGCTGCCGAAGCAGGCGATCTGCGCGTCGTTGGACTTGCGGGCCCGCTCGGCGCTGTAGCTGTCCGGGATCTGCGCGGCGCGGATGCCGGGCACCTTGTTGGCGGCGATGGCCATGCCGATGCCCGTACCGCAGACCAGGACGGCGCGCTCGTGCTCGCCGCGGGCGACACTGCGCGCCACCCGCTCGGCCACGTCCGGGTAGTCCTCGTCCGGGGTCGCGCTCAGGTCCGTGACCGGGTAGCCGAGGCCCTTGAGGTGCGCGACGATCGCGTCCTTCATCTCGAAGGCCGCGTCGTCGCAGCCGATGGCGATGCGGTAGGTCATGGTGGTCTCCCTGGGAGTGTTCAGACGGGGGCGATCTCGTCGAGGACGCGGCGCAGGCCCTCGGTGTCGTGGGCGAGCCGGCCGAGGAAGAGGCCGTCGACGGGGCCGGCGGAGAGCCGCTCGTACGTGCCGGGCCCGGCCGTCCCGCCGTAGATCAGCCGGCCGCGCACGTCGTGCTCGTCCAGGCAGGCACGGATCGCGGCGGCCACGGTCAGGACGTGCTCGGCGGGCGCGGGGTCGGCGGCGCCGATCGCCCAGACCGGCTCGTAGGCGATGACGACCTCGCTGCCAGGTACGGCGCCCGCGAGCGCGGCCCGTACCTGCCGGCGCGTCTCCTCGACGGCAGCCGCGAGGTCGGTGCCGTCCCGCTCGCCCGCGCAGACGACGGGGACCAGCCCGGCGGCGGTGGCGGCGCGGGTCTTGGCCCGTACGACGTCGTCGGTCTCGCCGAAGTGCGCGCGCCGCTCGGCGTGCCCCACCTCGACGTACGTGGCGCCGGCCTCGGTGAGCATCCCCGCGGAGACCTCGCCGGTCCACGGCCCGGACTCCGCCCAGTGCACGTCCTGCGCGCCGAAGGCGACCCCGGTGCCGGCCAGCAGCTCGCGCGCGTCGGCCAGCGCGGGGAAGGAGGGGAGGACGAAGAGGTCGACGGCGCGTGCGCCGAGCCCCGCGGTACCGGCGAGCGCGGCGACGTCCGCGAGCCACTTCCGGGTCTCGGCGAGACCGAAGTAGAGCTTCAGCGAGACACCCACGACGGGGCGGCGGAGGTCAGGAATCACGTCGTTCATGATGCTTAGAACAAAAGCACATGTGAAGTTCTCAAATCAAGACGTGAACTTCACGAGATCGGTGTTACTTCTACCGGCGGCTCGCCGTGCGGCGGGATGGCTCGCAGGGGTGTGGAATAGGCGCAGGACCGGCACTGTTGGGCAGGTATAGTTTATGGTTCAACTATTACGGTTCAGTGACCGCAGCAACGTACGGAGGCGGGCAGCATGCAGTTCGGGATCTTCACGGTCGGAGATGTCACCACCGACCCCACGACGGGCCGGACGCCGACCGAACACGAGCGGATCAAGGCGATGCTCGCCATCGCGCTCAAGGCCGAGGAGGTCGGCCTGGACGTCTTCGCCACCGGCGAGCACCACAACCCGCCCTTCGTGCCGTCCTCGCCGACCACCATGCTCGGCTACGTCGCCGCCCGCACCGAGCGGCTGATCCTCTCCACCTCCACCACGCTGATCACCACCAACGACCCGGTGAAGATCGCCGAGGACTTCGCGATGCTCCAGCACCTCGCCGAGGGCCGGGTGGACGTGATGATGGGCCGCGGCAACACCGGCCCGGTCTACCCCTGGTTCGGCCAGGACATCCGCCAGGGCATCCCGCTCGCCATCGAGAACTACGCCCTGCTGCACCGGCTGTGGCGCGAGGACGTGGTCGACTGGGAGGGCAAGTTCCGCACCCCGCTGCAGGGCTTCACCTCGACGCCTCGCCCGCTGGACGGTGTACCGCCCTTCGTGTGGCACGGCTCCATCCGCAGCCCGGAGATCGCCGAACAGGCCGCGTACTACGGCGACGGCTTCTTCGCCAACAACATCTTCTGGCCCAAGCACCACTTCCAGCGGCTGATCCGGCTCTACCGCCACCGCTACGCGCAGTACGGACACGGCACACCGGAGCAGGCGATGGTGGGGCTCGGCGGCCAGGTGTTCATGCGGAAGAACTCCCAGGATGCGGTCCGCGAGTTCCGCCCGTACTTCGACAACGCGCCGGTCTACGGGCACGGCCCCTCCCTGGAGGAGTTCACCGAGCAGACCCCGCTGACCGTCGGCAGCCCGCAGCAGGTCATCGAGAAGACCCTCGAATTCCGCGACTACTTCGGCGACTACCAGCGGCAGCTGTTCCTGATGGACCACGCGGGCCTGCCCCTGAAGACCGTCCTGGAGCAGCTGGACATGCTCGGCGAAGAGGTCGTGCCCGTGCTCCGCAAGGAGTTCGCCAAGGACCGCCCGGCCGAGGTGCCGGAGGGTCCCACACACGCCGCCCGCGTCGCCGAGCGCGACGCCGCGGCACTGGAGGAGGTGGCGGAATGAAGCCGCTGACGATCGTGGCCGTCTCGGCCGGGCTGGGCGTGCCCTCGTCCACCCGCCTGCTCGCCGACCGGCTGGCCGAGGCCACCCGGGAGCGGACGGCGGACGGCACGGCCCGCCCGGTGGAGGTCCGTGTCATCGAACTGCGCGACCTCGCCACCGATATCGCCCACAACATGGTGACCGGCTTCCCCTCGCCGGCGCTGGGCGAGGCGATCGAGGCGGTGACGGCGGCGGACGGCGTCATCGCCGTCACGCCGATCTTCACCGCCTCCTACAGCGGGCTGTTCAAGTCGTTCTTCGACGTCATCGACCACACCGCGCTGAACGGCAAGCCCGTGCTGATCGCCGCCACCGGCGGCACGGCCCGGCACTCGCTCGCGCTGGAGCACGCGCTCCGCCCGCTCTTCGCGTACCTGCGCGCGGTGGTCGTGCCGACCGCGGTGTACGCGGCGTCCGAGGACTGGGGCGCGGGCGGCAACGGCCCCGGCGGCGCCCTCATGGAACGCATCGAACGGGCCGCCGGGGAGCTGGCCGGGCTGGTGCGCGGCGGCGCGGGCACGGTGCCCGTGGCCGAGGGCAGCGGCGGCCCCGACGACTTCGAGGACGTCGTGCCGTTCGAGGAGCAGCTGGCGGCGCTGCGGGCGGGCTGAGGCCTGCTGGACGCGGTCCATGACCCCAGAGGTCATCGACGCGCTGACCCCGCCCTGCGAATCTAGGGGTCGGCGCCGGCCGCACGGGCGGCCGGCGCCACCCGACGGGGAGAGGGACCGACATGAGCGCGTACGCCGTGGGCCACCTGAAGAACGGCAGCCGGCACGAGGAAGTGCTGTCCTACATGGACCGCATTCAGGGGACGATGGACCCGTTCGGGGGCCGCTTCCTGGTGCACGGCACGACGGTCGAGGTCCGCGAGGGCAGCTGGCCCGGACACCTGGTCGTCATCGAGTTTCCCGACCTGGAGCAGGCCCACGCCTGGTACGAGTCGCCCGCCTACCAGGAGCTCATACCGCTGCGCACCCGGCACATCGAGGCCGACATCGTGCTCGTGCCGGGCGTCCCGGCGGGATACGACGCGGCCCACACGGCGGCGGCCGCCCGGCGCGCCGTGGCAGCGGGCGAATAGCGCGGCGGGCCCCGCCCCGCCCCCGGAGCGCGGGGCGGGTCCCTTCACCCCTGCCACAGCCGCCTGAGTGCGGTGTTCACCCGGCAGGGGCGGTCGCGCTGCGGTGCGTGGCCCGCGTCCTCGACCCGGAGGTGGCGGGCGCCGATCGCGTCGGCGACCTGCTCGCCGTAGCCGGGCGGCGTCGGGTGCGGGCAGCCGCGGCGGGCGTCGTAGGGGCGGCCGGGGCCGCCGTTGACGATCAGCTTGGGCCAGTCGGCGGTGAGCAGCGTGGCGGGGCGGAGGCCGGGGGCGTCGGCGGCGGGCTCCCCGTACGCCGCGAGCCGGCCCGCCGTGGCCCGCAGGGCGCACGGTTCGAGCAGCGTCAGGGAGCGGACGGCCTGCGGGGCGGCCGCCGCGACGTGCAGGGCCACCGTGGCGCCGGTGCAGTGGCCGACCAAGTGGGCGCCCTGGGCGAGGAGTTCCGCGATGCCGGAGGGCTCGGTGCCGGTGCCGTCGGCCGCCGGCCCGACCAGTTCGAGCCGGAACAGTTCCGCCAACATGCGCTGCCCGGCGAAGACTTCGGTGCCCGGGGCCAGCGAGCCGTACACCATGACGACGCGTGGGGCACCGGGTGTCGCCTCGTCCCAGACCGTTGTCACCATGGGTCGCTCACGCCTCATGCGCCACCACCATAGAGGAGCCGGTGGCCTTGCGGCGCCGTGCACGGCAGGGTCACAGCCCGGCGACCTCCGCCAGCACCCGGGCCTCCGCCAGCTCCTCGGCACCGCCTGCCACGTCGTCGTGCGCCGCGGCCCACAGGGCGCTCTCCACGGAGCGGGCCACGCCCCAGGCGGCCATCCGCTCGGCCGGCTCGCCGAGCCGGTCGGCCAGCAGGCGCAGCCGGGCGCGCAGCACGTCGGCCGGCGAGTCGTGCGAGAAGGGGTCGTCCAGCTGCGTCAGCAAGGGCCAGGGGTCGTACCCCGGATCGCCGGCCATCGGCTTGGGGTCGATGGCAACCCAGCCGCCGGGGCCGTTGGTGGCCAGTACGTTGCCCGGGTTGAAGTCGCCGTGCACGACGACCTCACGGCGGGCCGAGGCGGGCAGTTCCCGCAGCAGCGAAGCGCCGAGCGCCACCAGACCGGGGTCGTACGGCGGCCGGAGCCGGTCCGCGCGGTCCCGCACCAGGTCCGACCACTCGGCACAGACCGCCGCCACCGTCTCCAGCTCGCCCCCCGAGGGCCGCGGCGCGCGCCACAGGGCGTCCAGTACGTCGGCGGCCCTGTCGAGCCCCTCCTCGGGAGAGAGCGCGGTGTCCGGGGGAGCGGCGCGCCGGTCGGCCTCCGGGACCGCGTCCAGCAGCGTCGTGCCCGGTACGCAGTGTTCGAGGAGCAGCGCGTGGCGCTCCGGGTCGTGGTCGAGCAGCCGTACGGCGCCGTGGCCGCCCCAGGCGCGCAGCGCGGCGGCCTCGCCCGCCATCTCCCGGTGCGGCCAGGTCACCTTCAGTACGGCCGGGTCGCCGTCGGGCAGCCTGACCGGGGCCACCCAGGAGCAGCTGCCGCCGTCGAACGGTGCCGACAGGCGCAGCCCCCAGCGTTCCGCCACCTCGTCGACCAGCTGCGGCAGCCGGGCCAGCCAGGCACGGCCGGACGCGTGCCGCGCCATGGCCCCGGCCACCGGAAGACCGGGCGGGAACAGGCCGGGCGGGGCGAGGGCTGGTGGACGGAGGTCGGGCCGCCGGTCGGCGGTGCCGGTGCCGGCGGGGGTGGCGCCGTCGGCGCGTGGGGGCTCGGGCATGGGCGCACGGTAGCGGCTGTCGGCGGCCGCGGGTGGCCGTGCGGCGGGAACAGGGGCACGAGTGTGAAACTCTTGAGGCCCGCCAGACGAGAAAGAGGCGCACGGCGATGACGGAGAGCGCGGCCGCACGGCCCAGGAACCCGCGCGGCCAGGGTGACCGGCTGCGCGCCGAGCTGCTGACCGCCACCGAGCGGCTGCTGGAGCAGGTCGGCAGCGAGGACGCGCTGTCCCTCCGCGCCGTGGCCCGTGAGGCGGGCGTCGCGGCCCCCAGCATCTACCGGCACTTCGCCGACAAGACCGAGCTGGTCTGGGCGACGATGCAGGTCAGCTACGAGCGGCTGGTCGAGGACATGGCTGCCGCCGGCGCGCTGGTCCCGGAGGGGGACCCGGTGGCGCGGCTGCGGGCGCGGTTGCGCGCGTACTGCCGGTACGCCATCGACCACCCGGCGAAGTACCGGCTGCTCTACGAGACCCGGCAGTCTCCGGTCGGCCCCGAGCGACTGGCGCAGCACCCTGCGGGCCTCCTCGTGCGCGGCCTGCACGACGCGCTGACGGCGTGCGAGGAAGCCGGCTGGCGGATCCGCTGCTCGCGGGACGAGGCCCCGTACGTCCTGTGGTCGGCGGTCCACGGCCGGGTCATGCTCTGGCAGGTGCTCCCCGCCGCGAAGAACCCCGAACGCCTGCACCGCTTCGTCGACGACATCCTCGATCTGCTGCTGGAGCGCTGACGGCGGCCCTCCGCCATCCGGTCCGCCGTTCCGCTTCGGGCTGCGGGCGCCCGTCCCGGCCGGGGCCGGCCCGGAGAACGAGCAGGGTTGAAGTGGCCCTTGTGGCGCTATCCTCCTGGCAAGGCTGAGCACGGGGGGCGGGGGCGCGATGCCGGGGCTATGGGCGCGGAACAGGACAGACGCGTTGTACGCGTGGCACCCGAAGATCAAGGATCACTTCCCGGAGTGCCACGACGTCGTCAGACGGCTCCTGGTGACGCACCACAAGCGGTCGCGTTTCTTCGCACGGGCTTCCGTTTTCTGGTATCGCCTTTTCGGGGGGATCGAAGTGATCCTCGGCGTGATGCTGCCGCTGCTGTTCGTCTACCCGCAGACGCAGAACGAGGTCGGCCTGCAGGCCACCGTCAGCGTGTCGATCGCCGTGATCGCCGCCCTGGGGACGTTCTGGGGGTGGCGTGACAGGTGGGGAACCTATCGGGCTCAGGACATCCTGATCGCCGAGACCCTGGGCGACTGGGAGCTGACCCTGATCGGGCTCATCGGTGACGGCGACGGTGACGGCGATCGGATCCCGGATGCGCGGGAGCAGGCGCTGGCCAAGACGAAGGAAGCGGTGGCCGCCCTCTTCGCGGTCCTGGGCCAGGAGCACGAGGCGAATTTTGCCGGAGTGCAGTCACCGAGCGACATCGTGGTTGCGATGAACCGGCAGGACCGGTACCGCAACATCCAGTGACGGGGGGCAATGCCCCTTTTGTGGCGAGCCGTGACCGCAAGGTTGCATTTGGCAACCACTGTCAGCGTACCCGTTGCCCGAAAGGGAGTTGACGGGGCCCCGGTCCGCCCGCCTGGCTTTTACGGGTGTAAGTTTACGAGTGTTAGGCGAGCGTCCGAGTGCGGCGCCACCGTCCGCGTGTCCGCAAGGAGCGACATGACCGTCACTTCCCCCCATGCCCCGCTGCCCGTGGAGCCCCCCACCGGCTGCCCCTTCGACCCGCCCGCCGAGTTCGGCCGGATGCGGATCGAGGAGCCGGTCAAGAAGATCTCGCTGCCCGACGGCAGCTGGGCCTGGCTCGTCACCCGGTACGCGGACATCCGCGCGATCCTCGGCGACACCCGGTTCAGCTCCGACACCCTCACCCCGGGCTACCCGCTCAGCGGTATGACCGGCGGCGCCACCACGGAGAACCGCGGCTTCATCCGCATGGACCCGCCGGAGCACACCCGGCTCCGCCGGATGGTCACCCGCGAGTTCATGGTCAAGAAGGTCGAGGCGCTGCGCCCGGAGATCCAGCGGATCACCGACGAGCTCTGCGACGCGATGCAGACCGCCAGGCTGAGCGGCGCCGAGTCGGTCGACCTCGTCGAGGCGCTCGCCCTCCCGGTGCCCTCCCTCGTCATCAGCCTGCTGCTCGGCGTCCCCTACGAGGACCACGCGCTCTTCCAGGGCCTCACCGGCAAGCTGCTCTCCCGCACCATCCCCAAGGCGGAGGCCGACGCCGCACGCGAGGAGCTGCGCGCGTACCTGGACCGCCTGGTCACCGCCAAGGAGGCGAACCCGGGCGACGACATCCTCAGCCGGCTGATCGTCGAGCAGCAGCAGGCCGGGGAGATCAGCCACGACGACGTCATCGGCTTCGCGGCCCTGCTGCTGGTCGCCGGGCACGAGACCACCGCCAACATGATCGGCCTGACCGCGCTGAGCATGATGGGCGAGCCGGGAACCGCGCAGCAGCTGCGCGAGGACCCCTCGCTCATCCGCGGCGCCGTCGAGGAGCTGCTGCGCTTCCACAGCATCATCCGCAACGGCCCGCGCCGCGCCGCCACCGAGGACATCGAGATCGGCGGGCAGCTCATCCGCGCCGGCGAGGGCGTCGTGGTCGCCGTGCCGTCCGCCAACCGCGACGCGGAGACCTTCGAGAACCCCGACAAGCTCGACGTCCGCCGCCCCAACTCCCAGCACCACGTCGCGTTCGGCTACGGCATCCACCAGTGCCTCGGCCAGGCCCTGGCCCGCGTCGAGCTCCAGGTCGTCCTCGCGACCCTGCTCCGCCGCTTCCCGACGATGCGGCCCGCCGTGCCGATCGAGACCATCCCGTTCCGTACGGACATGGCGATCTACGGGTGTCACGAACTGCCCGTCACCTGGTAGATCCATACCGCACCACCCAACGGATTCCGCAGGAACCCCCACAGGAGCAAGAAGCCATGAACATCACCCTCGACGAAGACAAGTGCTGCGCCGCCGGTCAGTGCGTCCTGGTCGCCCCCGAGGTCTTCGACCAGCGTGACGAGGACGGCGTCGTCGTCCTGCTGGACGCCCAGCCGCCCGCCGAGCAGCACGCCGCGGTCCACGAGGCCGCCGCCATCTGCCCCGCCGCCGCCATCCAGGTCGGCGCATGACCGACGGACGCATCGCCGTCGTCGGCGCCTCGGCGGCCGGCCTCGCCGCCGTCGAGGCTCTGCGCCGGGGCGGCTGGACCGGCACGCTGACCCTGATCGGCGACGAGCCGCACCTGCCCTACGACCGGCCCCCGCTGTCCAAGCAGCTGCTCTCCGGCGACTGGCAGGCCGACCGGCTGGGGCTGCGTACGGAGGTCCAGCTCGACACGCTGGACCTGGACCTCCGGCTCGGCACCCGGGCCACGGCGCTGGACGCCGCGACGCGCACCGTGACCCTCGCCGACGGCGAGCGGCTGGAGTGCGCCGGCATGATCGTCGCCACCGGCGTCCGGGCCCGCACCCTGCCGGGCCTGGCCGACGCGGCCGGCGTCCACACGCTGCGCACGCTGGACGACGCCCTCGGGCTGCAGACCTGGCTGTCCGGAGCGCCGCGGCGGCTGGTCGTCGCGGGCAACGGCGTACTGGGCTGCGAGGCCGCAGCGGTCGCCCGCGAGCTGGGCCACGAGGTCACGCTCGTCGGACGCGACCCGCTGCCCATGCACCGTCTCGTCGGCGACGGCACGGGCACGCTGCTCGCCGCCGAGCACGAGCGGCACGGCGTACGGATGCTGACCGGCGGTCTGGAGGCGGTCGAGACCGCGGACGGGCACGTCACCGGCGTACGGCTGGCCGACGGCAGCGTGCTGGACGCCGACACCGTCCTGCTCGCCATCGGCTCCGAGCCGGCGGTGGACTGGCTGCGTGCCGACGCGGCGCTGGACACCGCCGACGGGCTGCGCTGCGACGAGTTCTGCGCCGCCGCGCCGGGGATCTACGCCGCCGGTGACGTGGCCCGCTGGTACCACCCGGGGCACGGCCGCCACCTGCGGATCGAGCACCGGATGAACGCCACCGAGCAGGCCATGGCCGCTGCCCGCAACCTGCTCGCCGAGCTGGGCGTCACCGAGGACGAACGCCGCCCGTTCACGCCGGTCCCGTACTTCTGGTCCGACCAGTACGGGATGAAGCTCCAGGCGTACGGGGTGCTCGCGGGCGCCGACCGGGCCGAGACGGTCCTCCTGGACAAGGAGCAGCGCCAGGTGGCCGCGCTCTACGGCCGGGACGGGCTGGCCACGGGCGTGCTCGCCGCGGGACTGCCGCCCCGGCAGATCCGCGGGCTCCGCGCGGTGATAGCCACGCCGGGGCCGTGGGAGGAGGCCCACGCGGCCCTGCGCACCGCCCTCGGCGTGGAGTGAGACGGGGGACGCCGGCCGGTGCACCGCGACCCACCGGCCGGCGTCCCCGATCATGGAGGGCATGACCGATTCGTACGTACGGGTGCGCGGCGCCCGTGAGCACAACCTCCGCGCCGTCGACGTGGCCATCCCGCGCGACGCCTTCTGCGTCTTCACCGGCGTCTCGGGCAGTGGCAAGTCCTCGCTCGCCTTCGGCACCCTCTACGCCGAGGCGCAGCGCCGGTACTTCGAGTCGGTCGCGCCCTACGCCCGGCGGCTGATCCATCAGGTCGGCGCGCCCCGGGTCGAGGAGATCACCGGCCTGCCGCCGGCCGTCGCCCTGGAGCAGCGCCGCTCGGCCCCCACCTCGCGCTCCTCCGTCGGCACCGTCACCACGCTCTCCAACAGCCTGCGCATGCTGTTCTCGCGCGCCGGCGACTACCCGGCGGACAGCACCGGGCGGCTGGACTCCGACGCCTTCTCGCCCAACACCGCGGCGGGCGCCTGCCCCGAATGCCACGGGCTGGGCCGCGTCCACCGGGTCACCGAGGACTCCCTCGTCCCCGACCCCGCGCTCTCCGTCCGGGAGGGCGCCATCGCCGCCTGGCCCGGCGCGTGGCTCGGCAAGAACCTCCGCGACATCGTCGCCACGCTCGGGTACGACATCGACCGGCCCTGGCGCGACCTGCCGCGGCAGGACCGGGACTGGATCCTGTTCACCGAGGAGCGGCCGGTCGTCACCGTGCACCCGGAACGCGAGGCCGGGCGCATCCAGCGGCCGTACAAGGGCCAGTACCAGAGCGCCCGTCACTACGTGCTGCACACGTTCTCCGATTCGCAGAGCGAGACGCAGCGCCGGCGCGTCGAGCGGTTCCTGGTCTCCGAGGACTGCCCGGCGTGCGACGGCCGGCGGCTGCGCCCGGAGGCGCTGGCCGTCACCTTCGCGGGCCACGACATCGCCGCGCTGGCGGGCATGCCGCTCTCGGCACTCGCCGCGCTGCTGCGGCCGACGGCCGAGAGCACGGACGAGGAGAGCGTGGCGGGCACCCTCGCGCGCGACCTCGTCGCCCGTATCGAGGTCCTCACCGAACTCGGCCTGGGCTACCTCGGCATGGACCGCCCCTCGCCCACCCTCTCCGCCGGCGAACTCCAGCGGCTGCGGCTGGCCACCCAGCTCCGCTCCGGCCTCTTCGGCGTGGTCTACGTCCTGGACGAGCCCTCAGCCGGCCTGCACCCGGCCGACACCGAGGCGCTGCTCACCGTCCTGCACCGGCTGAAGGACGCGGGCAACTCCCTCTTCGTCGTCGAGCACGACATGGACGTGGTCCGCCGGGCCGACTGGCTCGTGGACGTCGGCCCGCGGGCAGGGGAGCACGGCGGACGAGTGCTGCACAGCGGCCCGGTCGACGGCCTGGCGAAGGTGGACGAGTCCCTCACCCGCCGCTTCCTCTTCGACGGGCCGGACGGCGCCGGGGCCCGCGAGCCGCGGAAGCCCGCCGGCGAGGTCCGGCTGTCCGGGATCACGCTCCACAACCTGCGGGGCCTGGAAGCGGAGTTCCCCCTCGGAGTCTTCACGGCCGTCACCGGCGTCTCGGGGTCCGGCAAGTCCACGCTCGTCACCCGGGTGCTCGCGGACGCGGTACGGGAGCGGCTGGGCGGGGACGCGGCGGGGGAGCGGCCGGAAGCGGGCGCCGAGGAGAGCGGCGACGAGGCACGGCCCATGGCCGAACCGGTCGCCGCCGAGGGCCTGGAAGCCGTCGACCGGCTGGTGCGCGTCGACCAGAAGCCCATCGGCCGGACCCCGCGCTCCAACCTCGCCACGTACACCGGCCTGTTCGACGCCGTACGGAAGGTCTTCGCGGCCACCGACGAGGCGCGGGCGCGCGGGTACAAGGCGGGCCGCTTCTCCTTCAACGTGGCCGCAGGGCGGTGCGAGACCTGCCAGGGCGAGGGGTTCGTCGCCGTCGAACTCCTCTTCCTGCCGGGTACGTACGCGCCGTGCACGGCCTGCCACGGCGCCCGCTACAACCCCGAGACGCTGGAGATCGCCTACCGCGGACGGAACATCGCCCAGGTGCTGGAGATGACCGTGGACGCCGCTGCGGACTTCCTCGCCGAGGTGCCCGCAGCGGCCCGCAGCCTGCGCACGCTCCAGGACGTCGGCCTGGGCTACCTGCGGCTCGGTCAGCCCGCGACCGAGCTGTCCGGCGGCGAGGCGCAGCGCATCAAGCTCGCAGCCGAGCTCCAGCGCACCCGCCGCGGGCACACGCTCTACCTGCTGGACGAGCCCACCACGGGGCTGCATCCGGCCGACACCGAGGTACTGCTGCGCCAGTTGCACGGGCTGGTGGACGCCGGCAACACGGTGGTCGTCGTGGAACACGACATGGGCGTGGTCGCGGGGGCCGACCACGTCATCGACCTCGGCCCCGGTGGTGGCGCGGAAGGTGGGCGCGTCGTCGCGGCCGGTACGCCGGCCGAGGTCGCGGCGGCGGAGGGCAGCCGCACGGCGCCTCACCTCGCCCGGGCGCTCGGCCGCGTATGACGGTCGGTTAATGTACCCGGGTCGGCCGGGGCTCCCGGACGGCACGACGACAGCACCGCACGAAGGGGGCACACCCGTGGCAGACATCGAGCAGGCCAAGGCGACGTTCGCACGTTTCGACCAGAACGGCGACGGAATGGTCACGGCCGAGGAGTTCAAGCACGCGATGGCCGAGATGGGTGACCCCTACGTCACCGGCCCGGTCGCCGAGGCCGTCATCAAGGCCCGCGACACCAACAGCGACGGCCTGATGTCCTTCGACGAGTTCTGGACCGCCCTCCAGAAGGCCTGACCCCTCCAGCGCCCGGAAGGGCCGCTGCCCCCTGTACGCGTACGCCCGCCGGAGTCGTCTCCGGCGGGCGTACGCGTTTTTCTGTCCGGCAGGGGAGGGCGGCCTCACAGCCGCCCTTCGCGGTCCTCCAGGTCGTCGATCTCCCGGTTCGCCTTGGCCAGCTCCGAGCGCCGGTAGGAGTAGGCGAAGTAGATGATCAGGCCGATGACGAACCAGCCGGCGAAGCGGAGCCAGGTCTGCCACTCCAGGAAGGTGATCAGCCAGATGGAGAAGACGACTCCTATGGCCGGAACGAGCGGGACGGCCGGGCACTTGAAGCCGCGGGGGAGTTCGGGGCGCTTGTAGCGGAGCACGATGACGGCGATGCAGACGACGACGAAGGCCAGCAGGATGCCGATGTTGGTCAGTTCGGCCGCCTCGCGGATCGGCAGGAACCCCGCGATCAGTGCCGACGCCGCGCCCACGATCCAGGTGACGCGGGTGGGGACGTGGCGGGTGGGGTGGGTCTTGGCGAACCACTTGGGGAGGAGGCCGTCGCGGCTCATGGAGAACCAGACGCGGGTCACGCCGAGCATGAACGTGAACATGACGGTGAGGATGCCGATGATCGCGCCGACCGCGATCACGTCCGCCAGGCTGCTCAGGCCGACCGACTTGAAGGCGGTGGAGAAGCCGCTCTCCGGGTCGATCTTCGTGTAGTTCTGCATGCCGGTCAGCACCAGGCAGGCGAGGACGTACAGCACCATCGAGATCAGCAGCGAGTACAGGATCGCCTTGGGCATGTGGCGCTGGGCGTCCTTGGACTCCTCGGCCGCGGTCGACATGGCGTCGTAGCCGAAGACGGCGAAGAAGACCGTGGCAGCGCCGGCGAACGCACCGCTGAGGCCGTGCGGGAAGAACGGCGTGTAGTTCCCGGTCTTGATGTGGAAGAAGCCGACGCCGATGACGACCAGGACGACGAGGACCTTCAGCCCGACCACGATCGTCTCGAAGCGCGCGGCGTTCTTGATGCCGAGGGTGAGGAGGTACGCGATCAGGAGGCAGAGGATCGCGGCGAAGAGGTCGACCCGGTGCCCCTCCCCGGAGCCCGGCGCGCCCAGCATCCAGGCGGGCAGCTCCACCCCCAGCTCACCCAGCAGGAAGCTGAAGTAGCCGGAGATGCCGATCGCCACCACGGCGACGATCGCGGTGTACTCCAGCAGCAGGTCCCAGCCGATGAACCAGCCCGCGAGCTCGCCGAGGACCGCGTACCCGTAGGTGTAGGCGGAGCCCGCCTTCGGGATCATCCCGGCGAACTCCGCGTAGGAGAACGCGGCCGCCGCGCTGGCGATGCCCGCGATGAGGAACGACACCAGGACGGCGGGGCCGGCCTTCTCGTTCGCGACGGTGCCGGCCAGCGTGAAGATGCCGGCGCCGATGATGCCGCCGACGCCGATGGCCGTCAGCTGCCAGAGACCGAGGGAGCGGGTGAGCTGTTCGCCCTTGCCGCCCTCGGTCTCCTGGATCATTTCGATCGGTTTGCGGCGCAGTACGCCCTGTCCCGCACGCAGGCCCATGCGATGTCCTCTCGTCGGTCCGACGGCGGATCATCATGGCCCTTATCCGGCGCTTACGGAAGGCGACCCGGAAGGCCACTCCCCGTACGGGGGGCGGTGACCCGATACCCGCTCCTGCAACCGGCCCCGGGACCGGCCGCCCGGATCAGTCGGCGTCCTCCAGGCGGAAGCCGACCTTCAGGCCGACCTGGTAGTGCTCGATCTCGCCGTCGACGATGTGACCGCGCACCTGTGTCACTTCGAACCAGTCCATATTGCGCAGCGTCTGCGACGCGCGCCGTACGCCGTTGCGAATAGCGGCGTCCACGGTCTCGTGGGACGTGCCCACGATCTCTGTCACACGGTAGGTCCGGTCGGTCACGGCAGACTCCCTCGTCGGCGTGTCGGGTCCCGGCGGCGTCGCGGTGGCTGCGCGAGTGGGCGTGCCGGGCAGTTCCTCCCACAGCGCACCCGCCCGTCGCGGTCCGTCCTCCCGAAAGAGGGGTGCTACGGGACGACCGTGACCGGCCAGCGGCCCGCCTTCACCAGACGTACCGCGACCGAGCCCATGATGCGGTGACCTGCGGACTCCGACGCGCCGACCACCACCGCGTCGGCCTTCAGATCGTCAGCCATCCGGAGCATCGCGCCGTACGGGTCGCCGCGCACGACGTGGAACTCCCAGCGGAGGTCGTAGATGCCCTGGAGGCGCTCGGTGGAGGCGCGGATCTCGGCCATCAGCTCTTCGGCTATCTCGTCCGTCGTGGGTGCCACCGGGGCGCCGAGCGCGGCGCCGGCCGCCAGCACCGGCTGGACGTACACCAGGACCAGCTTCGAGCTCTGCCGGCGGGCCAGCCCGGCCGCGTACGAGGCGGCTCGCCACGACGACTGCGAGCCGTCGATGCCGACGACGATGACCTTGGGGCCGTCCGTACCGCGCTCGAAGGGCGCGGGCGTCTTCTCCTCCACAGGGAGGAGGTTAACGCCCGCGCCCCGGAGCGATCCCGCGGGGCATCACAAGATCGCTCACCCCGCGTACGCGGCCCGGCGGCGGTCCCTCACGACCCCGCGCCGTCGCCGCGCACCGGAAGCACCGGCCGCCAGGGCGCGAACGCACTGGCGTCGCGGGGCAGCATCGCCGCGAGCTCCGGGCAGTGCCGCAGGATGACGGAGTTCATCCCGCCGCGCGCCACCCAGTCCATGCCCAGCGGCGTGTAGATCTCCGGCCGGAAGTCCACGGTCAGGAACCGGTCGGACTGGATCCGCCGGCTCGCCATCAGGATGAAGACGCGGAAGGCGGTGTCGCTGAAGCCGAAGCCCTCCGGCGGGTTCTCCGCGAACAGCCCGACCACGGTGTCGACCTCGTCGACGTTCCGGTACACGTCCTTCAGCAGCGCGGCCGTGTCCGGGTCGGCGGAGATCTCGTCGAACCGGGTGACCCGCGGCTTGTGCAGCCCGGCCCGGAAGTCGTTGTACCGCGGCACCCCGCGCCGCCGCGTCCGGACGATGTCCGCGACCGACAGGTCGAGGATCTCGCCGTTCCGCTCGAAGCGGGTCAGCGCGCGCGGGTAGTTGTGCAGAGTGATCGCGCCCGGGTGCGCGATGCCGAGCGAGTACAGCGAGTCCGTCAGGCCCGTCTTGCGGGCCAGCGACTCGGCCGCGCCGCCCTGCAGGTCGTTGAAGGTCAGGGCCTCCAGGCGCTGCCCGAAGTGGTGCTCGCGCAGCTCGTAGTCGTCCGGGAGCAGCGGGTGCATCCGGTAGACGGTGACGAAGTCCTCGGTCAGCGAGTACGGCACGTCGTGGTGATCGGGGAGGGTCTTCGGGATGCCGGTCAGCGAGTGCGACTCGACCAGCCACAGCCCCAGCTTGTGCAGCCAGCTGTCCGGCGGACCGTCCCAGTTGGTGCGCAGCGCGATGTCGATGGACTTCGTCGCCAGGATGGCGGGGGTCCACTCGACCGTGTGGATCTTCGCGATCAGCGCGGAGACGACGAGCCGGGCGGTCTGGTAGACCTGCTCGGCGGTCATCTTCGGGTACTCCTTGTGCAGCGCGTCGCAGACCGCGTTGTGCTCGCGCGCGAAGAGCGTGTGCATGACCGACAGGCCCAGCCACCAGTTGTCGGCGAAGCCGGTCAGCGGGATGCCGTTGCTGCCCATCGGCAGATGGCCGTCCTCCAGGCGCAGCTTCGCGCCGTCGGGCTCGCGCAGGCTGCGGGCGGTGCGCTCGTCGCTGCCGTAGACCTCGGAGCCGTCCCACCACGGCGAGGTGGTGTTGGCGAAGAGGATCGGCGGCTTGCCGGGGCGCTCCAGCCCCTTGTTCTCGGCGATCCGCATGACGTTCTCGGCCGGGCCGCCGGGAGTGTTGTACCAGCTGCTGCCGGGCGGCAGCGGCACCTCCACCGAGCGCTCGGCGAGCGCGTAGCGCCGGTGGTCGACCCAGTCGTGCACCTGGAACTGGATCCAGGCCGCGGCCAGGATGTTCAGCGAGGAGGCGGGCTGGAACGAGCGGCGGTGCAGCAGCTCACGGGCGACCGTGACGGGGTTCGGGGTGTCGAAGAGGTCGGGGCGGTAGACCGGCTTGAGGTTGCGGCCGAAGGTCGAGCCCACCGCGCCCATCCGGGGCGCCGACAGGTCGGTGTGCGAGCCGTCGTACGAGCGGGCCGTGCGGGCGCGCTCGTCCACCGTCTCCGGTACCGGAACCGCCTTCGGCGGCGCCTCGGGGATCTCGGTGTCGATGAGGTTGCGGCGGCGCAGCACCTGGCGCAGCGCTACCAGGTTGAGCAGACCGGCGTTGAGCGGCAGCCGGTGCCAGGGCACGTAGCGGTTGAGGGCGGTGAATACCGCCCGCAGGGGCCGGCCGAGCAGGCTGTTGCGCAGTGGTTCGTCGGTCCGGAAACGGGTGCCCAGACGGTGTGCCGCACTCGCCTGGTACGCGGCCTTCCTGGCCCGGTTCAGGTTGCCCAGCGGGCGGAAGTCCTCCGTGGTGTGCCACGGGTTGAACGCCAGCTGTTCGATGCGGCGGGCGGCGGAGGCGGCCTCGGCCGTGGTGATGTCCTGGCGCGGGACGGTGAGCCGGGCCACCGGAACGACGGGCGCGTCCGACTCCCGCCAGTCCGTGGCGCCGTCCTCGACGGGGGTGCGCTTCTCGTCCACGAACCGCTGTACGCACAGGTCGAATTCGACGTCGGCGGCGGCCAGCCGCTCGGCCAGCTCGTGCCGCAGGTGGTCGGGGTCGTGCCGGTCCGGGCGGGGCGCGGGCGCGCCGCCGGGCGCGGGCCGCAGCTGGTAGCGCACCGGCCCGGCGTCGCCCCACAGACATGAGCCGCGGCTCCAGTACGTCTCGCGGGCCAGCGAGCCGACCGTGTGGCGGGCGGCGGCCTGCACGTTGCGGCGCATCCGGGTGGCGGTGGCCCAGCCGACCGCCAGCGGCAGCTTCACCAGCAGCCCGAACGCCTTCTGCAGGGGTGTCCTGGCGCCCGCCATGGCCTTGGCGAAGGCGACGAACTCGCGGGCGTCGCGGGCATGGCTCACCGGGAAGTTGGTCCCCAGCAGGTCGTGGGTCTCCTCCGGTGACACCTCCACCCGTACGGCGATGCCGCGCAGGTCGGGCGAGACGTCGGACTGCGGTATGCCGCTGGCGTTGGACAGCCGTACGAGCGCGGGGTATTCGGCTCCGGGCTGGGCGAATCCCTGGGCCAGCGCGGGTGGCAGATCGTCGTTGAACTGCAGCCGGGCGTTCTCCACGCCGAGCACGCCCTTGGCATGAAAGGCGCGCCGGACGCCGTGCGCCCCGCCGCTGCCCTTGTTGCGCAGCTGGACGCGCATCAGATCGCGCGCCAGCTTCTCGAAGACCAGTCGCTCCGCTTCGGGACTGCCGCCTTCGTACGTCTCGTACTGCACGTAACTCACGGTGTCGGCCATGGGTCCGCACCCTCCGTACGGGAAGAAGGGCGCCCGACGCTACTCGCCCCCGCGCGGCCCGGCAGGGTCCGATTCGGGCCGATTCCGCCGGGCTCGCGCCGGCCCGCGACACGGCCGGTCACGCCACTCGCCGTCGCCGGTCCGGCCGCCGCTGGACAGCGGGGTGCGCTGCGCGGGGTGCCCGGGCCGGCTCGGCGGGAGGGCCGAGCCGGGGGTGGACACAGCGACCTGGCGGCGGTCCCGGTGCGGCCACCGGCGTCCAGCCCGGCGTCCGGCAACCGTACGGGAGGCGGACGCCGCGCTCGTCGTACCGGCCCGCCCGGCGGCTCTCAGCCGTCCTCGTCCTCGGCCGGGGCCGGGGGCCAGGCGGTGGGGGAGAGGAGACCGAGGGTGTAGGCGCGGGCGATCAGGGCGGTGCGGTTGGGGACGCGGTAGCGACGGGTCAGGCGGGTGAGGTGGTAGTTGACGCCGTCGACGGTGAGGCCGAGGTCCTTGCCGATGGCCGCGGTGGTCGCGCCGGCCGCCGCGAGTGCGAGGATGCGGGACTCGACGGGGCTGACCTGCGCGGACGGCGGCGGCGCCGGGCGGGACTCGTGGACGCGGAGGATGGCGAGCAGGGCCGGCGGCTCGTCGGAGGGGTCGCCGACCGGGTCCAGGGTGAGCATCCCTTCGCGCTCGGGTCCGGCCGCGCCCTCGCGCCAGCGGACCTCGACGGGGTAGCGGGAGCGGCGGCCCATCCGTACGGCCTCCACGAGCCGGCCGACCTGCGAGATCGCGCGGGGGCGGAAGTGGTCCAGGAGGTTGCGGCCGCGCAGTTGGCCGCGGGTGGTGCCCCAGACCGAGGCCATCGCCGGGTTGGCGATCAGCACTTCGCCGTCGGCGCGGCACACCGCCACCGGCAGCGGCATCCGGTCCAGCAGGATGAGGAAGTAGTTGTGCCAGGGCGCGGCCGCCGGGCCCGGCACCGCCGGGTGCGCGAAGAGGTCGTCACTCATCGGCCGGTGGCACCCGTCCCTCTCGTCTCGTGCGTCCATCGGTCCCGTTCCGCTCCGCGGCCGGCCGGGCCGCAATGATCATCTTCGCCCGGGCCGCAAGACCCGTACGGAAGAAAACACTGCACAATCATGCAGTTACCGCGGGGAGCGCGGCACACCGGGCCGGTCACTGTGGAGTCATGAGCGACACGCAGCTGCAGAGCGCTGACACCGTCACCCTCGGCGACGACGGCATCCCCGTGGTGGACATCACGGCCGCCGGTCTCTCCCGTACCCCCCTCCAGCGGGCCATGGGCCTCGCCCGCGAGCACGGACCGGTCTTCCGGCGCCGGCTGCACGGCCGGGACGCCACCTTCGTCACCTCCGTCGACCTGGTGACGGAGCTGGCCGACGAGACGCGCTTCGAGAAGGCCATCGGCCCGGCGCTGGAGAACGTCCGGGAGTTCGCCGCCGACGGCCTCTTCACCGCCTACAACGACGAGCCCAACTGGGCCAAGGCGCACGACATCCTGATGCCCGCCTTCGCGCTGGGCTCGATGCGCACCTACCACCCGGCGATGCTCGCGGTCGCCCGCCGGCTGATGGCGAGCTGGGACCGGCGGATCGCCGAGGGTGCGCCGGTGGACGTGCCGGACGACATGACCCGGATGACGCTGGACACCATCGGACTCGCCGGATTCGGCTTCGACTTCGAGTCCTTCGGGCGGGAGCAGCCGCACCCCTTCGTGGACGCGATGGTGCGCTGCCTCGAATGGAGCATGACCCGGCTGGCACGTAAGCCCGGTGTGGACTACTCCGAGAAGGACGAGGCGTTCCGCGCCGACGCCGACTACCTCGCGTCCGTCGTGGACGAGGTGATCAGCGCGCGTACCGCCTCCGGGGACACTTCCGCCGACGACCTGCTGGGCCTGATGCTCGGCGCGCCGCACCCGGAGGACGGCACCACGCTGGACCCGGCGAACATCCGCAACCAGGTCATCACCTTCCTGATCGCCGGCCACGAGACCACCTCCGGCGCGCTCTCCTTCGCGCTGTACCACCTGCTCAAGGACCCCGTCGCGCTGCGGCTGGCGCGCCGCGAGGCCGACGAGCTGTTCGGCGACGCGGCGGACCCGGACCCGTCCTTCGAGGACATCGGCAAGCTGGCCTTCACCCGCCAGGTGCTCAACGAGGCGCTGCGGCTGTGGCCCACCGCGGCCGCGTTCAGCCGGCGTGCGAAGGCCGACACCGTGCTCGGCGGCCGGTACGCCGTCAAGGTGGGGGAGATCTTCACGGTCCTCACCCCGATGCTCCACCGCGACCCGGTGTGGGGCGACAACCCCGAGCTGTTCGACCCGGCGCGGTTCTCGCCGGAGGCGGAGGCGGCCCGCTCCCCGCACGCGTACAAGCCCTTCGGGACCGGCGAACGTGCCTGCATCGGGCGGCAGTTCGCGCTGCACGAGGCGACCATGCTGCTGGCCCTCCTGGTGCACCGGTACCGCTTCGACGACCACGGCGACTACGCGCTGTCCATCAAGGAGACGCTGACGCTGAAGCCGGACGGGTTCACGCTCAAGCTCGCCGAGCGCTCCGCCGCCCACCGTGCGGCCGACCGCGCGGCGCTCGCCGTCCTGCCCGGCACCGGCGCCGCGGACGAGGGCCCCGTCACCGACGACGGGCTGCCCACCCGCGTCCACCAGGACACCGGCCTGTTGCTCCTGCACGGCACCAACTACGGCACCTGCAAGGACTTCGCCGAGCGACTGGCCGACGAAGGCGCGTCCCTGGGCTGCGCCACCGAGGTCGCGCCGCTGGACGCGTACGCCGGCGGACTGCCCGCCGACCGCCCCGTGGTCGTCGTGGCGGCGTCCTACAACGGCCGCCCGACCGACGACGCGGCCGCCTTCGTGGCGTGGCTGGAGGAGGCGCACGAGGGCGCGGCGGACAGCGTTCCGTACGCGGTCCTCGGCGTCGGCGACCGCAACTGGGCCGCCACCTACCAGCGCGTGCCCACCCTCCTGGACGACCGACTGGCCGCGCTCGGCGGCGACCGGCTGCTGCCGCGCGCCGAGGCCGACGCCTCCGGCGACATGGCCGGCACGGTCAAGGACTTCACCACCGCGCTCCGCACCGAACTGCTCACCCGGTACGGCGACCCGGCGAGCATCGGCACCACCGCGGCGCCCGAAGAGGCCGCGTGCACCGTCACCGAGATCACCGGCGGCCCGCTGGACGCGCTCGCCGCCCGGCACGGCCTCACCGCCATGACCGTCACCGAGGCGTACGACCTGACCGCCGAGGGCTACCCGCGCAAGAAGCGGTTCCTGCGCCTCGCCCTCCCCGAGGGCGTCACCTACCGCACCGCCGACCACTTGAGCGTGCTGCCCGCCAACGCGCCGGAGCGGGTCGCCCGCGCCGCGCAGGCGCTCGGCGTGGACCCGGCGGCGGTCCTCAGCATCCGGCAGCCGGGCGCGGGACGGAACGCACTGCCCGTCGACCGCCCGCTGACGGTGCACGAACTCCTGACTTACCACCTGGAGTTGAACGCCCGTCCCACGGCCGAGCAGCGCGCGCTGCTCGCCGCGCACAACCCCTGCCCGCCCGAGCGCGCGGCCCTCGAAGCGCCCGGTGATGACGACACCCGTACGACGCTGGAGCTGATCGAGGCGTACCCGGCGCTGCGCGGCGCGCTGCCCTGGCCGGTGGTGCTCGACCTGCTGCCGCCCATGCGGACCCGGCACTACTCCGTCTCCTCCTCGCCGGCCGCGGACGGCCGCCACGCCGATCTGATGGTCTCGCTGCTGCCCGGTGGTACGGGTTCGAGCCATCTGCACACCCTGAAGGCGGGGGACACGGTGCTCGCCCGCGTGCAGCCGTGCCGGGACGCCTTCCGTATCGATCCGGCCGATCCCACCCCGGTGATCATGGTGGCGGCCGGCACCGGCCTGGCACCGTTCCGCGGCGCCGTCGCCGACCGCACGGCGGCCGCCGGACCGCTCGCCCCGGCGCTGCTGTTCTTCGGCTGCGACGCGCCCGACGCGGACTTCCTGCACGCCGAGGAGCTGCGCGCCGCGGAGACGGCCGGCGCCGTCGGAGTGCGCCCCGCCTTCAGTGAACGGCCCGAGGAGGGACGCCGGTTCGTCCAGCACCGCATCGCCGCCGACGGCGAAGAGGTCTGGCGGCTGCTGGAGTCGGGCGCCCGGGTGTACGTCTGCGGCGACGGCAGCCGTATGGCACCGGGCGTACGCACCGCCTTCCGGGAGCTGTACGTGCGGTTCGGGGGCGGCACCGCAGAGGAGGCCGAGGCCTGGCTCACCGGGCTGACCACCGAGGGCCGCTACATCGAGGACGTGTACGCGGCGGGCTGACCCCCGGGGGCGCGCGGGGGCTGACGGGGGCGGCGTGGGACCGCCACGCGTACGACGAGAAGTGCGCAGACATGCCCGTTCCCGCTCTGGCCCCGGCGCGCCCGGCGCGCCAAGGTGGACCCGTGCGACGGGTGCGGCCCCCTCGGACACAGGCGCCGAGGGGGCCGCACCCGCCGCCGGGGCGTCACGACCCGCGCCCCGGAGACCGGCCGTCCGACCTTGGAGCGTCATGACCCACGCCCTGATCATCGGTGGTGGCATCGCGGGAGCGGTGACCGCGATGGCCCTGCAGAAAGCCGGCATCGAATCGGAGGTCTTCGAGGCGTACGCGAGCGGCGCCGACGACGTCGGGGCCTTTCTCGTCGTCTTCGAGAACGGTCTGGCGGCGCTGCGCGTCATCGACGCCGACGGACCAGTGATCGAGAACTCCTTCCCGGCCGGCCGGGTGGAGTTCCTCAGCTACACGGGCAAGCGGCTGGGCGAGCGCCCGATGACCGGGGCCGACCGCCAGGAAGCCGACGGGACGGAGAGCGCGGCGCCGGACGGAGCCGGCCCCCGGACGATGCGCCGCGCCACCCTGTACCGGGTACTGCACGACGAGGCGACCCGCCGCGGCATCGCCGTCCAGCACGGGAAGCGGCTGGTGGCGGCCGAAACGGTGGAGAACGGCCGGATCGTCGCCACTTTCTCCGACGGCACCCGCGCCGAGGGCGACCTGCTCATCGGCGCCGACGGCATCCACTCCGTCACCCGCAAGCTCATCGATCCGGCCGCCGCCCGGCCCCGGTACACCGGCCAGAACACCGTCTGCGGCTACACCCGCGACGCGAAGAACGCGCCCGAGCACGGCACTTACCACATGATCTTCGGCAAGAAGGCGTTCTTCGGCTGCACCCGCGCACCCGACGGCGAGACCTGGTGGTTCGCCAACGCGCCGGGCCCCGAACTCTCCCGGGAGGACCTCGCCGCGTCCACTCCCGACCACTGGCGGCACCGGCTCGCCGGGCTCTTCGACGAGGACAACACCCCGGCCGCCGACATCATCCGGTCCACCGGCGAAACCATCATCGGCTCCAACTCCTATGACATCGCCTCCACTCCGCGCTGGTGGACCGACACCATGGTGATCATCGGGGACGCCGCGCACGCCGCCGCGCCGAACGCCGCCCAGGGCGCGTCCATGGCCATCGAGGACAGCATCGTGCTGGCCAAGTCACTGCGCGACCAGGCCGGCAACCGCCGTGCCTTCAAGGCGTACGAGGAACTGCGCCGCGAGCGCGTGGAGAAGGTGGTCGCGGCCAGCGCGCACATGGCCCGGCGGACCGCGGTGGGCCCCGTACGCCGTGTCGTCCGCGACACCGTGCTGCCGCACCGTGCCCGCCGCAGCGAGGCCGGCGCCGCCGACTGGCTCACGTCGTACCGGATCGAGTGGTGACCGCGTCCCCGCCCGCCCGGCACGGCGAGCGGGGCCCCTGACAGCGGGTCAGGAGAAGTCGATCACCGGGCGTCCGCGCACGCCGCCGGCCTCCAGCAGCCGGTGTGCGTCGGCCGCCTGCTCGGCGGGGAAGACCTCCGCGACGCGCAGCGTGAGGACGCCCTCCTCGGCCTGGCGGCACAGCCGGTCCAGGCGCTCGGTGTCCGTGGCGGCGTCCGAGACCAGTACGGGGCGTACCTCGATGTCCCGCTCCGTACCGCCCGACCAGCCGCGGAACACCGTCACCCGGCCCCCGTCGGCGACGGCGTCGAACAGCTTCTCACCCTGCAACGACCCGTCCACGAGCCCCGGCACGCCGTCCGGCACCAGCTTCCGGATGCGCTGCGCCACCTCGTCGTCGCGCGGCACGACCTCGTCGGCGCCCAGCTCACGCACCAGCTTCTCGTCGGCCGGCTTGGCGTCGGCGATCACCCGCAGCCCGTCGGCCTTCGCCAGTTGGATCACGTACCCGCCGAGGGCGCCCGCCGCGCCGGTCACGGCGAGCGTGTCACCGGGCGAGAGCGCCAGTTCGTCGAGGGCGAGCCGGGCGGTCAGCGCGTTCATCAGGAGGGTGGCAGCGGCGGGGAAGTCCGTACCCTCCGGTGCCGGCACCACCGAGGCGGCGGGCACCACGATCTTGTCCGCGTACGTGCCGCCGCGCGGGCCGGTGGGCACCACCAGGGCCACCACCCGCTGCCCCACGGTGAGCCGGCCGTCACTGTCCGGGCCGAGCAGGTCGACCACGCCCGCCGCGTCCATGCCCGGCACGTAGGGCGGCTCGCGGTCCGTGAGCCGCTGCGCGTGCGCGCCGGACCGCAGCAGCGTGTCCGTGGGGTTCACCGCCACGGCGTGCACCCGGATGCGCACCTCGCCGGGGCCGGGCTGCGGCTCCGGCACGTCCAGGACCCGAAGCGCGTCGGGCCCGCCGAATTCTTCCACTCCGATGACTCGCATACGGGCGGCAACCGGAGCGCCGGGACGGCTATTCCACGGGAGCTTCAGGTGCCGGTGGGTTTCCGCCCGCCGCCCGGCGAGGTGGACTGCACGAACAGCAGGGCCACGCCCGCGAGCAGTACGTTCCGGGTGGCGGCCTCCAGCCCGTTCCAGTCCTCGGACTGCCACATCGCGAACCACTCGCCGCCGATGGCGAGGAAGCCGGCGCCGAAGAGCAGCACGACCATCAGCAGCCCGAGAGTGCTGAGCCGGCGGGCCCGCTCGCGGCGCATCGCCCACAACACGGTGGCCAGGACCAGCACGGCAGCGGCGGCCGTCTCCCACACGATGATCGCGAGGTAGGCGGCGTTCTGGAGCCGGGGCGAGGTGATGGCCCGCCACATGAGGTCGGGGTCCTTGAAGGTCGTGTCCATCGCGAGGACGTGCTGGACGAACGCCTGGTTGGTGCCGAAGTCGGTGATGTTACCGAAGGCGACGAGCGCCATGTACAGCGCGACCGTGCCCGTGAGAATGCCGGCGGCGAGGGTGGGCGCCGCCGCTGATCTTCTGCCGGCCATGGCGCCATCGTAGACGGCCGTGGAACGTCTGGGAACGGGGCGACGGACGTGCGTTCGAGGCGTCCCCCGCGTCCCCCAAGTCCCGTACGCTGCCGCCTGATCGACTGGCCAACGAGAAAGCAGGGGCACATGGGCGCGCATCGGCGTACGGGGACGATGGTGGCGGGTGTGGCGGGAGCGGCACTGGTGGCGGCAGCGGTGGTCTGGCCGGCCGCCACCGGTACCGCGGAGGCGGCGAACACGACGTACGACACGACCACGGCGGTGGGCGTGCACAACGCGTACGAGAAGGACAAGTACCCCTACTTCGCGGACGCGCTCGACTCCGGTGCCGGGCTGCTGGAGCTGGACGTGTGGACCAACGGGTTGGGCAAGTCCTGGCGGGTCTCGCACGGCAACCCGCTCGGCAACAACAACAACTGCGAGAACGCCAGGACGCCGGCGGAGCTGCGCACCAAGTCCCGCGACCAGGACCTCGGCGGCTGCCTCGCCGACCTCCGCGCCTGGCACGACGCGCACCCCGGTCACCGTCCCGTGCTGCTCAAGATGGAGCTGAAGGACGGCTTCAACGACAAGGGCGGCCGCGGACCGGACGAGTTCGACACGCTGGTGCGCGAGAAGCTGGGGGACGCCGCCTTCGGGCCCGGTGACCTGATCGGCGATCACGCGACGCTGGACGAGGCGGTACGGGCCGACGGCTGGCCGGAGCGGTCGGCGCTCGCCGGAAAGTTCCTGATCGAGCTGATACCCGGCACCGTCGAGGAGGGGAATCCGGCCGACAAGCTCTGGACCGACCGGGAGTACGCCACCCACCTGCGCACCCTGGCCGGCCAGGGGAAGCTGGCCTCGGCCACCGCCTTCCCCGCGGTGCACGGTGCCGAGGCCGGCGACCCGCGCTCCCGCTACGCCGACGCCGCGCTGCGCCCGTGGTTCGTCGTCTTCGACGGGGACGCCTCGGCCTACACCGGCGGCATCGACACCGCCTGGTACGACACCCGCCACTACCTCGTGATCATGACGGACGCGCACAAGGTGGCCCCGGCGATCGACGGCACCAAGCCGACCGAGCAGCAGGCCAAGGACCGGGTCGCGCTGCTGGCCAAGGCGCACGCCAGCGTGCTGACCGCCGACTGGTACCCGCTGCCGGGCGTGCTGGGCACGGTGACGCCGCGTGGCTGAGATGTGACGGGCGGGCGGCGCGGCGGGCGGCCGCGTGTTGTACAGGTTTCAAGCACTGTGTATGGTCGGAGTGTGACTTGAAGTTTCAAGTACTTCCGATCCGACAGGGAGAGCCTGTATGACGTCCCCCGCCGCGACCGCCGCCCGAACCGGTGCGTCCACGCCCTCGCCCGCCCACGACCTGGGCCTGCTGGTGCTCCGGCTCGCCGTCGGCCTCACCATGGCGGCGCACGGCTCGCAGAAGCTCTTCGCCTGGTTCGGCGGGCCGGGGCTGGACGGCACCGGCCAGTTCTTCACCATGAGCGGCTACCCCTCCGGCAAGGCCATGGCCGTGGTCGCCGGGCTCAGCGAGACCCTCGGCGGCCTGGGCCTCGCGCTCGGCCTGCTCACCCCGCTCGCCGGCGCCGCCGTCCTCGGCACGATGGTCAACGCGCTCGCCGTGAAGTGGGGCGGCGGCTTCTTCGCCCCGAAGGGCATCGAGTACGAGCTGCTGCTGACCGCGGCCGCCGCCGCGCTCACCCTCACCGGCCCCGGCCGCTGGGCCGTCGACCGGCTGCTGCCCGGTCTGCGCCGTGACCGTGCCGCCTACGGCATCGCCGCCCTCGCCCTCGGCCTGATCGTGGCCTTCGTCGTCCTGCTGCTGCGCAAGTGACGCCCCAGGGAGGTTCCCCATGTCCGTACGCCGCCTGAACCACGCGGTCCTCTACGTGCGCGAGCTGCCGCGCTCCGTCGCCTTCTACACCGACGTCCTCGGTTTCACCGTGGACACCGAGATCCCGGGGCGCGCCGCCTTCCTGCGAGCGCACGGCACCCGGAACGACCACGACCTCGGCCTCTTCGCGGTCGGCGACCAGGCACCGGGCCCCGAGTCCGGCCGCGCGGGCCTGTACCACCTGGCCTGGGAGGTCGGCACGCTCGGCGAGCTGGCCGGGACCGCCGAGCGGCTGCGGGCCGCCGGCGCGCTCGTCGGCGCCAGCGACCACCTCGTCTCCAAGTCCCTGTACGCCAAGGACCCCGACGGCATCGAGTTCGAGGTGATGTGGCGGGTGCCCCGCGAGGACTGGCCGGGCCCGGAGGACGGCGGCGGCCGCGTCCTCCCGCTCGACCTGGACGAGGCGCTGCGCCGCTGGGGCCCCGATCTGGCGACCGGGGCCGCGGCGGGCTCCGCCACCTGAGGGTCAGCCCCCGGAAGACGGCAGCAGATCCTTCAGGGGCTGGATCGCGTCGGCGCTGCGCAGCCATGGATCGTCGAATTCCCACACCAGGAACAGCAGGAAGGCGATCAGGGCGGTGAAGACTCCCGCCATCAGGAGCTCCCGCCCGGACCGCCGGATCTGCAGTGTGAACATCAGGCCGACCGTGACCACGGCGCCGGCGAGCAGGCCGAACCACACCACCAGCGGCAGCGTCGGCCCGGCGCCCAGGCCCCGGGCCGACCGCGCGCCGTCCGCCACCGCCACCTGGTCCACCAGCGGCTGGTAGGTCTGATTCTCGAAGTCGTTGCGCGGGTGATAGTCGGACACACTGGCGCGCACCTTCAGCATCAGCGCGTCCCCGCGGGGCGTCAGCTCGCTCTTCTCGGTCATCACCGGCCATTCCTTGTGCACCACGTACGAGGCGTAAGTGCTCACGTCGGACCGGATCCGGTCGCGCACCGGCTCCGGATACGCCCGGGCCCGCGCGCTCACCTCGTGCAGCGCCTGCGCCTCCGTGCGCACCGTGTCCTCCGCTGCGCTGCGCGACTCCCACACCCCCGCGATGGCCAGGCCCAGCACGATCGCGTAGACCACGCCGACCATCATCGTCATGTACTCCATGACGTCCGGCGTCTCGGTCGGATCGTCCTCCTCCTCGTCGATGCGCCGTTGGTGCAGCACGGTGACGAGCAGGACCACACCGCAGGTCGCGGCCATGGCGATGGCCAGCACGAGCCAGTCCGACATCAAAACCTCCAGAGAAACAACAGTGGTGGCGGGCTCGTGGTCAGGAGCGGCGGCCGCCGGAGCCCGACGAGCCGCGGGGGTGCAGCGCGGCGGCGGCGAGCACGGCCGGAGCGGTGAGCAGGAGCATGTTGGTGACCAGCGAGCGGCCGTTCGCGGGGGGTCTGGTGCTGACGGCGTACGACCGTGGTGTCAGGGACGGCGAGGGCTTCGGCGCCTCGGTCGTCGGCGGGGGCTTCGACGGGGCCGGCCGGGGTGGTGCGGGTCTCGGCGGCGCGGGCTTCGGGGGTGGCGGCGCGGGCGGCGTGGTGACCGGCGGGGGCGGTGCCGGCTCCGGCGGTGCGGGGCTCGGCGGGGGTGGCGCGGGCTTCGGCGGCGGTGGCTTCGGCGCGGGCGGCCGGGGCGTCGGTGACGTACAGGGCCAGTGCCAGCCGTCCGGCAGGCCGGGCACTCCGGTCGGCGCCGTCGCCGGCGGCTTCGTCCCGGCGTAGGAACAGTTGTCGCCCTGCGCTGCCGCCGTCGGCGCCCAGCCCACCCCTGCCACGAACGCGGCGACGGCCAGGGCCAGTCCCGCGCGATGCGATCCGTACACGCCAGGAGATTGCGCAGCCCGAGGCGCCTCAAGCCTGCTGGGCGGGGGATTCCCCTGATAGTGCGAATTACCCTACGGTCGGGTGCGTGACGGCTGCCGAGGTGTTCACGCCCGCTACCTACGCCACCGGCGTTCCCTACGAACTCTTCCGTCAACTGCGCCTGAGCAGCCCGGTCTGCTGGATCGAGGAGCCCGGGACGGGCGGCTGGCCGGCCGGTCCCGGCTACTGGGCGGTGCTCCGGCACGCGGACGTGAAGCACGTGCTGCGTACCCCGGAAGTGTTCTCCTCGTACGCGGGTGCGACGCAGATCCGGGACCCCGACAGCGCCCGGGACCTCGCGTTCGTCCGGGCGATGATGCTCAACCAGGACCCGCCGGACCATTCCCGCATCCGCAAGGTCGTCGCCGCGGCCTTCACGCCGCGCGCCATAAGGGAGTTGGAAGCGGTCATCGACGCCCGGGCGGCACAGCTCGTGGGGCAGGTCGCCGAGGCGGGCGAGGCGGACTTCGTCGAGGTCGCGGCCGACCTGCCGGTGTGGACGCTGGCACACGTCATGGGCGTGCCGGACGAGGACCGGCGGCTGCTGTTCGACTGGTCGAGCCGCGTCATCGGCTACCAGGACAGTGAGTACGCCGGGCTGAGCACCGCGGACCCCGCGACGCTCAGCCCGATGGGGCGCGCCGCGCTCCAGCACCGGCCCGGGACCGCGGTACGCCCCGACGGGCGGCCGGTCAACCCGCGCTCCCGCGAGGCGCTCGCCGACATGTTCGCCTACGCGCACGCGCTCTCCGCGCACCCGCGCCCCGGCACGGTGATGGCCCACATGCGGGAGGGCGGCCTGACCCGCGAGGAGTTCGAGAACATGTTCTTCCTCTTCGCGGTGGCCGGGAACGAAACGCTGCGCAACGGCATTCCGGGCGGGCTCTGCACCCTGCTGCGCCATCGGGACCAGTTCGAACGGCTGCAGAGAGAGCGGGAGTTGGTCCCCATCGCCGTCGAGGAGATGCTGCGCTACTGGCCGCCGGTGATGAACTTCCGGCGCACCGCGGTACGGGACGTGGAACTGGGCGGGCAGCGCATCAGGGCGGGTGAGAAGGTCGTGGTCTACCACGCCTCCGCCAACCGCGACGGGACCGTCTTCGCCGATCCCGACCGGTTCGATGTCGCCCGCCGCCCCAACGACCACGTCAGCTTCGGCTTCGGCCCGCACTTCTGCCTCGGGTCGCATCTCGCCCGGGTCCAGATGCGGGCCGTGTTGACGCACGTACTGGACCGGCTGCCCGGCCTCGGCATCGCCGGACCGCCCGTCCGGCTGGTCTCCAACTTCCAGAACGGACTCAAGCACCTGCCGGTACGGGTGGCCCGGTAACGCCCGCGCGGCCGATTTGACGTCGAGATGACAAACCCTGCGGAGAGCTGACACAGGAAACGTTGACGCCGACCCCCGGACACACAAGGCTATTTGCCAGTAATTCCGTGCTGCGCGCGCCGGTCTCCGGGAAGGATAGAACGACGATGAGGATCGGGCTCCTTTTCGATCTGCGTAATCCGGCGCAATGGGAACGGCCGTGGGCCGACCATTACGCGCGGACGCTGGAATTCTGCGAGGAGGCCGACCGGCTCGGTATCGGCGGACTGTGGTTCACCGAGCACCACCGCTTCGAGGACGGTTATCTGCCGCAGCCGCTCACCTTCGCCGCCGCGGCCGCGGCGCGCACCCGGCAGGCCCGGATCGGCACCTCGGTCGTCATTCCGGCACTGCGCCATCCCGCCCTGCTGGCGGAGGAAGCGGCGGTCGTCGACCTGATCAGCGGAGGCCGCCTGGAGCTGGGCATCGGCGCCGGTTACCGGGTCCCGGAATTCCAGCTCTTCGACGTCCCGTACGAACGCCGCGTCACGCGGGCCGGGGAGGCTGTCGCGGAGGTGCGCCGGCTGTGGCGCGAACGGACGGTGACGCCGCTGCCGCTCCAGGCCGACGTACCGGTGTGGGGCGGGTTCTACGGGCCGCGCGGCGCGCGGATGGCGGGCCGGCTCGGCATGGGGCACCTGCACGTCTCCCGTTCCCTGTACGCGGAGTACACGGCCGGGCTCGAAGAGGGCGGCCACGGCGCCGACGCGGCGCGCGTCGGCGGCCTGGTGCCCATCGTGCTGGCGGACGACCCCGAGGCCGCCTGGGCGCGGATCGCGCCGCACCTGGCCCACCAGAAGAACACCTACCGGCGGGGCTGGTCCGAGGGCAGCGACCGGCCGGCTCTGCCGTGGCTGGAGCCGGACCCCGAATCCCCCGAACTCCGCGCATTCCTCCGGGTCCTGACCCCGGAGCAGGCAGCGGCGGAAATCCGGACGATGACGCGTGACCTGCCCGTGGCACACCTCATCTTCTGGGCGAGCATCGCCGGAATGCCCGACGACCTGGTGGTACGCAACATGGAGCTCTTCACCGGGGAAATCGTTCCGCTGTTCTCCTGACCGCTGTTTTCCCGACCGCACCCGAAAGCCACCGACACCCGAGACGAAGCGGAGAGCACCGTGGTCACCTATTTCGACGCCGTGAATGAAGCGCTGGAGCGCCTGGACGATCTGGGATTCGAGCGCGGCGACCGCAACGAACTGGTCAATCACGGCCCGATGGCGGCGGAGGTGCTGGCCACCCTCGGCCACGGCGCGGAAATCGGCAACTGGGTCGAGGTCTACCGGGCCAAACCCCATCACGACCGGCCCGCGCCCCGATTCCCGCTCGACGCGTCGGAGGAAGGCTCCTGGCGCGCCGCGCTCGGCGACTTCACCCGCGCCGGGGACTGGGAGCAGCTGTTCGCCCGGGAACTGGCCGGCGCCCCGTGGCGCGACGTGCTCGTCCAGTGGTGGCCGCGGCTCATCTCCGGACTGCTGGCGGGCATCACGCACGGCGCGATCCGCACGGCCCACGCCGTACGGAGCCTGTCCGGCACCCCGAAGCCCGGCCCCGCGCAGCTCACCGAACTCGCGCGCGGGCTGGCCTACTGGGCGGCCCGGTACCGCGCCCTCCCGGGGAGCGCAGACTTCCGGGGCACGGCCGACCTGGCGCAGGCCGTCGCGGACCTCCCCCGTGAGCTGATGGCGGACTCCCTGCACCCGCCGGAGGCGCGGGTCGTCTCACGGGAGCGGCTCCACCGGATCGACGCGATCCCCGGATACGCCGAGGCGCTGCGGGCGGTGGCCCCGAAGGACCCGCAGCTGCTGCTGAGCGACATGACCGCGGAATTCGCCGGGCTCTACCTCGTCCACACCGAGATCTACCCCATTCCGCTGCTGCACGGCGTGACGCTGCCGGCCGCCGTCCGCTTCGTCCTGCCGCACCTGCCGGGCGACATGCACCTGCCGACCGTGGCGGCCGTCTGGCAGCTCCACGTGGCGCTGCTGCTCTCCTTCACCGGTGGGCGGCGCGGCGAGGCCACCGCCCGGGAGACCGCGCTGCGGGCCGGGGCCCCGCCGTTCGCCGAGCTGACCGCCCGCGCCGTGGAGCACAAGGACGAGCACGTCATCAAGTTCACCGAGGCGTGCCTGCGGGAGAACGGCCTGCGCCCGGACCCCCGCTACGCCGCCGCCGTCCAGGCCGCCCAGCAGCGCATCCCGATCCCGGAGCTCGGGCTCATCCCGTAAGTCCGCGCCCGGCTCCGTAAGCCCGCGCCCGGCTCCGTACGGGCGCTACCGGCTCCGTACGGCGAGGGACAGCGCGAAACGGCCCGCCTCGTCCGTCCACCACTCCCGGAGTGCCATCCCGGCGCCCTTCAGCTCCGTGCGCACGCCTTCCTCGCGGAACTTGGCCGAGACCTCCGTACGCATCTCCTCGCCCGCGTCGAAGTGCACCGCGAGGTCCAGCGCCGGGATCTTCACGGTCTGCTCCTTCAGGGACCGCAGCCGCATCTCGATCCACTCGTGCTCGGCGTTCCACACCGCCCGGTGCGCGAACTGCGTCAGGTCGAAGTCGGCGGCGAGCTCGCGGTTGACGACCGCGAGGACGTTCTTGTCGAACTCCGCTGTGACGCCCCGGCTGTCGTCGTAGGCGGCCACCAGCGTCGCCTCGTCCTTGACCAGGTCCGTGCCGAGCAGCAGCGCGTCCCCGGGCTCCAGCAGGTCGCGCACGGAGCGCAGGAAGCCGGCCCGCTCGGCGGGGAGCAGATTGCCGATCGTGCCGCCGAGGAACGCCAGCAGCCGGGGGCCGGGGGTCTCGGGCAGCCCCAGGCCGTGCTGGAAGTCGGCCACGAGGCCGTGCACGGTGAGCCCGGGGCGCTCGGCGAGCAGCGCCTCGCCGGCGGCGGCCAGCGCGCTCTCGCTCACGTCGACCGGGACGTAGGTGTGCAGCTCGGAGAGCGCGTCCAGCAGGACCCGCGTCTTCTCCGAGGAGCCGGAGCCCAGTTCGATCAGGGTGCGGGCGCCGGTGGCGGCGGCGATGTCCGCGGCGCGGGCGACCAGGATCTCCCGCTCGGCGCGGGTCGGGTAGTACTCGGGCAGTGCGGTGATGTCCTCGAAGAGGTCGCTGCCCCGGGCGTCGTAGAACCATTTGGGCGGCAGCGTCTTCGGGCTGCCGGTCAGGCCGTGGGCGACGTCGGTGCGGAGGGCGGCGGCGGTGGCGTCGAGGGGCAGCGTGCGGGTGACGGCGAGGGGACTCACGCGGCGGGCTCCTTGAGCGGGGTGAGCAGGACATCGCCGGCCGTGGCGGCCAGCAGGGTGCGGTCGGGGACCTCGGTCCAGTCGTCCGTGTCGTCGGAGGGTTCGGAGGCGATCAGCATGCCGGGCGCGGGGCCCGGAAGGGCGCGGTGGAAGAGCGTGTCGCCCCAGGTGGTGGCGGTGATCGTGGCGCCGTCGGTGAGCAGCAGGTTCAGCCGGGAGCCGGGCGCGGCGGCGGCCACCTCGGTCACCGTCTCGGACAGCGCCTCGGACGCGTCGGCGCCCTGCTCCAGGCGGTGCTTCACCAGCGCCCAGAGGAACGCCGCGTCGCAGCGGGCCTCCAGGCCGAGCAGCGCTTCGGAGGGCAGCGCGGCAGCGAGCGGTCCGAGAGAGCCGGGCCAGCCGCTGACCGCGCCGTTGTGGCTGAACAGCCAGGGCCCGTCGGCGAACGGCGCGGCGGCGGCCTCGCCGTCCGGGCAGGCGAGCGTGGCGTCCCGTACGGCGGCGAGCACGGCGCCGCTGCGGACGACCCTGGCGAGGTCGGGCAGGCAGGCGTCGGCCCAGATCGGGCCTGCGCGGCGGTACCGGGCCGGTACGGGGTCTCCGGGGGCGTACCAGCCGACGCCGAAGCCGTCCGCGTTGACCGTGCCGTACTTCTGCCGGCGCGGCGCCCAGGACTGCCGGTACAGGCTGTGGTCGGGCGCGGTGAGGACGTCGCCGAGCGGCACCTCGGGGCCTACGTAGGCGAGATGGCGGCACATCAGCGCCACCGCCGGGCACGGTGGCGGCGCGCGGCCGGGGCGCGTACGGCTTCCGGCGCTCTCACGCCTCCTCCGGGCCGGCGTCGCGGGCGGTGCGGAAGCCGGCGAAGATCTGCCGCCGGACGGGATGGTCCCAGTTGCGGAACGTGCCGCGGCAGGCCACCTGGTCCACCGCGAACGACCCGCCGCGCAGCACCTTGTAAGGGCCGCCGAAGAACACCTCGGAGTACTCGGGGTACGGGAACGCCTGGAAGCCCGGGTAGGGCAGGAAGTCACCCGAGGTCCACTCCCACACGTCCCCGATGAGCTGCCGGACGCCCAGCGGCGACCGGCCCTCGGGGTAGCTGCCGACGGGCGCGGGGCGCAGGTGGCGCTGGCCGAGGTTGGCGTGCTCGGGGCCCGGGTCCTCGTTGCCCCACGGGTAGCGGCGACTGCGTCCGGTACGCGGGTCCCAGCGGGCGGCCTTCTCCCACTCGGCCTCCGAAGGCAGCCGCCGCCCGGCCCAGCGCGCGTAGGCGTCGGCCTCGTACCAGCTCACATGCAGAACCGGTTCTTCAGGAGCGACCGGCTCGGTGACACCGAAGGAACGGCGGACCCACTCGCCGCCCTCTTGCCGCCAGAACAGCGGCGCCTTGAGGCTGTTCTCGCACACCATCCGCCAGCCTTCGGGGGCCCACCAGCGCGGCTCCCGATAGCCGCCGTCCTCGATGAACCGAAGGTACGCGGCGTTGCTCACCGGCATGGTGTCGAGGTGGAAGGCGGGCAGCAGGCGGTGGTGCGCGGGGCGTTCGTTGTCCAGCGCCCACGGTTCGCTGGAGGTGCCCATCGTGAAGTGCCCTGCGGGCACCAGCACTTCGGTCTCCGTCACGCCGCCGGAGGTGTCCGGCGGCGGGGGAGCGGTAAGGGCAGAGGGGCCCCGCCGGAGCTGGTGGGTGATGAGCATCGTCTCGTCGTGCTGCTGCTCGTGCTGCGCGACCATGCCGAACGCGAACGCCTGCTCCACCAGCCGGTCGCCGCGCAGCGGGGTCTTCTCCAGGACGTCCAGCACCCGGCCGCGTACCTCGGCGACGTAGCTGTGCGCCTCGGCGGGGGCCAGCAACGGCAGCGAGGGCCGCTCGGCCCGGGGGTGCTCGAACGCGTCGTACACCGAGTCGATCTCCGGGCGCAGCGCTTCGAGGCCGCCCACCGCCCGCATCAGCCACTGCTCCTCCTGGTTGCCTATGTGGGCGAGGTCCCACACCAGGGGCGACATCAGGGGCGAGTGCTGGGCGGTCAGGTCGGGCTCGTCGACACAGGTGGTCAGCGTCTGCGTACGGGCGCGCGCGGCGAGCAGTGCCGACGCCGCGCGGTCCCGGAGCGTTTCGGGATCGTGGCTCACTGGCTGTCCTTCCCTGGGATGCGCTCGACGGTGCGTGCGTACTCCGCGGCGAGCGCCGCTTCCTGTGCGTCGGCTTCGCGCCGGGCCGCCGCGCTCCCGGTGTCCGGCGCGGCGTACTCGGGCGCCGCGTACGCCGCATCCAGCACGTCGTCGGCCGGGCAGCGGCCGTGCGCGACATAGCGCTCGGTGAACTCCTCCACGGCGGCGAGGACGTCCGGCCCGGCACCGAGCCGGGGCAGCGCCTCACGGGCCGCGGCGAAGCAGGCCGTCGCGGCGGCGGCCAGCTCCGGATCGGTCAGCGCGTGCCGGGCGGCGCGCCGCCACAGGGGGTTGCGCGGCGCGGGGCGCTCGCCGGCGGTCTCGGCGAGCGGCTTGACCGCGCGGTACGCGGTCTCGGCGGCCTCGGGGTCGTCGAACAGGGCCGTTGTCACGGCCAGCGGGACGATCCAGCCGTCGCCCGGCTGCGCGTCGATCATGCGGAGTTCGAGGTGGCCACGCGGCCGGACCGGGGGAAAGAGCGTGGTGACGTGGTAGTCGAAGTCCTCCTGGGTGGGCACCCTGGGGACGCCCGTGCGCACCCAGTCGCGGAAGGTCAGGTCCTCGGGGGCGTCCCAGGGGCCGCCCGGGGTGCGCAGGCACATGACGGGTGCGTCGAGGACGTACGCGGTCCAGGCGGCGCGCGGGTCGGCGCCGTCGGCGGGCGCGAGGGTGCGGGCCGGGTCGAGCTGCGACCACACGGCCTGTCGGGTGGAGCGGTAGCCGGTCGGGCATCCCTCGCTGGTGGGTGAGTTGGCGAAGGCCGCGGTGAGCACGGCGCCCAGGAGGTGGGCCAGCCGCCAGCGCCGTCCGTGGCCGAGCGGGCCGGGCTCTTCGTAGCCGGCGTCGAGGCAGACCTGTACGGAGGCGGTGCCGCACATCATGGACCGCCCGGCAGGGCCCCAGCGGTCGAAGTACGCCTCCATGGCGTCGTACCGGGGCTCGTCGAGGATGCGGTGCGGCGGGTGCCAGGGATTGTGGCCGTGGCCGGCCAGGCTCAGGCCCATGGCGCGCAGGGCCGTGCGGACCAGGGCCAGGTCGGCGGAGACGGCGGTGATGCACTCGGTGAGTGAGGCGGCGGGGAGCGAGCTCAGCTCCAGCTGCCCGCCCGGCTCGAAGGTGAGGGCGGAGTGCAGGGGAAGCGCGTGCAGGGCGGTCATCGCGCTGCGTACGCGCTCGCGGGGCAGGGGACATCGGGGGTTGCGGGAGTCGTGGACGAGATATTCGATCTCGACCCCGATGCGCCGCGGCGGTCCGGTCTTGAAACATATGCCGTGCAGGTGCGCCGTCAGTTCCTGTTCCGTGACCGCGTGGTGTGCGGGCATGGACCTCACTCCCTCCGTGGCCGGACGACCGGACGCAGGCCTCCCACCTAAGCGGGTGCGAGCGGCGCACTCAAGGGCGCATCAGCGCCCGGGGAGCGGGAGCCGCGCACGGCCCGCCTGCGGTCGCGCCGGTGTACGACGGCGCGCCCGCACGGGAGTCTCTCACTGCCGGTACCCCGCCAGGAAGCGTCCGATGCGGCTGATGGCGGCGTCGAGGTCGTCGGCGTACGGGAGTGTCAGGATACGGAAGTGGTCGGGGCGCGGCCAGTTGAACCCGGTGCCCTGCACCACCTGGATCTTTTCGCGAAGCAGCAGGTCGAGGACGAACTTCTCGTCGTCGTGGATCTTGTGCACGGCCGGGTCCAGGCGCGGGAAGGCGTAGAGCGCGCCCTTGGGCTTCACGCAGGACACGCCCGGGATCTCGTTGAGTCGCTCCCAGGCCCGGTCGCGCTGCTCGCGGAGCCGGCCGCCGGGCAGCACCAGGTCGTTGATCGACTGACGGCCGCCGAGCGCCGCCTGAATGGCGTACTGCGCCGGGGCGTTCGGGCACAGCCGCATCGAGGCCAGCGTGCCCAGCCCTTCCAGGTAGTCGGCGGCGTGCTGCTTGGGGCCTGTGACCACCAGCCAGCCGGAGCGGAAACCTGCCACGCGGTACGCCTTGGACAGCCCGCTGAAGGTGAGGCAGACCAGGTCGGGGGCGAGCGCAGCGGCGTTGTGGTGCACCTCGTCGTCGTACAGGATCCGGTCGTAGATCTCGTCCGCGAAGACCATCAGGCCGTGCCGCCGGGCCAGGTCGAGCATGCCCTCCAGCAGCTCGCGCGGGTAGACGGCACCGGTGGGGTTGTTCGGGTTGATGATGACCAGCGCCCGCGTCCGGTCGGTGATCTTCGCGGCCATGTCGTCCAGGTCCGGCAGCCAGTCGGCGGACTCGTCGCACAGGTAGTGCACCGGCTTGCCGCCCGCGAGCGCGGTCACCGCGGTCCACAGCGGGAAGTCCGGGGCCGGGATCAGCACCTCGTCGCCGTCGTCCAGCAGCGCCTGGACCGCCATCGAGACCAGCTCCGAGACGCCGTTGCCCAGGTAGATGTCGTCCACGCCGACCTCGGTGAGGCCGAGCGACTGGTAGTGCTGGGCGACGGCCCGGCGCGCCGGGAGGATGCCGCGGGACTCCGTGTAGCCGTGCGCGCGGGACAGATTGCGCAGCACGTCCTGCAGGATCTCCTCGGGTGCCTCGAAGCCGAACAGTGCGGGGTTGCCGGTGTTCAGCCGCAGCACGCTGTGCCCGGCCTCCTCCAGCGCGTCGGCGTGCTCGATCACCGGCCCGCGGATCTCGTAGCAGACGTCGGCCATTTTGTTCGACTGCTTGAACTCCATGCGGCGGCCTCCCGGTCCCTCGCTCGCCGCGGTGCGGCGCGTCTATTGCAGTGACTTGGTTTTACCAAGCTGCCACTTGGAAAGTCCAACTTCTTGTCTATGCTGGGGATCATGCCGCGCCGAAGTTATGACCAGTACTGCTCCGTCGCCCGCGCCCTGGACTCCGTGGGTGACCGCTGGACCCTGCTGATCGTCCGGGAGCTGCTGGCCGGGGCCCGGCGCTACACCGACCTGCACGCCGACCTGCCGGGCGTCAGCACGGACATGCTCGCGGGGCGCCTGAAGGACATGGAGCGCGACGGCCTGGCCGTCCGCCGCAGACTCGACCCGCCCGCCGCCGCCTTCGTGTACGAACTCACCGACCGCGGCCGGGCCCTGCTGCCCGTCCTCACCGCACTGGCCGACTGGGGCGCGCCCGAGCTCGGCGCGCCGCGGCCGACCGACGCGGTGCGTGCGCATTGGTTCGCCGTACCGCTCATGCCCCGGCTGGCCCGGTACTTCGCCGACCGGCGGGCGGAGGAGGGGCCCGTACGGGTCGTGGAGGTGCGGCTGGACGAGGGGACGTTTCACGTCACGCTGGACGAGGAGGCGGCCGCACAGGGAAGCGTGACGGACGCCTACGGCTACGAGGACGGGCCGGCCCCCGCGCCCGACGCCGTCCTGGAGCTGGACACGGCGGCCTGCGCCGAGGTGATCTACGATCGGCTGTCACTCGCCCAGGGCATCGGCACCGGCCGCATCCGGGTGACGGCCCGCGGCGAGCCGGCCGGCGTCACCGCGGCGCCCGCGAGCACGGCGACGGGATGACGCATGGGGAAGACGGGATGACACGTGGGTAAGGCGCCCCTGGCGGTCTTCGACCTGGACAACACGCTGGCGGGCACGGCGCACCGGCAGCACTTCCTGGAGCGGCGGCCGCGCGACTGGGAGGGCTTCTTCGCCGCGGCACCGGATGACCCGCCGCTGCCCGAGGGCATCGCGCTGGTTCTGGAGAACGCCGCCGAGTGCGAGATCGTGTACCTCACCGGGCGGCCCGAGAAGTGCCGCGCCGACACCCTGGAGTGGCTGGCCCGGCACGGCCTCCCCGAGGGCCGCGTCCGGATGCGCCCCTCCGGTGACCGCCGCCCGGCCCGCCACACCAAGCTGGAGCTGCTGCGCAAGCTCGCCAGGGGCCGCGAGGTCCGGGTGGTCGTGGACGACGACGAACTGGTCTGCAATGCCGTCGAGGCCGCCGGCTTCCGGGTCGTACGCGCCGACTGGGCCACCCGCTCGGCCGCCCTGAAGGACGCCCAGGAGCGCGAGGGCCGCACCTGAGAGGTCCCGCGGCCCTGGGACGGGCCGGATTCAGCGACGGAGCGTGAGCACGTGCGCCCTGACCTTCTGCCACGGAGTGGCCGGGAGCCGGTGCGACGAGCCGCGCGCGTAGTGCCGCTCCAGGTAGAACTGGCCTACGGAGAGGACCGAGGTCAGGACCAGGTACCAGGCGGCGGCGAGGAAGAGCATCTCCACGGGGGCGCCGGAGAGCTGCCCGATGTCCTGCGCGTACCGCAGCAGTTCGTAGTCCTGCACCGCCGCCACCAGCGAGGTCGTCTTCAGCATGGTGATGACCTCGTTGCCCGTGGGCGGCACGATGACGCGCATCGCCTGCGGGATCACGATGCGGCGCAGGGTCTTCCCGTGGCGCATGCCCAGGGCGTGGGCGGCCTCCGTCTGGCCCTCGTCGACCGCGAGCAGACCCGCGCGGCAGATCTCGGCCATGTAGGCGGCCTCGTTGAGCCCGAGCCCCAGCAGCGCCGTCAGAAAGGGGGTCATGAAGCCGGCCCACTCGCCGCTGTACAGCGGGCCGAGCCGCACGTACTCGAAGACCAGCCCCAGGTTGAACCAGACCATCAGCTGGACCAGCACCGGAGTGCCGCGGAAGAACCAGATGTAGAACCACGCGAGCGACGCGGTCACCGGATTCCCGGACAGCCGCATCACCGCGAGCGTGATGCCCCCGGCGGTGCCGATCGCCATGGACAGGACGGTCAGCAGCAGGGTCTGCCCCACGCCTTCGAGGATGCGCCGGTCGAAGAAGTAACCGGGGACAGCGCCCCGGTTGATCCTGCCCCGGGCGAAGGCGGCGACGAGCACGGCGAACGCCGCGACGGCGAGCACGGCGACGGCGTAGCGGCCCCAGTGGCGCACCCGAACCGCCGTGACGGCCGCGGGGCCGGCTGCCGGTGCGGTGTCCGGCCGGTCAGGAACCGCCATTGATCTCGGCCCTGGGCAGCGCGCCGTCGGAGGGTGCTGTTCGCCGTCATGGTCGGACACCTCCGGCAGCGCGGGCCGACGCGGGTGCGGCAGGCCCCGCACGCCGCGACCCGGCCGTGCGCGGACCGGCCTGCTGCGCATTATGGGCGCGGCGCCGACGGCCCTCCAGACGCCTTGCGGCCATGTCCCGCGCGGTACGGGACCAGGAGCGCGCGACGGCCCGCTCAGGCGCCGTCGGCGGGCCCGTTGCGGGTGCGGATGCGCTCGCCCTGGGGGCCGTACAGGTGCAGCAGCTCCACCGGTTCCTGGCCCGCGTTCTCGAAGCCGTGCGGTGTGCGGGTGTCGAACTCGGCCGCTTCGCCCGCCCCGAGGAGCAGGTCGTGCTCGGCCAGGGCCAGGCGCAGCGTGCCGGAGAGCACGTAGAGCCAGCCGTAGCCCTCGTGGGCGCGCTGCGCCGGCCGCCCGGTGCCGGGCCGTCCGGCGGGCAGGATCCGCTTGTAGGCGCGGAGCCCGCCGAGCCGGCCGGTGAGCGGCACGAAGACGTGGCCGTCCCGGGTGACGGGGCTCGGGTGGACACGTGGGTCGCCGGTGGCCGGCGCGCCGACCAGCTCGTGCAGCCGCACGCCGTACTCCCTCGCCAGCGGCAGCAGCAGCTCCAGGGTGGGCTTGCGCTGCCCGGACTCCAGGCGGGAGAGCGTGCTGGGCGAGATGCCGGTGCGCTCGCTCAGCGCGGCCAGGGTGGTGTCCCGTTCCCGGCGCAGCGCCCGAAGGCGGGGCCCCACGGCGGCCAGGACGTGTGCGAGGTCGTGGTCCGGCATACGGCTATTTGCTGCCCCGGCAAGAAACTTTGTCAAGCGGCGCCGGGCGCCGGACGATCGGCAGCGGTGAGTGACACACCGACACGATCACGGAGGAATGCGCAGATGACCGAAATGCAGATCTCGGACGAGGAGTTCTGGGACGCCCGGTACGGCGAGAGCGAGCGAATCTGGAGCGGCGAGCCCAACGCCGCGCTGGTCCGTGAAGTGGCCGGGCTGGAGCCGGGCCGGGCCCTGGACGTGGGCTGCGGCGAGGGCGGCGACGCGATCTGGCTCGCCCGGCAGGGCTGGCAGGTCACGGCGGTCGACGTCTCCGGCGTCGCTCTGGAGCGCGCGGCCGGGCACGCGGCCACCGCAGGCGTCGCGGACCGGATCGACTGGCAGCGCCACACCCTGGGCGAGACCTTCCCCGAAGGTAGCTACGACCTGGTCTCCTCCCACTTCCTGCACACCTACGGCCCGCTGCCGCGTGCGGAGGTGCTGCGGACCGCCGCCGGCGCGGTGGCGCCGGGCGGGACGCTCCTCGTGGTCGGTCACTCCGGCATGCCCCCGTGGGAGACCGAGGCGCATCCGGACGTGCACCTGCCCGGCCCCGAAGAGGTGCTCGCCGACCTCCGGCTGGCCGAGGGGGAGTGGGAGGTACTGGTCTGCGCGGAGCACGAGCGCGTCCAGACCGCCCCGGACGGGCAGCCGGCCGTCCGCACCGACAACACGGTCAAGGCGCGGCGCCTGAAGGGCTGACCGGCCCGGTACGCCACTCACGGGGCGGGCCGGCCGCCCGCCCCGATTGCCTCCCCGGCACCTGTTCCCTCAGCCATACCGACCGCTTAGTATGCCGATGGCACCGAGGCCGACCGACGTGGTGAGGGGAAGCTCAGTGAAGGCATGGCGGGTACACGCGAACGGCGAGCCACGAGAGGCGATGCGACTGGACGAGGTCCCCGACCCGCAGCCCGGACCGGGGCAGCTGCTCCTCCGGGTGAAGGCCGCGAACGTCAACTTCCCCGACGCCCTGCTGTGCCGCGGCCAGTACCAGGTGCGGCCGCCGCTGCCCTTCACGCCCGGCGTCGAGGTCTGCGGCGAGGTGCTCGCCGCCGGTGAGGGCGCCGGCGTGGCCGAGGGCACCCGGGTACTGGCCCAGCCGCCGCTGCCCGACGGAGGGTTCGCCGAATTGGCCGTGGTGGACGCCAAGACCGTCCTGCCGGCGCCGGACGCGCTGGACGACGCCGAGGCCGCCGCGCTGCACATCGGCTACCAGACCGGCTGGTTCGCGCTGCACCGCCGCGCACACCTCCAGGCCGGCGAGACGCTGCTGGTGCACGCGGCGGCGGGCGGCGTCGGCAGCGCCGCCGTCCAGCTCGGCCGGGCGGCCGGCGCCCGCGTCATCGGCGTCGTCGGCGGCCCCGAGAAGGCGGCGGTCGCCCGCGAACTCGGCTGCGACGTGGTCGTCGACCGGCGCAGTGAGGACGTCATCAAGACCGTCAAGGAAGCCACCGGCGGCCGCGGCGCCGACGTGATCTACGACCCGGTGGGCGGCGACGCGTACGCCCAGTCCGCCAAGTGCGTGGCCTTCGAGGGCCGCATCATCGTCGTCGGCTTCGCCAGCGGCACCATTCCGAGCCCCGCCCTCAACCACGCGCTGGTCAAGAACTACTCGATCGTCGGCCTCCACTGGGGCCTGTACAACACCAAGGACCCGGCCTCCATCGGCGCCTGCCACGAAGAGCTGACCAAGCTCGCGGCACAGGGCGTCATCAAGCCGCTCATCGGCGACCGCGTCCCTCTGGAGGGCGCGGCCGACGCGGTACAGAGGGTCGCCGACGGCGTCACCACAGGGCGCCTCGTCGTCGTCCCCGGAGAGGCGGCGGGCCGATGAGCACGGGAGCCGAGGACCTGCGCGGGCGCACCGCCGAGCTGCTCGCCGCACACCCGCCCGCCACCACCGACCGCATGGACTTCCTGCGCGCCCGCTTCGACGCCGGGCTCGCCTGGGTCCACTTTCCCGAAGGGCTCGGCGGCCTCGACGCCCCCCGCTCCCTCCAGGCCGTCGTCGACGCGGAGCTGGCCGCGGCCGGCGCGCCGGACAACGACCCGCGCCGGATCGGCATCGGCCTGGGCATGGCGGCGCCGACCATCCTGGGTTTCGGCACGGAGGAGCAGAAGCGGCGGTTCCTCAAGCCCCTGTGGACCGGCGAGGAGGTGTGGTGCCAGCTCTTCAGCGAGCCCGGCGCCGGCTCCGACCTCGCGGCCCTCGCCACCCGTGCGGTACGGGAAGGCGAAGGCGACACCTGGGTGGTCAACGGCCAGAAGGTGTGGACCTCCGGCGCGCACAAGTCCCGCTGGGCGATCCTCATCGCCCGTACCGACCCCGAGGCCCCGAAGCACCGCGGCATCACGTACTTCGTGTGCGACATGACCGACCCCGGTGTGGACGTCCGGCCGCTGCGCCAGATCACCGGTGAGGCCGAGTTCAACGAGGTCTTCCTGACTGACGTCCGCATCCCCGACGCGCACCGGCTCGGCGCGGTGGGGGAGGGCTGGAAGGTCGCCCGGACCACCCTCATGAACGAGCGCGTCGCCATCGGCGGCGCCCGCATCCCCCGTGAGGGCGGCATGATCGGCGTCGCCGCCGCCGACTGGCGCGAGCGGCCCGAACTGCGCACGCACGACATGCACCAGCGGCTGCTGCGCCTGTGGGTCGACTCCGAGGTGGCCCGCCTCACCGGCGAGCGGCTGCGCCAGCAGCTCACGAAGGGCCAGCCGGGCCCCGAAGGCAGCGGCATGAAGCTCTCTTTCGCGCGGCTCGCCCAGGAGATCAGTGGCTGGGAGGTGGAGTTCCTCGGGGAGGACGGCCTCACGTACGACGACTGGACGCTGCGCCGCCCCGAAGGCGTGGACTTCACCGGGCGCGAGGCCGGCTACCGCTACCTGCGGGCCAAGGGCAACAGCATCGAGGGCGGCACCTCCGAGGTGCTCCTCAACATCGTCGCCGAACGCGTACTCGGCCTGCCGTCCGAGCCGCGCACCGACAAGGACGTCGCGTGGAAGGACCTGCCCCGATGACCGACCAGCCGACGCTCGCGGACACCGCGGCGGCCGACCTGCCCGAAGGCCCGGACCTGCTCTACTCCGAGCACGAGGACGACCTGCGCGCCGCCGTACGGTCCCTGCTGGCCGACCGTGGCGGCCCCTCCGGAGTGCTCGCCGAGCTGGAGTCCGGACGCACCCACGACGCCGCCCTCTGGCGCTCGCTCGCCGCCGACATGGGGGCGGCCGGGCTGCTCGTCCCCGAGAAGCTCGGCGGCCAGGGCGCGGGCCCCAGAGAGGCCGCGGTCGTCCTGGAGGAGCTGGGCCGGGCCGTGACGCCCGTGCCGTACCTGACCAGCGCCGTCCTCGCGGTCACGGCCCTGCTCGGCTGCGACACCGACGAGGAGGAGCCGGCCGGGCTGCTGGCCGCGCTGGCCGCCGGCGAGCGCGTGGGCGTGCTCGCGCTGCCGCTGACGGCCGCGCCCGGCGGTCCGCTGGAGCCGACCGTCAGGGCCGGGTCCGACGGCGTCCTGCTCGGCACGGTCACCTCGGTCGCCGACGCGGCCGCCGCCGACGTGCTGCTGGTACCGGTACGCGCGGCGGACGGCATCGAGCTGTACGCCGTGGACGCCGGTGCGCCGGGGCTGCACATCGAGGCGGTCACCCCGCTGGACCTCACCCGTGGGCTCGCCCGCGTCACCTTCGACGGGGCGGCCGGCCGCCGGCTCGCCGGTGCCGACCGGGCCGGCGCGGCCGTACGGAAGGGGCTGCTCACCGGGGCCGGGCTGCTCGCCTCCGAACAGCTGGGCATCGCCGAGTGGTGCCTGACCGAGATCGTGGAGTACACGAAGCAGCGCAACCAGTTCGGCCGTGCGCTCGGCTCGTTCCAGGCCCTCAAGCACCGGATGGCCGCGCTCTGGCTGGAGGTGGTCTCGGCACGGGCAGCGGCGCGCAACGCGGCGGACGCGCTGGCGGCCGGGAGCCCCGACGCCCCCGTGGCGGTGGCCGTCGCGCAGGCGTACTGCGCCCCGGTCGCGGTCCGGGCCGCACAGGAGTGCCTCCAGCTGCACGGTGGCATCGGCATGACCTGGGAGCACCCGCTGCACCTCTTCCTCAAGCGCGCCAAGAGCGACGAGATCGCCCTGGGCGCCCCCGGCCACCACCGGGCGGCCCTCGCCGAACTGGTGGACCTCACGGCCCCGTAGGGAATCGGGAGGCGGCACCCGAGCCGGACCGGGGCCGCGGGGTACGAACGGACGCCGACCGGCGGCTGTGGGGCCGTCGGCCGGCGTCGTCGTACCGGACCGACGGCCTTTGCGGGTGTCTCGTCTTGCATGTCGGAAAAGTGAACTTCGGAGTAGCGTCGTAGGCATGAAGGTCGCACCCGGACGACCCCTGCACCGGGCGGCCCCGGCCCTGACGGCCGCGTCCGCGGCGCTGCTGCTCGCGGTGGGGCCTGCTGCTGCCGTGGGCCCTCAGCCGGGCCGGGCGGCCGCCACCGGCGCCGTGGCGCGGGCGGACGAGCAGTCCAGCGCGGCGGCCGACGAAGGGCTGCAGGCGGCGGCCGACGCGCTTTCCAAGGGACCCGTGTACGTCGACCCGCGCGCCGACGCACAGCTGCCGCCCGGACAGGCGGACGCGCTGGCGAAGGACATCAAGGACGCCGGCAAGCCCGTCTTCGTCGCCGTGCTGCCCGAGACCTCCGAGTACCCGCCCGCGACGCTCTTCGAGGACCTGCGCACCCGCGTCGGTATCAAGGGCGTCTACGCGGTGCAGCTCGGCGACCGCTTCGACGCCCGGGCCGACGGCGACGTGATGTCGGGCGAGTCGGTGCGCCACCTCGTGGGGGCGGCCCAGCGGGCACACCCGGGTGACGCCACCGCTCAGCTGAAGGACTTCACCGCGCAGGCCACGAAGCAGGTCGGGAAGGGCACGCCGAAGTCCTGGCAGGACCCGGGCGGCGACGGCGTCAGCAGTGGCGCACTGGTCGGGCTCGGGGCGCTGGTCGTCCTCGGTGCCGGCGGCGCGTACACCGTCCACCGGCGGGCCAAGCGCCGCCGGGAGGCCGAGGAGCAGGCCGCGCTGGAGTCGTTGCGGGTGGTGGTCGACGAGGACATCACCGCGTACGGCGAGGAGCTGGACCGGCTGGACTTCCGGCCCGGCGAGCCGGGCGCCGACGACGCGATGCGCGCGGACTACGCGCACGCCCTGGATGCGTACGAGAACGCCAAGCAGGCCATGGGGCGGGCGCGCCGCCCCGAGGACGTGCGAAAGGTGACCGAGGCGCTGGAGGACGGCCGCTTCGCGCTGGCCACGCTGGAGGCCAGGCGCGAGGGCCGGGAGCTCCCGGAGCGCCGCCCGCCGTGCTTCTTCGACCCGCGGCACGGTCCGGCCGTCGCCGACGCGCGCTGGGCGCCGCCCAGGGGTTCGGAGCGCACCGTGCCCGTGTGCGCGGCGGACAAGGCGCGGCTGGCGGACGGCCAGGAACCGATGGCGCGCACGGTGCGCACCCCGTACGGCGAGGACCGCCCGTACTGGGAAGCGGGCTCCGTCTACGCCCCCTGGGCCGGCGGCTATTACGGCATGCTCGGCGGCGGGCTGCTGCCCGGTCTCTTCCTCGGCACGCTGCTCGGCTCCTCGATGACGGGCCCGGCCGCCTACGGGTGGGGCGACGGCGGGCACGGGGACGAGCTCGGCGGCGGGGACTATTCCGGCGGCGACTTCAGCGGTGGCGACTTCGGCGGCGGCTTCGGGGGCGGTGGGGGACTCGGGGGTGACGGCGGGGGATTCGGCGGCGGCTTCGGCGACTGACCGCCGCACCGCCCGTTCCGAAGCGGTGAGCACCAGGCGGTGCGTGTCCAGCGGTGAGTACCAAGCGGTAAGGACCGCGTCTGTCAGCACTCTCTTACATGTTGTTTAATTGCAATCCGTTCGCAAAAGCTTTGCGTCGGCATGAGATGACATGAGGCAAGAGGAGAGTGGTGCATGTCAGCGCGGTCCATACGAGGCGTGTCGGCGGTGGCCCTGGCGACGACGCTGGCCCTCGGCGCCGCCGCCTGCTCCACGCCGTCCGACGGCAAGGGTGCCGCGGGCGCGAAGGACTCGGCCGTGGTCGGCATCGCGTACGAGCCGGACAGCCTGAGCCCGCTGCTGGGGTACGGCAAGGACGGCAACTCCAAGATCTTCGACGGACTGCTCACCCACGACGCGGACATGAAGCTCAAGCCGGCGCTCGCCGCGAAGCTCCCCGAGGTCACGGACGACGGCCGGACCTACACCTACACCCTGCGCAAGGGCGTGGAGTTCAGTGACGGCAAGCCCTTCACCGCCGACGACGTGGTCTTCACCTACCGGACCATCCTCGACGCGAAGACCAACAACGCCTCCAAGGCCGAGCTCGACGCGATCAAGAGCGTGACGAAGAAGGACGACCACACCGTCGTCTTCCGCCTCAAGTACCCCTACGCGCCGTTCGCCGAGCGCACCGTCCTGCCCATCGCGCCGCAGCACATCGCCGGCAGGCAGGACGTGAACAACGGGTCCTTCACCACCCATCCGGTCGGCACCGGCCCGTACGTCCTCACCCGCTGGTCCAAGGGCGAGAAGCTCACCTTCAAGGCCAACCCCCACTACTGGGGCGGCGCGCCGAAGGTGAAGAAGTTCACCATGGCGATCATCAAGGACGACGACGTGCGCGCCACCCGGCTGCGCTCCGGCGACCTCGACGGCGCCATCCTGCCGCCCAACCTCGCCGCCGCCTTCAAGTCCGCCCAGGACCAGAAGACGTACACCGCGAAGACCTTCGACTACCGCAACGTCACGCTGCCCAGCGCGAACCCGGTCACCGGCGCCAAGGCCGTCCGCCGCGCCCTGGACCTCGCCGTGGACCGCGACGCCATGGTCAAGGGCATCCTCAACGGCGCGGGCAAGCCCGCCTACGGGCCCGTGCCCACCGACAGCCCCTGGTTCACCAAGGGCACCGAGCGCGCCCACGACCTGAAGCAGGCGACGCGCATCCTTGACGACGCGGGCTGGAAGAAGGGCCCGGACGGCATCCGCGAGAAGGGGAAGCAGCGCGCCTCCTTCACCCTCTGGTACCTCTCCGGTGACAAGCTCCGCCAGGAGCACGCCCTCGCCTTCGCCTCCGACGCCAAGAAGGCCGGCATCGAGGCCAAGGTCGAGTCCGGCACGTGGGAGGTCATCGAGCCGCGCATGAAGCACGACGCGGTGCTCGCGGGTGGCGGCAGCCCCGCCGACCCCGACTTCGACCAGTACCTGCTGCTGCACTCCTCGCTCGCGGGCGACGGCTTCAACAACATGTCCCGGTACGAGAACGACAAGGTCGACCGGGCGCTCGTCGACGCCCGCCGCACCGACGACCATGACCGCCGCCGGGCCGGGTACGACACCGTCCAGCGCGAGCTGCGGAAGGACCCGGCGTACATCTTCCTCACCCACATCGACCACCTCTACGTCGTCGGCGACAAGTGGCAGGTCCCGGGCGAGAAGGGCCTGTCCACCCAGGTCGAGCCGCACGACCACGGTCTGGCCTCCGGGCCCTGGTGGAACGTCGAGGACTGGCAGCCCGAGAAGTGAGAGCCCTGAAGTCCCTGCCCTGGGGGCCGATGGCACGGATGACCGGCCGGCGGGCGCTGCTCGCCGTCCCGGTCCTCCTCGCCGTCACCTTCGGGGTGTTCGCCGTCGCGGCGGCCTCGCCGTTCGACCCGGTCAAGGCGTACGCCGGGGCCGCGGGCCTGACCGCGTCCCAGGAGAACCTCGACCAGATCCGCCACAACCTCGGCGTCGACCAGCCGCTCCTCACCCGCTGGTGGGACTGGCTGACCGGCGCCCTCACCGGCGATCTCGGCGACTCCGCTTCGCTGCGCGCCCCGATCTCCCAGGTAATCGGCGAACGCCTCGGCTGGTCCGTCCTGCTGTGCGCGCTCGCCTTCGTGGTCGCCGTCCTGCTCGGCACCGTACTGGGCGTACTCGCCGCCCGATGGCGCGGCGGCATGTTCGACCGTGCGGTGAGCGGCGCCGCGTACGCGCTGGAGGCCGCGCCGCCCTTCTGGCTCGGCCTGCTGGCCGTCTGGCTGTTCGGGCTCAAGCTCGGAGTGCTGCCGGCCGGCGGCCTCACCGACACCGGGAGCACCGTCGCCACCGCCGGCCAGGTCGCCCGCCATGTGGTCCTGCCCGCCCTCGTGCTGGCTGTCTCGCAGCTCCCGTGGTTCGTGCTGTACGTGCGCCAAGGGGTCGGCGACGCGCTCGCCGAGGATCCGGTGCGCGGCGCGCGCTCCCGGGGCCTGCGCGAGCGCACCGTTCTGCTGCAGCACGCGCTGCGCAGCGGGCTGCTGCCGGTGCTCACCCTGATCGGCTCCCGGGTGCCCGAACTGATCACCGGCGCGCTGCTGGTGGAGACCGTCTTCAGCTGGCCGGGCATCGCCGCGGCCACCGTCCAGGCCGCCACCAGCGTCGACTTCCCGCTGCTCGCCGCACTGACCGTGCTGGCCACGGCCGCGGTGCTGATCGGGAACCTGCTCTCGGACCTGCTGTACGGCCTCGCCGATCCGAGGGTGGCGTTCGATGGCTGAGCTCACCTGGCACCCCGCGCGGCCCGGCACCGGCCGGGACCGGAGCAACCGCACCCTGAGGCTGGTCACCTCGGCCGTCCTCATGGCCGCCGTACTGCTCGCCGTACTGCTCGTGCCGCCGCTCGTCCCCGTGGACGCGCAGGCCGTCGACCTCGCCGCCAAGCTGCAACCGCCCTCCCTCGCGCACCCCTTCGGCACCGACGAGGTCGGCCGGGACCTGCTGCTGCGCTGCGTCTACGGGCTGCGCGTCTCCCTCCTGGTCGGCGTGGTCGCCGCGCTCACCGCCACCGTCATCGGCACCGCGGTCGGCGCGCTGGCGGGCGCGCTCGGCGGCTGGGCGGACCGGGCCGTGATGCGGGTCGTCGACCTCTTCTCGTCCGTCCCGCACCTGCTGCTGGGCATCTTCATCGTGGCGATGTTCCGGCCCGGCGTCTGGCCGGTGATCATCTCGGTCGGGCTCACCCACTGGCTGTCCACCGCGCGCATCGTGCGGGCCGAGGTGCTGTCGCTGCGCGGCCGGCCGTTCGTGGACGCCGCGGTCTCCGGGGGCGCCTCACGGTGGCGGGTGGCCGTACGCCACCTCCTCCCCGGCGTACTGCCGCGGGCCGGGCTGGCCGCCGTCCTGATGGTGCCGCACGCCATCTGGCACGAGTCCGCGCTGTCCTTCCTGGGGCTCGGCCTGCCCGCCCACGAAGCGAGCCTGGGCATCATGGTCAACTCGGCGCGCAGCTCCCTGCTGGCGGGCGACTGGTGGCCCACGCTCTTCCCCGGCCTGTTCATCATCGTCCCCACCCTCGCCGTCGCCGGCCTCGCGGGCGCCTGGCGGGAACGGATCGACCCGCGCCGCCGATCGGAGCTGATGCTGTGACCACCGCAGACGCGCCACCCCGGCCCGTGCTGTCCGTACGGGGGCTCTCCGTACGCTTCCGGATGCGCGGCGGCCGGCACATCGCCGCCGTCACCGACGCCTCCTTCGACCTCGCGCCCGGCGAGTGCCTGGCCCTGGTCGGCGAGAGCGGCTGCGGCAAGTCCGTGCTGGCCTCCGCGCTGCTCGGCCTGCTGCCGGGCAACGCGCGGACCGCCGGCTCCGCCCTGCTGGCCGACGCCGGCCGGGGACCCGCCGTCGACCTGCTGACCGCAGGCGAGCGCGAACTCGCCCGGAGCGTGCGCGGCCGGCGGGTGGGCCTGGTCCCGCAGAGCCCGGCCGCGCACCTCACCCCCGTACGCACCGTACGGGCCCAACTGGAGGAGACCGTCCGCGAGCTGACGGACGTCCCCCGCCATGAACTGCGCTCGGCTGCAGAGGGGGCAGCCGAGCGCGCGGCCTTCCCCGCCGACCACCTCGACCGGTATCCGCACCAGCTCTCCGGGGGCCTCGCGCAGCGCGCGGCCACCGCGCTCGCGCTGGTCGGCGAGGCGCCCCTGCTGATCGCCGACGAGCCGACCACCGGGCTGGACCGCGACCTGGTCGACCGCACGGCGGACGAGCTGCGCCGGCACGCCGAGGACGGACGCGCGCTGCTGATGATCACGCACGACCTCGCGGCGGCCGAACGGATCGCCGACCGGGTCGCCGTCATGTACGCCGGGCGGATCGTCGAACTCGGCGGCGCGAAGGACTTCTTCGGCGCCCCCGGGCCCCGGCATCCGTACGCGCATGGGCTGCTCGACGCACTCCCCGAACGCGCCTTCACGCCCATCCCCGGACAGCCGCCCGAGCTCGGCGCGCTCCCGGACGGCTGCGCGTTCGCCGCCCGCTGTACGCACGCCACAGCAGCCTGCGAGACCGTCCCCGAGCCGGTCGACGGCGTGGCCTGCCACCACGTACCGACGGACGCGCAGGCCCGCGCACAGGAGCCCGCCGATGCTTGAACTGTCGGACATCACCGCCGGCTACGACCGCGGCAGCCCCGTCGTCCGTGATGTCTCCCTGCGTGTCGCGCCCGGTGAAGCGGTCGGGCTGCTCGGCCCCAGCGGCTGCGGCAAGTCCACGCTCGCCAGGGTCGCCGCCCTGCTGCACCGGCCGGAGCGGGGCAGCGTCGTGGTCGACGGGCAGGCCGCGCCCGGCTGGCGGCATCGCGCACCGCGCGCCCTCCGCACCGCCTTCGGCGTCGTCTTCCAGCAGCCCCGCCTCGCCGCCGATCCCCGGCTGCGCCTCGCCGACCTGATCGCCGAGCCGCTGCGGGCGAACGGCAGCCGGGGTGAGGCGGCCGAGCGGCTCGCCGAGCTGGTGCCGCGCGTGGGCCTGAGCCCCGACTTCCTCGGCCGCCGTCCGCACGAGGTCAGCGACGGCCAGCTGCAACGCGCCTGCCTCGCCCGCGCTCTGATCCTCCGGCCGCGCTGGCTGATCTGCGACGAGATGACCGCGATGCTGGACGCGTCCACCACGGCCGCACTGGTCGCGGTGGTGGAGGAGTACCGGCGGATGACCGGCGCCGGCCTGCTGGCCGTCGGCCACGACCGGGTGCTGCTGGAACGGTGGTGCGACCGCACGGTCCGCTGGGAGGCGCTGGCGGGCGACGCCGACGCTGTCCGGTGACCCGCAGTGATCACCCGTTCGGCGGACGCCCGACAGCCGGGCGAAGGGCGCGAAATACGCCAAACTGGCGCCGTTGATGGCCCGTTCGGGCCACCGAGGGAGGTTCGCCATGGCCATTTCGATCTCAGTCTTCGTGCTGCTTGTGGTGCTCGCCGTCGTCTTCCTGCGCAGCGGCCAGCTCAAGGTCTCGCACGCCATCGTGTGCATGCTCCTCGGCTTCTTCCTGGCCGGCAGCAGCATCGCCCCGGACATCAGCAACGGCCTGTCCGGCGCCGCCGACCTGGTCAGCAGCGTACGGCCCTGAGAGGAGCACCCCTCGGGGCCGTACGCGTACGGGTGGGGGCGGGCCGCGGTCAGGGCTGCCGTGCGAACACCCCGATCCCGTTCGGCACCGGGCGTTCCGCGCCGCCCGAGGGGTTGTTGCGCACGGTCGCCGTGGCGCTCCCCGGCTCGCGCAGGACCAGCGTCGTGGACCCGCCGCCGTCCAGGTTCATCGCGTCCCGGGCGCCGAGCCGCTGCATCAGTCCGGCGAGTTCACCGATCGTCAGACCGGCGTTCCCCTTCGTGCCGTCCAGCGCGAGCAGGTACAGCACATGCCCGCCTACGCCGATGCCCGCCGCGGTACGCACCGCCGAGGCAACGGTGTCGAGGCCGGGAAGCGGGGCGCCGTCCCGCACGATCGGGAAGCCGCCCACCGCGAACCGCAACGCCGCCGGCCGCTGCCCCACCAGCCGTTCGGTGATCCGTACCCGCTCGCCCACCGACAGCTTCCGCAGCTGCTGAGCCCCTTCCTCGCGGCCGACCAGGACAGTCGTGCCGTCGGCCACTCCGCCGCGCCCCGGCGTGTCCGCGATCCGCTCGACGTGGCCGTGGCGCACCGTGACCTCCGCGGTGTCCGTACTGCACGGCGCCGCCCGGTCGGTGTCCGTACCGCACGTGGCGCGGACCCGCGACGTGGTGCCCCACTGCGACGTGTACGCGCCGATGCCGCCGACCGGCAGCGCGTACAGGTTCAGGCCACGCAGCGGAACCGTTCCGCCCGGCGTGGTCACCGAGCCCCGCAGGGACAGCCGGTCCAGCCGGGCCCGCCGGTCGGCGTCCACCGTGAGCACGTCCTCGGTCGTCGTGCCGGGCGGCAGCGCGGGCCCGAACCGCTGCCCGTCCGGCACCGCCGACTTCAGCGGCCGTCCCTCGGAGATCGCGGGCCCGACAGCGGCTCCCGTCGGCTCGACGCCCGGGTGCTGAGTCTCCGTTATGTTGAAGAAGTCACCGTTCACCCCGGCCACCGCGCCCCGCGCCCCGGCCATCGCGGACACCGCCTGCCGTGCCCCGACAGCGCCCGCGTCCAGCAGACCGACCGACACGCCCGGTCTGGTCAGGTCCACCGTCACCAGATGCCCCCGCACGGTGCCGCGCGGCACCGCCATCGAGAACTGCCGGTACGTCACCCCGGACGCCGCCGGGGCCGCCCGGCCCGTCCGGAGCACATCCACCGAGGCGGCGGCGCTCCCCCCGCCCGCCACCCCTCCGCCGGCCAGTGCACCGGCCGCCACCAGAACCGTCAGAACCGCGCGAACACGACCGAATCGCTGCTTCACGATCACCCCAGTTGTCACGCCAACTGTCCTTTGGGCCAACGAAGTACACCACTGACCGAAGCCATCGGGAATCCCGGAGATGTCATGAATCACTCCATTCCGAGAAAACCGTCCCTCCGCAGTCGTTCGTACACCGGCGCCGGCCCGTTCACGCGCAGAAGCGCCGTGGCGTCGATATGCGCCGCTCTGCTGGCGGGGGCGGTGCCGCCGGCCGCCGCCAGCGGCACGGGTCCGCACCGGACGGCGGAGCGCGGCCCGGCACCGCTGCGCCGGGCGCACGCCCATAACGACTACGCGCACGACCGTCCGCTCCGCGACGCGCTGGACCACGGCTTCGGCAGTGTGGAGGCGGATGTCTGGCTCGTGGACGGCCGCCTGCTGGTCGCCCACGAGGAGGCGGAGCTGGACCCGCGGCGCACCCTGGAAGCCCTGTACCTCGATCCGCTGCGGTCGCTGGTCGCGGCCAACGGCGGCACGGTCTTCAAGGACCACCCGCTGTCCCTGCAGCTTCTCGTCGACCTCAAGACGGCGGGCGCGCCGGCCTATCAGGAGCTGGCCCGCCGCCTGCGGCCGTACGCGCCGATGCTCAGCGTCTGCGCGGCGGGCCGGGTCCGTACGCGTGCCGTCACCGCCGTGGTCTCGGGCGACCGCGGGGCCCGTGCGCCGATGGCGGCGGAGCGGGTGCGCCGCGCCTTCTACGACGGCCGGCTCACCGACCTGGGGACCGCGGCACCCGCCACCTTCATCCCGCTGGTCTCCGCGAACTGGTCGGAACGGTTCCGCTGGGTGGGCGCCGGGCCGATGCCCGCGGCAGAGCGCGCCGAACTGCACCGGATCGTGGCCGCCGCCCATGGGGAAGGACGGCGGCTGCGGTTCTGGGCCACGCCCGACGCACCGGGCCCCGAACGCGACGCGGTGTGGCGGGAACTGCTGGCGGCGGGCGTGGACCACCTCAACACCGATGACCTCGCGGGGCTGGAGCGCTTCCTCCGCGCGGCCGGCCGGTGATGCCCGGAGGCGCGGACACCGGCTACCGGAGGGACGCCTTCACCAGACTCATGTAGCGCGACCAGTCCCAGTAGCGGCCCGGGTCCGTGTGGTCGGTCCCGGGCACCTCCACGTGCCCGATGATGTGCTCACGGTCGACCGGTATGCCGTACCGCACGCAGACCGCGGCCGTGAGCAGCGCCGACTGCCGGTACATTGCCTGGGTGAACCAGCTGGGCTGGTCCACCCAGCCCTCGTGCTCGATGCCGATGCTGCGGGTGTTGTAACCCCAGTTGCCCGCGTGCCAGGCCACATCGTCCTCGCGGACGAACTGGCCGATGTATCCGTCGGCCGAGCGCACGCAGTAGTGCGCGGAGACCTGCTTCTTGGGATTCTGGAAGATCTTCACGGTGTCGGCGTACGTCTCCTGCGTGACGTGGACGATCACCCTGTCGATGCCGTACTGGGACGGGCGGTTGGCCGCGGTGAAGTTGGCGGCGGCGGCCGGGGTCCAGTGCACGTCGGGGTAGCCGGCACGGAGGGCTCTGCCGGCGCGGTGGGGGGCGGCGTGCGCCTGGCCGGTGCCGAGGGGGAGGAGGGCGGCGGCCGCGGCGGCGCCGGTGAGCAGTCTGCGGCGGGACGGCTGAGGACTGTCGTGCTGCATGCGATCTCCTGCCAGAGGACCATGGGGGGAGGGGGAAGCTCGCGTACCTGCCACGGCTCACGCGCCATGGCGTAATGTCATGGACATGCGGCTCCGCCATGATGCGGAACCGCACGCCCATTGCCAAGGTTCTTCCCGGTCCGCCACTGGCTCGACCAATAACGGCGCAAAAACTTCCGGCGCCGCACCGCCCCGGCTCCGTCCACACCTTCGCCACAACAGGAGTACGGCGACGGCACCGTGAGCACCATCGCCGTCGCACTCCCGAAGAGCGCCTCTCGCCGGGGAGGCGGAAGAACTCCTACGGGGAGGTGTCCGGCCCCTGCTGCGGCACCGCACAGCCCGCAGGGACCGGCGGGCCCCTCAGTGCCCGATCTCGACGTCCTCCAGGACGCCCAGCGCGTCCGGCACCAGCACGGCTGCCGAGAAGTACGCGCTGACCAAGTACTTGATGACCGCCTGTTCGTTGATGCCCATGAAGCGCACCGACAGGCCGGGCTGGTACTCGTCCGGAAGGCCCGTCTGGTGCAGACCCACCACACCCTGGTTCTCCGCGCCCAGACGCATGGCGATGATCGAGCTGGTCTGGTCGGGGTTGACCGGGATCTTGTTGCAGGGCAGCAGCGGAATGCCGCGCCAGGCCCGCACCTCCTGGCCGCCGAACTCCACCCCCGTGGGATAGATGCCGCGGGCGTTCCACTCCCGGCCGATGGCCGCGATGGTGCGCGGGTGCGCCAGCAGGACCTGGGTCTTCCGGCGGCGGGAGATCAGCTCGTCCAGGTCGTCCGGGGTGGGCGGGCCGGAGCGGGTGTGGATGCGCTGCTTGAGATCGGCGTTGTGCAGCAGGCCGAACTCCTTGTTGTTGATCATCTCGTGCTCTTGCCGCTCGCGCAGCGCCTCGACCGTCAGCCGCAGCTGCTGGTCCAGCTGGTTCATCGGGTCGTTGTACAGGTCGGCGACCCGGCTGTGAATCTTCAGTACGGTCTGCGCGACGTTGAGTTCGTACTCCCGCGGCGACAGTTCGTAGTCCGCGAACGTGGCCGGCAGCTGCGGCTCGCCGACGTGGCCGGAGGTCACCTCGATGGCCGCCTCGCCGTGCTTGTTCTGCGCGGGGATCAGCGCGCTGCGGAACTGCTCGATGTGGCTGCGCAGCGCGTCGGACTGCCCGGCGACTTCCTCGTATGCGGAGCGGGGCAGCACCAGTGCGGTGCCCCGGGTCACGGCGCGTACGGTGTGCTCCCAGGTGCCGTCCCCGGAGAGCAGCGCCGTGGCGCCCGTGTGGTCGCCGTCGGCGAGCACGCCGAGCACGGTGTCGTCGCCGTACTTCCCCTCGCCCACACGCTCCAGCTTGCCGTGCGCGATCAGCACGACCTGGTCCGTGGGCGTGCCGCGCTCGATGAGCACGTCACCCGGTGCGAAGTCGCGCTGCTCGAAGCGGCCGGCCAGGCCCTCCAGCGCGGCCTGGTCGGTCAGTCCGCGCAGCGGCGCCAGCTCCCGCAGCTCGACGGGGATGACACGGACCTCGCTGCCCGTGCTGGTGAACTCCACCCGGCCGTCGCCGAGAGTGTGCGAGAGCCGCCGGTTCACCCGGTACGTACCGCCGGAGACCTCCGTCCAGGGCAGGACGCGCAGCAGCCAGCGGGAGGAGATCCCCTGCATCTGCGGCACGGTCTTCGTCGTGGTGGCCAGATTCCGGGCCGCCGCCGTGGCGAGGCTCGACCGGGCCTGTTCGTTCGCGGAGTCGTCGAGGCCGGATGCCGGGTCGAGCGAAGTGGTCATGGAGAAGCTCACCTATTCCTGTGCCGGTGTGAAACGTGCGGCCGCGGGGCCGCCCGGTGGGGCGGGCGGCATTCGGCGGGGGTACCGTCCCCCGGTGTGTGCCGCGCGGCGGCTGAAATTGCTGCCTCGGTGGCCTGAATTACTTGCCTCAGTGGCCGATGGACACGTCGTCGAGAATTCCGAGCGCGTCCGGGACGAGCACGGCCGCGGAGTAGTAGGCGCTCACGAGGTAGTTCATGACGGCCTTGTCGTCGACGCCCATGAAACGGACGGAGAGGCTTGGCTGGTATTCATCGGGAATTCCGGTCTGGTGCAGCCCGACGACACCCTGACGCTCCTCGCCGGTACGCATCACCATGAAGGAGGTGGTGTTGTCCGCGCCGACCGGGATCTTGCCGCTGGGGAAGATCGGCACCCCGCGCCACGACGGCAGGGAGTGGCCCATGAAGTCCACGGCGGTCGGGTACAGGCCACGCTTGCTGCACTCCCGCCCGAAGGCCGCGATGGCCTTGGGGTGCGCCAGCAGGAAGGACGGCTCCTTCCATACGGTGGACAGGAGTTCGTCCAGGTCGTCCGGGGTGGGCGGGCCACTCCGGGTGGGGATGCGCTGCCGCGGGTCGGCGTTGTGCAGCAGGCCGAACTCGCGGTTGTTGATCATCTCGTGCTCTTGCCGCTCGCGCAGCGCCTCGATGGTCAGCCGCAGCTGCTCCTCGACCTGGTTCATCGGGTCGTTGTAGAGGTCCCCGACGCGGGTGTGCGTGCGCAGCACGGTCTGCGCCACGCTCAGCTCGTACTCCCGCGGCTTGAGTTCGTAGTCCACGAACGTGCTGTCCAGGAGGGGCTCGCCGCGGTGGCCGGAAGCGATCTTTATGGCCGCCTCGCCGCTCTCGTTGTGCGGCGTCGGCGCTCCGGACTGCTGCGCTTCGAGGTGGTCCCGCAGCCCCTCCGAGCGGTCCCGGATCTCGGCCAGCGCGCTGCTCGGCAGGGAAAGGACGGTCACCCGGGTCACCGCGCGGTAGGTGAACTGCCAGGTCGCGTCCGTGTCGGTGAACGGCTCGTCACCGAGGTGATCGCCGCCGGCCAGCGCGCCGAGCACGGTCTCGTCGCCGTACTTGCCCGCGCCGATCCGGTCCACCCTGCCGTGCGCGACGAGCACGACGCGGTCGGCGGGCCCCCCGGCCTCGGCGATCACATCACCCGCCGCGTACTGCCGCCGCTCGAACCGCTCGGCGAGCGCGGTGAGCACCTCGCCGTCGGTGAAGTTCCGCAGTGCCGGCAGCTCGCGCAGCTCGTCGGGGATGACGCGCAGGTCCCCGCCTTCCGAGGCGAACTCGATGTGTCCGTCCCCGATGGCATAGGTCAGGCGCCGGTTGACCCGGTACGTGCCACCGGAGACCTCTACCCAGGGCAGCAGACGCAGCAGCCACCGCGAGGTGATGTTCTGCATCTGTGGCACGGTCTTGGTGGTGGTCGCCAGATTGCGCGCGGCAGTCGTGGCCAGACTGGTCAGGTTCACATTCTGGCTTTCGCCCGCGGTGTCGGAGAGTGTTTCTTCCGGAACCGTCACAGCTGCCCCACCCATCTCTGGAAGAAGTTGAAATCGGCTATCCGCCGAACAGAGAAGGTAGTCGCACTGATTTTATCTGCACAATCCCTCAAATGAGTGGCATGAAATAGGAATTGACTGGATAGGCTCGCCGGAATAGCTGTATCCCCGGGTGTGCACCCGCCGGTCGGGGTGCAAATATGCGCTGGCGTACGACTGCACGCACGAAGGGCGGCGCCCGCGGGGCTGTGCGGGGCGGCGCCCACGGGGCTTCTATGGGCGGCGCCCGCGGCGGCCCCCTTCGTGCGTGGGGAACCTCACGCCCCGAAGAGGGGCCCCGCCGCCGTGAGGGTCCCCGTCAGCCGCTCCCACGCCGCCGCGTCCCGCTCGACCGCTTCGAACCGCTCGCCCCGGCCCGTTCCCCAGCGGCGCGCCACCGCCGCCGGATCCTCACCCAGCAGCAGCCCCGCCGCCTGCGCCGCCGCGCCCAGCGCCACCAGTTCGCCTTCGTCCGGTACCACCACGGGCCGGCCCGACAGCCGACGTACGGTGTCCCGCCAGGCCTGCCCGCGCGCCCCGCCGCCGATCAGCAGCAGTGCCTCGTCCGCCGCCGTTTCGGGCCCCGCCACCAGGTCCAGCGCCCGCAGCAACGCGAAGACCGCGCCGTCGTACGCCGCCTGCAGCACCTGCCCGCCCGTGGTGTCGTGCCGCAGGCCGTGCAGCAGACCCGTCGCCTCCGGGAGGTTCGGCGTGCGCTCGCCGTCGAGGAACGGCAGCACCACCGCCGAGCCGCCCGGCTCCACGGCCTCCCGGCCCCGGCCCAGCAGCGCCGCCATCCGGTCCACCGCGAGCGTGCAGTTCAGCGTGCAGGCGAGCGGCAGCCAGTCGCCGCGCGCGTCCGCGAACCCCGCGACCGTGCCGGTCGGATCGGCCGGGCGCCGCCCGGTCACCGCGTACACCGTCCCCGAGGTGCCGAGGCTGATCACCGGGTGGCCGGGGCGCAGCCCGAGGCCGAGCGCCGCCGCCATGTTGTCGCCCGTACCGGCCGCCACGAGTGCGCCGCGCGGCAGCGGCAACGAGCCGGGCCGTACGGTCCCGGCCGCCTCACCGGGGCGCGCGACACGGGGCAGCATCTCCGACCGCAGCCCCACGTGGTCCAGGATCTCCTTGTCGTAGCTCCCGGTGGCCGAGGACCACCAGCCCGTCCCGGAAGCGTCCCCGCGGTCGGTGACGGCCTCGCCGGTCAGTCGCTCGGTGAGGTAGTCGTGCGGCAGCCGTACCGCGGCGGTGGCCCGCGCCGCCGCCGGCTCCCGGTCGCGCAGCCAGGCCCACTTGGCCACGGTGAACGACGGGCCCGGCAGACTGCCCACCCGCTGAGCCCAGGCATCCGGGCCGCCCAGCTCCTCGATGAGGCGGCGGCTCTGCGGCGCCGGCCGTACGTCGTTCCACAGCAGCGCAGGCCGCACCGGACGCCCGGCCGGGTCCAGCGTCACCAGTCCGTGCTGCTGGCCCGCGACGGAGACGGCGGACGCCTGCCGCGCCGCGTCACCGCAGGCCTCCAGCGCCTGCCCGAGCGCGTCCCACCACTCTTCGGGGCCGCTCTCCTTGCCGGGGCCGGCGGTGACGGTGTGCGGCGCCTGGCCCCGTGCCGCGACCTCACCCGTCGACGCGTCCACGACCAGCACCTTGGTCGACTGCGTGGAACTGTCCACGCCGACCACCAGAGGTCCCGCTCCCCACGCGCTCATCGCCACTCCTCCCTCAGGTGCCCGGCCTGCGCCGGTACTTCATGGGCCCGCGGACGCGGCCTCATGCGAACAGCTCCCGTACGAACATGATCTCGTCCGCCTGATGGTGCGTCCCGCCGCCCTCGTGGCCGTTGAACCGCCACACCCGAAGGTCCTTCGGGCCCGCGTAGTGGTGGTACGCGGCGAAGCCGGTGGACGCCGGAGTGACGGTGTCGGCCAGGCCCGTGCCGAAGAGCGCGGGAGCCTCCGCACGGGCGGCGAAGTTCAGCACGTCGAAGTGGTCCAGCGTGTCCAGCGCGGCGTCGATGTGCAGCCGCTCCCCGGCGAAGTACGCGGCCAGTTCGGTGTACGGGCCGGTCTCGGCCACCTCCACGGCGCGCCGGATGTGGGCCATGAACGGCACCCGCACCAGTGCGGCGGCGAGCCCCGGCACCAGCCCCGCCACCGCGAGCGCCTGCGCGCCGCCCTGGCTGTTGCCCTCGACGACGATGCGGTCCGGGTCCACCGCCGCGTGTTCCCGCGCGGCCTCCACGGCCCGTACGGCGTCCGTGTAGAGCCGGCGGAAGTAGTACGCGTCGGGGTCGAGCACGCCCCGCGTCATCATGCCGCCGACGGACGGGTTGTCGGAGCCCACCGGGTCGGGGGTGTCGCCTGACCGGTTCGGGCCGGTCTGGCCCCGGGGGTCCATCACGAGGGTGGCGTACCCGGCGGCCGGCCAGAGCAGCCAGTCGTGCGGCAGGCTGCGTCCGCCCCCGTAGCCCAGGTACCGCACGACACAGGGGAGCGGCCGTCCAGCGCCCCTCGGGACGAGGAACCAGCCGCGGACACGGTGCCCGCCGAACCCGGAGAACTCCAGGTCGTAGGTGTCGAGCAGGTCCAGGCCCACGTCGACGGGGGTGAAGCGTGCGTCGAGGGGGAAGGCGCGCGCCTCTTTGAGGGTGCGCTGCCAGAAGGTGTCGAAGCCGGCCGGTTCGGGCCGGGCGGGACGGTAGGTGCGCAGGTCTTCGAGGGGCATGTCGACGAACACCGGCGGGCTCCTGAGGCTCGGGGAAAACCGATCACCGGACACCATGCCCGGTGGGCGGCCGGTACGGCCACGGGCGGGCGCCACGCGTCTCCGCGCGCCACCCGTCCGTACGGCCGCGTACGGGCCGGGGGCGTCCGTACGGCCCCTCAACCGGCCCGGGGGCCGCTCCGGCCTTCCGCGGGGCTCAGCGGTCCACGCGCTTGCCCTCCGGGCCGGTGTCGGCCACCTCGCCGACCTGGGCCGCCGCCGGGTCCAGCACGCGGGCCAGGAAGGTACGCGTCCGCTCGTGCTGCGGGGCACCCACCACACGGTCCGGCGGCCCCTGCTCGACGATCACCCCGCCGTCCATGAAGACGACCCGGTCAGCGACCTCCCGCGCGAAGCTCATCTCGTGCGTGACGACTAGCATGGTCATGCCCTCGTCGGCGAGCGACCGCATGACGGCGAGCACGTCGCCCACCAGCTCCGGGTCGAGCGCGGAGGTCGGCTCGTCGAACAGCATCAGCTCCGGGTCCATCGAGAGCGCGCGGGCGATGGCCACCCGTTGCTGCTGGCCCCCGGAGAGCTGGGCGGGGTAGGAGCGTTCCTTGTCGCTCAGTCCGACGCGCGCCAGGTTCGCCCGCGCGACCCGTTCCGCCTCGGCCTTCTCGCGGCGCAGCACACGCCGCTGGGCGATCGTCAGGTTCTCCAGCGCGGTCAGGTGCGGGAAGAGGTTGAAGGACTGGAAGACCATCCCGATCCGGCGCCGCACCCGGTCGATGTCCACGTCCGGGTCGGTCACCTCGGTGCCGGCCACCACGACCGTCCCCGAGGTGGGCTCCTCCAGCAGGTTGACGCAGCGCAGCAGCGTCGACTTGCCCGACCCCGAGGGGCCGATGACACACACCACCTCGCCGCGCCGCACCGTGAAGTCGATGCCCTTGAGCACTTCGAGGTCGCCGAAGGCCTTGTGCAGCCCGGTGACCTCGATGGCGGTCGGGTTCCCGGCCGCGGGCGCCCGGCCCGTCGCCGCCGAGTCGGTCGTCATGCCGGTCACCTGGCCTTCGCGGTACGGGCTTCGAGCCGCCGGACCAGGTGGCCGAGCGGGAGGGTGATGACGAGGTAGAGCAGGCCGGCCACGAGGATCGGGGTCAGGCTCTTGTACTCGTTGAGTGCGTCCCGTCCGAAGTTGGCCAGCTCGTACTGGCCGAGCGACAGCCCCAGCAGGTACACCAGCGAGGAGTCCTTGGTCAGCAGGATCAGCTCGTTGGTGAGCGGCGGCAGGACGATGCGGAACGCCTGCGGGATGACGATGGAGACCATCGCCCGGCCGTGCGACATGCCGAGCGAGCGGGCCGCCTCGGTCTGGCCCTTGGGCACGGCCCGGATGCCCGCCCTGATGGTCTCCGCCATGTAGGCGGCGCCGACCAGTCCCAGGGAGAGCATCACGGTGACGTACTGGTCCAGTGCGACCTCGAAGGCGAGCGGCACACCGAAGCCCAGCGCGATGAAGACCAGAAGGGCGGGCACGCCCCGGAAGAACTCGATGTACGTGACGGCGATCCAGCGGTACGGCGGCACCGAAGAGAGCCGCATCAGCGCCAGGACGAGCCCGACCACCAGCCCGAATCCGAAGCCGAGCAGGGTGTAGAGCACCGTGTTGACCAGCGCGGTGGTGACGATGTCGGGGAACAGGTCCGCCACGATGCCGACATCGAAGAAGGCCCGCTGCAGCTGGCCCCAGTCGGCGACCAGCGCCACGACGACCACGACCAGGACCAGAAGGGCGTACTGCGACCCGCGGACCGCGCGGGTCCGCTGCCGTTTGGTCAGGGGCATGCGGGCAGAGCTCCTCAGGGTGGGCGGTGGGGATCAGCTCTGCGGGGTGGTACCGAACCACTTCTTGTAGATGCGGTCGTAACTGCCGTCCGACCTGGCCTTCTTGAGGGAGGCGTTGATCTGCTTCAGGAGTGCGCCGTTGCCCTTGCGCACTGCGACCCCGTACTGCTCACCCGTGTCGAACTCGGCGGTGACCTTGGTGTCGGGGTTGGACTTGACGTAGTCGAGCAGCACGCCGTTGTCCATGATGGCGGCGTCCACCTTGCGGGTCTTCACTGCCGTGAGCAGCAGCCCGAGGTCCTCGTACTCCACGAGGTCCACGTCCTTGCCGGCGTGCTCCTTGGCGTAGATGCCGCCGGTCGTGGCCTTCTGGTAGCCGAGCTTCCGGCCCTTGAGGTCCTCGATCCTCTTGTAGGGCTCGCCCTTCTTCGTGATCAGCGCCTGCGTGGCGTTGAAGTACGGGTCGGAGAAGTCCATGACCTTCTTGCGCTCCGGCGTGATCGTCATGCCCGCCGCGGCCAGGTCGCACTTGCGAATATTGAAGTCCTGGCCGGTCTCGATGCCCTCGAAGGGCGTGTTCACGACCTCCTGCTCGACCTTCATGTCCTTGGCCACGAGGTCGATCAGGTCCACGTCGAATCCGACGATCTCGCCGCCCTTCTTGACCTGGAAGGGCGCGTACGGCAGGTGGGTGCAGGTCTTGAGCGTCCCCTTGGACACCAGCTGCAACCCGGAGCCCTGGTTCCCCTCGGACTTCGTGCTGGTGCAGCCGGCCGCCAGGGCGACGGCCGCGACGGCGGCTATGACAGGCAGCGACGAGCGAGCTGACACCGGTCCTCCAGGGAAAGGTGAAGATCAACAGCAGTCTGCTGACGGCGAGTTGCGCTGAATCCTGCCACCGGCCGTGTCCGCTGTCTCCGCCGTGAGGGTTGCGTCTGCATAACGACCTTGATCCGCCACGCACGGGGAACGGCCCCGCCGTACACGGGCGGGGCCGCTGCTCTGCAGGGGGAGCGTCAGGGCGTGAGGAGGCCGGCGAGGGCGGAGACGGAGTCGGGGCCCACGCGGCAGCAGCCACCGATGAGGCGTGCGCCGCCCGCCGCCCACGCCGTCACCCGTTCCGCCGTGAACGTCGCGCGACCGCGCCACGCACGCGCCTGCGCGTCCCACTCCTCACCGCTGTTCGGATAGACCACGACGGGCTTGCCGGTCATGCGCGCCGCCGTCTCCACCGCCGCGTCCGCGTCTTCCGGCACGCAGCAGTTGACCCCTACGGCCACGATCTCCGGCGCCTCGGCGGCGAGTGCGAAGGCCTCCTCCAGCGGCTGCCCGGCCCGCGTCCGGCCGCCCTCGACGCTGTACGACAACCAGGCCGGTACCCCGAGGCCGCGCACCGCGCTCACCAGCGCCCGCCCCTCGTCCGCGTCCGGCACCGTCTCCAGCGCCAGTACGTCCGGCTCCGCCGCCGCCAGCACCTCCAGCCGCGGCCGGTGGAACCGCTCCAGTTCGCCGACGCTCAGTCCGTACCGGCCGCGGTACTCCGAACCGTCCGCGAGCATCGCGCCGTAGGGGCCCGCGGAGGCCGCGACGTACAGAGGGCCCGGCACGCCGTTCTTCATGGCGCGCCGGGCGGCCTCCCGGGCCAGCTCCACACTGCGGCGCAGCAGCCCGGCCGCCGTCTCTCCGTCGACGCCGCGCCGCGCGAAGCCCTCGAACGTGGCCTGGTAGCTGGAGGTGATCGCGACCCGGGCGCCCGCCTCGTAGTACGCCTGGTGCGCGGCGGTGATCGCCTCCGGCTGCTCGGCGAGCAGCCGGGCCGACCACAGCTCGTCACTGAGGTCGTGCCCGGCCGACTCCAGCTGGTTGGAGAGTCCGCCGTCGAGGACGACGGGGCCGCCGGCCAGGGCGGCCACGAAGGAGGGGGAGGTAGTGCTCATACGGTGAAGCCTGTCATTCCACCGTCCGGAAAGTGAAGGCGAACGCGGCCGGAGCGGCTTCGAGGCGGTAGCGGGGGAGCACCCCGGGGCCGCACGACTGGCTGCCGATCCCGTGCTGCGCGTGGTCCAGGTGGAGCCACACGCGGTCGCCCGGGACGAGGTCCGGCGCGTGCCGGGCGGCGTCCAGCTCCTCCGTGGTCCACCTCCGGGCCGTGAGGAAGAAGTCCGGCTCCCCTTCGACGCGCAGCCCGGTCCCGTCCGGGCGCGTCAGCTCCGCCCAGCGCACGCCGATGCGCGCACCGTTCTCCTGCGGTCGCACGTACGGGGTCTGCCACTCGTCGACCGACAGCACCCAACGGCCCACGCGGGCCGCTGCGGACGTGTCCGGGTACGCCTCACCCGGACCGCCGCCGAACCACCGCACGGCGCCCAGATCGCCGCCGACGCCCATCCGCAGCCCTAGCCGGGGCAGCGCGACCGGCCAGTCGCCCTCCGGCGTCACGGCCACCTCCAGCCGCAACGCGACGCCGTCCGAGATCCAGCGATGCACCACCGCGAAGCCCAGTGCCGTGGCGGCCGGCGCGACCCTGGTGCGGACGATCAGCGTGTCCCCGTCCGCCACCACCGCGTCCGTGCGGTGCCGCATCCGGTGCAGGCCGATCCGCCGCCACTCGGGACCGCAGCGCTGCCCCGGCTGCCAGGGCGCGCCCTCGTCGTTGTCCGTGGGCGCCCGCCAGATGTCCAGCCGCGGGCCGGACACCGGCCGGCCGCCGAGCCCGCTCAAAACCCCGGTGGCGGCGTCGAAGACACCCGGGCCGAGCGCGATCGTGCCGTCCTCGCCCCACCGCGGTGCCACGGCCGCCACGACCGGGCGCGGTACCGGGCGCGGCCCGGCGGGCAGCTGGCCCCACGCGACTTCGTGCCCGGCGGCGGCCCAGGCGGTGTCCTCGGCCAGGACCGCGCGTACCGTCCACAGTGCTTCACCGGCCGCAGCCCCGTCGGCGGGCGGCGGCAGCTTCAGCTCGGCGCTCTCGCCGGGCAGCAGCGGCGGCACCGCGAGCGTCCCCTCCGTGACGGCGCGGCCCTCCACCTCGTAGCGCCACGGGAAGACGAGCGCCGACAGGTCCGCGAAGTCCTGCAGGTTGGTGACACGCACCGCTCCCGGGGCGGCGTCCGGCCCGGCCGCCTCGATGCGCACCGGCTCGATGACCTTCTTGTACTCGATCAGCCCCGGCGAGGGTGTGCGCTCCGGGAACACGAGCCCGTCGCACACGAAGTTGCCGTCGTGCAGCTCCTCCCCGAAGTCGCCCCCGTACGCGTGGTAAGGGACGCCGCCCGCGGTCTCCTGCCGCAGCCCGTGGTCGATCCATTCCCACACGAAGCCGCCCTGGCAGCGCTCATAGGTCTCGAACAGCCGCTGGTAGTCACGCAGCCCGCCGGGCCCGTTGCCCATGGCGTGCGCGTACTCGCACAGCACGAAGGGCAGGTTGCGGCGCCGGGCGTCCAGTGCCGCGTCGTCCAGCGGCTCCTCCGTACGCCGCCCGATGCGTTCCACCTCGGCGTGGTCGGCGTACATCCGGGAGTAGACATCGGTGTCGGCGCAGCTGGGGTCGCCTTCGTAGTGCAGCGGCCGGGACGGGTCGCGCTCCCGCATCCACGCGGCCATCGCGGACAGCCCGCGGCCCGTACCGCATTCGTTGCCGAGCGACCACATGATGACGGACGGGTGGTTCTTGTCGCGCTCGACCATCCGCCGGGCCCGGTCGAGCAGGGCCGGCGTCCACCGCTCGTCGTCGACGGGGTTGCCCCGCCAGCCCTGCTGGGCGAAGCCGTGCGTCTCCAGATCGCACTCGTCGACCACCCACAGCCCCAGCTCGTCGCAGAGCTCCAGGAAGGCCGGGTGGGGCGGGTAGTGGCTGGTACGCACGGCGTTGATGTTGTGCTGCTTCATCAGCAGCAGGTCGCGCCGCATGACGTCCGTGGTCAGCGCGCGCCCGTGCGCCGGGTGGAACTCGTGCCGGTTGACGCCGCGCAGCAGCAGTGGCCGCCCGTTGACCTTCAGCAGGCCGTCCTCGACGGCGACCGTGCGGAACCCGATGCGCAGCCGCACGCGCTCCCCGGGGGTGGCCAGCTCCGCGTCGTACAGTCGCGGCGTCTCCGCCGTCCACGGCTCGACGGGAACCGTCACGCTCTCGCCGGTCGCCAGGTCCATGCCCAGTTCCGGCACGGTCACCCGTCCGGCCGGAGCGCAGTCCAGCCGAAGGCTGCCGCTCCCGGTGCGGTGGTCGTACTCGGTGTGTACGAAGACGTCCCGCACCGCGCCTTCGGGACGCTGCAGCAAGTCCACCTCCCGGAAGACGCCGGGCAGCCACCACTGGTCCTGGTCCTCCAGGTACGTGCCGGACGACCACTGGTGCACACGGACGGCCAGGGTGTTGCGCCCGGGCCGCAGCAGCGCCCCCACCTCGAACTCGTGGGGCAGCCTGCTGCCCTTGAAGTGGCCCAGCTCCTCGCCGTTCAGCCATACCCGGGCGCAGGACTCGACGCCCCCGAAGCGCAGCACGGTGGAACCCGCCGGCCAGTCTTCCGGCAGGTCGAATGCGTACCGTTGGTCACCGGTGGGGTTCTCGTCCGGCACCCGCGGCGGATCCACGGGGAAGGGGTAGCCGGTGTTCGTGTAGGCCGGGGCGCCGTGCCCCTGGAGCACCCAGTGTCCCGGCACGGTCAGCCCGGCCCATGCCGAGTCGTCGTACTCGGGGCGGGCGAAGGTCTCGTCCTCCGTGGTCGCCGCCGGCGACAGCCGGAACCGCCAGGTCCCGTTCAGCGACAGCCGCCGGGCGTCCGTCCCGGGCAGCCACGCGGCGGGCGGCAGAGTGCCGCTCCCCGGCGACACGTCTTCGTAGTACGGCACGTCTTCCTCGGAATGCGCTTCGTCTCGCGGCACGTCTTCCTCGTACGACACCATGCCGCCAGCGAAGCACGCGCGTCCTCCGATTGCGACCACATCCGCGTGTTCACCGGGGGTGCGCCCGCCGTTCAGAGGAGGCCGTGCCGGGGCGGTCGGGTGCCGTTCAGCACGTACCGGCCGATGTGCTGCACCTTCCAGCGCACCGGGTCGTGCAGCGTGTGGGTACGCGCGTCGCGCCAGTGCCGGTGCAGGTTCAGCCCGTTCAGTGCGGCGCGGGTGCCGGCCGCTTCGAAGAGCGCGCTGCCGGCCTCCACCGCGGCACGGGCGGCCTGCACCTTCGCGGCGGCCACCGCGATCGACGCCTCGGCCGCGCTGTCGTCGGTGAGGCCGACCGCCGCCGTGTCGACCGCGCGCGCGGCCTCGGAGAGCAGCGCGCCCGCCGCCCGTACGGCCAGCGCCAGCTCACCGAACTGCTGGATGAGCAGCGGATCCTCCGCCGCGGTTGCCAGCCCGCTCTCGAACCACGGGCGGCTCTTGACCCGGACAAACTCCACCGCTTCGGAGAGCGCCCCCTCGGCGATCCCGGTGTCGATGGCCGCGTGCAGCAACTGCGCCAGCGCACCGTGCAGCTGCGGGCCGCGGAAGGTGAGGTGGTGCGGCACCACACGGTCCCGCGGGACGAGTACGGATTCCAGGCGCACCGTGCCGCTGGCGGTGGTCCGCTGGCCCATGCCGTCCCAGTCGTCCACGACGGTCACGCCGGGTGCGTGCCGGGGGACGTAGGCGACGTACAGCTCCTCGTCGGCCCCGCGGGCCAGCACCGGGATCCAGTCCGCGAACAGCGCGCCCGTGGAGTAGTGCTTGGTGCCTTCCAGGACGTACGACCCGTCCGGCTGCGGGACGAGCCGGGTACGGATGTCCTGCACGTGCTTGGTGCCCGCCTCGGACTGCGCGTTGCCCAGCCGACGTCCGGCCAGCACCTCCTGGAAGAAGAACTTCCGCTGCTCCTCGTCTCCCTGGCGGCGCAGCACCGCGACGTACACGAAGTGGCTCTGCGGGATCTGCGCCAGGCTCGCGTCAGCGGTGGCCAGCAGCCGGAAGACCCCGGCGAGCGTCTCGGCCGACACCTCGGCGCCACCGTGCTCACGCGGCACGGTGATGCCCAGCAGGCCGCTGTCGGAGAGCCGGTCCAGTTCGGGGCCCGGCAGCCGGCGCTCGGCGTCCCGGCGGGCCGCGCCGGTGCGGAACTCCGCCGCCAGCTCGGCGGCTACCGCCAGCGCCTCCGCGTCGTCGGCGATCACATGAGCGGTGCCGGTCATGCCGCCACTCGCAGGGGCGCGCGGTCCAGCGCCGTCGAGAATTGGCCGAGCACACCGTCCAGCGCCTCACGTGTCTCCGGTGCCACGTGGACCCCGCCGCCCTCCTGCACGGTGATGTCTCGGTCCAGGACGAACCAGCCCGGCACGATGTGCGAGGCGCCCATGGAGGACAGCACGGGCCGCAGCGCGTAGTCGATCGCGAGGACGTGCGCGGTGGAACCGCCGGTGGCCAGCGGCAGCACGGTCTTCCCCGAAAGCGCGTACTGGGGCAGCAGGTCGAGGAGGGACTTCAGCAGCCCCGAGTACGCGGCCTTGTAGACGGGCGTACCGACGACGATGCCGTCGGCGGCCTCGACGAGCCGGGCCGCCCGGACGATCGCCGGGTGGCCGAAGTCCGCGCCCAGCAGCGCCTCGGCGGGCAGCGTCCGGACGTCCAGCGGGATCACCTCGTGTCCCTGTGAGACGAGTGTGGCGTCCAGGTGGCGCAGCAGTCGCGCCGTACGGGATGTGGGGGAGGGGCTCCCGGAGAGGGACAGCACGGTGGCCATGGATGTTCACCTCGAGGTGTGTGGTGCGGAGTCTGTGGTGGTGTGGAGCACGAGTACCGAGCGGGTTCGGCGTTACGAGTACCGAGCGGGAGCGGTCCTACGGGGGCGGGGGGGGGGGGCCGCCCCCCCCCGCCCCCCCCCCCCCCCCCCCCCCCCCCCCCCCCCCGCCCACCCGG